>NZ_JASFDV010000108.1 GCF_030766825.1 Nocardiopsis sp. CC223A
ACCGGGCCGCCCAGCTCCGCCAGCACCCGGGCCGCCGAGGGGCGGTCGGCGGGGTCCCTGGCCAGGCAGGCCGCCACCAGTCCGCGCAGCCCTTCGGGCACGCCGCCGAGCACCGGTTCCTGGTGGGAGATGCGGAAGACCACCGCCGCCGGGTGCCCGTCCCCGAACGGCCCTGTTCCGGTGAACGCGTAGACCAGCACCCCGCCCAGCGCGAACACGTCGGTCGCCGCGGTGGCCCCGCCCCCGTCGACCTGTTCCGGCGCCATGTACCCGGGGGTGCCCGCCACCAGGACCTCCTCGTCCCCGTCGTCCTCCAGGGCGCGGGCCACCCCGAAGTCGATCACCTGGGGACCGGAGGCGGAGACCATCACGTTGCCGGGTTTGAGGTCGCGGTGCACCGTCCCGAGCCCGTGTACCCGGTCCAGGGCGGCGGCGGTGCCCCGGGCCAGGAACCGGACCGCCGCCTCGGGCAGCGGCCCGGTCTCCCGGACCAGGTCGTGCAGGGTGGGCCCGGCCACGTACTCGGTGGCCATCCACGGGGGCGTTCCGGCGGGGTCGGCGGCCAGCACCCGCGGCGTGAAGTCGCCGCGCACCCGCCCGGCCAGCTCCAGTTCGCGGGCGAACCGGCCCCGGAACCCGGGGTCGTAGGCGTACTCGGCCCGCACCGCCTTGACCGCGGCGACGCCGCCGTCCGGGCCGGTGCCGAGGTACACGCGGCCCATGCCGCCCGCGCCGAGCAGGGCGGACAGCCGGTAGGGGCCGATCTCGCGGGGGTCGTCCGCGGAGAGGGGGCGCATGGTCGTGTTCCTTCGCTTCAGGACATCTCGCGGATGATGGTGAGGTCGTCGCCGTCGAGGATCAGGACCGCCCCGGCGGCGTCGTCGTAGGCGGCCACCACCTCGCCCCCGGGGTGGACTCCCAGCGGCGCGGGCAGCAGGACGTCGCCGTTGCGGACCGCCTCCCCGGTCGCGGTGTCCCAGACGCTGCCGTACGCCTGCTCGGGCTCGACGGCGAAACCGGCCCCGCCGTAGAGCCGCGTGCCGTCGGGGGAGAAGACCAGGGACTCCACCGGCCGGTGCCCGGGAGCCGGCGCGGCCATCTCCCGCACCGTTCCGCCGGTCTCCAGGTCGACCAGGCGCACCCGGCCGTCGTCCAGCAGCGCCATGACCGAGGGGTCCGCCGGGTCCAGTCCGAACGTCATGCCGCCCGGACTCTCGAAGTAGTGGACCCACTCGCCGGTGTCGGTGTCCCAGACCCCCACGCCCAGGACCGCCTCGTCCATGCGCGTGACCGCCTCGCCGACCAGGTACCTCCCGTCCGCGGTGTACTCCATCCGCCGCAGGGACCCGGCCAGGTCGATGTCGAGCACGACCTCGCCCGTCCCGACGTCCCAGACCGTCACGGCGTTGCCGTCCTCGTAGTCGTCGTTGCGGGTGGTGAGCGCGGCCGCGGTGCCGCCGTCGGGTGACAGGGCGGGGATGTGGTACCGGGTGACCTCGGGGTCGTCCGAGACCAGTGTGGTGATGAAGGTGGCGCCGTCGTCGCCGAGGATCTCGATCCGGTCCTCGTGCGCGGCGGCGAGCAGTCCCCCGGGGGCGACGTCCGTGCCCAGGGGGGTCGGGTCCAGGTGTCCGACCGTCTCCCCGGCCCGCCAGTCCCACACGGAGAAGGACCCGACCCCGGTGGCGTACATCCGCTCCCCGTCGGGGGAGAAGGTGATCTCGTCGGCCGCCCGCAGGTCGGGGTCCACCTCGGTCGACGCGAAGGCGCCGTTGGGGATGCCGCCCTCGGGAGCCTCCCCGCCCCCTTCCGCGGCGCCGCTCCCCTCCCCTGCGGCGGCCCGTTCCCCGGCGGTGCCGGACGCCCCGTCGCCCGGCAGGGCGGTGAGCGCGTAGCCGCCCCCGGCCACCAGGGCCAGCGCGGCCGCCGCGGCGCCCGCGACCAGCGCGGGCCGCCGCCACCGGCCGCGCCCGGCGGGCTCCCCGGCCTGCTGCCCCTGGAGGAGGCGGACGTCCTCGGTCACCGGTGCGGGCAGCCACTCGTGCGTGTCCCGCGGCATCGGGACGTCGGCCAGCGCGGTCAGGATCGCGGTCACGTCCGGGCGTCCCGCGGGGTCCTTGTCCAGGCAGCGGGCCAGCAGGTCGCGCAGCGGGCCCTCGGGGACCGCCGCCAGGTTCGGCTCGCCCGACAGGATCCGGTTCAGGGTCGCGGCGCCTCTCGCGGGACCGAAGGGCGGTTCGCCCGAGGCGGCGAACAGCACGGTCCCGGCCAGCGAGAACACGTCGCTCGCCGGGGCGGTCTCCCGGCCCGTGATCTGCTCGGGCGAGGCGTAGGCGGGGGTGCCGAAGGTCTGCCCGGTGCGGGTCAGCACCGTGCCCTCCACCGCCCGCGCCAGCCCGAAGTCGATCACCTGCGGCCCGCGGGGCGACAGCAGCACGTTGCCGGGTTTGAGGTCGCGGTGCATCAGGTCCGCAGCGTGCACCGCCTCCAGGGCGCGGGCCAGGCCGGACACCAGCACGGGCAGGGACTCGGCGGGCAGCGGCCCGTGCCCGCGCACCGCCTCCTTGAGGGTGGGGCCGGGCACGTACTCGGTGGCCATCCACGGCACCCCGGCGTCGGTGTCGGCGTCCGCCACCGCGGGGGTGAAGGGCCCGCGGACCCGGCGTGCGGCGCGGACCTCGCGGGCGAACCGGGCCCGGAACTCGGGGTCGTGGGCCAGGTCGTCCTTGACGAGTTTGACGGCGGCCAGGTCGCCGCCCGGGGTGCGGGCCAGGTAGACCCGGCCCATGCCCCCGGCGCCGAGGCGGGCCAGCAGCCGGTGCGGTCCGACGGTGCGGGGATCGTCGGGGGTGAGGGGGTGCACGGGGAGAAAGGTCCTCACGGTGTCGGGACGGGTGGTGCCGTACCGGGTTCAGGGGGGGAGGGCACGGCTAAGTTACCGTCCGGTTCGTCACACGCGGCGACCGGTGTCCGCATGCGGACACCGGGGAGCGCTCCCGCACGCGCCCCGGTCCGCCGTGCTTCCGTGCCGGATCACCCCTCGCGGGCGGCGGCCTCCCCCTCGTGCGCCTTCGCGGTGTTCTCCGCGCCCGCGGCGCCAGCCGTACCCGCCGCGACGGCGCTCTCGGCGAGGGCGGCACGGGCGGCGTTCCGGCGGCGCCGCCGCGCCTCGCGGAGGGACACCCCGACGATACGGGTGGCCACCACCGCGCCGATCACCGCCAGGGGCAGGACCAGCGCCGTCACCGGCTGCCGGATCCCCTCGTAACGGGCGCCGGAGGCGTCCAGCACCAGGAACCCGGCCGGGCGCGCCCGCACTGCGCCGAGCCCGCCCGCCCCGTCGCCCCCGGTGGCCAGGAACCGCCCCGACCCGCCGCCCATCAGCGTCAGCGACGCCACCCGGGCCACCGGTACGACCGTCGTCGCCCCGGCGGAGACCGGCGCCCCGAACACGGTCTCGACCCGCGCCGACCCGCCGGTGCGTTCGATCAGCCCGGACAGGGCGGCCACGGCCGGGTGGCGTGCGGCACTGCGCGCCGCGGCGGATTCCGACATGTTCGTTCGTCCCCCTGAAAGCGAAAGCGGACTTTCACGCTATAACGCCCGGCCGTACGCGGGGCGGAATCCGCGGCCCGTGGCGCGTTCCGGCGGCGTCCGGGCCGGGCCGCCGTGCTCCGGCCAGAAGAGCGGATCGCCGGGTGCGAAGGTGTCGGCGTCCACCACCGCGGGGGTGAACGGGCCCGTGCACCCGACCCGCGATGCGCACCTCGCGGGCGAACCGCTTTCGGAACAGCAGGTCGTGGGCCAGGTCCTCGCGGACCACCTTGAGCGCCGACAGGTGCCCGGCCGGGGTGCGGGCCAGGTAGACCCTGCCCGTACCGCCCGCGCCCAGGCGGGCGAGCAGGCGGTGGGGCCCGATGCGCTGCGGATCGTCGGGGGACATTGGTCGCACGGCGGACACGTTCCTCACGGGTCCGGGGTACGGGGGTGGGAGGGTCCTCCGTCCATGTAGCGGTCCCGTGACGAACCGTCCGCTACGTGGCCGGACCCGGACCCGGAGTGATCATTCGGTCAGCAGGCCCATGAGCGTCATCTCCATGTCGTACACGGCGATCTCGCCCGACTCCTGGCGCACACCCGCCAGCCGTGACCCGTCCGGTGAGATCGCGATGGGGAACAGCGCGGGCGGCGTCCACTGGGTGTCCTCCGGCTCGCCGCTCCCGAAGTCCCACACGGCCAGACCCGCATCGGCGGTCCCCGGGCCCAGCAGGGCGGCCACGACCAGGTCCGCCGAGGCGCTGTACACGACGTCGACGGGGACGCCGTTGTCCTCGGCCGGGACGAACTCCCGCACCTCCCGGTCCGTGCTCGGGTCCACCAGCAGCACCCGGTCGCCCCGGGGCACCAGCATCCCCTCGCGCCCGGAGACCACGTCGAACGCCCCCGCCCCCGCGCCGCTGCGGTCCCGCACCATGCCGATCCGGTGCTGCCCTGAGGTGCGCCATGCGACGACCCCGCCGCCGGACTCCCCGGCCGCGACCGTCCGCCCGTCGCGTGTGTACCGCACGTCGGCCAGGGCGCCCGACCCGGACAGCGAACCGGTCTCCTCCCAGGACACGGTGTCGTACAGGTGCAGGTAGCGGTGCTCGGGGTCGCTGTCCGTGGCCAGCGCCAGCTCCCTGCCGTCGGGGCTGAACGCCGCCGCCAGCACCTGCGTCTCCGCGGCCACCGACCGGCTCCGCCCGGTGACCAGGTCGGTGACCAGGGCGCCCTGCCGGGAGGCCTGCACGACCAGGCAGCCGTCCGGGCTGAACGCCGCCGGGGCGGGCGGCAGCAGCGCGCGGTCGTTGGGCAGGTGCGCCACGGCCAGCGAGGACCGCCAGTCCCACAGGGTGACCCCGTCGTTGGTCGTCACGGCCAGGGTCGCCCCGTCCGGGGAGAACGACAGCTCCACCAGGGTGTCGGCGGAGAAGTCCACCTGCGGGTCCACGGGTGGGGGCAGGTTCTCCGCGACCCCGTCGCGCAGCGGGCAGGACGACGCGGCGGGCCCGAACCCGTACCGCGGGCCGGACAGCGTGTACACGCCGACCGCCCCGAGCAGCAGCAGGACCGCGACCACGGCGCACAGCCGCAGCAGGGTGCGCCCGCGCCGCCGCGGCCCGGGGGCGACGGACGCGGGGAAGGGGTCGAACCCGGGTCGGGGCAGCGGCCCCAGGACCGGGGCCGCCACGGAGCGGTAGGAGTCCTCGGCCCGGGTGACCGCCGCGCGGCTCCGGGGCGGCAGCCAGTCCGGTTCCGGGGGTTCCTCGGGCAGCGGCCCGCCCAGTTCGTCCAGTAGCCGCGCCGCCGTCGGCCGGTTCTCCGGGAGCTTGTCCAGGCAGGCGTCGACCAGCCCGCGCAGCGCGTCCGGGAGGCCGGACAGGTCCGGGGGTTCGCGCAGCACCCGGCGGACCACCGAGGCCTGGTCGTCGGGCTGGGAGGGCGGTCCCGCGCCGAAGGGGGTGCGTCCGGTGGCGGCGAACAGCAGGACCGCGCCGAGCGAGAACAGGTCCCCGGCCGGCAGGACGGTGCGTCCGGCCAGGTATTCGGGCGCTGTGTAGGCGGGCGGCCGGGCGTCCCGGCGCGCGGCGGAGTCCGCCAGCGCGCGGCCGATGCCCAGACCGATCAGCCGCGGCCCGGCGGCGTCCACGAGCACGTGGGCCGGGGACAGGTCGCGGTGGACGCACCCCTGGCCGTGCAGTCGTTCCAGGGCCTCGGCCAGCCCCCGGGCCAGGATGAGCAGGCAGGACTCGGGCAGCGGCCCGGCGTCGCGGACGAGGTCGCGCAGGCAGGGGCCGGCGACGAAGCCGGTGGCCACCCAGGGGTGTGCGGCGGACAGGTCGTGGCCCAGCAGGGGAGGGGTGAAGCGGCCGCGCACCCGGGAGGCCCCGGCCGCGTCGCGGGCGAACCCGGTGCGGAACCCGGGGTCGGCGGCGAACTCCTCGCGCACGGCGCGCACCGCCGCGGGGCGGCCGTCGGGGTCGACGCCCAGGTACACGGCGCCCAGATCGCCGGAGCCGAGGTGGGCGATCAGGCGGAAACCACCGAGGCGGTCGGGCTCATCGGGGGTGAGGGGGCGCATGGGTCCTCTGGGGGGGTCCAGGGGTGGGTGAGGACGCTGTCGGGACGAGAGGGGTAGGGGACACCTTAGTCCGTCGTCGGCGCCGTTAGGGCACGATTTGGGACCAAGGTCGCCCTTGATGCTGTTTCCCGTACCTCGCCCGCTTATGCCGTTGATCGTCGCCGATCTCCTGGGGCCCGTGGGGCGAAAGAGAAGAAAGTCCTCGAATGAGTGAACCGTCCCGGCACCGGGGTGCGTTGAACTCTGAGCCGGTGGATCGCCCCCTGAGGACGGCTCGGGGCGCTGTACCGTGCGGGCGTCCCGGGAAGGCCGGGTTCGGCGGGCCGACGGCCGAGCCGACCGGTGCGGGCGCACACGACGGCCGACCCACCGTGCGGTGGGTCGGCCGTGGAAGTTCTATGGCGCCCCGGCGCGACCGGGGTCGTGGTTCACCTCGCGCCCGCCGGGTGCGGCGGGGCGGCGGCGGTCAGGCGGCGACCGGCTGGGAGCGGTAGGACGGCTCCGGCGGGAGGGCCACGGGGTTGAGCTTCTCCGCGGCGCCGACCGGGTCACTGGCCGGGTGCGACATGGTGCCGCCCTGGAAGAGGTCGTTCCAGAAGAAACGGCCGTCGCGGCACCACACGTTGACGTCGTGCTTCACCGACATGACGGCCATGTCCGAGGTCCCGGACCAGTAGAACTGGCGGGAGGTGGAGGCGGCGAGTTCGCCCAGCAGGGCCGTGATCGCGCGCTGTGCGCAGAAGGCGTGGCGGGGCTTGTGCTTGACCCGTCTGGCAAGTGCCGACTTCACCCGGGAGACCCGGGGGTTGTTCAGTCGCCAGTGACTCAAGGTCGTCTCCAGTGTCTCGGTTGCCGCGGTTATGGCCTGTGTGGCGGTTGCGGCCACATCGCCGCGGTTCGAGGTCCGCCGTCCCGTCCTGGGGCGTTGACGGCTTCCCTCCACAAAGTTGGTGAGGTTCAGAGGTTGTCGTTACCTCGTAGTTATTCTTTGCGTTCCGGATGCTAGCAGCACCCAACCCCCGGTAGTCGAGACTTCTGGGAGTGACCAATATCACATTTAACGAAAGGGTCTCGACCACGTGTCGTATGAGACATGCAGGTCAGAGCATGTTTTTCGAATACGGTTACGATCGTCTGATCGGCGGTTACCGGTCGGTAATCCCGGGTCGGCTGTCGGGAGTGTCACCGGGTTCCGGGACTCCAGGTGTGCCGATCATTGCTCTGTGTGACTTTGCCGGACTTGTGTGCGCTTGACCGTTCGACCGGTCGCCTTTGCCCTCACGGGGAGGCGCGGCACCTGCGCCGGTGGCGCCGTGCTCCGCGTTCGCCGGCACCCCGGTGCGAGGCCGGGTCGCGGCGCTGGAGGAAACTGGAGTGGTCGGACCTCTACGAGAGAAGCGCCCGTGACCCAGACTCAGACATCCGGTGACAGGACAAAGGAGAGCGCGGTTCCCCTGGAGCCCTCGGGCGGTGCCCGCGCCTGGGTGGTATGGGGCGTCGCCGTGATCGGCTACTTCCTGGCGATGGTCCACCGCAACGGCCTGGGCGTCGCCGCCCTGGAGGCACAGACGCGCTTCGACGTCGGGCCCGCGGTGCTCTCGCTGCTGCCGATGCTCCAGCTCCTCATCTACGTCCTGCTCCAGGTGCCCGCGGGCCTGCTCGCCGACCGCCTCGGCCCCCGCTTCACCCTCGTCATCGGCATGATCGCGATGGCGGCCGGCTCCTGCCTGTTCGCGCTGGCCCCCGGCATCGAGGCCGCGATCACCGGGCGCTTCCTCATCGGGCTGGGCGACGCCCTGGTCTTCCTCAACGTCATCCGCCTGGCCGCCCTGTGGTTCCCGCGCGCCCGCTACGCCCTCGTCAGCGGCCTGACCGGCGTGGTCGGCGGTACCGGCCAGGTCGCCAGCGCCGCGCCCCTGGCCTGGGCGCTGGGCGGCGTCGGCTGGGTCGCGGCGTTCCTCACCACCACCGGGCTCACCCTGCTGGTCGCCGTGCTCGTCCTGCTGGTCGTGCGGGACCGGCCGGCGGGCGCGGCCGGGCACTCCACCGTCATCGACCCCATCCCGCTGTGGGCGGCGCTGAAGGAGGCGCTGTCCGCGCGCGGGCCGCGCATCGGCATGGCGCACCACGCGGCGATCATGGCGCCCTTCACGATGATGATGGTGCTGTGGGGCTACCCCTTCCTCGTCACCGGGCTGGGGCTGGCCGAGGGCACCGCCGCCCTCGCCCTCACCGCGCTGGCCGCCGGGGCGCTGTGGACGGCCCCCCTCGTGGGCGTGCTGGTCGGCCGCGACCCGGCGCTGCGCGGGGTGCTGGCCCTCACCCTGGTCTCCGTGATCGGCCTGGGCCTGGTGCTGCTGGTCGTCTGGCCCGGCGGGGTGCCCACCGGGGTCGGACTGGCGGTCATGGCCGTGTGCGCGGTCGGGCAGACGCTGGCGCCCACCATCTCCTTCGACTACGCGCGCGACGGGATCCCCGCGGGGCGCACCGGGGTCGCCTCCGGGCTGGTCAACATGAGCGGGTTCACCACGGCGGTGGCGTGCACCGTGGCGGCCGGGGCGATCCTCCAGGCGCTGCCGCCGGGACCGGACGCGTTCCGCCTGGCCTTCCTGCCGATCTGCGCGACGACACTGCTGTCGGGCGGTGTGCTGGCCCGCCTCATCCTGCGCCGCCCCTGAGCGGCGCTCCAGGACGGGGGCCACCCCCCAGGGGCCGGGCCAGGAGGACCACCGCGGCCCCGACCCCTGTAAGGGTTGGTGGTGGCCGGTCCGGGACCCTGCCCGCCGGTGTCACCGCAGAGCACGACGGGCCGCCGGTGCGGCTCGTCCTGGGGTCGGGCGGGGAAACCGGGTGCGCAGGCTGCTTCGGCCGGTGGAGGATATGCGCCATGCTCGACTTCTACGACGCGCACGTGCGCGGCCTGCCCGGCACCCTGCCCGCCGGTGTCACCGCAGAGCACGACGGGCCGCTGGTGCGGCTCGTCGGCGGCCACCGGGGGTTCGTCGCCGCCCCCGCCGACCCCGGGGTGCGCGGGGCCGACCTGGACCGGCTCATCGCCCGCCAGCGGGACCGCTTCGCCGGGCTCGGGCGGGCGGTGGAGTGGAAGACCCACGGCCACGACCTGCCCGCCGACCTGACCGACCGGCTGCGCGCCGCCGGGTTCGAGCCGGAGGAAGAGGAGACGGTCCTGATCGCCCCGGCCGCGGACATCGCCGCCGAGCCCGTCCTGCCCGACGGGGTCGTGCTGCGCCGGGTGACCGGCCGCGCCGACCTGGAGCGCGTCGCCGCCCTCCAGACCCGGGTGTGGGGCGCGGACCGGTCCTGGCAGGCCGACGACCTCGCCGCGCAGCTCGCCGCGGACCCCGGCGGCACCGTCGTCCTGGTCGCCGAGGCCGGGGAGGAGGTCGTGTGCACCGCACGCCTGGAGGCCCGCCCCGAGGAGGGGCACGCGGGCCTGTGGGGCGGCTCCACGCTCCCGGGGTGGCGCGGCCGGGGCATCTACCGGGCGACCGTCGCCGAACGCGCCCGCCTGGCCGTCGCCCTGGGCGTGCGCTACCTCCAGGTGGACGCCTCCCCCGACAGCGCCCCCGTCCTGCGCCGTCTGGGCTTCACCGCCGTCACCACCACGACCCCCTACGTCTGGACGCCCCCGACCGTCACCCCCGCCTGAGACGCTCGGTCCCCCGCCCCCGGACGAGAGGACGCCCCGTGCCCGCCGTTGACGCGCTCATCGACCTGCTGTTCCCCGACGGGCCGCCGGAGCCGGTGGGGCCGCCGCCCGCCTGGCCGATGCCCTCGGACCTGCGCGAGTTCTTCACCCGGATCGGCTACGACAACGTGGAGGTGGACAACCGGTTCGCCTTCGGGATCGATCGCTACTTCTTCCAGAGATCCGTGTACCAACAGGACGTCCTTTGGCAGGTACATGAAAGCGAGGTTCTCGCGATCCGCGGCACTTGGGTGCGCACCCCCGGTACACCGGCCTATGAGGGCGACTGGGATGTGGCCGTGGACGACCTGCTGTGCTTCGGCTCGGACGACAACGGCAACCAGCTCTACCTGGAGGCCGTCGGAGATCCTGACGACTGGGCGGTGGTCGTGGGCGGTGGAGGGGTGGGGTGGGCCAGGTACACCTCCGGGGCCACCGCCTATCTGCACGGCCTGCTTTCAGGAGACCTGCACTGCCCGGCCTTCACTCTGGAGGACTGGCCGGAGGCGACACTCGACGTGGTGGTGCGGCATCACTGATCGCCTGAAGGAGGCTGTGGCCCGGCGTGGCGGGGGAGCGGGAACGTCGGCGGGGTGGCTCAGGATGGGCGCATGACGTCATCTCGGCACCACCGCATCGACTACATCGAGATCCCGGCCGACGACCTGGAGGCGTCCAAGCGCTTCTACGCCGAGGCGTTCGGCTGGGAGTTCAACGACTACGGCCCGAACTACGCGGGCATCAGGGGACCCGGCGAGCGCGAGGTCGGCGGGCTCAACCCCGAAGGGAACGAGCACCGCGGCGGCGGCTCCCTGGTGCTGCTGTTCTCCGACGACCTGGACGCCACGGCGGCCGCGGTCGAGCGCGCGGGCGGCACCATCCTGGCGGGCCCGTACACCTTCCCGGGCGGGCGCCGGTTCCACTTCGCCGACCCCGCGGGCAACGAGCTCGGCGTCTGGGCCGAGTCCTAGAGCAGGTCTGCGGCGCGGCGCTGCTAGATATCATGTGATATCTAGGGGGTGGGCGGTATGGCCGACGTGTTGATCCGCAACGTTCCGGACGAGGTCCTGGCCCTGCTCGACGTGGAAGCGAAGAGACAGGGGCTGTCACGGAGCGAATACCTGCGGCGCTCTCTCGAACGCGCCGCCCATGGTTCCGGTGTCTCCGTGACAGTGGACGATCTGTCACGTTTCGCTGAGGACTTCGCGGATCTCGCGGACCCCGAGATCATGGAACAGGCGTGGGAATGACCTGGCTTGTGGACAAGTCGGCGTTGGTCAGGTTGGCGAAAAGCCCCGATGCCGCCATCTGGGCCTCCAGGATCGAACGCGGGCTGGTGAGGATCTCCACCATCACAAGGTTGGAGGTCGGCTTCTCCGCCAGATCCGGGGGTGAGCTTCGGAACGCGGCGGGACGGCCGCCTCTTTCAGCGATGCCGGTCGAACACATCACCCCCGCCATGGAGGACCGGGCCATCGAGGTGCAGGCCCTGCTCGCCGACAGGGGCCTGCATCGGGCTCCTGGGGTGCCCGATCTTCTGATCGCGGCCGTGGCCGAGAAGACGGATCTGACCCTGCTGTATCTGGACAAGGATTTCGAGTTGATCGCCGAGATCACGGCCCAGCCGGTGGAGCGTCTGAGGACCGCTTGATCCCGGTCGACGCGGAAGGGGGCGGGGCCGTGCGGCCCCGCCCCCTTCGCGGTGGCGGTTTCAGTCCTCGTCCGGCCTTAGAAGGCGGACTCGGGGACCTCCATGAGGTCGTTGGTGACGTTCTCCGCGATGCGGCGCTCGGCGGCGATGCGCGGCAGGAACTGGTCGGCGAAGAAGCGCGCGGCGGCGATCTTGCCGGTGTAGAAGTCCTTGTCGCCGTCCGAGGCGCCGTCGATCTTGTTGAGCGCGACCTCGGCCTGGCGCAGCAGCAGCCAGCCCAGGACCACGTCGCCGAAGGACATGAGCAGGCGGACCGAGTTGAGGCCCACCTTGTACAGCTCGCGCGGGTTCTCGGCGGCGCCCATCGCGTGGCCGACCATGACCTCGACGATCTTCTCGACGTTCTCGGTCGCCTCCAGGAGCAGCTTGCGCTCCTCCTTGAGCTGCCCGTTGCCGGCCTCGCTGTTGGCGAAGGCCTTGATCTCGCCCGCGAGGGTGCCCAGCGCCTGGCCGCCGTTCTTCAGGATCTTGCGGAAGAAGAAGTCCTGGGCCTGGATGGCGGTGGTGCCCTCGTAGAGGGTGTCGATCTTGGCGTCGCGGATGTACTGCTCGATCGGGTACTCCTGGAGGAAGCCGGAGCCGCCCAGGGTCTGGAGCGACTCGGCCAGCAGCGCGTAGGAGCGCTCGGAGCCGACACCCTTGACGATCGGGAGCAGGAGGTCGTTCATGGCCTCCAGCTCGGTGTGGTCCTCACCGTTGGCCTTGGCGATCTGGATGGCGTCCTGCTGCGTGGCGGTCAGCGTGACCAGGGCGCGCATGGCCTCCACGTAGGACTTCTGCGTCATGAGGCTGCGACGCACGTCCGGGTGGTGGGTGATGGTGACCTTCGGGGAGTCCTTGGCACCGGCGAGGTCGTTGCCCTGCACGCGCTCCTTGGCGTACTCCAGGGCGTTGAGGTAGCCGGTGGACAGGGTGGCGATCGCCTTCGTGCCGACCATCATGCGCGCGTACTCGATGATGAGGAACATCTGGCGGATGCCGTCGTGCTTGTCGCCGACGAGGTAGCCGATGGCGGGGTGCTTGTCGCCGAAGGTCAGCTCGCAGGTGGTGGAGGCCTTGAGGCCCATCTTGTGCTCGACGTTGGTCACGTAGGCGCCGTTGCGCTCACCGAGGGAGCCGTCCTCGTTGACCAGGTACTTGGGGACGAGGAAGAGCGAGAGGCCCTTGGTGCCGGGGCCGGCGCCCTCGGGGCGCGCCAGCACCAGGTGGAAGATGTTCTCGGTCATGTCCTGCTCGGCCGAGGTGATGAAGCGCTTCACGCCCTCGATGTGCCAGGTGCCGTCGCCCTGGTCGGTGGCCTTGGTGCGGCCGGCGCCGACGTCGGAGCCCGCGTCGGGCTCGGTCAGCACCATGGTGGCGCCCCAGCCGCGCTCGATGGCGAGCTTGGCGAACTCCTTCTGCTTCTCGTTGCCCTCGGAGTAGAGGATGCTCGCGAAGCCCGGACCGGCGGAGTACATGTGGATGGACGGGTTGGCGCCCAGGATCAGCTCGGCCGCGGACCACACGAGGGAACGGGGCGCGCCGAGGCCGTCGAGCTCCTGCGGGAGGTCGAGGTTGTACCAGCCGGCGTCCATGTAGGCCTGGTAGGACTTCTTCAGGCTCTCGGGGATCCGGACGGTGTTGGTCTTGGGGTCGAAGACCGGGGGGTTGCGGTCCGCGTCCTCGAACGACTCGGCGACGACGCCGGTCGCGAGGCGGTCGATCTCGTCCAGGATCGTCCGCGCGGTCTCCTCGTCCAGCTCCTCGAACGGGCCCTTGCCCAGGATGTCCTGGCGGTTGAACAGTTCGAAGAGGTTGAACTGGATGTCGCGCAGGTTGCTCTTGTAATGCGTCATGGACAGCTCCGCTGTGTCCCTGGCCGCGGTGTCTGTACACGCGGATCTACCGACTAGTAACAAGTCAATGTTACTACCGAGTAGGACTCTGCGCCAGTGGGAGCAGGGAGCTGTGTCCGGACGGACAGGTACATGTGGCGAAGTGCCTGGTGAATGAGGGAACAGAAGTGTTCCCCGGGCGTGAACGGGACGAACCCGCCCGGCGTGTCGCGGTCAGACCCTACTCCCCGCCCCCTCCGCCCACCGGGACCAGGGTCAGCACCACCCGGTCGATCCCGTCCAGGTGCAGCAGCGTGTGCGCCGCGTCGTCGGCGAACCCCGAGATCACCAGGCTGCGCAGCCCCAGTGCGGTCGCGCACAGCGTCACGTTCTGCGCGATGTGCCCCGCCTCCTGGAACAGCAGCCGCAGCGCGCGCTGCCCGTACCCCGCCCGCAGCCGGCCGACATCGCCCACCAGGAACACGAACGCGCCCGCGCCCGCCGTCACCGCGCCCGGCCTCCCGTCCGCCGACGGGCGCAGGAACGGGGACAGCGCCGTCAGCCGCTCCACCGGCACCGGCCCGTCCGCCCGCACCAGGGCGTGGCCTTCCGGCCGGTACCGGTAGGTGCCCGGTTCCAGGCCCGTCACGTCCCGCACCACCGCCCACACCTCGGTCGCGTACGCCCCGCCCGGGCTGGGGTGGTTGCGCGGCGGCCGGTGCCGCCCCGGCTCCCCGGAGCGTGCGGCGCTGACCCCGGCGGCGTGCCCCAGCAGCGACGACAGCTCCGCCAGCGACAACCCGGACCCGTAGTCGCCGTGCGCGCTGGACCGCCGGGCCAGCACCTCGCCCAGCGGGGCGGTGAGCGGCGGCGGCGGAGGCAGCTCCGCGACGGGCGCCCCGTACGCTTCCGCGGGCTCGGCCGGGGCCGGGACCGGCCGGGGCAGCTGCGCCGTGGCGATGCCCTCGGCCCGGTACTTGGAGGACTCCGCGTAGACCCGGTCCGGGGACGCCGTCCCGTCCGCGAAGTAGTCCTGCTCCGCCTCCCAGCGCGGGTACGCCAGCGACACCAGCCAGGCGATCCGCCGCTCGTCGTCGATGTCCAGCCCCAGCCGGTTGTGGTGCATGTGCAGCAGCGACCACACGATCCGGGTGAGCCCGTTGGCCAGCGGCCGCTCGGCGTGCAGCGCCCGCAGCCGGTCCACGGCCTCCCCGAGCGCCCGCGTCCACAGGTGGTGGGTGCTGTCGCCGTCCTGCGACACGAGCCGCTCCAGCACGGAACGCCGTTGCAGCCACTTGGCCGGGGCGGAGTGGAACAGCCGCTCGGCCTCCAGCCGGGGGGTGTCGCCGCCCCGCGCCACCTCCGCCGAGAAGTCCCAGGAGGCGTGGTAGCCGCGGGCCTGGCGCACCGCCTCCACGTCGCCCAGCCCCAGCACCCCGAACGCCAGCGACACCAGGTCGGCGGCGACCGCCTGCCGCTGCCCGGTCCGGGGCGCCGCCCGCAGCACCGCCAGGGCGATGGCGGTGCTCGCGCAGAAGAAGTCCTCGCACACCTCCAGCGCGGCCGGCCCGCCGTAGCGCTCGGTCTCCGGCTCGTAGACCGCGTCGGCGACCTCGCCGTCGGCGTGCCAGTCGCCGTGGTCGGCCTGCGGCAGCCCCCGGTAATAGGTGTCCGGGGCCAGGTCCAGCGCGTCGGCGGAGGTGCGGACGGCCGCCGTGCGCATCCGGTCGGCGAACCCGCGCACCGCGTCGCCGTCGGCGTCCAGGAACCGCACCCGCAGGTGCGGGCCGCCCGCCCAGTAGCGGATGAAGAACCACGCCTTGGCGCTCCCGGCCCGGACCAGGGCGTCGGCGGCCGGGGCCAGGTGTTCGAGCAGGAACGCGTCGATGTCCGCGCGGCTGCGGTGGAGGTGGACGTACACGGCGGACCAGGTGCGGCTCATCGGGGTCCTTCGGGCTCGCGGCGAACGGGGGAGGGGCCGGGGTCAGGGCAGGACGGCGCGCGGAGCGTGTCCGTTGAGGGCGGTGGAGGGCGACGGGTCAGGGTGGGGCAGTGCGCGGAGCGTGTCCGTTGAGGGTGGTGGAGGGCGACGGGTCGGGAAGGACGGCGTCCACGGGCAGGTCCAGGTAGGTGCCGCGCTCGGCGCGCACCCACAGCTGGTAGGCGGGGGTCGTGTCGGGCCCCAGCCCGAGCACGGCCGCCCACTCCGACTCGGTGTAGTTGCGCATGGGCCGGGCGCACAGCCCGCTCCCCGCGGCGGCCAGGCAGCCCCACTGGGCGATCCAGCCGAGCAGGGGGTGCAGGGCGGTCTGGGCGCGGTCGCCGAACGCCCGCGCCCACGGCCCGAAGTCCACGGACAGCGTGTGGCCCAGGGAGGAGGAGGCGTTGGTGTCCCCGGTGCGCGGCACCGGCCGGTCGGGCCCGGCACCGCCGTCGGGGTGCAGCTCGGTGGCGACCCGGTCGTCCACCCGGTCCCCGGCGAGCACGATCCGGTCCAGCCGCAGGGTGTCCGCGGGGACGGCCGGGGCCGCCGCCGCCAGCGCCGCCACCAGGGCGGCGGTGACGTCGGCCCCCGCCTCGGGGGACACGTGGGCGCTGGTCACCAGGTTGGCGGTGGACACCCCGCTGGTCCGCGCGTCCAGCCAGTCCCGCAGGCCCGTCCCCGCCGCGGCACGCGCCGCCACCGCCGCCACCCCGGCGAGGGCCTCGGCGCCCACCACCACGGCCCCGGAGGCCTCCGGCGCACCGCGCGCCGCCGTGGCCGCCACCGACGGGCCGGTCCCTGCGGCCGCCGACGCGGCGGCGGTCCCTGCCGTCCCGGCGGTCGCTGCGAGTTCTGTGGTCCCGGTGGTCCCAGTGCCTTCGGGCATCTCGGACGCACCGCGCGGCCCCGGCTCGGCGGCGGTGCTCGCCGTCCCAACGGTCACGGTGGTCCCAGCGGCCCCGGGGTTCTCAAGGCACGGGGCGAGGAGGGCACAGGGGGAGAAGCCTTCGGGGACGGGGACGCCGTCGGGGGCGAAGGCGGTCCGCGGGGCCAGCCCGGCGCGGGTCAGCGTCAGACCCAGGGTCGCGGCCAGGTGGCCGCCCTCCAGCAGCGCCAGCGACGGGCGCAGCCGCCCGTACTCGGGCGGGTAGCGCCGGTGGTCCACCGCCACCACGATCCGCGCCCCGGCCAGGGCGGCCTCCGGGTCGGCGGGCACCGGGGAGCCCGCCCAGGGGTGCAGGGCACAGGTGCGCGGGTCCATCCGCAGGCACCACCCCTCGCCTTCGGCGGGCAGCAGGAAGAGGTCGGCGCCGAACAGCCCGCGCGGTGACGGGTAGGCGCGGTGCACCGGGTAGCGGTCGGCCGGGGAGACCCGGCGCACCCGCACCGCCTCCGCACAGGCCGCCACCAGCCGCGCCCCCGGGGGCCGGGCACCCCCGATCGCCGGACCCGCGGCGTCCACCGCCCGCAGCGCGGCCAGCGCGTCCCGCGCCGACGCCGGCAACGGAGCCCCGTCCGTCGCCCGCAGCGCGGGATCGCCCAGCGTCCGGCCGAAGAACAGGGTCCGCACCGGCACCACGTCCTTGTCGTGCGACTGCGCGTGGAACGCCGCCAGCGCCCGCGCCTCCTGCGCCGCCGTCACGGGAACGGGTGCGGGACCGGGTACACCTCGCCGGGTCGCTCCCACGGGACACCTCCCTCGAACAGGTCGGACGCCCGGGCCAGCCGTTCCAGGCCGCGCGTCCTGCGGTGGGTGTGGCCGAACGTCATCGGCAGCGCCCCCGGCACGATCACCTTCACCGACCGCACTCCGGCGGCCTCCGTGTACGGGGCGCTGCTCTGGTCCACGACGACCGCGTCCAGACCCAGGGCGTGCAGCGCCGCCAGGCGCTCGCGCAGCACCGCGCCCAGGTCGGCCCCGGCGAACGAGGACGGCCCGCGGGCCGCGAACTCCGCCGCCGACACCGTCCCGGACGGGTGCTCCAGGAACTCCCAGTGCGGCCGGGCCTCCCACAGCCCGTGCATGCCGGTGTGGTCCTCCAGGGTCTCGACCAGGGTGAAGTCGTCCAGCATCGGGCGGCACCGCTCCACGCCCACCGACTCCCGCATGCGCACCCACTTGGGGTACATGAGCGCGTTGGTGGCGGTCTCCTCCACCGCCGCCATCAGCGCCCGGTGCGGGTCGGGGTGGGTGCCGGTGGCCAGGCTCATCGCGGGGGCCGACCCGGAGCGCACCGCCTCCTCGGGGGCGGTCACCGTGGCCAGCGCGGTGGGCACGCCCAGGTCGGAGGTGGCGTCCAGGACCCGCAGCCGCAGGCCCCGCTCGGTGAGCAGGTCCAGCAGGTGGACCAGGCCGGGGTGGTCGGCGGTGTCGACCTCGCGCAGCCGGGTCCGCGAGTACCAGGCGAGCAGGAACGCGTCGCGCTCGATCACCTCGAACAGCCCGTACAGGACGGCCTCGGCGAGGTCGCCGCCGACGGCGCAGCCGTTGGAGGACTCGTACAGGAAGCGGGTGTCGGCGGTGCCCGCGTGCCAGAACGCCACGTGCTCGGGCACCAGCACCGGGCGGCGCTCCCGGGTGGACCAGCCCCACACCCAGTGGGTGGGGGTGTGCGGGGTGTAGGGGACCAGGCCGAAGGCGGGGTGGCCGTGCCACTCGGGTTCGTGCAGTCCCAGCCGGGCGGGGTCGACGGCGTCGTCGGCCAGCGCGGCGTAGGAGCCCCACACGCGGGGCGCGCCGGTGTGGCGGTGGCCGCCGGTGACGCGCTCGACGCCCTCCAACAGGGCGGGGACCTCGCTGTCGGTGAACCGGGTGGAGCGCCCGTAACCGCCCTCGCGCCGGGTGTGGCCGGGGGCGACGGTCTCACAGGTGACCAGGGACAGCGGGGACTCCTCGTCCCGGTACAGGTGGGCGGCGGGACCGAACCGGAAGTCCAGCAGCCGCTCGCGCAGGACCGCGCGGTCCATCCGCCGCACCCGCAGCGCCTCCCCGGCGACCGGGCGCGGGGTGTCCGGGTCCAGCCCGCCGGGCACGCCCAGGCCCTCCCCGCCGGGGAAGCAGCGGGCGCACCGGGGGTGGGGGACGAAGGTGTGCCGGGTGACCTCGCCGGTGCGGCAGTCCAGCGCCCACAGCGCCCGCCGCAGGGCGCCGGGGTCCGCGGCCGCCGCCCGCACCAGGGCCGTCCAGGCGTCCTCCCACAGGGGGAGGAGGTCGGGCTCGCCGCCCTCGGGGCAGGAGTCGCCCTCCAGGTCGCGCCGCCACAGCCCGGCGCAGCGGGAGCAGCCGGTGCCGTCGCCGACCCACGGGCCGATCACCGCCAGGGCGCCGCTCATCCCCAGGTGCAGCACCCCGTCCCCGGCCGTCAGGGCCAGCGGCTCCGCCAGCGTCGCCCCCGCCGGTGACGGCACCCGGAGGTCCTCATGCGCCACCGCGCTCACGGCCGCCCCTCTCGTTTCGCAGCTCACGCCGCCGATGCGCACCTGTGGTCACCGATGCCCCGTGCGGTGCACCGGCGTCGCCGTCGGCCGCGGTGTCCTGCCACCGGGGGCCGCTCGCAGCGTGGCGGCGGTCGATGGCGCCTGCCTCACTCGTCACTGCGGGCGCTTGTGTCACACCGGCGGCGTCGGGAGCGCCGATGTGGTCCAGGTGTGCGGTCAGGTCCATGCGGCCACCGCCGAGTGCACGCCGTGGGCGGCCCAGGGGGCCGCACCGCCGGGGG
>NZ_JASFDV010000109.1 GCF_030766825.1 Nocardiopsis sp. CC223A
GCCGGTGGGCGGGGACCCGTCGGAGTACGGGTTCGGAGGCCCGCAGGGCCCTGGTCCCCGGCCGGGGGGCATCGCGGTTCGGGGGTCCAGTTCCACGAGGTCGCCGAAGTCGGGGCCGCCGTCGGCGACCGGCCGCAGGCGGTCGGGGCCGCCGTGCGGGTCGGCCCGGTGTTCCGGCCCGTGCTCGGAGCGCTCTCCCGCGGCGGGCTCGGGCCGGGACCCCAGCAGGCCGAACGCCCGGCGCACATCCCCCTCCGGAGGTGCCGCCGCGGCCGGGACCACGCCGCGCGGACCGGCCGCCGCCGGTGTGTCGGCCGGTTCCAGCAGGGCCTTGGGGATGAGCGTGACCGCCCGGGTCCCCCCGTACGGAGAGGGCTCCAGCCACACCCGCACGCCGTGGCGTTCGGCCAGGCGGGCCACCACGAACAGCCCCAGCCGGGGGTCGTCGGGCAGCGCCATCACATCGAACTCCGGCGGCCGCGCCAGGGTGCGGCGGGCCTGTTCGTACCCGTGCTCGGACATGCCCAGGCCGCGGTCCTCGACCTCCACCAGCAGTCCCTCCGGGCAGGGGCCGCAACCCACGTCCACCGGGGTGCCCATCGGGGAGAACTGGGTGGCGTTCTCGATCAGCTCCGCGAGCAGGTGCACGATGTCGGCGACGGCCTGGCCGTGCATGAGCATGCGCGGTGCCGAGGTCAGCCGGACCCGTTCGAAGTCCTCGGTCTCGGCGATGGCGGCGCGCAGCACGTCCACGAGGGGGCGCGGCTGGCGCCAGCGGCGGGCGGACTGGCCGCCGCCGAGGATGATGAGGTTGTCGGCGTACCGTCGGGCCCGGGTGGTGAGGTGGTCGAGCCGGAACAGTCTTCCGAGGGCGTCGGGGTCCTGCTCGTCGTACTCGATCTCGTCGAGCAGCCGCAGCTGCCGTTGGACGAGGTTCTGGTTGCGGAAGGCGATGCCCAGGAACGCCTTGTTGGCACCGCGGCGGATCTCCGCCTGGCGAACGGCCGCCTCGACGGCGGTGAGCTGGGCGCTGTCGAACGCCTCGGCGACCTGGCCGATCTCGTCGTCGCCGAACTCGTCCAGCGGCGGCAGTTCCTCGTGGGCGTCCACCCGGTCCCCGCGCTGGGCCCGTTCGACGATGTCGGGCAGGTCGTCGTCGCGTTCCATGACGCGTTCGCGCAGCAGGGTGAGCCGGTCGGTGAGGCGCCGGGAGGAGCGGCCGACGGTGGCCAGTGCGATGGCGCCGCCGGCCAGGCAGACCAGGGCGGCGCCCACCCCGAAGGACACCTGGGTGAGGGCCGCGCTCCAGGCCAGGTCCACGGTCCGGTCGGCCTGGGCGACGGCCAGGTCGTCGATCAGGGCGACGGAGGCGCCGGAGGACTCGTCCCAGTCGGTGCCGTCGACGTCGATGGCGGTGTTCCACTCCGAGGGCGGACCCTGCCCGGGGTCGTCGGTGACGACCACCGGGGAGCGGGTGACGACCCCGCGGCTGAGGTCCTCGGCGCGGGTCCAGGCCGGGGCGGCGGCCATCGCCTCGTGGCGGGCGGCCACGGCCGGGGAGAGCAGGGGAGCGGCCTCGGACAGGGTGTCGCGGTAGGAGGCGGTGAGGTAGGTGAAGTGGGCGGTCTCCTCGTAGCCCATCGTGCCGCGGGCGGCGACCCCGGCCAGGAGGGCGTCGGCGGTGGAGTACTCGGCGGCGGCGCGGAGCAGTTCGCTGGTGAGGACGGCGTCGGTGAGGTTCTCCCCGCCGTCGGTGGTGTGCACCAGGGCGGTGGTGACGGCGCCGGCGGCGTCGAGGACCTCCGCGTAGCCGACCAGGATCTGTTCCTGGACGGCGGAGCCGTCGTCCAGGGCGGTGCGCAGGTCCGGCAGGTTCCCGGTGGCCTCGATGAACGCCTCGGCGCTGCGGCGGACCTCGTCGTCGCGGGTGGCCTCCAGCCGGCCGGCGAGGTCCGCGGCGTCGGCGACGGCGGTGTCGGTGCGGGCGCGCTGCTCGCGCAGGGCGCCGGTGCCGACGCGGTCCCCGGCTTCGAGGCGGCCCAGGTGGACCAGGCCCATGCGGCGCTCGGCGCGCAGTTCGAGAACGGCGGCGGAGAAGACCTCGGTGCCCTCGCGGGCCTGGGTGACGGCGCCCATGAGCCGGACGGCCTGGACGGTGCCGACGGCGGCGACGATCAGCCACAAGGCCAGGAAGCACAGGCTCGGTACGAGCACGATGCGGTTGAGCTGCCCACGGATCGTGGACGCTTTGACGCGGGTTCTGCGCATGGCCCCTCCAGCCTGTGCGGGTGCCGGGCCAACGGCCTCGGCGGCTTTCGGTCGTGCCGAGGCTATCGAAAAATTATGGCGCAACGCTGTCAAACGATTACTACGAGTTGTCTTCGGAGACGCGAAAGACCCCCGATGACCTTCCCCGACGCCTCCGAAGCTCCAGGTCGAGGCGTCTGCGAATGACGCGGGGGCCGCCCGCCGAAGCGGACGGCCCCACGAACACTCCTCATCCCACGGCGTGTCGCCGCGATCAGGCCTCCGGGCGGTGGCGCGAGCCGACCGGGGCGGGCAGCTGGTCGGCGGTCGGCGGCTGCTCGACGCCCAGCGAGTTGAGGATCTCGGCGTAGCGCAGTGCGGCGATCTTGCCGAGCAGGCCGTCGGCGCCCAGTGGGGCGCCCAGGCGCGCGCCGAACCGCTCCGCCATGGCCGACAGGTCCGCGTGCAGTTCCGGCCCCAGGGCACTGGGGGCGATGACCGGGCGGTGGCAGCCGCCCTGGCGCAGCTGGCCGATGGCCAGCTCCAGGGCCGCCTCGTCCTCCAGGTCGGCGGGCAGCACGGTCAGTCCCAGGCGGGCGGCCAGCAGGACCGCGGTCACCCCGGCCGCGGCCACGGCGGCCTCGCCGCCGACCGCGCCGACCACCACGCCGTCGGCCATGCCGGTGTCGCGGGCCACGACGCTGATCAGGCGCATGCGGTCGGCCCGCACGTAGCCGCTCTCGGCCAGCCGCAGGTGCAGGACCTCGGCGAGCATCGGGTGCGGGCCCAGGCCCTCACTGACGCGCACGTCGGCGCCGGAGGCGCGCACGGCGGCGTCGATGGCGGCCGAGACCCCGGTGTGCGGGGCAGTGACCAGGGGAACGACCACGCCGGTCAGCGGCCGCTCGCCGTCGCCCTGTAGGCCGGCCAGCGCCTCGGCGAGGGTCTCCTCGTCGCCCGCGAGGTGCCCGTGGCGGATCGTCACCTCGGGCCGGTAGGCACGCACCAGGTCGGCCATCCGGGCGCCGATGGACTCACCGTCGACGCCCCTGGCCTGCTCGGCAGCGCCCGGGACCGCCATGATCAGGGTCGGGGTCCCGAACCAGTCGTCGAAGGACAGCGGATTCCGATGGCGGCCGGACCTCCGCTTGGGCAGTTCGCGTGGGGGGAGTCGATCAGAGTTTCGCATACCAGGATTCAGGATGAGAGGCGGACGGAGCGCCCGGTCGGAGCGTTGTCACTGACGCGCCATTGTAGCGTTCCAGGGCATATCCACGGGCGTGTCTCCCGAACGTACACCGGACCGTGCCCCCGCCGGCGGAGCGGGGTACCGCCCCGGTGGGCTCACCCGCTCAGGGCCGGACTGCGGCCGCGGATGACATGGGTGACCAGGGCGACCAGCACGTCCCGGCAGGAGGCCCGGTCGCGGGCGTCGGCGAGGACGATGGGGACCGCGGCGTCCACGTCCAGTGCCCGGCGCACCTCCTCGGTGTCGTAGTCCTCGGCTCCCTCGAAGCGGTTGACCGCCACCGCGAAGGGGACCCCGCGGCGCTCGAAGAAGTCCACCGCGTGGAAGCAGGTCTCCAGACGGCGGGTGTCGGCCAGGATCACCGCGCCCAGGGCGCCCTCGGCGAGTTCGTCCCACATGAACCAGAAGCGGTCCTGCCCCGGCGTGCCGAACAGGTAGAGGACGACGTCGGGGTTGACGGTGATGCGACCGAAGTCCAGGGCGACGGTGGTGGTGGTCTTGTCCTCCACTCCCCCGAGGTCGTCGATCCCGTAGCTGGCCTCGGTCATCACCTCCTCCGTGCTCAACGGGGTGATCTCGCTGACCGAGGCCACCATGGTGGTCTTCCCGGCGCCGAAGCCGCCGGCGATGATGATCTTGACCGCCTGGGGGATCGCCTCGGTCTCCCCCGGCCTGGTCTCAGAGTCTGCGGATGCCATCGAGTACCGCCTGAAGCACTTTCTTCTCGGGGAGCCGGGAAACGGGCGTCGCCGCCCGGGTGCGGATGTCGCCGTCGGCGAGCAGGTCGCCCAGCAGCACCCTGACCACGGTGAGGGGGATGTCGAGTCGGGCGGAGACCTCCGCCACCGAGATGGGCCTGCGGCACAGTTCGAGGATGGCCCGGCACTCCGGTTCCAGCGGCCGTTCGCGCCGGTCGCGGGCGGCCACCACGATGGTGATGAGGTCCAGTCGGGGACCCGCGGCGCTGGGCCGGACCCGGCCGCGGGTCAGCGTGTAGGGGCGGACCAGGGCCCCCTCGGAGGTGCCGCCGGGGGACAGGCCGGCGGCGGGTCCTTCGGAGGTGGGGTGTCCGCGCCCGGGATACCAGGGCACGACGGCTCGGCGGGAGGCCCGGCCCCGTCGCTCCTCCTGCGCGGTCATGAGCCGGCACCCCCGGTGGCGGTGAGCTCGCCGGGGCGGCGGGGCGGGGCGGTGAGGAACTGGCCCACCCGTTTGACCCGCAGGTTCATCTCGTAGGCGACCAGGCCCACGTCGGCGTCCTCGGTGGCCAGCACCGCCAGGCAGGCCCCGGCACCGGCGGCGGTGACGAAAAGGTAGGAGTGCTCCATCTCCACCACGGTCTGGCGGACGTCGCCGCCGCCGAAGTGCCGCCCGGTGCCCCGGGCCAGGCTCTGGAAGGCGGAGGCCAGGGCCGACAGGTGTTCGGCGTCCTCGGGCGGCAGCTCCCGGGAGCGGCCCAGGAGGATCCCGTCGGCCGACAGCACGATCGCGTGCGCGGCCCCGACGACCCGGTCGGCCAGGTCGTCCAGGAGCCAGTCGAGGTTGTCCACGGCGTTGCTCTTGCCCACCATCTCAGTCGTTCTCTCCCCTGTGGTCGTCGGTGCTGCCACCGACATGGCTGTCGTACTGCCGCCCGTCCCCGTCGACGTCCGCGGCACGGCCCCTGCGGGTCCCGGCGCTGAAGGCGTCCATCATGCGGCGGGCCTGTTCCGGGCTGCGGGCGTTCGGCGACGCGGTCGGCTCCTCCCCCGGTTCCGGTGCGGGCGAGCGTTTGAGTTGGGGGGCGAGGTTGGCCTGCCGCCTGCGTCGGGGCAGGCCGGGACGGTCTCCGTCGACCTCCAAGCGGTCGTCGGTGCGGGCGGGCCCGGTGCGCGCGGGGGCGTCCTGCTCCGCGTCGTCCGCGGGCGTGTCGTTGTGCGCACCGTCCGCGGGCCGCAGGTCGGGGACGCTGCGCAGCAGCGGGGCACGGTACCCGGTGTCGTCCTCGCACCCCTCGGGCGGGGGCACCGGGCGCAGCCGGGGCCGGGACGGGAGGGGCTCGTCGTCGGCGACCAGGACGTCGACCGCGGCCCCGGCCTCCGGCCCGTCCTGCGCCGGGGTGCGCGGAACGCGGCGGGCGGTGGACCGGGAGCGGTCGGGCACCGCCCCGGCGGCGGTGAACAGGGTTCCGGGCAGGAGCACGACGGCGCGGGTGCCGCCGTAGGGCGAGGTCCGCAGCTCGACCTGGACATCGTGCTTGACGGCCAGCCGGGCGACCACGAACAGGCCCAGGCGGGCGTCGGTGCCCGCCGCCATGACGTCGAACTCGGGCGCCTCGCTCAGGGTGGTGTTGGCGCGGGCCAGGGCGTCCTCGGTCATGCCCAGGCCGCGGTCCTCGATCTCGACGGCCACGCCCCTGGGCACGGAGTCGGCGGAGATGGTGACGTCGGTGTGCGGGGGCGAGTAGGCGGTGGCGTTCTCCACCAGCTCGGCGAGCAGGTGGATGACGTCGGCGACGGCGGCGCCGGCCAGGGACCGCTCGGGCACGGAGGTGATGTGGACCCGGGCGTACTCCTCGGTCTCGGAGACGGCGCCCCGCAGGATGTCGATCAGCGGGATGGGCCGGCGCCAGCGCCGCCCGGGCCGTGAGCCGCCGAGGATGATGAGGTTCTCGGCGTGGCGGCGTCCGCGGGTGGCGAGGTGGTCGAGCCGGAAGATGCTCTCCAGCAGGTCGGGGTCGTCCTCCTCGCGCTCGATCCGGTCCAGCAGCTGGAGTTGGCGCTGCACCAGCGACTGGTTGCGGTGGGCGATGCCCAGGAACACCCGGTTGACCCCCGAGCGCAGCTCGGCCTGTTTGACGGTGGCGGCGACGGCGGTGCGCTGGGCGATGTTGAAGGCGTCGGCGACCTGGCCGACCTCGTCGTCACCGTGGTCGAGCTGCTTGATCTCGGCCTCGGGGTCGACGCTCTCCCCGGCCTCCAGTCGGCGCACGATGCGGGGCAGGTCGACACGGGCGATGCCCAGGGTCTCGGCGCGCAGCCGGGCCAACCGGTGGGTGAGGCGTCCGGCGGAGCGGGCGGCCACGCCGTAGGCGACGGTGCCCGCGAACAGGGAGGTGATGCCGCCGCCCAGGGAAAGGCTGAGCATCCAGGCGCTGGCGGCCTCGGTCGCGGTGACCACGTCGCCGGCCCGGCCGACGGTGAGGTCGGCCAGTTCGGCGTTGACCGGGTCGGCCTCGTCCCGCCAGTCGGCCAGCCCGGCGGGCGGCGAGGTGTCGCGGACGATCTCGGCGGTGATCGGGTCCAGGGAGGCGGGGGCCTCGTGGGCGCCGATGGTGCCGCCGATCTCCAGGAGCCGCCGCCACGGGGCGCTCTCGGTGACGGCGGCGGGGGTGGGCGCCCGGGGGTCGTCGCCGGGGTGGACGGTGTCCAGGCGCAGGCGGGCGTCGTGGAGCAGGGCGGTGATCCGCGTCTGCTCGTCTCGGGTGAGTTCGCCGCGGGCGGCGACGGCGGCGACCAGGGCGTCGGCGTGGCTGAAGGACTCCTGGGCCCAGAGCAGGTCGGTGGTGGCGGCGGCCTCGGCGGAGGCGCGGCCGTCGTCCAGGGAGCGGATGGTGCCGGAGTACAGGCGGATGCCCCGGTGGATCGCCGAGGTGTAGGCCTCCAGGGTGTCGGCGCCGGAGGCCGCGGGGTCGGCCAGGGCCGCCGTGCGGGCCGCGGCGACGGCGTCGAAGGAGGCCAGGAGGTCCTCGGTGAGGCCGGGGGTGTCGGGGTCGTCCCGGTCGCCGAGGGAGCCGTCGAGGCCGCGAACGGTGTCGACGGCCTCGTCGGTGAGGTGGGCGCGGTCGGCCAGGGCCCGGCGGGACCCGGCCCCGGGGGCGGCCAGGTATTCGGCGGCCAGGCGGCGCTCCTCCTGAAGGTGGGTGAGCGCGGTCACCAGGTGGATGCCCGCCCGGCCCTCGGTCACCGCCGAGCGCAGCGATACGGCCTGGGCCAGTGTCGCCATGCTGAGCAGGACGAACAGGGCCAGGAAGGTGATGCTCGGGATCAGCACGATCTTGTTGAGCTGCGCCCGGATGCCGCGGCGTCGGCCTCCCGGTCGTCCCATTGCGCTCCTCCAGCGGACTGATCGCGGGCACCGGTCGGTGTGACTCCGATGCGGATCATCACCGTGTGCACAGGGGAGAGCACTCAGCGGCGCCCGCAGACTTCGGACGCTATCGCACCGCCGGTCGGGCTGCCGGGGAAACGGCGAAATACGCTCGGGTCCGGGCGCCCGCCGCACGATCGGCGCGCGTGGGCCGCCCCGGGGCCCGTCCCCTGGGAGCAGGGGAGGCGAGGGCTCCGGTCGAACACGGCAGGGCGCCCCGTGGTCTCGGGGCGCCCTGCGGTGTGAGCCGTGGGAACGGACTAGGAGAAGGCCTTGCGGTTCTCGTCGACGGCGGCGCGCAGCCGGTCGAGCTGCTCGGCGACGCGGACGGGCGCGGTCCCGCCCCGGCCGGCGCGCGAGGCCAGGGAACCCTCCACCGCCAGGACCTCGCGCACCGCGGGGGTCAGGTGCGGGGAGATCGCGGCGAAGTCGTCGTCGGACAGGTCGGGCAGGTCGATGCCGCGTTCCTCGCACACCCGCACGCAGGTCCCGGCGATCTCGTGGGCGTCGCGGAACGGCACCCGCTCGCGGACCAGCCACTCGGCGATGTCGGTGGCCAGCGAGAAGCCCTGCGGGGCCAGCTCGGCCATGCGGTCGGTGTGGAACGTCAGGGTCGCGACCATGCCGGTCATCGCGGGCAGCAGCAGGTGGAGGGTGTCGACGGCGTCGAACACCGGTTCCTTGTCCTCCTGTAGGTCGCGGTTGTAGGCGAGGGGCAGCCCCTTGAGGGTCGCGAGCAGTCCGGCGAGGTCGCCGATGAGGCGGCCCGCCTTGCCGCGGGCCAGCTCGGCCACGTCGGGGTTCTTCTTCTGGGGCATGATCGACGACCCGGTGGAGAAGGCGTCGTCGAGGGTGACGAAGGAGAACTCCTTGGTCGCCCAGAGGATGACCTCCTCTGACAAGCGCGACAGGTCCACGCCGATCATGGCGGTGACGAACGCGAACTCGGCGACGACGTCGCGGGATGCGGTGCCGTCGATGGAGTTCTCCACCGAGGCGGGGAAGCCCAGTTCGGCGGCGACGGCCTCCGGGTCCAGGCCCAGGGAGGACCCGGCCAGCGCGCCGGAGCCGTAGGCGGACACGGCGGCACGGCGGTCCCAGTCGCGCAGGCGCTCGATGTCGCGCACCAGCGGCCAGGCGTGCGCCATGAGGTGGTGGGCCAGCAGTACCGGCTGGGCGTGCTGGAGGTGGGTGCGGCCGGGCATGGCGGCGCCGGGGTGGGCGGCGGCCTGGTCGGCCAGGGCGTTCACCAGTTCCAGCAGCCCGGCGGCGATCGCCCGGGCCTCCTCGCGCAGGTACATGCGGACGAGGGTGGCGATCTGGTCGTTGCGGGAGCGCCCGGCACGCAGTCGTCCGCCCAGTTCGGCGCCGACCCGCTCGATGAAGCCGCGTTCCAGGGCGGTGTGCACGTCCTCGTCCTCCAGGACGGGGGTGAAGGCGCCCGAGGCGACGTCGGCCTCCAGCCGGTCGAGGCCGGCGATCATGCGGTCGAGCTCGTCTTCGGTGAGCAGTCCGGCGCGGTGCAGTGCCCGGGCGTGGGCGCGCGATCCGGCGATGTCGTGGCGGGCCAGCCGCCAGTCGAAGTGGGTGCTCAGCGACAGCCGGGCCAGGGCCTGGTCCGGTCCGCCCTCGAAGCGGCCTCCCCACAGGCGCAGCGCCTCGGGCTGGTCGGCCATGGTGTGGTTCTCCTCAACGTGGTTCGGATGCGGGCCGCGGGACCGCCGGCGGCGGCGCGCGGGTACCGCTACGGCCTGCGGTCGGCCAGCCGCAGCAGTGCGGCGGCCAGGTCCTCACCGCCCCGGGGGTCGCGGGAGATGACCAGGATGGTGTCGTCTCCGGCGATCGTCCCCAGGATGGCGTGGAAGTCGGTGTGGTCGATGGCCGAGGCCAGGAACTGCGCGGCGCCCGGCGGGGTGCGGACGATGACCATGTTGGCGGACGCCTCCGCCGACACCAGGAGGTCCTCGGCCAGCCGGGTGAGCCGGGCGCCGGAGGCCTGGGACAGGTCCAGGGTGTCGGGGCGGGTGCGCTGGAGGCGCTCGCCGCCCTCCCCCGGCAGGACGTAGGCCAGGTGCCCGGCGGCGGTGCGGAGCTTGACCGCGCCGAGTTCGTCCAGGTCTCGGGAGAGGGTGGCCTGGGTGACCAGGACGCCCGTTTCGGCGAGCCGTTTGGCCAGTTCGCCCTGGGAGCGGATGTCCTCGCGGGTGAGGACCTCGGTGATGCGGGCGTGCCGCGCCGCCTTGGTCATCGGTGCGGTGGCGCCCCCGTCGGCGGTCATCGTCGGACGTCCCCTCCGGCGTCGGTGTGCTCCAGCAGGAAGGCCAGCAGGGCCTTCTGGGCGTGGCGTCGGTTCTCGGCCTCGTCCCAGACGACGCTCCGCGGACCGTCGATGACACCCGCGGAGATCTCCTTACCACGGTAGGCGGGCAGGCAGTGCAGGACGATCGCGTCGGGGTCGGCGGCGGACACGAGGTCCTCGTCGACGATGTAGGGGCGGAAGGGGGCCTCGCGGTCGGCGGCCTCGGCCTCCCGGCCCATGGACACCCAGGTGTCGGTGGCCAGGACGTCGGCCCCGGCGGCGGCCTCGCGGGGGTCGGCGGTGACGGCGACCGACCCACCGGTGGTGCGGGCGATCTCGGCGGCACGGGCCAGGACCCGCGGGTCGGGGTGGTAGCCGTCGGGGGCTCCGACGCGGACGTGGAGTCCGGCGGTGGCGCCGCCCAGCAGGTAGGAGTGCGCCATGTTGTTGGCGCCGTCGCCCAGGTAGGCCAGGGTGAGCCCGGCCAGGGCGCCCTTGTGCTCGCGGACCGTCTGGAGGTCGGCGAGGATCTGGCAGGGGTGGAACTCGTCGGTGAGGGCGTTGACCACCGGAACGGTGATGTCGGCGGCCAGGGTCTCCAGGTCGGCCTGGGCGAAGGTGCGCCAGACGACGGCGGCGACCTGGCGTTGCAGGACGCGGGCGGTGTCGGCGAGGGGTTCGCCGCGCCCCATCTGGGTGCTGCCCGAGTCCAGGACCAGGGGGGTGCCGCCGAGGTCGGCGACACCGACGCTGAAGGACAGGCGGGTGCGGGTGGAGGGCTTGTCGAAGAGGAGGGCGACGGTGCGCGGACCGGCCAGGGGCCGCTGCGCGAAGCGGTCCTTCTTCATGGCGTCGGCGAGGTCCAGCACCCTGGTCTGCTCGGCCGGGCTCAGGTCGTCATCGCGCAGGAAGTGCCGGGTCATGACTGCTTCTCCTTGGTGGCGGCCTCGGCGGCGTCGAGGACGGTGGGCAGGGCTTCGATGAAGACCCCGATCTGCTCGGGTGTGATGACCAGGGGCGGGGCGAGCCGGATGACGTCGGGGGCGACCGCGTTGACCAGGAAGCCGCGGACCGCGGCCTGTTCCTGGACGTGGGCGGCGTGCGGCCCGGTCAGGGTCAGGGCCCGCCACAGGCCCGACCCGCGCTGCCCGGCCACCAGGGGGTGGTCGATCGCGTCGAGCTGCTCGGCGAGCAGGTCGCCCATGACTGCGGTGTGGGCGAGCAGGCCCTCTTTCTCGATGGTGTCCAGGACGGCCAGGGCCGCCGCGCAGGCGATGGGGTTGCCGCCGAAGGTGGAGCCGTGGTCGCCCTTGTGGAAGGCGTCGGCGTAGCGGCCGAACCCGACACAGGCGCCGATGGGCAGGCCGCCGCCCAGCCCCTTGGCGAGGGTGAGGACGTCGGGACGCACCCCGGCCTCCTGGTGGGCGAACCAGGCGCCGGTGCGGCCGATGCCGCTCTGGATCTCGTCCAGGACGAAGGCCGCGCCGGTGGCGTCGCAGACCTCACGGACCCCGGCGAGGTAGCCCTCGGGGGCGGGGACCACACCGGCCTCGCCCTGGGTGGGTTCGACGAACACGGCGGTGCAGCCGGTGTCGACGGCCTCGCGCAGGGCGTCGAGGTCGCCGTGGGGGACGAAGCGCACGTCCATGCCGAACGGCCCGAAGGGCTCGCGGATGGCGTCCTTGCCGGTCAGGGCCAGGGAACCGGAGGTACGGCCGTGGAAGCCCTTCCCGGCCGCGACGAAGTAGTGGCGGCCCGGGCCGGCGGCGCGCTTGACCAGTTTGAGGGCGGCCTCGTTGGCTTCGGTGCCGGAGTTGGAGAAGTACACCTTGGCGTCGCCGCCGAGCAGGGCGACGAGCCGCTCCGCCAGTTCGATCTCGCGTTCGTTGATGAAGAGGTTGCTGGTGTGGGCGAGGGTGGCCGCCTGGTGGGCCACGGCCTTGACCAGGGCGGGGTGGCCGTGTCCCAGGGAGGAGACGGCGATGCCCGCGATGAGGTCGAGGTACTGGCGCCCGTCGGCGTCGTAGACCTCGCAGCCGCGTCCCAGGGTGAGGGCGATCTGCGGGACGCCGTAGTTGGGCATGAGCGAGGCCGCGAAGCGTTCGCGCAGTTCGGAGCCGGTCATGGCCTGCCTCCGTCGGTGTCGTCGGTGCGGATGTCGTGGGGGCGCCAGGGGCGCGGGCGGTCGCCGGCCAGGAGGGCCGCCTCCAGTTCCTCGTCGGCGACCATCGTGCCGACGCCCTGGTCGGTGAAGACCTCCAGGAGGAGGGAGTGCGGAACGCGGCCGTCGATGATGTGGGCCTGGGGCACACCGCCCTGGACGGCGGTGAGGCAGGCCTCCATCTTGGGGAGCATGCCGGCGGAGAGCGTGGGCAGCAGGGCCCGGAGCTCGTCGATGTTGAGGCGGCTGATCAGCTCGGTGTTGGCCGGGTAGTCGGCGTAGAGGCCTTCGATGTCGGTGAGCATGATGAGCTTGCTCGCGCCCAGGGCGACGGCGAGCTCGGAGGCGGCGGTGTCGGCGTTGACGTTGTAGACGCCGCCGTCGTCGGCGCGGGCGACGCTGGAGACGACGGGGATGCGGCCGTCGGCCAGCAGGGCCGCGACGGCGCCGGCGTTGACCTCGGTGACCTCGCCGACGCGGCCGAGGTCGACGGCCTCGCCGTCGACCGTGACGCTCTTGCGTTCGGCGACCAACAGGTTGGCGTCCTCGCCGGACATGCCGACGGCGAAGGGTCCGTGCCGGTTGATCAGGCCGACGATCTCGCGGTTGACCTGGCCGGTGAGGACCATGCGGACGATGTCCATGGCCTCGTCGGTGGTGACGCGCAGCCCGGCGGTGAAGGTGGACTCCACGCCGGAGCGGTCGAGCATGGCGCTGATCTGGGGTCCGCCGCCGTGGACGACGACGGGGCGCAGTCCGGCGTAGTAGAGGAAGACGACCGATTCGGCGAAGCGGACGCGCAGTTCCTCGCTGATCATGGCGTTGCCGCCGTACTTGACCACGACGGTGCGGCCGTGGAAGCGGGACAGCCAGGGCAGCGCCTCGATGAGGTTGGCGGCCTTGTCGATGGCCTGGGCCCGGTCGTTGCCCGTGGCGGTGCTATCGGTGGGTCGGGAGATCATGTCCGGTTCTCGTGCTCCGTGGTGGCGGGGTCGGCGTCGATCTGGGCGGCCAGGTCCGCGCACACGTCGGCGAGCAGGGCCGCGAAGGCCTCCTCGTCGGGGGCGGTGCCGGCGGCTCCGCTGGCCATGAGCAGGGCGGTGTCGGCCGGTCCGGCGAACGGCGGCAGTGTCTTGGCCACGGCGTCGGCGATGAGGGCGTGGCACCGGTCGGCGGTCAGGTCGGCGTCGGTGGTGACGATGTACAGGCCGCTGGACAGGGACGGGTCGGGCCCCTTGGCCATGGCGCCGACGGTGTAGCCGTCCCCGCGCCGGAAGACGATCTTGGCGACGGTGTCGGTGGTGCGGACGGCGTCGGCGGCGGTCAGCCCGCCGGAGCGGGAGAGTTCGGCGACGGCGGCGGTGACGCCGCCGGTGAGCCGGTCCAGGGGCGGGCGGACGCCGACGGGTCCGGCGGCGCACAGGGCGATCTCGGCGGCGGAGTCGTCGACGGCGGCCGCGGTGTGCTCGGCCAGGGCGTGGACGTCCTGGAAGCCGAGGGGGACGGTGTCGACGTTGGCGCAGCCGGAGTTGAGGACGACGGCGCGGACCCGGCCGCCGGCCAGGACCTGGCGGGACCACAGGGCGGGCGCCGAGCGGTCGGCGTCGGTACCGAAGACCGCCCCGGCGGCCCGGGAGGGGCCGTCGTTGACGAGGACGGCGACGTCGCGCGCGTCGGGATCGGCGATGCCCGCGCTGACGCCCGCGGCCCGAAAGCCCAGGGGTGCGGTGACGCTCACGTTGTGCCTTTCCAGCTTTCCGGTGGTCAGGGGGCCACGGCGGCGAGCGGGAGGCCGGTGGTCTCGGGCAGGCCCAGGGCGAGGTTGGCGCTCTGGATCGCGCCGCCCGCGGTGCCCTTGGTGAGGTTGTCCAGGGCGGCGACGGCGACCATGCGTCCGGCCTCGGGGTCCACGGTCACCTGGACGAGGGTGGTGTTGGCGGCGAGCGTCATGGCGGTGCTGGGCCAGGTCCCCTCGGGCAGGAGGTGGACGAAGGGCTCGTCGGCGTAGGTGGTCGTGTAGGCGGCGCGGACCTGGTCGGCGGTGACACCGGGCTTGAGGGGCGCGGTGCAGGTGGCGAGGATGCCGCGGGGCAGGGGGGCCAGGACCGGGGTGAAGGACAGCTTGACGGGTTCGCCGGTGACCGCGGTGAGGTTCTGGACGATCTCGGGGTTGTGGCGGTGGACGCCGCCGACGCCGTAGGGGGTGAGGGCGCCCATGACCTCGCTGCCGATGAGGTTGGGCTTGGGGGCCTTGCCCGCGCCGGAGGTGCCGGTGACGGCGACGACGGTGAGGTCGGGTTCGACGAGCTGCTCGGCCAGGCCGGGGAAGAGCGCGAGGGTGGCGACGGTGACGTGGCAGCCGGGGACGGCGACGCGGTTGGCGCCGGTGAGGCGTTCGCGCTGGCCGGGCAGCTCGGGCAGGCCGTAGGGCCAGGTCCCGGCGTGGGGGGTGCCGTAGAAGCGTTCCCAGGAGGAGGAGTCCACGAGCCGGAAGTCGGCACCGCAGTCGATGACCAGGACGTCCTCGCCGAGCTGCCGGGCGATGTCGGCGGACTGGCCGTGCGGCAGGGCCAGGAACACGAGGTCGTGGCCGCGCAGGGAGTCGATGTCGGTGGGGGCGAGGATGCGGTCGGCCAGCGGGAGCAGGTGCGGCTGGTGTTGGATGAGGGGGGTCCCGGCGTTCTTGGCGGCGGTGACGGCGCCGATCTCGATGTCGGGGTGGTCGATCAGCAGGCGGAGCACCTCGCCTCCGGCGTATCCACTGGCCCCGGCGACCGCCGCGTTGTAACCCATGGTGCTCCCCCCACTCTCGATGACTGAACTATCATGCACACTGCTGCAAATTTATGCAAGCCGAATCGGAGGGAGGCCGGTGCGAGCACGCTCACACCGGCCCCGGTACGGCGGTGTTCGGTCAGCGGCCGGCGATGCGGGTGGCGATGCCGGCGAGGCGGGAGGTGTGCGCCTTCTCGTCCGGGGTCTTGGACTCGCGGCGGTCGGCGGTGCGGTAGAGCCCGTAGATGACCTGGGTGCCGACCCAGCGCAGCGGCTCGGGTTCCCAGCCGCGCACCCGGTGGCCGACCCAGGGCAGCCGGGTGAGCTCGGTGTCCCGGCCCAGGATGAGGTCGCGCAGGGTGCGCCCGGCCAGGTTGCTGGTGGCCACGCCGCTGCCGACGTAGCCCCCGGCCCAGCCGATACCGGTCTCGGTGTCCATGTGCACGCTGGGGCACCAGTCGCGGGGCACGCCCAGGACACCGGACCAGGCGTGCTCGACGGGCACCTCCGCCACGTCCGGGAACATGCGGGTGAGCGCGTGCCACAGCTCGGCGATGGCCTGGGGCTGGGTGGCGCCGTCCTTGTCCTGGGCCGAGCCGAAGCGGTAGGGCACGCCCCGGCCGCCGATGGCGATGCGGTCGTCGGCGGTGCGCTGGGCGTAGACGTAGGCGTGCGCGGTGTCGCCCAGGACGTCGCGGCCCTCCCAGCCGATCTTGTCCCACACCCGGGCCGGGACGGGCTCGGTGGCGATCATCGAGGAGTTCATCGGCAGCCACTCGCGGCGCTGGCCGCGCAGGGTGGAGGTGAAACCCTCGGTGGCGCGCACGACGTGGTCGGCGTAGACGGTGCCGTGGTCGGTGACCACGGCCGGGCGGGCCACGCCCCGGCGGGGGCGGATCTCCTCCACGGCGGTTCCCTCGAAGATCGTCACCCCCAGCGCCTCGACCGCCCTGGCCAGGCCGGTGACCAGCTTGGCGGGCTGCACGCGCGCGGCGTGCGGGGAGTAGGCGCAGGCGACCGCGTCGGCGATGGCCAGGGAGGGGGTGTGCCCCTCGGGGAGCATGTGGATGTCGTCGGGCCAGTACCCCCACTCCTGGAGGTACTCGATGTCCTCGGCCAGCCGGTCGCGCTGGGCGGTGTTGGTGGCGACCAGGCGCATGCCGCCCTTGACGATGTCGGCGTCGATGCCCTCGGCGTCGGCGACGGAGACGACCTCGTCGACGGTGCTCATCATGGCGCGTTGCAGGGCGATGAACGCGCTTTTTCCGTGTGACTGCGCGTAGCGCTCGCGGGAGCCCGCGAACTCGGCCGACAGCCACCCTCCGTTACGGCCGGAGGCGCCGAAGCCGGCGAACTCGCGCTCGACCACCGCGATGCGCAGATCGGGCTGCGCCTTCTTGAGGTAGTAGGCGGTCCACAGCCCCGTGTACCCCGCCCCGACGATGCAGACGTCGTAGTCGGCGGTGCCCGGCAGCGGGTCCCGCCGCTCGGGTAGTCCGATGTCACGGAACCAGAAGGAGACGGAGCCGTTGACGAACCGGGAGGACCGGGGGATCGGCCTCAGCTGCGCGGCAGTGGTGAACAGTCCCATGATTCCCCCCGGACCTTGCCGTTGGAGCCCCTCCCCAGGGGCCCTCGAACATCCGCCAACCTACACGGGAACGAAGGCCGGTGGGACGTTTCCCGTACTTTCGTACGGACACGACGACATTCCGACCGGGGAATCGACTACCGAGCGTCTCCGTTGGATGGTCTCGGGTCAGACCGCACTGTCACGGAGCGTGCGCGCGACCGCGGACAGGGTGCGCACGCCCTCCTCCCCCAGCGGCCCGAGGACGTGCTCGCGCAGCCGCTCGACGTGCTTGACCCGCACCTGGTTGATGAACTCCACCCCCTGGGGGGTGAGGGTCGCGTAGACCACGCGCCGGTCGGAGGAGCAGTTCTCGCGCTTGAGGTAACCCTCGCGTTCGAGCCGGTCGGCGAGTTTGGTGAAGCCGCCGGTGCTGAGGCTGACCTCGCGGGCCAGGCGGCTCATCGGGAGCCGGTGGCCGGGGGTTCGCTGTAGGCGTATGAGGACCTCGAACCAGGGGCCGGCCATGTCCTTGCCGTCGGGGGTGATGCCGCGCAGCAGCCTGGGGTGCACGCCGTTCATGGCCTCGTGCAGCAGGCCCCAGGCGGTGATGAGGTCGTCGTCGGTGAGCGTCGCGGTGTCCTCGGTCGGCTGTGCGGTCATGGTCCGCCCCCTCAAGAAGTATCTTCCCGAGAAACAATACCGGATGGTGGACACACGGGAAAGTCTTTTCCAAGGAAAATACTTCACAGGGTCGACTTCAGGGCGGCCGGGACGTCGTCCCGGCCGCCCCCCGCACCGGGCCGGAGCCGAGCGAAGGCCCGGACCGGAGTCGTTCGCGGACCGGTGTCAGTGCCGGGCGGCGACCGCGTCCAGGGCACCGGCCAGGGTGGAGACCAGGTGGTCGATCTGCTCCCAGGTGATGATCAGCGGCGGCGAGATGAGCAGCGCCGTCGGGACCGCCCGCAGGATCACACCGCGCGCCCGCGCCTCGGCGAACACCTCCGCCGTGGTGATCCCCCGCTCCGCCAGTGCCTCCTCGGTGAGCTCCACCGCCGCCATCACCCCGGTGCCCGCGCGGACCTGCGCGACCAGCGGGTGGTCGGCCAGGGTGCGCAGCGCCCCGTCCAACTGCCGCTCCACCTCCAGGGACACCGTGAACAGGTCCTCCCGCTCCAGGATGTCGAGGTTGGCCATGGCCGCCGCGCACGCGGTCGGGTGCCCGGCGTAGGTGGTGCCGTGCAGGAACGGGTGCCCGTCCTGGTACCAGAACGGGTCGGCCACCCGGCCGCTCACCACCACGCCGCCCAGCGGCAGGTAACCGCTGGAGACGCCCTTGGCGAAGACGATCATGTCGGGCCGCACCCCGAACCGCTCGATCCCGAACCAGTCGCCCATCCGGGCGAACCCGCAGATGACGCTGTCGACGATGAACAGCACGCCGTACCGCTCGCAGATGCGCGCCACCTCGGCGAAGTAGCCGGGCGGCGGCGCGTACACCCCGCCCGCCCCGATGACGGGTTCGGCGAAGAAGGCGGCCACCCGCCCGGGCCCCACGCGCAGGATCTCCGCCTCCAGGGCGGCCGCGGAGTCGTGCGGGACCACGGACACGTCCTCGATCAGCGGCCCGTAACCGGTGCGGAACCGCTCCATGCCGATGACGCTGGTACCGAACCCGTGCAGGCCGTGGTACCCCCCGGTGCGGCTGATCAGGTGGACCCTGTCCGGGGCGCCGGTGACGGCGTGGAAGCGCCGGGCCAGCTTGGCCGCGGTGTCGATGGACTCCCCTCCCCCGCAGGTGAGGATCACCCGCGGGTCGTCGACCGGGGCGTGCGCGGCCAACCGCTCGCTGAGCCCCACCGCCGGGGCGTTGGCGAAGTCGCCGTAGACGGTGTAGGCGTCCAGGGTGAGAATCTGCCGGCGGACGGCCTCGGCGATCTCGGGGCGGCCGTGGCCGACGTTGCAGTACCAGAGGCTGGCGGTGCCGTCGAGGTACCGGTCGCCCGACTCGTCCCAGAGCCACACGCCCTCGGCGCGCGCCACCGTGAACTCGGGACCCTTGCGGACCGTGTTCATATCGCAGAAGGTGTGCCAGAGGCGGCCGGGCTCCCGCGTCTGCGGAGCGACGGGGACGGACGGGAGAACCGTTTCGGTCATGGGGCGACCTCCGAGCCGTGGACGTGCGCGAAGAACGACGCGCTGCCGGGAATGCTGCGTCCCCGCCTCCGGGCGCCCTGGGAGAGGCGGGTTGCTTGCAGGCTAAATGCGAGAGGCGCCTCACAGCAAGAGACGAAACGAACTTTCATGCCCCGAAACCTCGAAGTCATTCCGACTACCCCGGCGCATGGTCGCGAAAACCCATGACACGCTGGGATGACAGGGCAGAAAAAAATTCTCCGGGCCCCTTCACCGAGCATCGTTTCGACCCATTGCGGCCATCTCCGGGAAACACGAAGGGGCCGCCCCGGCGGAACGGGGCGGCCCCTCGCGGCGACGCGA
>NZ_JASFDV010000110.1 GCF_030766825.1 Nocardiopsis sp. CC223A
GGCACACGCCCCGTCGGCGCCCCCGGGAACGCCGACGGGGCGGGACCCTTACGGGCCCCGCCCCGGATCGGCGCGGAACGGCGGGCGGGACGTCGGCGCCCCGCCCGCCAGGGAGGCTAGTTGCCGCCCTCCTCCTCGGCGAGCGCCTCCTCGATGGCCTCCAGGGCCTCGCGGAGACGGTCGTTCGCCTCCTCCTGGTCGTCCTGGGCGTCCTCCCAGGCCTCCACCGCCTCGTTGAGGGCCTCGGTGAGGTCCTGGTCGTCGCCGCCGGCACCGGCCTCGGAGTCGGGGGCCTCCTCCTCGGGAGTCTCCTCTTCCGGGGCCTCCTCCCCACCGTCGGTCTCCGGCGGGGCCTCCGCCCCGTCGAACAGGTTGCTCAGCGCGTCGGGGAGGTTGCTGCCGATGGCGACCTCCTCACCGAAGCCGACCATGACCTGCTGCAACAGCGGGAAGGACGCGGCACCGCCGCCGCCCGCCTGCACGTACAGCGGCTCGACGTAGAGCAGGCCGCCCGCGAACGGCAGGGTGAGCAGGTTGCCCCGGGTCACCTCGGCGTTGGACTGCTCCAGCGGGAGCAGCACCTCGCGGACGTTGGCGTCGGCGTCGAACGCGTTCTGGACCTGCCCGGGACCGAAGATGACGGTGCTGCGCGGCAGCTCCAGCAGCTTCAGCTGCCCGTAGTCCTCCGAGCGCGGGTCGCTGTTGACGGCCATGAACGCCGCCAGGTTCTCCCGGCCCCGGGGCACGTAGGTGGCGGTCAGCGAGAAGCTGGCCTCCTCCTCTCCCGGGTACTGGATGGTCTGGCGGTAGGGCGACTCGGGCCGGTCGGTGGCGCCGGTCGGGTCGTTGGGCACCGCCCAGAAGTCCTGGCCGCCGTAGTAGGCGGCCGGGTCGGTCACGTGGTACTCGCGCATGATCTCGCGCTGCACCTTGAACAGGTCGTCCGGGTAGCGCAGGTGGTCAACGAGCTCGTCGCTCATCTCGTCCTGGCTCACGATGGCGCCGGGGAAGGCCCCCATCCACGTCTGGAGGACCGGGTCCTCCTCGTCCCAGGCGTACAGCGTGACCGTGCCGTCGTAGGCGTCCACGGTGGCCTTGACCGAGTTGCGGATGTAGTTGACCTGGTTGCCGGGCAGCGTGCTGACCTGCGTGAGCGTCCCGTCCGTGAAGGTGTCGGTGACCGCCTGGGTGAAGTCGATCCGGTTGGCGTACGGGTAGTTGTTGGACGTGGTGTAGGCGTCCACGATCCACACGATCTTGCCGTCGACGACCGCCGGGTAGGGGCGGCTGTCCACCGTGAGGAACGGCGCGACCTTCTCGACCCGGTCCAGCGGGTCCCGCTCGTACAGGATGCGCGAGTCGTCGGTGATCGCGCTGTTGAGCAGGATGTTGGGCTCCTGGTACTTGATCGCGTACAGGATCCGCTCGAAGAACGAGTCCAGCTGCACGCCGCCGCCGCCGTCGTAGCGGTTGTACTGCTGCGAGCCGGCGGAGGACCCGGTGCCCTCCTCGGTGGCCTCGCCCTCGGCCGGGGCCTCCTCCTCGGTGGTCTCGGCGTCAGCGTCGGCCGGGGCCTGGGCGTCGTCCGGGGTGGGGCTCACCTCGGGGTCGACCGCGTCCTCCGGGGTGGAGACGTCAGGGGTCTCGCCCTCCTCGTCGAGGGGGTAGTCGTACTCCTCCTCGGCCTGGACGATGACGTAGTCGGCGCCCTCACGGCCGTAGTAGACGCGCTCCTGGTAGTCGCCGACGACATCGCTGAGCTCGCCCCGCGGCGGGATGTTGTACTCGGTGAAGACCGGGCGGCCCTCGGCGTCGATCTGGGTACCGGCGGCGGCGACGAAGCCGAAGCCATGGGTGTAGATCAGGTGCCGGTTGAGCCAGTTGTCCTGGTCCGAGGGGGGGCCGTCGAGCTCGCGGACGGCGACGATCGTGTCGATCAGGTTGCCGTCGGTGTCCGGGTAGCGGTCGACCTCCAGCACCTCGGGGAACTGGTAGAAGCCGCGGACCTGCTGCATCTGCTGGAAGGTCTGCGAGACCACGGAGGGGTCGGCCAGCCGGACGGTGGTGCCCTGCGCCTCCTGGACCAGGTCCTCGGCGCTCATCTGGGTGGTGGCGTCGTAGGGTTCCACCTCGGCGTCCTCGACGTCGTACGCCGCCCGCGTGCTGTCGATGTTGCGCTGGATGTAGTCGCTCTCCAAGCGCTGCTCGTTGGGGCTGACCTGGAAGCGCTGGACGATCTCGGGGTAGGCGACGCCGACGATCACGGCGGACAGCACCAGCAGGCCGAGGCTGGCCACCGGGACCATGGTGTTCTTGAAGTAGATGTTCGCGAAGAACAGCACGGCGCAGATGACCGAGATGACGGTGAGGATCGTCAGGGCGGTCTTGACCGCGTTCACGTCGGTGTACGAGGCGCCGAAGGTGTAGCCGCGCTCGGAGAACACCAGCCCGTACCGGTCCAGCCAGTACGACCCGGCGCGCAGCAGCACGAAGAGGCCGAGCAGCACCGACAGGTGCACCCGGGCCGCGGGGGTGGCGCGCTGACCGGTGTCGTTCTGGAGGCGGACGCCGCCGTACAGGTAGTGGACGATGACCGCGGCGATGAAGGCCAGGATCACGGCGGCGTAGAGGTAGCCGAGCAGGATCCGCAGGAACGGGTAGACGAAGGCGAAGAACGCGACGTCCATCCCGAACTCGGGGTCGTTCACCCCGAAGTCCACGCCGTTGACGAACTGTAGGTAGGACCGCCAGTCACCGCTGGCCGCGGCGCCGGACAGCAGGGCCAGGGCACCCACGGCGATCCAGAAGAAGAGCTTGCGGTGCGGGTCGATGGACTGCCGGTAGCGGTCCAGTCCCTGCTGCTCCAGGCTCATCGGCCGGATACCGGGGCGTGCCCGGTAGGCGAAGAAGATGCTGGCGCCGACGATGACGGCCATCACCACCGCGGCCACGGCGAACAGCAGCACCCGTGTCCAGAGTTCGGTCAGGAAGACCGAGGTGAAGCCGACGGACTGGAACCACATGTAGTCGGTCCAGAAGTTCGCGGCGAACATCAACCCCGCGATGATGACGACCACGGTCGCCGCGACTGGCGCGAGCAACCTTGATCGACGAGGCATGCGCGCAGGTGGTGCGCCGGGCGATCGGAAGCTCACGCCTCCCCCTCGTTATGGCTTGTTAGGTGCTTTCGGTGCGCGTGCAGCGCCTTGTTTACGGAGAACTTCACTTCGACCCTTCGGAGTTCCCGAAACCTGTCCCATGGGGGTGACAAGGCCGCATCGTTGGTGTATCGGCCCGGCAACCCCACGATCACACATGGTCCCTTTGTGACCCTACTGTCCACGAACGGGAGCGGCGAGGTTCCCGCATCGGCCACTATGGGAACGTGTCGAACATTCGCGAAGCCGTCATGGACCTCGAACGCCACGCCGCCGAGCAGGGGTGGGACCGGCCTCTGGGCCTGTACGCCCTGGTGCCGACGGCCGAACTGCTGGCCGCCGAGCCCGCCCTCGCCGAGATGCTGGGCGTCTCCGGCGCCCCGGACCCCGGTGAGCTGACCCCGGTCGAGCAGGACCCGCTCCCGACCGACCTGCCGCTGGAGGAGGCGCTGGGCCGCATCATGTGGCCGGACGGGGTGGTCGGCTGCGCCCTGGTCATGGAGCGGCTGGTGGTGAAGGGCTCCGACGAGACCCTCTCCCCCGGCGAGGACGCCACCGCCCAGGGCCGGGAGACCGAGGAGATCCGCATGGTCGCGGGCGTGCTGAGGGACGGCTCGCGGCACTGTGCGCTACGCATGCGCAGCCACGACAGCGAGGAGGCGGTCCTCAACGGCGCCGACCTCGTCCCGGCGCTCACCTCGGCCCTGGCCCTCACCCTCGACCTGGACGGTTGAGCCGCGTTCGGCCTCCCGGCCCGCGGCCTGCCCGATCAGGGGACCGGGCATGGCCGTACGGAGCCGCCGCCCCCGGGAAACGGGGCACCGCGGGGCCGCCCACGGCCGGGGCCTAGCCGTATCGACCCGGGAGGTCGGTCGCGCGGGAGGCGAGAGGACCTCCCGGCCCTCTTCGGGTGTCGGTCCCGACGATCCGCACCTGTGTCGGAAGCCCTCTCCCGCCGTCGAATCGCCACCGGTCCGGATCCGACCGCTGTGGTCGGCGCACCTACTCGCAGCGGGGCAGGTCGCCCTCGCCGGTGCGGATGGTCTCCAGGGCCTCCACCGCGTCGGTGAGGGTCTCGACCCGGACGACCTCCAGTTCGCCGTAGGCGGCGGACTGGGCGACCTGGGAGCAGCTGTCGGCGGCGACCAGGAAGTAGTCGGCCCCGTCCCGCTGGGCGCTGACCATCTTCTGCGGGATGCCGCTGACCCCGCCGACCTCGCCCGCGGAGTCGATGGTGCCCGACCCGGCGACGGCGGCGCCGCCGGTGAGGCCCTCCTCGCTGAGCCGGTCGATGATGCCCAGGGCGAACATCATCCCGGCGCTGGGTCCGCCGATGTCGCCGACGGTGATGTCGACCTCGATGGGGAAGTCCATCTCGTCGGCGATGAGGATGCCGACCGCGGCCCGGCCCTGGTCGCCCTCGGCGGTGACCAGTTCCACGTCGACCTCTTCGCCGCCGCGGTCCAGGGTCAGGACGACGGGGTCGCCGGGTTCGCGCTCACCCACACGCTCCACGACGGCGGCGCTGCCGACGGTGGCGCCGGGCTCGCCCTCGGAGCGGGTCTCGACCTCCTCGCCGTCGACGGCGACGATGACGTCACCCGGCTCGACCAGGCCCTCGGCGGGCATGTCCTCGACCACGTCGGCGACCACCGGGACCGCGTCGTAGGCCATGCCGACCTCGTTGAGGGCGGCGGCGGTGGCGTTGGTCTGGGAGTCGTTCATCTGGACGGCCTGCCGCTCGCTGACCTCCTCGGGGCTGCGCCCGGCGGGGAAGAGCAGCTCCTCGGGCATGACCGCCTCGGTCGGCGACAGCCAGGCGCGCACGACCGTGAAGAAGTCGAGCCGGTGCTGGGGGCCGCCCGCGTACTGAACGGTGACCATCGACAGCGAGCCCTCGTGCTCGTAGCTCTCGGCGCCCTCGATCTCGATGACCGGCCCGTCCTCGGTGCGGCCCACCGTGTCCAGGGTGACCCCCGGCCCGGCCACCAGGTACGGCATCGGCAGGAAACGGCTACCGAGCCCGAGCCCGATGAGCAGGACGAGGGCGACGACGAGGGTCGTGACACGACGAAGCATGCTGCACACCTTATTGCCGCCGGGGCAGGGGCGCGTCAGGGCGTCCCCACCCACTCCTGGTCGCCGTCGGCGAACGCCTGGTGCTTCCAGATGGGCACCTGGGCCTTGAGGTCGTCGATCAGCCTGCGGCAGGCGGCGAACGCCTCCTCCCGGTGCGCGGCGGCGGCCGCGACGACGACGGCGAGGTCGCCGATCTCCAGGTCGCCGACCCGGTGGACGGCGGCGAGCCTGACCACGGGGCGGCCCGGGACGGAGGTGTCGGCGAGCACCTTCTCCATGACCGACCTCAGCATGGCCTCGACGGTGGGGTGCGCCGAGTAGCCCAGCCGGGCCACGTCGCGCCCGTGGTCGTGGTCGCGGACGGTGCCGATGAAGACGGCGGTGCCGCCGGCACGGGGGTGTTGGACGGCCGCGAGGACCTCGTCCACCGAAAGAGGGGTGTCGCGCACCGAGGCGAGAGTGATCTGTTCCACTCCTAGAAGGTACCAACCGCCCCTCGCCGCACGTCACGGGTGATCGGTCCGGGTGCCGGAGCGCGCCGCGGCCACGGGGTCCCGGTGGCCGGGCCCGGGTCAGCCGCCCTTGCGCTTGCGCAGGTGGCGAATGGTGACGGCGGTCCCGATGGCGGCCGCCGCGGCGCCCGCGGCCCCGGCGGCGGTGACGGCGACCTCCTTGCGGCCGATGCTGCGGCCCACCAGGGCCGGCCTGCCGCGGGACTCCAGCAGGCTCGCCAGCGCGGCCTCGCTGTCGTGGACGGGCTTCCACCCGGCCTCGCGCAGCACCGCGCAGTCCACCACGCACGGGAAGACGAGGAACTTCAGCTCCCCTTCCGCCGCGGGGGTGATCCTGGCCTGGTGCAGGCGGCGGACCGTGCCGAAGGCGAGGTTGGCGGGCACCTCGAAGTGCTTCATCCCGGCGATCTCCTCCACCTGGTCCTGGGTGAGGGAGCCGCCGCTGGCGACCGCGACCACACCGTCGGGGCCGTCCACCCCGTGCAGGGCGCAGAACGCCAGCGCCCCGGCCAGGTCCTCGATGTGGCAGAACTGCCAGTGCTGCTCGTGCCCCTTGACGGTGAGCAGGCGCGGCGCCGAGAAGTGGCGGCTGAGCAGGGTGTCCAGCCCGGGCCCGACCAGGGGCGCGGGGCGCACCACGGTGACGGTGAGCCCGGGGTGGGCCCGGCGGGCGCGTTCGGCCAGCGCCTCGACCTCGGCGAAGTCGCCCATGAGGCCGTCGCTGTTGTCCGAGACGCGGGCGGTGTTCTCCGGCAGCGGGACCGGGTTGTCCGGGGCCGCCCCGTAGACCATGGTGCTGGTGATCAGGAGCACGCGCGGTACACCGGAGGCGGCCGCGGCGGTCAGGACCGTCTGCGCCGCCCGGATGTTGTGGGCGCGCCGGTCCGCGGGCCGTGTGTCCGGGGAGCGGTCGTCGGCGGTGTGCACCAGCACGTCCACCCCGTCCAGCCGCGAGACCAGCCCCGGGTCGCAGACGTCGGCGATGCGCCAGGTGACGCCGCGCAGGTCGGCGAACTCGTCGTCGATGGCGATGACCTCGCGCGGGGCCGTGGAACCTTCCGGTGTCGCCAGGCGTTGCACGAGGAGCCTGCCTACTCCGGAGGCCGCGCCGGTGACCGCGACCACCGCGCCGGCCCCTCCGGACCGGCTGTGCTCTGGGCGAACCTGGCTGCTTTCGGTATTCACTCCGGGCGACTCCCAGCTAACGTGACAGTGGAGACCAAACCTAATCCTGCCTGAGGTCTGATTGTGAGCGACCTGCCTTTCGGTTTCAGCATGCCGAACGATCCCGATGACGAGTCCGGACGCCGCTCTGGCGACTCCGGCTCGGGTGGTGCCGGCAGCGGCCGCCCGGGCGGAGGGGACTCCGGAACACCCGAAGGATTCCCGTTCGGCGACCCGCAGCAGATGGCCGACATGCTGCGCCGGTTCGCCGACATGATGTCGGCCCAGCCGGCCCCCGGCGGCCCCGCCGCCGGACAGGGCACGGGCTCCGGCATCGACTGGAGTATGGCCAAGGACATAGCGCGGCAGGTCGTCTCGCAGAAGGGCGACCCCAGTGTGCCGCCCGGAGACTACGCCAAGGTCCAGGAGGCGCTGCGCCTGGGCGACCTGTGGCTGGACCAGTCCACCTCGCTGCCCTCGGGCGTGCAGACGGCGCAGGCGTGGAGCCGCTCGGAGTGGGTCGAGAAGACCATGGACTCCTGGGCGCAGCTGTGCGATCCGCTGACCAGCAAGACCGTCAAATCCATGGGGCAGAGCCTGCCCGAGGAGATGCGGTCGGTCGCCGGTCCCCTGCTCGGCATGATCCAGCAGATGGGCGGCATGATGGTCGGCCAGCAGGCGGGCCAGGCCGTGGGCGAGCTCTCCCAGGAGGTCGTGGGCACCGCCGACATCGGACTGCCGCTGGCCGGCGAGGGCAGCGCGGCGCTGCTGCCGCTGGGCGTCGCCAAGTTCAGTGAGGGCCTACAGATCCCCGACGACGAGGTGCGGCTGTACCTGGCCGCGCGCGAGGCGGCGGTGCACCGGCTGTACTCGCACGTGCCGTGGCTGCGCTCGCACGTGTTCCGGCTGGTCGCCGAGTACGCCGACGGGATGTCCTTCGACATCAGCGGCCTGGAGGACCGGCTCGGTGAGATCGACGTCAGCAACCCCGAGTCGCTCCAGGAGGTGCTGGGCGGCCAGGGCATGTTCCAGCCCGAGGACACCCCGCAGCAGAAGGCGGCGCTGAACCGGCTGGAGACCACGCTGGCGCTCATCGAGGGCTGGGTGGCGGCCGTGGTGTCGGGCGCGGTGACCGGGCGGCTGCCGCAGGCGGACGCCCTGGCCGAGGCGACCCGGCGGCGCCGGGCCACCGGCGGTCCGGCCGAGCACACCTTCGCGGCCCTGGTCGGGCTGGAGCTGCGTCCGCGGCGGCTGCGCGAGGCGCAGGCCCTGTGGAAGGCGCTGGAGGAGGCGCGCGGGATCGACGGGCGCGACGCCGTGTGGCAGCATCCGGACCTGATGCCGAGCGGTGAGGACCTGGACGACCCGGCGGCGTTCGTCAGCGGCGGGGCGTTCACCGAATCCGACTTCGACATCTCCACGCTCACCGGCGACGCCCCCGGGGCCTCCGGTGAGGCGGTCGCCGGGGACGAGCCGGAGCAGAAGAAGAAGGACGAGCCGGGAGAGGACTCCTAGGTGTCGCTGCACGCCGACGCCCGGGCGGTGCTGTCCGCCTGGGCCGCCCCCGACGCACGCCAGGAGGAGCTGCGCCGCGCGTACGTGGCGCACCTGGACGCCCACGGGGACGCGATGTGGCGGGGCTGCCTGCCGGGGCACATCACCGCCAGTTCGGCGGTCATCTCCGCCGGGGGCGACCGGGTGGTGCTGACCCTGCACCGCGTCCACCGGATGTGGCTACAGACCGGCGGGCACTGCGAGCCGCAGGACGCCACGCTGGCGGAGGCCGCGCTGCGCGAGGCGACCGAGGAGTCCGGCATCCCGGATCTGGAACTGCTGCCCGGGCCGATCCGGCTGGACCGCCACGCGGTGCCCTGCGGCGGCGGGAGCTTCCACCTGGACGTGCAGTACGCGGTGCTGGCCCCGGCCGGGGCGGAACCGGTGATCGACCCGGACGAGTCCGCCGACCTGGGCTGGTTCCCGATCGACGCGCTCCCCGAGCCCACCGACGAGGTCACCCGTTCCCTGGTGTCGGCCGCCGCGGCGGCCGTCGCCGCGCGCCGCGCCGCCGCCCGCTGACACCGCACGGCCGGCGGCACGGTGCGGCCGGACCGTCGTCCGGTTCCTCCGGGTCGGGTGCGGCGGGCCCGGTCGGGGTTCACTCTTCGAGGGCGACCTCGGCGTCGGTGAGCGTCTCCTCGTCGGGGGCGAGGCCGGGCTCACAGGGCTCGGAGCGCGATCCGGCGCTGAATCCCTCGAGGTAGCCGCGGGCGCGCTCGGCCTTGGGGTAGCGGTGCACCAGTTCCCAGAACTCCGAGCCGTGGTGCGGGATGAACAGGTGCGCGAGTTCGTGGATGAGGACGTAGTCGACCACCCAGGAGGGCATTCCGGCGACGCGTCGGGAGATGCGGATCGTGCGGGTGTCGGGGGTGCACGAACCCCAGCGGGAATTCTGGTTGTCGACCCAGCGGACGCTGTCCGGCAGCCGGGTGCCGTCCAGATAACGGCGGGCGAGTTCGACCGCGCGTTCGTGGAGTTCCCCGTCACCGGGGCGACGGCGTTCCTCGCGCGCCTCCAGCCGTTGCAGCATGCGTCCCACCCAGCGCTTTTCCTCTGCGCGGGAGAACGTCGCGGGCACGAGGACGACGGTCGTGTCCCCGTCCCTGTAGGCCGACACGGTGCGCCGGCGGCGAGGACTGCGTCGCACCTCGATTTTGGTGTTCGAGGGCACGAACTTTACGGTAGCCGAGGACGGCGCTCTCGAACAGGAGTGTGTTGTCCTGTTATGTCTTTGATTTCGTCGCCTCGGCGAGAACGGACCCGACGGGCGGAAAACCCGACCCCGTCGTGCGTTCCGGCTTGACCTGGGGTGTTCCGTCCCTCTCCGGAGAGCCTTTCCGAGCCCGTTCCGGAGGATTCCTTTATTCTCCGTACACCGAAAAGAGACCGGACGGTGACCCTCTTTCGAGGATCACCGTCCGGTCCCGCACCGGTCCCGCATGTGTCCGCCGTTGTCGATCGGGCCCGGCGCGGTGGTCACCTCCGGTCACCACCGCGCCCGATCACCCCGTCAACACAGGCGTGACCACGCGATTTCCATGAGCGCGTCCTCCGCACGGCGCTGCTCGCGCTGGCGTGCGCGCATCTCCCGCGCCGTCAGGCGGACGCCCTGGCGTTCGCGGTTCTCGGCGCTCTTCTCGTTGGTCTTGTCCAGGAGTTCCAGGATCATCATGTCTTGTTCAGTCCTTCGGGGTTCTGTCGGGTACTGCGGTGGAGTTCGGGACGACCGGTCAGGCCGCGACCGGAGCCGGGTTCTTGCGGGGGCGTCCGCGCGGGCGCTTGCGCGCCACGACCTGGCCGGCGACGAGGAGCTGGCCTCCCCAGACACCCCAGGGCTCCTTGCGGTCCAGGGCGTCGGACAGGCACTGCTCCCGGACCGGGCAGGCGCCGCAGAGGGCCTTGGCCGCCTCGACGTCGGCGGGGGCCTCGGCGAAGAACAGGTCGGGCTGCATACGGCAGGGGATTTCGGTCTCGCCCAGCCAGGGCGTTTCCAGGACCGACGCGAGCATCGGTGCCCTCCAAGATCTTTGTTCGTCTCGTACAACGCGGTCGGTGTTCTCGGTTCACCGGATGCGGTTCCGGTGCGGGACCTGACTTGCGATGCGGACGCCTGCTCTGGCTCCCCGGGGGAGATCGAGCGGACGAGGATACAAAGAAAGCCGCGGCCCCGAATCGGGGACCGCGGCCACGGATGGAGACCTTCGGCCTGCTAGGCCGGGTTCCTCCGTGGACACTTCCCCGGTGCGCCGTAGCGGCGCGGGGTTCCTTCGGTGCGAGCCGTCATGAGTTCGCCGCGGTCACGGGCGCTCTCGAAGCCGGTGGACACACCACTGCCGTTGGACTCGTGCTCGGCGACGAGGATCACGGTCGCCTGGGGCCGGACGCCGAAGCCTCCGAAGCCCAGACCGGTCCCCTCGACACCGGTGCCGCGCAGAGCGGCACCCTTGGCCGAGGCCAGGCCGATGCCGCTCAGGGCATCGCCGGCGATGGCGCGCTCACCGCGCAGGGCGGAGCCGCCGGGCAGACCGCAGGACAGTGCGGTGCCCGAAACGGCGTTCAGCCACTGCTGACGGGACGACACGGCCGAAGCGAAGCTCGTGGTCATCATTTGATCGGGCACCTCCTTCACAGTCGGGCGACGGGATCCCTCCCGCGCCATAGAGCGGTCCTGGCGACGATGTACAGACTACGGGTCGCCCACGAAAACTAGCAACCTATTTTTGACCTGGGAAAACGTCCTCATCCGGCCACGAGATCCCGGGAATCACCGGGGTTCTCGCGGTGTTGCCGTACCCCTCGTGACCGGTAGCGGTCACGAGGGGTCGGGGCGCAGGGCGTCGGACCAGCCCTCGGCGTCCACGACCCGGATCAGCCCCTCCTGCACCACCGAGCACACCAGTTGCCCGTCGCGGGTGTAGACCAGGCCGCGGGCCAGTCCGCGGGCGCCCTGGGCGCTGGGGGTCTCCTGCGCGTAGAGCAGCCATTCGTCGGCGCGGAACGGCCGGTGGAACCACATGGCGTGGTCCAGGCTCGCCATGGAGATCCCGGCGAAGGACCGCCCGTGGCGCAGCAGCACGGTGTCCAGCAGGGTGAGGTCGGAGGCGTAGGTCATCAGGCACACCTGGGTGAGCCGGTCGTCGGGCAGCTTGCCGTCGACCTTGAGCCACACCGGGTTGACCGGGGTGCGCAACCGGGGATCGCGTTCGGCCTCGTAGGACAGCGGTCCCACCGGGCGCAGCTCGATGGGGTGCCAGCGCACGAACCCCGGAACCCGGCCGAACTCGGCGCGCAGCCGCTCGCGGGTGCTGGGCAGGTCCTCGGGCGGGGGCACGTCGGGCATCGGGATCTGGTGGTCCAGTCCCGGCTCCTCCTTGTGGAAGGAGGCCGACAGGGTGAAGATCGGCTTGCCGTGCTGGACGGCGACCACCCGGCGGGTGGTGAACGAGCGGCCGTCGCGGACCCGGTCCACCTCGTAGACGATCGGCACCTCGGGGTCGCCGGGGCGGATGAAGTAGGCGTGCAGGGAGTGGACGTACCGGTCCTCCGGCGCGGTCCGGCCCGCGGCCACCAGGGCCTGGCCGGCGACCAGCCCGCCGAAGACCCGCTGGGGGCCCTCCTGGGGGCTGTTGCCCCGGAAGATGTTGACCTCGATCCGCTCCAGGTCCAGAACCGCCAGCAGGTCGGCCACCGACTGGTCCCGCCGGGTCTCGTCGGCTCTGTCGCTCATCCGGTCACATCCTCCTCTTCGCCGTCGGGAGCGTCCCGACCTTCCATGACTTCGGCGGGTTCGGCGCCGGCGACCAGCGCGAGCACCGCCTCACCGTAGCGGTCGAGTTTCGCCGGCCCGACACCGGACACCGCCGACAGCTGCGGGACCCCGGAGGGCTCCTGCTCGGCGATCGCCTGGAGGGTCGCGTCGGTGAAGATCACGTAGGCGGGGACCTTCTGCTCCTGGGAGACCGCGCGCCGCCAGTCGCGCAGGCGCTCCAGCAGCGCCTCATCGTAACTGGAGGGGCAGTCCAGGCAGCGACCGAGTTTGCGTTCGGCCGCGTCGGCCAGGGTGTTCCCGCAGACCCGGCAGCGGGCGGGGCCGCCGCGTCGGCGCTCGGCCCGGCGGGCGGCGGTGCTGGGGGACGCCGGGCGCAGGCCGTCCAGGAACCGGGAGGGCTTGCGGGTCTTGCGGCCGCCCGGGGAGCGGGCCAGGGACCACGACATCGCCAGGTGTTCGCGGGCGCGGGTGACGCCGACGTAGAAGAGGCGGCGCTCCTCCTCGACCTGTTCGTCGGTCTCGGCGTAGATGATCGGCATCATGCCCTCGGTGAGGCCGACCAGGAACACCGCGTCCCACTCCAGGCCCTTGGCGGCGTGCAGGGAGGCGATGGTGACGCCCTCGAACCCGGGCGCGTGCTCGGTGGAGATGCGCACGTCGAGTTCTTCGACCAGGTCGTTCATGGTGACCGGGGCGCCCCCGGGGTGCGGCTTGGCCGCCATGTCCTCGGCCAGCTGGGCCAGCGCGGTCAGCGACTCCCAGCGTTCGCGGGCCTGGCGGCCCTCGGGCGCGGTGTCGGTGAGGCCGATCTGCCCCAGCAGTTGGCGCACGGTGGCGATGAGCGGGGCGGGCTCCTCCCCGGCCGCCTCGTGGCGGGCGCCGCGCAGCAGGTGCACGGCCTGCTTGATCTCGGGGCGCTCGAAGAACCGGGTGGTGCCGCGCACGCTGAACGGGATGCCCTGGTCGGTGAGGGCCTGCTCGTAGGCGGCGGACTGGGCGTTGATGCGCACCAGGACGGCGATCTCCCCGGCCGGGACGCCCTCCTCCATCAGTGCGCGGATCTTGCGGGCGACCCCGGTGGCCTCGGCCGGCTCGTCGTCGTACTCCTGGTAGACGGGGTCGGGGCCGTCGGGGCGCTGGGCCTGGAGGGTGAGGTGCCCGGCGGAGGTGGTGCCCCTGGCCTGGGAGATGACGTGGTTGGCGACCCGCACCACCTGGGGGGTGGAGCGGTAGTCGCGGACCAGTTCCACGACGGTGGCGTGCGGGTAGCGGGCGGCGAACCCGGTGAGGTAGGCGGGGGTGGCCCCGGCGAACGAGTAGATGGTCTGGCTGGGGTCGCCGACCACGCACAGGTCGTCGCGGTCGCCCAGCCAGGCGTCGAGCAGGAGTTTCTGCAACGGGTTGACGTCCTGGAACTCGTCCACGACGAAGTAGCGGTACTGCTCGCGGACCCGCTGGGCGATGGCCGGGTACTCGTTGATCATGCCCGCGGTGAGTTCGAGCATGGACTCGAAGTCGAGCAGGTTGTGCTCACGGCGCAGTTCCTCGTACGCCTCGAAGACCCGGGCGACCTCGCCCGCGGGCAGCGGCGCCTGCCGGGACGCCTTGGCCACGGCGCGCTCGTAGTCGGTGGGGCGGACCTGGGTGACCTTGGCCCATTCGATCTCGGAGGCGAGGTCGCGCAGGCCGGTGCGGTCGGGCTGCACGCCCACGGAGTGGGCGGCGCGGGCCACCGCCTGGATCTTGCTCTCGATGAGGGTGGGTTTCTCGCCGCCGATCACCTGCGGCCAGAAGAACGAGAGCTGGCGCAGCGCGGCGGCGTGGAAGGTGCGGGCCTGCACGCGGGGGGCGCCCAGGGCGCGCAGCCGTCCGCGCATCTCCCCGGCGGCGCGGGTGGTGAAGGTGACCGCGAGGATCTGCTGCTCGGAGACGACCCCGCCGGCGACCGCGTGGGCGATGCGGTGGGTGATCGCGCGGGTCTTGCCCGTTCCGGCACCGGCCAGGATGCACACGGGTCCGCGCAGCGCGCGCGCCGCCAGGGTCTGCTCGGGGTCCAGTCCCTCCAGGACGCGGTCGGGGTCCATGGTGCTCCTGAACATGGTCGAGACGGTTGTGCGGTTCTGATGGGTCAGTCTCTCAAGTATCGGTCGCCCCGGGGACGGAACCGCACTCGTCCACAGGCTCCTCTCGCGGGGATCGCCGGAAGGACCACGGCCGGTTGCGGCCACGGAGCCGAACGACACATTTCAGAACCACCCCGCCCTGTGAGGCGTCCCACGTTGTGTCGCACGGTCGGGGGAAGCGGACCGGGCCCCGCGGTGTTGGGATGTGGGACCGGGCGAGAACGCCGACCGTAGGACGAAGAGAAACGTGAGCGAGATGACGAACACGGCCACCGACCAGTTCACGATGTACACCACCCCCTGGTGCGGGTACTGCAAGCGGCTCAAGAGCCAGCTCGCACGCGAGGGGATCACCGGGCGTGAGGTGAACATCGAGGAGCACCCGGAGGCCGCGGAACTCGTGATGAAGGTCAACAACGGGAACCAAACGGTCCCGACGGTGGTCTTCAGTGACGGAGCGGCGATGACCAACCCGTCGCTCGCTCAGGTGAAGCAGAAGCTGGCCGAGCTGTCGTAGCCCGGAGAAGCCGGTCCGCGGGTCCCGCCCGCGGACCGGCCGCCCCGCGACCCCGAGGGGGCCTCTCCCGGTGCGACCGCTCCCGGCCATGGACGGCTCGGACGTATGACGACGGGGAGTGTTGAGTTGGGGGACGACGTGAGTTCTCATGACATAGCGGTCGCCGACGCGGTCGACGTCGGCGTGGTGCGCCGCACCCCGACGGGGTGGCGCGTGGGCAACGGGCACGAACTGCCCGACCTGGTGAGCGCGATGGTCCTCGCCGACCTGCTCACCGCGGAGGCGGGCGGTGAGCGCCGGCGGACGCAGGCGCCCGGACGGGCGCCGGAGGGGGCGACGGAGGTGGAGCGCCTGCGCCACACCATCGCCCAGTTGGAGCACGCGCTGCACTCGCGCGTGGTGGTGGAGCAGGCGATCGGCGTCCTGGCGGAGCGGCACACCATGCCGCCGCGCGAGGCGTTCGAGCGGCTGCGCTCCTCGGCTCGCTCGCGCGGCCGCAAGGTCGCCGACCTGGCGGGCGACGTGGTGGAGAGCAGTACCAGCCCGTTGACGGTGCTGCCGGACGAGTTGGGCGTCTCCCCCGGTTCCAACTGACCCCGGCCCCTTGGAACCTCCGCTCCGCTCCGGTTCGTGCCCGGGCGCGGCGGAGCCGGGGTCGGCCGAAACCACCGACCCTGTCGGGAGGGTCGGCGGACGGGCCGCCGCCGCGCGATGCCCCCTCGGTCACCACTGGCCGGGGAGGGCCTCCCCCTGCCAGTGCTCGATGAGGGTGCGGGCGATCGAGACGGAGCCGGGGAGCACGATCTCACCCGTGGCCGCCGCCTCGGCCAGTTCGGTCCGGGTGAACCAGCGCAGGGTGCCGATCTCGTCGTCGGTGCGTTCGGTCTCGCCGACGGCGCGCGCGGTGTAGCCCACCATGAGGCTGCGCGGGAACGGCCACGGCTGCGACGACAGGTAGCGGGGGTCCTCGACCACGATCCCCGCCTCTTCGGCGACCTCGCGGACGACCGCCTGCTCCAGGGACTCACCGGCGTCGACGAAGCCGGCCAGCACGGAGTAGCGGCGCGCGTCCCAGTGCGGGTTGTTGCCGAGCAGGACCTGCTCGTCCCCGCCCTGTCCGCGGTGGACCAGCATGATGACGGCCGGGTCGGTGCGCGGGAACTGCTCGCGCCCCTCCTGCTCGCACAGACGCAGGTGGCCGGCGGCGGAGATGACCGTGGGCGCGCCGCAGGCCGGGCAGAACCCGTGGGTGGCGTGCCAGTTGGCCAGGGCGACGGCGCGGGTGAGCAGCCCGGTGTCGTGGTCGCTGAGCAGCGGGCCGAGCTCGCGCAGGGAGGCGGGCCGGGCGCCGGCGCGTTCGACGAGTCCGTCCGGGGAGCGCACCGCGAAGTAGGCGCGGCCGTCGGCGACCCCCAGCAGGTAGCGTTCGCCCTCGGGCGCCTCCTCCGGCGGGGTGAGGACCAGCGCGGGGTCCCCGTCGGTGGTGACCAGTGCCCGGGACTGCTTGGCCATCAGGGCCTTCCACCCGTGGCTCGTGGGGTCTCCGCCCTCCAGGGCGAGGACCCGGGTGCCGGGGTCCTGCCACGCCCGCTCCAGCCAGGCCTGGTCGGTGCGCCGGTGCGCGGCGGGGTCGACGGCGGCGCGGGAGAGCATGGGGCGGGGCGCGGCGGGGCCGGGTCGGGAGGCGGTGGTGTCGACGTGCATGGGTCCTTCCGGGGAGTGTGCGGGAGCGGGGCCGCGCCGTGGGGCGCGGCCGCCGACTGACAGGGACAACGCCGCCGGGGCCCGTCGCATGCCCGGGCCCCGGAACGTGTTCCGCGGGTCGTTCCGGCTCCTGTTCAGGCCGTGCCGCCCAGTTCCTCCCACAGGTAGGCGACGCTCTCGGCGCCCTTGAGCAGGAGCGGGGTCTCGACCTTCTCGTTGGGCGCGTGGATGTTGTCCTCGTCCAGGCCCACGGCGACGAACACCAGCGGGGCGCCGAGGATGTCGGCGATGTCGGCCTCGGGGCCGCTGCCGCCCTCGCGGGTGAAGAGGACCGGGGTGCCGAAGGCGCGCTCCATGGCGCGGCGGGCCGCCTTCAGGGCGGTGGAGGACAGGTCGGAGGCGCAGGCCCGCACGCCGGGGCCGCCGAACTCCAGCTCGGCGCGCAGGCCGGCCGGGACGCGGGCCTCGACGAACTCGCGGACGCGGGCCTGGATCTCCAGCGGTTCCTGGCCCGGCACCAGGCGAAAGCTGACCTTGGCGTGGGCGGAGCGGGGGACGATGGTCTTGCCGCCGGCGCCGGTGTGCCCGCCCCACATGCCGTTGATCTCGGCGGTGGGCCGCAGCCAGATCCGCTCCAGGGTGCTGTAGCCCCGTTCCCCCCACGTGGCGGTGGAGGCGGCGGTGGCCAGCCACTCCTTCTCGTCGAAGGGCAGGCGGGAGATGAGTTCGCGCTCCTCGGCCTCGGCCTCGACGACTCCGTCGTAGAACCCGGGGACCGCGATCCGGTCGTCCTCGTCGTGCAGGGCGGAGAGCAGGTCGCTCATGGCCTTGAGCGGGTTGGGGACGGCACCGCCGAAGGAGCCGCTGTGCAGGTCGCGGCCGGGGCCGTACAGGGAGATCTCGACGTCGGTGAGGCCGCGCATGCCCACGCACATGGACGGGGTGTCGGCCGCCCACATGGTGGTGTCGGAGATGACGGCGACGTCGCAGTCCAGGCGGGCGCGGTTGGCCCTCATGAGTTCGGCGAAGTGGACGGAGCCGGACTCCTCCTCGCCCTCGACCAGGAGCTTGATCGTGACCGGCGGGGCGTCGGCGCCGGAGGCGGCCAGGGCGGCGCGCAGGCCGAGGGTGTGGAAGAGGACCTGGCCCTTGTCGTCGGAGGCGCCGCGGCCGTACAGGGAGGTGCCGCGCTCGGTGGGGGTGAAGGGCGGGGTGTCCCACTCCTCGACGGGGTCGACCGGCTGCACGTCGTGGTGGCCGTAGACGAGGACGGTGGGGGCGTCGGGGTCGGCGGCGGGCCACTGGGCGAACACGGCGGGCAGGCCCGGGGTCTCCCAGACCTCGACGGTGGGGAAGCCCGTGGCGGCGAGGTGGTCGGCCAGCCAGCGGGCGGAGCGGCGCACGTCGTCGTGGTGCCCGGGATCCGCGGAGATCGAGGGGATCGCCAGCCACTCCTTGAGGGAGGAGAGGAACTCGTCCCGGTGGTCCTCGATGTAGGTGCGTACGTCCATCTTCGTGTCCTCGTTTCGACGTCCTTGTCGCTTCCGACCTTAGACCTGGCGGGATGCGCGGGCGCCCGTAGGGATCCGCACTCAAAATGTCGTGAACATAGTTCACACTCATCGCGTACTCCGGCAGTCACGACAGAGGGTGGGTGTTTCAGCCGCCTGCGGGGAGCGGTACACGGCCTCCGGCGGGTACGTCGTGATGACGGTGCGGGCGCAGAACGTCGGCCGGGCGCCCGCCCGCCGACTCCTGGAGCGGTGTGTACGCCTACACCGCGGACGGCGTCCGGTTCGCGGCCGCGGACGAGGTGTGCCTGTTCACCGACGAGGGCGACCCCGGTAACGGCACCGAGTACACGCTCGTGTTCGACGTCCCGGCCGGAACCGCGCCGACCGTCCTGGGACCGACCGCCGACGGGGCGTCCGGCGTCGCGGTCGTCCCGGTCCCCTGCCCCCGGGCCGCCGGGGCCCGCCCGGGGACGG
>NZ_JASFDV010000111.1 GCF_030766825.1 Nocardiopsis sp. CC223A
CAGGGCCGCCTCGACGGCGGGGGCGATCCCGTCGGCGCCGCCGGGGACGGTGACCACGACCTCCAGGGGCGGGTGGTCGCCCTCCTCGCGGGACAGCACCGCGCGCAGCTCGGCCACGCGGGCGTCGGACACCAGGAAGGGGCCCACGTAGGCGGCCCGGGCCGAGGCCCGGTACCCGCGGTGGGCGGGCAGGGCCTCGCCCATGGGGGCGTTGCCGGGCGGGAACAGGGCGGCGTCGTCGAAGAGGGAGCGGTACAGGGCGTCCTTGGCCCCGCCCGCGCCCGTGCCCGTCGCCGTGTCGGTGCCGCTCAAGATTCCCGCTTCCCCCCGGCCCAGGTCCAGGCGTAGGTGCCGTCGTCGGAGGCGGTCCCGCCCTCGCCCAGGTCCAGGGGCCGGAAGGTGTCCACCATGACGGCGAGCTCGTCGAACCGCTCGGCGCCGATGCTGCGCTCGTAGGCGCCGGGCTGCGGGCCGTGGGAGTGGCCGCCGGGGTGCAGCGAGATGGAGCCCTGGCCGATCCCGGAGCCCTTGCGGGCCTCGTAGTCGCCCCCGCAGTAGAACATGACCTCGTCGGAGTCCACGTTGGAGTGGTAGTACGGCACGGGGATCGCCCCGGGGTGGTAGTCCACCTTGCGCGGCACGAAGTTGCAGATGACGAAGTTGTGGCCCTCGAACACCTGGTGGACGGGCGGCGGCTGGTGCACCCGGCCGGTGATGGGCTGGAAGTCGTCGATGTTGAACACGTACGGGTACAGGCACCCGTCCCAGCCGACCACGTCGAACGGGTGGGTGGGGTAGGTGTAGCGGGTGCCGGAGATGCCGCCCGGGCCGTTGCCGCGGTGTTTGATGAGCACGTCCACGTTCTCGCCCTCGGCCAGCAGCGGCTCGGCGGGGCCGCGCAGGTCGCGCTCGCAGTAGGGTGCGTGCTCCAGCAGCTGCCCGTACCGGGACAGGTACCGCTTGGGCGGGGCGATGTGGCTGTTGGCCTCGATCACGTAGGCGCGCAGCGGCTCGTCGCCGGTGGGCACCCAGCGGTGGGTGGTGGCCCGGGGCAGGATGACGTAGTCGCCGCGGCCGACCTCCAGCAGGCCGAACACGGTCTCCACGCGGGCGCCGCCGGACTCCACGTACACGCACTCGTCGCCGATGCCGTTGCGGTACAGCTCCGAGGGCGCCCCGGCGACCACGTAGGAGATGCGCACGTCGTCGTTGCCCAGGACCAGGCGGCGCGACTCGACGACGTCGGCGGCCTTCCACCCCTGGTCGTCGAAGAGCGAGTGCAGCCGCAGGTGGCGCGGCACCATCGGCGTGTTGCGGGTGCGGCTCTGGTCGGGGACCTCCCACTCGGCGGCGTCGACGATGGCGGACGGGATCGCGCGGTGGTAGAGCAGCGAGGAGTCGGAGGAGAAGCCCTCCTCCCCCATCAGCTCCTCGTAGTACAGGCCGCCCTCGGGGGTGCGGTGCTGGGTGTGGCGGGTGCGGGGCACCTCGCCGACCTGGCGGTAGTAGGCCATGGCATGTCCTCCAGGTGGTCGTCGTCGGTGGTCGTGGGGCGTGCGGTCGCGTTCGGCGTCAGAGCGCGGGCTCGGGTCGTTCGGGTGCGGCGGCCCGCCCCAGGCAGGTGCGGACGGCGGCGGTGACGGCCTCGGGGTCGGCGGCGTCGACGACGGCGGCGATATGGGCGTCGGGCCGCAGCACCCACACCCGGCCGGGGTCGCCGTCCAGGGCCTTGGTGAGGGCGCCGGTGGTGTCGATGTCGGAGAGGTGGAACGCGGCCACGGGGGCGGCGGTGGCCTGCCGGGCGGCGGCCAGGACGCCGTCGCGGGCGGCGTCGGCGTCGGCGCCCTCCGGGAGGGGGCCCAGCAGCAGGGTGACGCCTTCGCGCAGCAGGGGCCGCAGCCGGGTCGGTGCGTCCCCGTCGAACAGGCCGTCGGGCAGCTCGACGGGGGCGTCCGGGGCGATCACGCCGGGGCAGGGCGCGGGCGCCCGGCCGCGGGGCGGGCGGCCGCCGAAGGGGAGCCGCTCGTTGGGGGTGGTGAGCGGTGAGTCCACGTACCAGAAGGGTTCGGCCAGGCGTCCGGAGTCGACCCGGGCGTGGGCGGCCTCGTCGGTGAGCGCCTGCTCCAGGACGGTCACCCGGGTGGTGTGCTCGGCCTCGTCCTGGGGGACGAGGAAGCGCATGGTGGCGCCGGTGATCTCGGCGTTCTCCAGCGCGGCGGCGTGGCGCTCGGTGTGGTAGGTCTCCAGGAGCTCCTCGTCCGCCCACCCCGCGCGGACGTAGGCGATCTTCCAGGCGGCGTTCTCGGCGTCCTGGACGCCGGAGTTGAGGCCGCGGGCGCCGAACGGCGCGACCAGGTGGGCGTTGTCGCCGACGAGCAGGACGCGGCCCGCGCGCATGCGGTCCACCACGCGGGTGTGGAACCGGTACACCGAGTGCCAGACGATCTCGTAGGGCTCGTCCCCGATGATCCGGCGGATGCGGGCGTCCAGGCGGCCGCCGGCCTCCTCGGCCTCCAGGTCGAAGTCGGCGGGGACCTGCCAGTCGATGCGGAACACCGAGTCGGGACAGGGGTGGATGAGCACCTGGCGGCCGGGGTTCCACTCGGGGTCGAAGTAGAAGCGGCGTTCGCGGGCCCAGTCGCCCAGGTCGGCGCGGATGTCGCAGATGAGGAAGCGGTCCTGGAAGCTGGTGCCCTCGAAGCCCAGGCCCAGGGCGTGGCGGACGACGCCGCCGTGGGCGCCCAGGCACGACAGGGCGTGGGTGCCGCGCAGGCGGACCGGGCCGGCGGGGGTGTCGCAGGTGACGGTGACGCCGGTGTCGTCCTGCTCGATGCCGGTGACGGTGTGGTCCCAGGAGATCGCCACCCCGGCCTCGGCGAGGCGGCGGTCGAGGATCTCCTCGGTGCGGGACTGGGAGATGTTGACGAAGGGCGGCAGGGGGGAGGCGCCCGGGTCGGTGAGTCGGACGCTGAACAGTTCGCTGTCGCGGTAGAAGGTGCGGGCGGTGTCCCAGGTCAGGCCTTCTTCGGCGACCTCTCCGGCGCCCACCCAGTCCCACACGTCCAGGACGTCGCGCTGCTGGCAGATGGCCTTGGAGCCGACGGCGTCGCGCTCGGGCCGGGAGTCGACGATGCGGACGGGAACGCCGCGCCGGGCCAGCAGCAGGGCCGCGGTCTGGCCGACGGGGCCGGCGCCCAGGACCAGGACGGGTTCGGCGGAGGTGTCGGCGGGGGGTCGTGGAGCGGGAGGTCGCATGTCGGGCTCCTGGGCGTCGGCGCCCCTTTCCGGGGCGGGGTGGTCGGTGGCGGCCCCGGCGGCGGGACGGGTGTCCGCCGCCGGGGCGTCGGTGACCGCGGGTCACCTGGGGGAGGGCTCCCCGGTGCCGGGGGTTCGGCCCCTGCGGTCCGTCAGGCCTGGAGGAGGTCCCAGACCTCGCGGTCGCGCTCGGCCGTCCAGATGACGGGGCGCTCGATGCCGGAGAACTCGTCCCACAGGCGGGAGACGTCGAAGGGCAGGCAGTGCTCGAAGATCGGCCAGTGTCCGTAGTCGTCGGCGAGGGCGGCGTGGGTGGCCTCGAACGCCTCCTTGAGGGTGCCGCCGCGCTCGTGGACGGCGCCGACCTCGCGGATCATCACGTCGAGGAAGTTGCGGGTCTGCTCGATGGCGGCGTCGACCTCCGCGCGGCCGCGGCTGACCGCGCCGCGCCCGCCGACGAGCATCTCCGCGCCCAGGGCCTTGACCCTGTCCAGGGTGGCCCCGGCCCAGTCCCTGTGGAAGGCGTCGCCGGTGTAGAGGGCGGCCTGGGCCTCGACGAGGTCGCCGGCGAAGAGGATCTTCTGCTTCGGCAGCCAGGCGACGATGTCGCCCTCGGTGTGGCCGCGGCCGAAGTACTCCAGGACGAGTTCGCCGCGGTCGCCGCCCAGGTCGATGGTGGTGCGGTCGGCGAAGGTCTGGGTGGGCCAGGTCAGGCCGGGCACGGAGTCGGCGTCCTTGGCCAGGCGGGGCATGCGCCCGAACTCGCTGGCCCAGTCCTCCTTGCCGCGTTCGCGGATCAGCTCGTGGGTCTTCTCGTGGGTGATGATGATCTCGGCGTCGAAGGCGCTGGCGCCCAGGACGCGGACCGCGTGGTAGTGGGAGAGCACCAGGTAGCGGACGGGCTTGTCGGTGTGCTCGCGCAGCCTGACCAGCCACTCGCGGGCCGCGGTGGGGGTGGCCAGGGCCTCGAACGCCACGAGGAAGTCCTCGCCCTCGATGGCCCCCACATTGGGGTCGCCTTCGGCGGTGAGCGCGTAGACGCCGTCGGCCAGGACCTCCAGGGTCTGCTGCTTGGCCTCGGTGTCGGCGGACGAGGCGAACGGCTTGGCTGCCATGGTCGTCGGGACCCCTTCACTCTCTTCGGGCGGCGGCCGCCGCCCATAATGATCAAACGTTTGATGATTCAGACCATAACGTGCTCTGCGTCACCGGACCAAGAGGTGCAGAGCCATCCCGTGGGTGATACAGATCACACTGTACGCCCTCCGGCCCCCGACGGCAGGGCGCCGACCTGCCCCGCTCCCCCACTCTTCCCGTACAGCGCCCGCCGTCACCGCCTCCCCACCGTGGGTCACCGTTCCTCCGGGATCAAAGAACAGGAAAAGCGCCGATATCACCCCGAAAAGAACACCCGCCACGTTCCGTTCACCCGACATCACCACTGAACAACACGGCCGTGGAAAAGGAAAAGCGCGGTAAACACGACTCCGACCCCAGGTATTAGGCTGGCCCCGTGACCCACGACACCGCTCCCCCCAGTGATCTCACCTTCTGGTCGTTCGTCGACTACGCGGTGCAGAAGGCCGAGCAGGAACTCCCCTCCGTCAACGCCGACGCCATGCGCATGGTGCTCACCCTCAACCGGGCCACGAGCATGGTGATCTACGACCTGGAATCCACCGTCCACCGCCCGCGCGGGCTCACCTGGCCCGGATTCCGGGTGATCTTCGCGCTCTGGCTGGCCGGACCGATGGAGGCCAAGACCACCGCCGAGATCTCCGGCATGAGCCGGGCCGCCCTGTCCGCGCTGCTCAACACCCTGGAACGCGACGGACTCATCCTGCGCGAGCGCGCCACCCACGACCGCCGCGCCCTCCAGCTCAGCCTGACCGAGGCGGGCTACCACGCCATCCTCGGCGGGTTCCGCGCCCACAACCGCCGCGAGTCCGCCTGGGCCGAGGCCCTGGAACCCGAGGAGCGGCACGAGCTGGTCCGCCTGCTCAACAAGCTCATGGCCGGGTCCACCGACGCCCAGGCCAAGTTCCGCAGCTGAGACGGCCGGCGCCCATCCCGCGCCGTCCCCGCGCGCCCTCCCTCCCGCGCGGCAAGGGCCAATCCCGACCGGACCGGCCCTTGAACCCGGTTCCCCGCCATGGGGAGCATGGGGCATGGACGACTCCACCCGTGCCCGCATCGACGCCGCACGACGGCGCTTCTCACCCGGGACCGTGTACCTCAACACGGCCACCCACGGCCTGACCCCCGACACCGCGTTGGACGCGGTGCTGCGCCACACCCGCGACGTGGCCGAGGGGCGGTTCTCCCCGGCCGACGCCGATCCGGGCGTCGAACGCGCCCGTGCCTCCTACGCCCGCCTGCTGGGCGTGCCCGTGGAGAACACGGCGATCGGCGCCTACACCGCCCAGTTCGTCGGGACGGTCGCCGCCGCGCTGCCACCGGGCGCGGAGGTCGTCATCGCCGCGCGCGAGTTCAGCTCCGTGGTGCACCCCTTCCTGGCCCGGACCGACCTCACCGTCCGCGAGGTGCCGCTGGAGCACCTGGCCGAGGCGGTCGGCCCGGCCACCCGCCTGATCGCGGTGTCGGCGGTGCAGTCCTCCGACGGGCGCATCGCCCCGCTGGAGGACCTGCTGGCGGCCCGCGACGCCCACGGGGCACGGCTGCTGGTGGACGCCACCCAGGCGGCGGGATGGCTGCCGCTGCCGGCCGACCGGATCGACTACACGGTGTGCAGCACCTACAAGTGGCTGCTGGGGCCGCGCGGGTCGGCGTTCCTCACCGGCACCGAGCAGGCGCTGGCGGAGCTGACCCCGCTGGCGGGCAACTGGTACGCCGCCGAGGACCCGTGGAACAACCTGTACGGCGGCCCGCTGCCGTTGGCGGCGGGCGCCCGCAGGCTGGACCTGCCTCCGGTGTGGCCCGCCTGGGCGGGGCTGGAGCACACCCTGGCGCTGCTGGAGGAGACCGGGGTGGACGCCGTGCACGCGCACAACGCGGCCCTGGGCGACCTGCTGCGCACCCTCCTGGACCTGGAGCCGACCGGTTCGGCCATCGTGTCCGTGGCCGCCCCGGCGGGCGGGGTGGAGCGGGTGTCGGCGGAGGGCGTCTCGGTGGCCGCCCGCGACGGGCGGCTGCGCGCCTCCTTCCACCTGTACAACACCGAGGAGGACGTGGAGCTGCTGGCCAAGGCGCTCACCCGCTGAACGGGGCCCGGCCCGGAGCGGGTGCTCCGGGCCGGGCGTGCGCGGCTAGAAGATGGCGCCGTTGAAGGCCGCGTCGGGGCGGTGCAGGGCCGCGTCCAGACGGGCGACCGCCCCCGGGGTGTGCTCGGTGAGCAGCCCGGCGGCCGCGTACCCGGTGAGCGGGGTCTGCCCCAGGTAGGCCGCGCCCAGCAGGGCCGCGTCCAGCGACACGTCGGGGGCGGCCTCGGTGGCCTCCACCCGCGCGCCCTCCGGGGACGCCTTCAGCGACCACGTCCCGGCGTTCCACGGCGCGTACCGGTCGGTGACCGCCAGCACCGCCTCCACCGGGGCGGCGTAGGTGCGCTCGGCCAGCGCGCCGGGCACGTCCACCAGCCGGAACCAGAGGCTGTTGAAGACCTCCCGGACCAACCGGTCCCGGTTGCCGAGCAGGTGCACGAGCGGGTCGTCCACCGGCATGAACTCGAACTCGATCCGGGCCGTCAGGTCGCGGTCGAGCAGGTGCTCGTAGAGCAGGGTCCAGGCCGCCGGGACGGTGGCCCGCATCTCCTGGACGTACACCGTCCCGGCCGGGCCCGCCGACTCCCACTTGCTCCGCGTGCTGTACAGGGCGTAGCCCACCGGCCCCTGCGGTCCGCGGACCACGACGGCCTGCTTGGGACTCCTGCCCTCGCGGCCGTCGGGGGTGTCGCGCAGGGCCCGGTCCCACCAGTGGGCGGTACGCGCGACCTGGCCGAGCCGGGCGGCGGCGGCCTCCGCGTGCACCCGCTCCAGGTCGGCGCGGAACTCGGCGGCGCCGCCCAGGAGCACGGACAGCTCCGGGTCGCGGGGCGCGTCGGGGCGCAGCCCGGCGTGCGGCCGGGCGATGTTCGCCTGGGTCTCGGCCACGGCGGGACCGTAGCCGAACCGGCCGTAGATGGCGCCCTCGGACGCCCACAGGGCGGCGTATCCGACCCCCGCCGCGTGGATGTCGGCGAGCTGGCGGCGCATGAGGGCGCTGAGCACGCCCCGGCGGCGGTGGGTGGGCCACACGCCCACCCCGGTCACCCCGGCCACGCGGCGCGGCCCGCCGGGCAGGGTCATCTCGAAGCGGAAGTCGTTGGTGGCGCCGATGATGCGCTCTTCGCCGTCGATGTCGTCGACGGCCACGCGGACGCGCTCGTAGCCCTCGGCGTCGTGGAGGGGGCGCACCCGCTCCAGCATGATGTCCAGGTCGTCGGCCGCCAGGAGGGCCTCGCCGATGACCCGGGCCGCCTTCGGATACTCGTCCCGGTCGGTGCCGCGCACGGTCCATTCGGTGCGCGCGCTGTCGGGTGTGGTCATGGTGTTCTTCGCCTTGTCGTTCGGTGCGGTCGGGGCGGGGGGCGGTGGGATCAGAAGTCGACGCCGCAGTGCGGCTCCAGCGGCTCGTACAGGGCGGTGTCCAGGCTCCGGGCGGCGCCGGGCGTGTGCTCGGCGACCAGCCCGGCCGCCACGAACCCGGCCAGGGGCCGCCTGCCGAAGTAGGCCGCGCCCAGGTGGGAGGCGTCCACGGTCAGGTCGGCGGCCCCGGCGGCGGGCGTGCAGCGGACCCCCTCGTCCCGGGCCACCAGCCGCCAGGTGCCCGCGTTCCACGGGGCGGTCCGGTCGGTCACCGCCAGGACGACGTCGACCGGGGCGGCGTAGGAACGCTCGGCCAGCGCGCCGGGCAGGTCCACCAGGCGGGTCCACAGGGCGTCGAAGGGCTCGACGGCGGCCTGCCTGCGGTCGGCCAGCAGGTCCGGGAGGACGTCGTCGACCGGAACGTCGTGGAAGACCGTCTCGACGGTGAGGTCGCGGGAGAGCAGGTGCTCGTACAGGGCGACCCGCGCGGCGGGGGTGGTCGAGGCGACCTCGGAGACCAGCACCTGTCCCCGGGGCACGTCCAGCTCCCAGGTGTTCCGGACCCGGTACAGGGCGTACCCCTGCGGCCCGCCGGGGCCCGACACCACGGCGGCGAGCAGGTGTCCGGCGCCGCCCCGGGCGCGCTCGTCGTCGCGCAGCAGGTGCGGCCACCACTTGTCCGCGCGGGCGAACCGGCCGTTGCGGTCGGCGAGGGTGCGCCGGTACACGTCGGCCAAAGCGGGGCGGGCCTGCTCGGGGGTGAGCAGGTCGACGGCCGCGGAGGGGTCGCGCGGGGCGTCGGGGCGCAGCACGCCGTGGGCGCGCGGCACCGTCAGCCGGGCCTCGCGGGAGGAGAGTCCGTAGCCGAAGCGGCCGTAGATGCCGCCCTCGGAGGCCCACAGCACGGCGAGGTTCTCGCCGCGGGCGCGGATGTCGGCGAGCTGGCGCCGCATCAGCGCGGTGAGGACCCCGCGCCTGCGGTGGGTGGGCCACACGCCCACCCCCGTCACCCCGGCCGCCGGGCGCGGCCCGCCCGGGACGGTCAGGGAGAAGGCGTAGGAGGCCGCGGTGCCGACGACGCGGTCCCCGTCCAGGGCGACCAGGGTGCGCTCGTGCTCGGCCAGCGGGTCACGGCGTTCGCGTTCGACCATGTCCTCGGCGGGGACGAGCAGCGCCTCGCCGACGACCCGGGCGACCTCGGGGAACTCGTCGGCGGTGGTGCCCCGCACGGTCCAGGCGGTGTGGTCGCGGGCGGAGTCGGTCATGGGGTCCGTCCCCTCAGAAACCGGTGTCGCAGCGGGGCGCCCGGGGAGTGTACAGGGCGGTGTCGAGGCGGGCGGCGGCACCGGGTGTGCGCTCGACCGCGGTCCCGGCATCGACGTGGGTGGTGACCGGGCCGCGGCCCAGGTGGGCGGCGCCCAGGTGGGCGGCGTCCAGGGAGAGGTCGGGGTCGGCGTCGGTGGCCTCCACCCGGGTGTGCTCCCCGTCGGTCTTCAGGTGCCAGCGCCCGGCGTTCCAGGGGGCGTGCCGGTCGGCGACCTCGATGACGGTGTCCAGGGGGTGGGCGTAGGTGCGCTCGGCCAGGGCGGCGGGCACGTCGACCAGGCGCAGCCACAGGTGTCCGCCGCCGCGGGGGACGGCCTGGAGGGGGTCGGCCAGCAGGGCGGGCAGGGGGTCGTCCTCGGGCAGGCCGGTGATCTCGGTCTCCACGGTGAGGTCGGTGTCGAAGAGGTACTCGTACAGGGCGGTGCGGGCGGCCGGGGTGAGCGCGTTCATCTCCCGGACGGTGACCGTCCCCGTGGGCAGTCCGCCTTCGCCGTAGCCGGTGGTGACCCGGTGCAGGGCCGAGCCGACCGGGCGTCCCCCGGTGTCCCGGACGATGACGGCGCGCAGGTCGGAGGTGTCGGGCCGGGGGCGGGAGAGCATCCACAGGCGCAGCTTCCACCAGTTGCCGTCGCGGGGGAAGCCGCCCGGGCGTTCGGCCTGGGCGGCGCGGTGCAGCAGGTCCAGGTCGGGCAGGGCGTCGGCGGGTTCGGCCAGTTCCAGGGTGAGGGAGGGGTCGCGGGGGGCGTCGGGGCGCAGGGCGGCGTGAGCGCGGCTCACGGAGTAGGTGTACTGGCAGGACGCCCGGCCGTAGCCGTAGCGGCCGTAGATGCCGCCTTCAGAAGCCCACAGGATCGCCAGGTTCTCGCCGCGTTCTCGCAGGTCGGCGAGTTGCTCGCGGAGGAGTGCGGTGAGGATCCCGCGCCTGCGGTGGGTGGGCAGCACGCCCACCCCCGTCACCCCGGCCGCCGGGCGCGGCCCGCCGGGGACGGTCAGGGAGAAGCGGTGGGAATTGGTGGTGCCGACAATGCGGCCGCCGTCGCGGACGACCAGGAAGCGGTCGGGTTCGTTGACGGGGTGGTCGCGCTCGGTGTCGAGCAGGTCGGCGAGAGGGATGTTGATGGCGGTGGCGAACACCCGGTTGGCCTGGGGGATCTCCTCCTCCGTGGGCCGGGCGACCTCCCATCCGGGTCCGTCGGATCGGGGTGTCGCGGGGTGCTGCGCTGCTGCCATGGGTCGACCCTCTCAGGACCGCGGCGGGGCGCGCCACTGCTTTTCCGTGTGTCCGCGGCACGGGCCCGGGACCGCGGCGGCCGGGGTCGGCCGGGGCCGCGAAGAGTATTCCGATCGTTGAAAGGGCAGTCTCCTCCTGTGACAGCTGTGACCTCTTCGACGAAGCGCTCCGAACGTCCCCGCCTGGTGGTGGGGGTGGACGCGGGCGGCACCTCCACCCGGGCCCTGGTCGCCACCCTGACCGGCGCTCGGGTGGGGTGGGCCCGCGCGGGCGGCGCCAACCCCAACACGCACGGCACCGCTCGGGCGGGCCGGGAACTGGCCCGGGCGGTGGGCGCCGCCCTGGACCGGGCCGGGCCGCACGCCCGCGAGGACGTGGCGGCCGGGGTGATCGGTCTGGCCGGGGTGTCGGCGCTGCGCGATGATCAGGTGCGCGAGGGCCTGCTGGAGGAGCTGCTGTTGGTCGGTGCGCCGGCGGACCGGCTGGCGTTCGCCGGCGACGACGAGGTGGCGTTCGCCGCCGGCACCCCCGAACCCGACGGGACGGTGCTCATCGCGGGCACCGGTGCGATCGCGACCCGGATCGAGGGGCGTCGCCGCAGCCGGTCCGCGGACGGGATGGGCTGGCTGATCGGCGACGAGGGCTCGGCGTTCTGGATCGGCCACCAGGCGGCCCGGGAGACCGCCCGCCAGCTGAGCCGGGGTACGGCGCTGAGTCCGCTGGCGCGGATGGTGGCCAAGCGGGTCATCCCCGGCAGGCGGCCGGTCGAGGGGCACGAGCACCTGCCGGAGGAGCACGCGCGCGCCTTCGCCCGCACCCTGACCGAGCAGCCGCCGATCGGGCTGGCCGCGCTGGCCCCGCTGGTGTCGGAGGCGTTCGCGCTGGGGGACGAGGCGGCCGAGGTGATCGTGAACGCCGCGGCCGGGCACCTGGCGCACTCGGTGCACCAGGTGCGCACGCCCGGGGAGCGGCGGCCGGTGGTGCTGGCCGGCGGGGTGCTGCTGGGGTCGGCGCCGGTGCACGAGGCGCTCACCCGCAAACTGGCGCTGGGCACGGCGGGCTCACCGCTGTCGACGGCGGGCTGCACCGCCGGCGCGGCGGCCTGGCTGGCCGCGCTGGAGGCCGGCGTCCCCGCCGACGACACCCACCTGCACGCGGTCTTCACCGCCCCCACCCGCGGCGACCGCAGCGACGCTGCCTGAACCGTGTTCTCGGTCATGTCCCGTGGAGTGGTGTGAGAACAACGGCTGTTCCAACAAGAACGAATCGCCGGCCGGCGCGTCGTTTTCTCTGGGGCTCTGGAGTCGAACGAAGTCACACCACTCGGTGGACACCACCGTGTTCTTTCGGGCCTTCCGCTTCGCTTCGGTCGGTGCTCGGCGCCCTTCGAGGGAGGGAACCTTCGGCCCCTGCGTCGAAGTCCTCGTTCCCCGGGCCTCTCCCCCGGGGCCTCCGGAGCCCCGCCGAAGCCTCGCGGGCCCCGGGCGGCCCCGGCCCGTCCGGGGGCCTCCCTCTTCGGCCTCCCCCGGAGGGGCGCACCGACCGTGGTGGTGTTAGGTTCACCTAACACGTTTCGACGAAGGGGGCCGCCGTGACCGAGCGACGGGAACGACCGCAGGCGACCGTGCACGTGGGCCGCGTGGAGGCGGTGGAGCGCCTCACGCCGCACATGGTGCGGGTGGTGTTCGGCGGGGAGGGCCTGGCCGCGTTCGCCACCGCCGGGTACACGGATTCCTATGTGAAGCTGCTGTTCCCGCCGCCCGCCGCGGGCGACCCCGAGCCCTACGACGTGCGGGAGATCCGCGAGAGCCGCCCGCGCGAGGAGTGGCCGGTCACCCGCACCTACACCGTGCGGGCCTTCGACCCCGCCACCCGGCGACTGACCGTCGACTTCGTCCACCACGGCGACGCCGGGCTCGCCGGACCGTGGGCGGCCGCGGCCCGCCCCGGCGACACACTGCGCCTGCTCGGCCCCGGCGGCGGCTACTCCCCCGACCCGGACGCCGACTGGCACCTGCTGGCCGGGGACGAGAGCGCCCTCCCGGCGATCGCGGCCGCGGTGGAGCACCTGCCCGAGGGCCGTCCCGCGCACGTGTTCGTGGAGGTCGCCGATCCCCGGGAGGAGCAGAAGCTGGACGCCCACTCCGGGGTGCGCGTGCACTGGCTGCACCGGGGCGACCGGCCGGTGGGCGCCCTGCTCACCGAGGCGGTGCGGGCCCTGGAGTTCCCGGCGGGCCGGGTGCACGCGTTCGTGCACGGCGAGGCCGGGTTCGTGCGCGACCTGCGCCGGCTGCTGCGCGTCGAGCACGGCCTGCCCAAGGAGGACCTGTCGATCTCCGGGTACTGGCGGCTGGGCCGTGACGAGGACGGCTGGCAGTCCTCCAAGGCCGAGTGGAACAAGCAGGTGGAGGACGAGGAGTCCGCGGCCCTGGCCGACCGCGCCTGAGTCGGCGGCCGGGCGGGGAGTCCTCGATTCCACCCGGGATCGCGTTCTGTCACCACATTCTCACAATACGTGCTACTGGTCTTGACAGGTCTAGACCACACTTGTTTGGGTGACGGCACCCCCGCGGCGCGGCCGGACGCCGTGCCGCACCCGAGGAGTGTGACCACGTGATCCGACGTCTCCTGAGCCAGCTGGCCGCGCTCGGCGCGATCGCCACTGCGCTCATCGTCCTCCCCGCAACGGCCGCGCAGGCCGCCGCCTGCGCGGCACCCTGGAGCGCCTCCGCCGTCTACACCGGCGGCGGCGTCGCCTCCTACGAGGGCCGCAACTACACCGCCAAGTGGTGGACGCAGAACGAGCGCCCCGGCACCGCCGACGTCTGGGCCGACCAGGGCCCCTGCACCGGCGGTGGCGGCGGGGAGCAGCCGGGGCCGGGCGACTTCGTCGTCAGCGAGGCCCAGTTCGACCAGATGTTCCCGAACCGGAACCCCTTCTACACCTACAACGGCCTGGTCGCCGCGCTCAGCTCCTACCCCGCCTTCGCCAAGACCGGGAGCATCGAGGTCCAGCGGCGCGAGGCAGCCGCGTTCCTGGCCAACGTCAGCCACGAGACCGGCGGTCTCGTGTACATCAGGGAGACCAACGAGGCCAACTACCCGCACTACTGCGACTGGGGCCAGCCCTTCGGCTGCCCGGCCGGCCAGGCCGCCTACTACGGCCGCGGCCCGATCCAGCTCAGCTGGAACTACAACTACAAGGCCGCCGGCGACGCCCTGGGCATCGACCTGCTCAACAACCCCTACCAGGTCGAGCAGAACGCCTCGATCGCCTGGCGGACCGGCCTGTGGTACTGGAACACCCAGACCGGGGCGGGCCGGGTCACGCCCCACAACGCCATCGTCGACGGCCACGGCTTCGGCGAGACGATCCGCGCGATCAACGGCGGGCTGGAGTGCAACGGGGGCAACCCCGCGCAGGTCCAGAGCCGCATCGACAAGTTCACCCGGTTCACCCAGATCCTGGGCACCACCACCGGTCCGAACCTGGGCTGCTGACCTCCCGGGCGGGTCCGAACGCCCGTGGAGAACAGCCTGTGGAGCACAGCCGAGCGGGGGGCGCCCCGGCCGCTACGGCCGGGGCGCCCCTGTTCAAAGTTCCAGCTGCTCCAGCACCGCCACGTACCCCTCGTTGAACGTGGGGAACTGCGGGGTGGAGTCGACGAGGTACCCCACCGGGATCCGCGCGCGGATCGCCAGCGCCGCGGTGTTGATCCACTCGGAGACCATCGGACCGAACGCCCACGCCCCCACCAGGACACCCTGCTCCCGGTCGGCGATCACCCCCAGGGTGCCGCGCGGGTCGGTGGCGTGGGTCCAGGGCCGGGCCAGGGTCTGCGGCAGGTCGATCTCCGCGGTGACCACGTCGATACCCCGCTCCCGGGCCTGCTCGGAGGTGAGCCCCACCCCGGCGATCTCCGGATGGGCGAACACCACCCGCGGCACCCCCGTGTAGTCGGCGCGGCGGTCCCCGCCCAGGATGTTGGCGGCCACCAGCCGCCCCTGGTACTTGGCGACGTGGGTGAACATGGCGCGGGCGGTGACGTCGCCGACCGCCCACAGCCCCGGGGCGACCCGGCAGCGATCGTCCACGGTCAGCGCCCCCCGGTCCGTCTCCACGCCCAGGTCGGCCAGGCCCAGCCCGTCGCCACGCGGCCTGCGCCCGGTGCCCAGCACGATGACGTCGGCGCGCACGCGCTCCCCCGAGTCCAGGACCGCTGCGACGCCGTCGCCGTCGGCGGCGACCGACGCCACCCGGGCGCCCAAGTGGACGGTGATGCCGTCGCGGCCGAACTGCTCCGAGACCAGCTCGCACAGGCGCGGCTCCTCGCGGTCCAGCAGCCGGTCGCCGCGCTGTACGACGGTCACCGCCGACCCCATGTGGGCGAGGAACCCGCCGAGTTCGACGGCGACCGCGCCGCCGCCCACCACCAGCGCCCGGCCGGGGATCTCGGTGAGGGTGGTCGCCTCGCGGTTGGTCCACACCCGGTCCGGGCCCAGGGCGTCCAGACCGTCCACGGGCGGGCGCACCGCCGCGGAGCCGGTGGCGACCACCACGTGGTCGGCGGTGTACTCGTCCCCGCCGACGGCGACCCGCCAGGGGTCGCGGCCCACGACGCGGGCGGAGCCCTTGAGGACCAGCGCCCCCTGGTCCCGGTACCCCCGGACCTGTGCGGAGTCGTCCAGGTGGCGGATCATCCGGTCGCGGTAGGCGCGCAGCGCGGGCCAGTCCAGGCCGGGGCGGTCCAGCCCGGCGGCCTCGGCGGCGCCGGTCCGGGCCTCGGGCGGGCGGATGAGGGTCTTGGAGGGGATGCAGGCGTAGTACCCGCACTCGCCGCCGATCAGCTCGCGTTCCACGACGGCCACGCGCCGTCCCGCCTTCAGGAGCCGGTCGGCGGTGACCTCGCCGCCCGGCCCCATGCCGATGACGATGGCGTCCAGGTGCTCCACGGTGTCCTCCGCTCGCCGGGTCCCCCACGATGGTGTCCCCCATCGGCCCGGACCGGGCACCCGACACGCGGTCACCACCGGGGTTCGCGGGTCCAGATGCGGGCGGGGACGCCGATGACCAGGTCGCGGCCGCGCAGCACCTGCACGCGCCAGGGGTCCACGCGCAGCACGGAGAACTCCGGGTCGTCGGGCCCCTTCCAGAACCCGGACGGGTCGTAGCCCGCCCCGGGCGGGCTGCCGTAGCGGTACAGGTCCCAGACCCGCCGGCGGTCGGCCGGGTCGTCGGTCCAGGCGGCGGTGGCGTCGACGGACGCCGTGTTCTGGGTCGGGTTCCAGTAGGAGAAGGTGACGTGCGGGTTGTTCGCCAGGTGGGCGGCCTTGACCGGGGTGCGGTAGGTGGCCAGCCAGCCCCGGGGCTCGTCGCCCTCGGTCTCCCACACGGGGATGAGGACGCGGGTGCGGGGCCTGCCCTTCGCGTCGACGGTGACCATGGTGGCGTAGTTAACGGCGCCGACGATGGCGTCGAAGTCCTCGCGGACGTCGGCGAAGGTGTGGACGTGACCGCGGCGGCGTGTGGTGGTGCTGTCGTCGTTCATGGCACCACCGTGCGCCGCGCGGCTCCGGAGATCCTCAGGGTCGGCTCAGGGCCCCCGCCGCGGGGTCGGTGAGCAGGGCCTCCGCTCCCTCCTGCGCGCCCCGCGCCGTCTCCCGGGCCAGGTCCTCCGCCCCCAGGGCCTCCCGGATCCGGTCCTCGATCCGCGCGACGTCCCCGCGTTCGGCATCGGGCAGCGGCACCCCCACCGAACGGCGCAGGGCGTCGGCGGCGCCGAGCAGCCGGGCGGCGTGCCGGGCCCGCCCGGCCAGGGAGCGGGCCCCGGCCAGGCCCTCCAGCGCCAGGGCCAGGGCGCGGGGGTCGCCGGTGCGGCGGGCCGCCGCCAGCCCGCGCAGGTGCAGGTCCTCGGCCCCGGCGGCGTCGCCGTCCAGTTCGGCGGTGAACCCCAGTTCGGCGAGGATGAGCGCGGCCCCGAAGTCCGAGCCCGACTCCAGGTGCCAGTCCAGCCAGGCGCCCAGGTGGGTGCGGGCGGCCGCCGGGTCGCCGCGGCGGCGGGCCACCATGCCCAGGCCCAGCTCCGCGGCCTCCTCCCCCACCATGTGCCCCTGTTCGACGGCCACCCGGCGGGCGCGCTCGTGGAGTTCGGCGCTGCGGGGCAGGTCGCGGCGGAGCAGGGCGATGCGGCCCAGGGAGGTGAGGCGTTCGCCGGCCTCGGTCCACAGGCCCAGGTCCTCGGCGGTGCCCAGGGCCTCGCGGTGGTGGCGTTCGGCGGCGTCCAGGTCGCCGAGGGGCTCGGCCCGGGAGGCGAGCAGGAAGGAGGCCAGGGCCTGGCCCCACCGGTCGCCGAGGTCGGTGAACAGCGCGCGGGCGCGCTCGCCGCGGCGCAGGACGGCGTCCAGGTCGCTGCGGCCGAAGGCCCGCCGGGCCAGGGTCGCCGCGGCGGCGGCCTCGCCCCACCGGTCCCCGGTGCGGACGAAGAAGGCGTGCAGCTCCTCCAGGTCGGCCTCGCCCTCGCCGCCGAACCCGGTGCGCACGTGGGCGAGGAACCAGCGGGCCCGCGCCTCGTCCGCGGTCGGCTCGCCCTCGGCGGCGGGGGCGGGACCCGGGTCGCGTCCCAGGCCGTGGCCCAGGGCGGCCCGCCACAGCAGGGCGGTGCGGTGCAGCGGGTGTTCCGGGGCGCCGGGCAGGTGCAGGGCGGTGTCCAGGGCGCGCACGCCCTCGGCCAGGCGGCCGCGCATCACCCGGTACCAGGCCAGGGAGACGGCCAGGCGCAGGGCCGCGTCGGCGTCGCCCGTGGTGCGGGCGGTCTCCAGGGCGCGGCGCAGGTCCGCGCTCTCGGCGTCCAGCACACCCAGCCAGCGGCGCTGGGCGCCGGTGCGCAGCAGCGGGTCGGCCCTCTCCGCCAGGGAGAGGTGGTGGTCCAGGTGGCGGCGGCGGACCCGCTCCTCCTCCCCGGCCTCGCGCAGCCGCTCCGCCCCGTAGAGCGCGATGGACTCCAGCAGCCGGTAGCGGGGGCGGGCCGCGCGCGAGGCGGTGACCAGGGAGCGGTCGACCAGCCGGGCGAGCAGGTCGGGCACCCGTGCGCGGGGAACGCCGTCGCCGGAGACGACCTCCTCGGCCGAGGCCAGGGAGGCGCCGTCGGCGTGCACGGCCAGGCGGCGCAGCACTGCGCGTTCGGGGCCGGTGAGCAGCTCCCAGCTCCAGTCCAGGGCGGCGCGCAGGGTGCGGTGCCGGTCGGGGGCGTCCCGGTAGCCGTCGGTGAGCAGGGCGAACCGGTCGTCGACGCGGTCGGCGAGTTCGTGGACGCCCAGGGCCCGCACCCGGGTGGCGGCCAGTTCCAGGGCGAGGGGGACGCCGTCGAGGCGGCGGACGATGGAGGTGACGGCGTCGGTGTTGTCGTCGGTGACCGTGAACCCGGGGGCGGAGGCGGCGGCGCGGTCGGCGAACAGGCGCACCGCGTCGGCCTCGGGCAGGGGCTCCACGGTGTGCAGGTGTTCGGCGGCGATGCCCAGCGGGACCTGGCTGGTGACCAGGGCGCGCAGCGCGGGGGCGGAGGCCAACAGGGCGGACAGGACCCGGGCGAGCGGGGCGGCCACGTGCTCGGCGTTGTCCAGCAGCAGCAGGGCGTCGCGGGTGCGCAGGGCGTCGGCCAGCCGGGTGGTGCGGGTGCCGGGCGGGGCGGTGAAGGGGCTGGTCCCGGAGGAGTCGTCGCGCACCCCCAGGGCCGCGGACAGCGCCTCCACCACGGCGGACTCGGCGCTGTCGGCGTCCTCGCCCGGGCAGACCCCGGCCAGGTCGACGGGGTGGGCGCCGCCGGGGGCGGCCCGGGCGGCGGCGGCCAGCGCCAGCCGGGTCTTGCCGACGCCGCCGGGGCCGGTGAGGGTGACCACGCGGGCCTGTTCCAGCAGGGC
>NZ_JASFDV010000112.1 GCF_030766825.1 Nocardiopsis sp. CC223A
GTGCGGGCCCCCGTCGCCGCCGGCGACCGGGCCGCCCTGCTGGCGTTGCGCGACCGGGCGCTGCTGGAGCTGCTGTACGGGACCGGGGCGCGCATCTCCGAGGCGGTCGGCGCCGACGTGGACGACGTGGCCGATGCCGTCGGCCTGGACTCCCCCGTGCCCGAGGACCACGTGGGGCTGGTGCGGATCACCGGCAAGGGCGCCAAGGAACGGCTGGTCCCGGTGGGCGGCCACGCCCGGCGGGCGCTGGCCGCCTATCTGACGCGGGCGCGGCCGGTGCTGGCCCGCGCCGGGCGCGGCCGGGGCGGCCCGGCGCTGTTCCTGAACGCGCGCGGCGGCAGGCTCACCCGGCAGGGCGCCTGGGGTGTGCTGGGGGCGGTGGCCGAACGCGCCGGGGTGGAGGGGGTCTCCCCGCACACCCTGCGGCACTCGTTCGCGACCCACCTGCTCGACGGCGGTGCGGACATCCGGGTCGTGCAGGAGCTCCTGGGGCACAGTTCGGTCACCACGACACAGGTCTACACACTTGTGACAGTCGACCGGCTGCGCGAGGTCTACGCGTCCAGCCACCCGCGGGCGCACCGCCGAAAGGGCCCCGACCTGCGAGAAAACCCACAGGGGTAGGGTGTTGCGCGTGACCGGATCTGCGCGTTCGGTTCCCCCCGGGGGTCGGGACGTGGGATTCTACACTCGGGATTCGTTGAAGTGCGTCGTGTCGGCGTTCTAGAGTCGCCGCACAGAGGTACGTTGCTGTCGACATATTGAGTTTCCGACGGCCGCCAGGCTCCAGGGGCACGGCATCCCTTCGGGTCGTGGCCGGTCCGTAGGGGAGGTCCAGGGTTGTGAACTGGTCGGAGAACGACGCCGCCGCGCACGATGCGGCCGTCGGCGAGCAGGAACTCGCCGACCCGGTGACCAACCCCTGGGGCACGACACGCAACACGGGGGCCGATCTGCACGCGTCAAGACCTGAACGGACCTATCCGGTGCCGGAGCCGATCGACGAACACGGCCCGGCACGGATTGTAGCACTCTGTAACCAGAAGGGCGGGGTCGGTAAGACCACCACGACCATCAACCTCGGCGCCGCCATCGCCGAATACGGCAGACGGGTGCTGCTGGTCGATTTCGACCCGCAGGGAGCCCTGTCCGTCGGCCTGGGCCGACTCGACCCGCGCGAGCTGGACCTGACCGTCTACAACCTGCTCATGCAGCGGGACGTGACGGTCGAGGACGTCCTGCTCAAGACGGACATCGACGGCCTCGACCTGATCCCGAGCAACATCGACCTGTCCGCCGCCGAAGTGCAGCTGGTCGGGGAGGTGGCCCGCGAGCAGATGCTCGGCCGGGCACTGCGCCCGGTGATCGACGACTACGACGTCGTCCTCATCGACTGCCAGCCTTCGCTGGGTCTGCTCACCGTCAACGCGCTCACCGCCGCCGACGGCGTCATCGTGCCGCTGGAGTGCGAGTTCTTCGCACTGCGCGGGGTGGCGCTGCTCATGGACACCATCCAGAAGGTCCAGGAGCGGCTCAACGAGAGCCTCGTCATCGACGGATTCCTGGGCACGATGTACGACCCGCGCACACTCCATGCCCGCGAGGTCCTGTCCACGATCATCGACGGGTTCGGCGACAAGGTCTACGGTACGGTCATCAACCGCACCGTGCGCTTCCCGGACGCCACCGTGGCGGGCGAGCCCATCACCAGGTTCGACTCGTCCTCGGCCGGCGCCAACGCCTATCGGGACCTGGCCAAGGAGGTGCTGGCGAGGTGGCCTCTCAGCGGTCACGGCGCGTGACCCTACCCGGGGCGGACGAGTTGTTCTTCCGCCCCAGCGGCACCGAGGTGGACGCGGTGTCCGACACGGAGACCGAACGCCAGTACACGGCACCGGAACAGCGAAGGAACGAGCCCCGGACGCGCCCCGCGCGCGCCAAGGGCTCGGCCAGGGTGGTCGACGGCGCGCCCAAGCCCAGCGGCAGGCAGCGCCACGACGAGAAGATCACCGTCTACATCTCCGGGCCCGAACTGCTGGCCCTGGAGCAGACCCGGCTGTCGCTGCGCGCCGAGCACGGGCTGACCGCCGACCGGGGCCGACTGGTCCGTGAGGCCGTCGCGGTCCTGCTCGCCGACTTCGAGGAGCACGGGCCCGCCAGCATGCTGGTGCGGCGGCTGAGCGAGGAGTGAGCGGCGTCCGCCCGGTGTCGGAGGGGGTACCGGGGGACGCGGACGACAGCGGGTGTCACCGGCGGGGTCGTGCCGGTGACACCCTTGTGCGTATGGGTTACGACGACGAGGGGCCGGGGGCATGACGGGCGGACCTCCGGACGAGGCCGTGGAGGCGGGCGAGAACGCCTTCCTGGTGCACCTGGACAACTTCGAGGGCCCCTTCGACCTGCTGCTCGGGCTCATCGCCAAGCACAAGCTCGACATCACCGAGGTGTCGCTGTCGAAGGTCACCGACGAGTTCATCGCGCACATCCGCGCCCACGGGGAGGCCTGGGACCTGGACCAGGCGAGCAACTTCCTGCTCGTGGCCGCCACCCTGCTGGACCTGAAGGCGGCCCGGCTGCTGCCGCGCGGCGACGTGGAGGACGAGGAGGACCTGGCGCTGCTGGAGGCCCGCGACCTGCTGTTCGCGCGGCTGTTGCAGTACCGGGCGTACAAGGAGGTCGCCGCGTTCCTGCGGGACCGGCTGGCGGCGCAGGGGCGCCGGTACGCGCGCGCCGTGCCGCTGGAGGAGCGGTTCGAGGCGCTGCGCCCGGAGGTGCTGTTCAAACTGGGGCCGCAGGAGTTCGCGGCGCTGGCCGGGATGGTGTTCACCCCCAAGGAGCCGCCGAGCGTCCCGGTCACCCACATCCACCAGCCCAAGACCTCCGTCAAGGAGCAGGGCGAGCTGATGGTGGCGCTGCTGCGCGAGCGCGGGAGCATGACGTTCGCGGAGCTGGCCGCCGAATGCGACGGTACCTTCGAGGTCATCGCGCGGTTCCTGGCGCTGCTGGAGCTGTACCGGGCCGCGAACGTGGGCTTCGAGCAGCCCGAGCCGCTCGGTGAGCTGGTCGTCACCTGGACCGGTGGCGAGGGCGAGGTCGAGGTGGACAGCGAGTACGACGCCGATCCGGCGGACGCGGAGACGGGGGAGGACCAGTGACCGTGGAGGAGACCGCCGAGGTGCCGCCGACCCTGCGCCGCGACCTGGAGGCGGTGATGATGGTGGTGGACCAGCCGATCTCGGAGTACGACCTGGCCCGCGCCCTGGGGGTGCCGGTGGCGGTGGTCACCGAGACCCTGGAATCGCTGTCGCGGGAATACACCGAGCAGGGCAGGGGTTTCGACCTTCGGGCGGTGGCCGACGGCTGGCGTGTGTACACGCGGCCGGAGTGCGCCGACATCGTGGAGCACTTCCTCAAGGAGGGGCAGGAGGTGCGGCTGACCCAGGCCGCGCTGGAGACGATGGCGGTGGTGGCCTACCGCCAACCGGTCTCCCGTGGCAGGGTCTCCGCGGTCCGCGGTGTCAACTGCGACGGCGTCATGCGTACCCTCGTACTGAGGGGGCTGATCGAAGAGTCCGGTCATGACCCGGAGTCCGGTGCCCTGCTGTACCGGACCACCTCCTATTTCCTGGAACGGCTCGGCCTGCGCAGCCTCGAAGAGCTGCCGGATCTGGCACCGTTCCTGCCCGACGACATCGAAGGTCTAGACGACACCGGTGAGCACACCTAACGACAGTTCCCGCGGTGCGCGGGACGACGCCCCGCGCGGTGAGCGCGGCGATCGAAACCACAACGGCGGCGGCCGAGACCGCCGCGACGAACGAGGTCCCCGAGGCGGGGACGACCGCGGCCGCGCAGGCCGCTCCTACGGCGGGGACCGCGGCGGATACCGCGGCCCGCGTGACGGCGGTGACTCCCGTGGCGGGCGTGACTTCCGTGGTACTGGTGAGGGCCGCAGCGGCGGCCGTGATTTCCGTGGCGCAGGTGAGGGACGTTCCATGAGTGATTCTCGTGACGGTGGTGACCGTCGTTCCTACGGCGACCGCGACTCGCGCGGCGGCCGCTCCTACGGCGGCTCGCGCGACGGCGACCGCGGCGGCTACCGCGGTGGACGCGACGGCGGCGACTCCCGCGGCCAGGGCGGCTACCGGGGCGGCCGGGACGGTGGGGACCGTGGCCGCGGCGGCTACGGCGGCTCGCGTGACGACCGCGGCGGCCGTTCCTTCGGCGGCGGGCGTGACGGTGGCGACCGCGGCGGGTACCGCGGCTCGCGTGACGGTGGCGATCGCCGATCCTTCGGTGACCGTGACTCGCGCGGCCCCGGCGGTGGCCGTTCCTACGGTGGTCCGCGTGACGACCGCGGCGGTTACCGGGGCGGGCGTGACGACCGTGACTCCCGTGGTCCCGGTGGGCGCTCCTTCGGTGGCCCGCGTGACGGCGACCACGGCGGCCACCGCGGTTCCCGCGACGACCGCGATTCCCGTGGCCAGGGCGGCGGCCGTTCCTTCGGGGGCGACCGCGACTCGCGTGGCGGCCGTGACTTCGGTGGCTCGCGCGGCCCCGGCGGCGGGCGCTCCTTCAGCGGCTCCCGTGACGGCGGTGACCGTCGTTCGTTCGGTGACCGTGACTCGCGCGGCCCCGGCGGCGGCCGTTCCTACGGCGGCTCCCGTGACGACCGTGGTGGTCACCGCGGTTCCCGCGACGACCGCGGCGGCCGTGACTTCGGTGGTTCGCGTGACGACCGCGGCGGTTACCGGGGCGGGCGTGACGACCGTGACTCCCGTGGTCCCGGTGGGCGTTCCTTCGGTGGCCCGCGTGACGGTGGCGACCGTCGTTCGTTCGGTGACCGTGACTCGCGTGGCTCCGGTGGCGGCCGTTCCTACGGCGGTTCCCGTGACGACCGTGGTGGCCGTTCCTTCGGGGGCGACCGCGACTCGCGTGGCGGCCGTGACTTCGGTGGCTCGCGCGGCCCCGGCGGCGGGCGCTCCTTCAGCGGCTCCCGTGACGGCGGCGGCTCGCGGGGCGGCCGTTCCTTCGACGGCTCCCGTGACGACCGCGGCGGGCGCTCCTTCAGCGGTTCCCGTGACGGCGGTCACCGCGGCGGGCGCGACGGCGACGGGCGCGGCCCCGGCGGCCGTTCCTTCGAGGGCGACCGGGACGCGCGGCCCAAGAAGCCCAGGCACAAGGTCGACCACTCCGCCGACCTCCCCGGCGGCCGCAAGGTGCCCATGGGCGACATCAAGAGCGAGAACCAGCTCTCCAAGGCCGCCCGCGAACGCCTCAGCGCGCTGCGTTCGGAGTACGACCCCAAGGACGAGGACCGTTCCGACGAGGCCCGCGACAACTACACCGACGTCGAGGGCGGCATCCGCCTCCAGAAGGCCCTCGCCGCCGCCGGCGTCGCCAGCCGCCGCGCCAGCGAGGAGATGATCGCCGCCGGCCGCGTCAGCGTGGACGGCGAGACCGTCCGCCGCTTCGGCGCCCGGGTGGACCCGGAGAAGTCCGAGATCCGCGTCGACGGCATGCGCGTCGTCACGTCCCCGGACAAGCTCTACTTCGCGCTCAACAAGCCGCGCGGCGTCGTGAGCACCATGTGGGACCCCGAGGGCCGCCCCACCCTGGCCGACTACACCGGCCAGACCGAGGAGCGGATCTTCCACGTCGGCCGGCTCGACACCGAGACCGAGGGCCTCATCCTGCTCACCAACGACGGCGAGCTGTCCAACCGGCTCACCCACCCGCGGTACAAGGTCATCAAGACCTACATCGCCAAGGTGCCCGGCCCCGTCCCGCACAGTGTGGTCAAGCAGCTGCGCGCGGGCGTGGAGCTGGAGGACGGCCCGGTCGCGATCGACTCCTTCCGCGTGGTCGACAACGACGGTGCGAAGGCGCTGGTGGAGATCCGTCTCCACGAGGGCCGCAAGCACATCGTGCGCCGCGTCATGGAGGCCGTCGGCCACCCGGTCGCGGACCTGGCCCGCACCCAGGTCGGCCCGATCGACCTGAACACCCTCAAACTGGGTACGATGCGCGCACTGACCTCCCGCGAGGTCAGCGAGCTCTACAAGGCCGCCGGGCTGTAGACCCCGGCTGGTTATACAGTTGACGGCGGTCGCGACCCGAGGTCGCGGCCGCCGTTCCCGTTACCCCGACCGGGGTCGGGACCAGCAGAACGACGGACAAGGCGGGATCGACGTGGCGGTACGGGCCATTCGCGGAGCGGTGCAGGTCGACGCGGACGAACGCGAGCAGGTGCTGGAGGCCACCGCCGAACTGGTCTCCGAGGTGATGCGGCGCAACGGGCTGGACCCGGAGGACGTCATCAGCGTGCTCTTCACCGCCACCCCGGATCTGACCAGTGAGTTCCCGGCGCTGGCCGCCCGCAAGCTCGGGTTCGTCGACGTCCCGCTGATGTGCGCCACCGAGATCGGTGTGCCGCACGCCCTGCCGCGCGTGGTGCGGCTGATGGCGCACGTGGAGACCGACCGCCCGCGCTCGGAGCTGCACCACGTGTACCTGCGCGGCGCGCAGGCGCTGCGCCTGGACATCGCGCAGTAGCCGCCACCGCCGCAGGCCGCCGCCCCGGACCCGTTGCGGGCGGCGCCCGCCGGACACGCCCTAATCTGGGGGGACACGGAATCGAAAGCAGGGGCGGGGGAGCACGGTGAGCGGGATCGGGGACGCTGGGGCGCGCGACGGGCGGCCGTCGGTGCGCCGGGTCGCGGTGCTGGGGGCCGGTCTGATCGGCACGTCGATCGCGCTGGCCCTGCGTTCGCGCGGTGTGGACGTCCTGCTGTCCGACCCGGACGCGGCCGCCCTGCGACTGGCCTGCGACCTGGGCGCGGGGGACCCCCTGGAGGGCTCCGACGGCCGCCCCGCCGACGTCGCGGTGATCGCCGCCCCGCCCGCGGTGGTCCCGCAGGTGCTGCGCCGGGTCCAGAACGACGGGCTGGCGCACGTCTACACCGACGCGGCCAGCGTGAAGGCGAGCGTGGTGGCGGCCGCCGAGGACCTGGGTTGCGACCTGGCGACCTTCGTTCCGGGGCACCCGATGGGCGGCCGGGAGAAGCGGGGGCCGGGCGCGGCCCGCGCCGACCTGTTCCTGGGCCGCTCGTGGGCGCTGTGCCCGACCGGCAAGGCCGACCCCGGTGCGGTCGAGCGGGTCGCGGAGGTGGCCCGGCTGTGCGGGGCCGACCCGATGGTCATCGACGCCGTCGCGCACGACCGGGCCGTGGCGTTGGTCTCCCATGTCCCGCACCTGGCCTCCTCGGCGGTGGCGGCCCGGCTGGTCGACGCGGGCGAGCACGCCCTGACCCTGGCCGGGCAGGGCCTGCGCGACGTCACCCGGGTGGCGGGCGGCGACCCGTCGCTGTGGACGGAGATCCTCACCCACAACGCCGCCCCGGTCGCCGAGGTGCTGCGCGCGGTCGCCGAGGACCTGTCCCGGACCGCCGACGCGCTGGCCGGCGGGGACGCGCTGGCCGGACCGGTGCGGGAGCTGCTGGTGCGGGGCCGGGACGGGCACGGCCGCATCCCCGGCAAGCACGGCGAGCCGACGCTGCCGGACTATACGGTGATCCCGGTGGTGATCCCGGACGAGCCGGGCTCCCTGGGCCGCCTGTTCGCCGCGGCCGCCGACGCCGGTGTGAACATCGAGGACGTGCGCATCGAGCACACCCCGGGTCTGCCGCTGGGTGTGGCGCAGCTGCACGTGCTGCCCGCGGGTGTGGACACCCTCACCCGGGCGCTGGCCGCCGACGGCTGGTCGGTCCACCCCGGCGTCTGAGCGGTGCCCGCCGCGTGCGTACCACGCGGTACTGCGGGGTTCCCCGCGCCGGTAGGCTGGGTCGTCGGCAGTACGGCGAGCGGTAGAGGCAGGATCACGTGAGCGGGCAGGGCAGCACCGAGGGCATCGTCATCGCGATCGACGGTCCCTCCGGGTCGGGCAAGTCGAGCACCTCCAAGGGTGTGGCCAGGGCGCGCGGTCTGCGCTACCTCGACACCGGCGCCATGTACCGCGCACTGACCTGGTGGATGCTCGACAACGGCGTGGACGTGCACGACGCCGCGGCGGTGGCCGCCGCCGTGGAGCGCCCGGTCATCGAGATGGGCACCGATCCGGCCGCCCCGACGGTGTCGGTCGACGGCCGCGACGTGGCCGTGGAGATCCGCACCAAGGAGGTCACCGGCAACGTCAGCGCCGTCTCGGCGGTGCCGCAGGCCCGTGAGCTGCTGGTGCGCATCCAGCGGGAGATCATCGACACCGCCCGGCGCGAGAGCGCGGGCATCGTGGTGGAGGGCCGCGACATCACCACGGTGGTCGCCCCCGACGCCCCGGTGAAGCTGTTCATCACCGCCAGCGCGCAGGCCCGCGCGCAGCGCCGCAGCAAGGAGATCCGCACCGGCGACGTGGCCGGCACCCAGGCCGACCTGGAGCGCCGTGACGAGCTGGACTCCAGCCGCGCCCACTCGCCGCTGACGCTGACCGCCGACACCGCCGAGCTGGACACCACGGGCCTGGACCTGGACGAGGTCATCGCCCTGGTCGTCAAGCTGGTCGACGAGGCCGCCGCGGCGGCCCGCGCCTGACACCGGGCTTTCGACACCGGGCGGCCCCGTCGGCCGCCCGTCCCCGGCCCCGCCCCGTGTTCGCGGGGTGACATCGGCCACCGGGGGGAACACACGGACACCCGCGGAGGTTGCCCTTCGCGGTACATGCGCGGACGCCGTCGGCGTCCGCGCCGATCGGGCCGCCCCGTACCCACGGGTGCGGCCGGTCGATTTTCGCACTCCCCGCGGCACGCATCCTGGGCGCGCGGGGGCTGAAGACCGGGAGCAGTACGTGAACGACGATTTCGAGATCGCCGACATCGGCACCGAGGGCGAGACCGCCCCGCTGCCGGTGGTGGCCGTGGTGGGCCGCCCCAACGTGGGCAAGTCCAGTCTCGTCAACCGCATCATCGGCCGCCGCGAGGCCGTGGTCGAGGACGTGCCGGGGGTGACCCGGGACCGGGTCGCCTACGACGCCGAGTGGCAGAGCACCCAGTTCACCCTGGTGGACACCGGCGGCTGGGAGACCAGCGTCAGCGGGCTGGCCGCGATGGTCGCCCGCCAGGCCGAGTACGCGGCGCAGACCGCCGACGTGATCCTGTTCGTGGTGGACGCCACCGTCGGCATCACCGACGCCGACGAGGCCGTCACCCGCGTACTGCGCGCCACCAACCGGCCCGTGGTGCTGGCCGCCAACAAGGTCGACGGCAGCATGCAGGAGTCCGACGCGCTGGAGCTGTGGAACCTGGGCGTGGGCGAGCCCTTCCCGATCAGCGCCCTGCACGGCCGCGGCACCGGCGACCTGCTGGACGCCGTCGTGTCGGCCTTCCCCGAGCAGGCCCGGGACGCCGAGGCCCCCGAGACCGAGGACGGCCCGCCGCGGGTGGCCCTGCTGGGCCGCCCGAACGTGGGCAAGTCCAGCCTCCTCAACCGGCTCGCCGGTGAGGAGCGCGTGGTCGTGGACTCGGTGGCGGGCACCACCCGCGACGCCGTCGACGAGCTGATCGAGCTGGGCGGCAAGACCTGGAAGTTCATCGACACCGCCGGTATCCGCCGCCGGTTCCGGGCGCTCCAGGGCGCCGACTACTACGCCACCATGCGCACCGGCACCGCCCTGGAGCGGGCCGAGGTCGCGGTGATCCTGATGGACGTCAGCGAGCCGCTGGCCGAGCAGGACATCCGCGTGGTCGAGCAGGTGGTCGAGGCCGGGCGCGGCCTGGTGCTGGCGTTCAACAAGTGGGACATCCTCGACGAGGAGCGCCGCATCTACCTGGAGAAGGAGATCGACCGCCAGCTGGCCCGGGTCGCCTGGGCGCCGCGGGTGAACATCTCCGCCAGGACCGGCCGCCACATGGAGAAGCTGGTCCCGGCGATCGAGACGAGCCTGGCCGGCTGGTCCCAGCGCATCCCGACGGGGCAGCTGAACAACTGGCTCAAGGAGCTGGTGGCGGCGACCCCGCCGCCGGTGCGCGGCGGCAAGCAGCCCAAGATCCTGTTCGCGACGCAGGCGGGGGCGAAGCCGCCGCAGTTCGTGCTGTTCACCACCGGGTTCCTGGAGGACAACTACCGGCGGTTCATCGAGCGGCGCCTGCGCGAGGACTTCGGGTTCGAGGGTTCGCCGATCCACATCAGCATGCGGATCCGGGAGAAGAAGGGCGGGCCCGTGGGCAAGGCGTCCAAGGGCAGTGTGCGCCCGGACCGCCAGCGCCGCCGCCGCTAGTGCGGTGACTGAAAAGGTTTGCCGGGTTGGGGGTCATGCCGCGGTGGCTAGTGGGCACCCTCCCCAGCGCAGATCTTTCTCGCTGCGGACCCGGGCGAACCTTTCCGGACACAGCACTAGCCGTGCCCCGGCGATGACGGTGTGACGAGGGGGCGCCTCCCGGCCGGGGGCGCCCCCTTCGCGTGCGGGTCAGGAGTCGGAGGGCAGCCGGCGCACGTTGCTGGGCGGCACGTGCGGGCCGCTCTCACCGCTGGGCCGCGGGTAGGGCAGCCGGGTGCCGCCCGGAGTGCGTTCGGGCACGGGGATGGCGGGCGCGCCCGGCAGCGGCCGCCCGGCGCTCTCCTTCATCCGCCACACCACGACCAGGCCGACGGCGCCGGCGGCCATCACCGGCCAGGCGGGCGAGTACAGGTTGCCGGTGGACTGCACCAGCGCCTCGGCCAGCAGCGGGGTGGTGCCGCCGAACAGCGCCACCGAGATGTTGAAGCCGATCGCCAGCGCGCCGTAACGGACACTGGTCGGGAAGAACGCCGGGAGCGTCGCCGGGGCGGCGCCGGAGAAGTGCACCAGGGTGATCGCCAGCACCACGATGCCCAGGGCCACCCCCACCGGGCTCCCGGTCTGGAGCAGCCAGAACGCGGGCAGGGTCAGCACGATGGAGAACAGGCTGCCCGACAGCAGCACGGGTCTGCGCCCCACCCGGTCGCTGAGCCGGCCGAACCCGGTGACGGTGGCCAGCATGACCGCCATCGCGGCCAGGGTGAGCAGCAGGGCCGTGGTGGAGTCGTACCCCAGCTCGGCCTCCAGGTAGGTGGGCATGTACGCCGTCACCATGTAGTTGTTGACGTTGAACACGAGCACCAGGCCGATGCACAGCAGGATGTTCCGCCACTGGCCGACGACGGTCTCGCGCAGCTGCCCCTTGCGGCGGTGGCCCGCGGAGTCCTTGGCGAACCCCTCGGCGTTCTGGGCGCTGTCGGCGAACACCGGTGTCTCGTCGAGCTTGACCCGCAGGTAGAGGCCGACGGCGCCGAGCGGCAGGGCGAGCAGGAACGGGATGCGCCAGCCCCAGGCGAGCATGGCGTCCGGGCCCAGCAGCAGGGTCATGACGGTGACGACGGCGGCGCCGCCCACGTACCCGCTGACGGTGCCGAACTCCAGCCAGGAGGCGAGGAACCCGCGGCGCTTGTCGGGTGCGTACTCGGCGATGAAGGTGGTGGCGCCGCCGTACTCGCCGCCGGTGGAGAAGCCCTGGAGCATGCGGGCGACGAGCAGCAGGATCGGCGCGGCGACGCCGATGGCGGCGGCCGAGGGGATGAGCCCGATGCAGAACGTGCTGGCCGCCATGAGCAGCATGGTGAAGGCCAGCACGTGCTTGCGGCCGATCCGGTCGCCCAGCGGGCCGAAGAACAGGCCGCCGAGCGGGCGGACCAGGAAGGCCGCGGCGAACGTGGTGAAGGTGGCGATGAGCTGGACGCCCTGGGACTGCGACGGGTAGAACACCAGGCCGATGGTGACGGCCAGGTAGCTGTAGACGCCGAAGTCGTACCACTCGGTGGCGTTGCCGATGGCGGCGGCGGTGACGGCCTTGCGGGTGGTGCGGTGTTCGGTGGCCAGCGCCGTCGTCGCTCTCTCGGGCGGATTCTCGCTCATGTGCCCCCCTCGATGAAATCACTCAAAGCAACACGATAGCGACTTTCGGTAATATTTGATGGATCGTCCTTCGTGTCGCCGGGGGCGGTAACGTGTTCGGTGCCGACGGACAGGGGGAGAGACCGTGGACAGGGTTTTGATCAGTGCCTGCCTGGCAGGCCGACCGGTGCGCTATGACGGTCGCGCCAAACCCGTCGACGACGACCTCATCGACCGCTGGCGGACCGAGGGGCGCCTGGTGGTGCACTGCCCCGAGGTGGCGGCCGGACTGCCCGTGCCGCGGCCGCCCGCCGAGATCGAACCCGGTGCCACCGCCTCCGACGTGCTCGCCGGCCGGGCCCGCATCCTCACCCCCGACGGCGACGACGTCACCGCGCCCTTCGTGGCGGGTGCCCGCGCCGCCCTGGCGTTCGCGCGCGAGCGCGGGGCGACCGTGGCCGTGCTCAAGGAGTCCAGCCCCTCCTGCGGGCTCCACGAGGTCTACGACGGCACCTTCACCGGCCGCAAACGGGTCGGACTCGGGGTCACCGCCCACCTGCTGGCCGAGAACGGCATCGCGGTCTTCAACGAGCACGGGATCGCCGCCGCCGACGCCCGCCTGCGGGGCGCCGGCGGCGACCGGGCTCAGGCGCGCACCACCTCGTAGCGGGCGCAGGCGAAGTCCCCGGTCCGGTGCACGTCCAGCGGCCTCAGGTCCACCCGGCCCGCCAGCAGCGGGGCGCCCGACCCCAGGGTGACCGGGGCGATGGACACGATCACCTCGTCCAGCAGGCCCAGCCGGGCCAGGTCCGCGGCGATCCGGCCGCCGCCGACCAGCCACAGGTCCTCGCCCCCGGCCGACTCCGCCGCCTTCGCATGCAGGGCCCGCAGCTCCTCGTCGGAGTCGGCGGCCGCGAACCGGATGTCGGGGTCGCCATTGAACGGCGGCAGCTCCCGGTGGGTCAGCACCCAGGACGGCATGTCGTAGGCCCAGCCCTTGTCACCCTCGTGCCGGTGCACCCACTCGTAGGTGGAGGCGCCCATCAGGACGGCGCCGATCCCCTTCATGAACCTCCCGAACTCGTTGTCGTCGTCCTCGCCCGACCCCTGGTCGCCGAGGTCCACGGTGAACAGCCACTCCAGCGAATGGTCCTCCGTGGCGATGAAGCCGTCCAGGCTGGTCGCGGTGTTGTAGACGGTCCGGGTCATGTCGTGCCTCCGTGTCGGTCCTGCAACCACTCGATGGGATCCCCGTGGTCCACCTCCACCCCCTCGGCGCGCAGCATGTGCCGCACCAGCTGCCTGCGGTGCGCCGCGTACGTCAGGACGTGCGCGACCACCGAGCCCAGCACGAAGCTCTCCGGCGGGTCGCACAGGGCGTCGACCAGGCGGTCGCCCCAGGCGCCGCGGCGGCCGATGCCCTCGACCGCCGCCACCCAGTGCGGGCCGATCACCCGGTGCCGTTCGGCGAGCGCTTCGGGGCCGTCGCCGCCGCGTTCGGGGAAGTCCGTGCCGTCGATGGACGCGCACCACACCTCCTTGGCCCACACCAGGTGCTCCAGGACGGCGGCGATCGACTCCTCGGGCCCGTCCCAGGACAGGACGGTCCATCCGGGGGCGTGCACCCTGCGGTAGGCCTCCTCCGGCAGGGCGGCGGCCGCCGCGATCAGGCGGCCGGTGTCCGCGATGTCGTGGTGGACCTGGAGGGACACGACGTCCATCGCGGGGCGCTCCTGGGGCGGCGACTCGATCCACAGGTGGACCGGCGGTTGGAAGTGGATGCCGTTCGGCGCGGGCAGCCAGGTGCCGCTGCCGGGGGTGGTCGCCCCCGGCGGGTGCCCGAAGGCCCGCCCGAACGCGCGGATGAACCCCTCCACCGACCGGTAGCCGGCGGCGAACGCGGCGTCGGTGACGCTGGACCCCTGCCGGATCTGCCAGGCTGCCCGCTCCAGCAGCACCCGGCGGCGCAGCGCCACGGGGGACTCCCCGGTGTCGCGGCTCAGCCGCCGGGAGAAGTGGAACGGCGAACTGTGGGCCCGCTCGGCCATGGCGGACAGGTCGGTGCCCTCGCCACCGTCCTCGTCCGCCAGGACCGCGTCGAGCAGCTCACGGAGCCGGTCCCGGCCGGTGGTGGGTTCGGTCATGCGACCAGTATGTTCGCGCGGTACCGGGCGGCGCTTGACCGTTCTTGCGCACCCCGCCGCGCGTCGCGGACGGCGGGGCGCCGACGGTGTGGGTCATGTCCCCTGGAGCGGTGTGGCTTTCGCGCGGGTGCGTCCTTGCGGGTCGTCGCGATGGTCGGCCGGTGCCGGACGGTCATCGCGCCCCGTCGGCACGGTGGCCCGGGCGGAAGCGTCGCCGCAGGCGGCGGCACACCGGTCCGGCCTGCGCCGCCGACGCGTATTCGCGGGAACGGGGCCGGAAGAGTCACACCACCCGGCGGGGCACCATCGCGGTGTGGGCCGTGGCCGCGGGGGTAACGGCACACCGAGGGCCGTACCGGGGGAGGGGATCGCCATGACCGGGCACGAGGTGACGGTGCGCACGCCGGACGCCGCACTCGGAGGGAACCTGGACCTGCCGCCGGGAGCCGTCGGAGTGGTGGCGTTCGCCCACGGCAGCGGCAGCTCCCGGCACAGCCCCCGCAACCGGGCGGTCGCCGCCACCCTCCGGGACGCACGGATCGGGACGCTGCTGTTCGACCTGCTCACCCCGGAGGAGGAGCACACCGACCGGGCCACGGCCGCGCTGCGCTTCGACATCGGTCTGCTCACCCGGCGCCTCACCGGGGCGGTGGACCGGCTGGCGGAGTGGGAGGGGACGGCGGGGCTGCCGGTCGGGCTGTTCGGCGCCAGCACGGGGGCCGCCGCGGCGCTGCGGTCCGCGGCCGAACGTCCCGAGGCCGTGGTGGCCGTGGTCTCCCGCGGTGGCCGCCCCGACCTGGCGGGCGAGGAGGCGCTGCGCAGGGTGCGCGCCCCGGTGTTGTTCGTCGTAGGCGGCGCGGACCCCCGCGTGTTGGAACTCAACGAGCGCGCGCTCGACGCGCTGGGCGGGTCCGGCCGGATCCACGTGGTCCCCGGCGCGGGGCACCTGTTCGAGGAGGAGGGCGCGCTGGAGGAGGTAAGTCACGCCGCCTCCGCGTGGTTCGCCCGGGTCATGGGCGGGCACGGGGAATGAGCGGGGGCCGCGGCGCCGCACCCCCGTAATGGCAGTGCGAGGGTCGTCGGGAATGCGATAGAGTCTTCTCCGTCGGCGAGGCCAGCGGCCTGGCCCGACGGGACGTAGCGCAGTTTGGCAGCGCACTTGACTGGGGGTCAAGGGGTCGTGGGTTCAAATCCCGCCGTCCCGACGGACGAAGGGCGTTCACACGGGTGAACGCCCTTCTTCGTGTCCCGGGTGCGGGTCGCGGAACGGGCCGGATGCGCACCGGCGCCCCCGTGGCCCGCGGGACCACGGGGAGCCGATCGGTTCCCGGCAGGTCCGCGCGCACTCGAACGTCGGGCGCCGGAACCCGTTCCAGCCGCCACCCGACCGTGGGGTGAAGCGTCAGACGCCGGAGCCCTGGGCCGTGCCGGCGCGCATCTGTCGGCGGAGGCGGCCGAAGAGCTTGGGGTTGTTCATCGCGAGCACGCCCACCGTGGAACCCGCGCGGCGGTACTCGGCGACGAACCGGCGGCCCTCCGGGGAACCGTCGACGACGGTGACCTCCTCGGCGTCCGCGGGGTGCCCGGTGACCTGCAACCGGACCCCGTACTGGTCGGACCAGAAGTAGCCGGAGGGCCGGTACTCCTCGACCGTCGTGCCGGCCAGGAGGTTGCGCACGGCGGTGGCGGCCTGCTCGGAGGCGTTGGTCCAGTGTTCGTGCCGGACCGGTCCGCGGGGGCCGTGGTACCGGGCGACGTCGCCCACCGCGACAACGGAGGGGAACACGGTGACGCACCCGGAATCGCAGAGGACGCCGTTGTCGACCGGTATCCCGGATCCGGCGAGCCAGTCGGTGGCGGGCCGGATGCCGATGCCGACCACGACCACGTCCGCGGGCACGTGGGAGCCGTCGTCGAGGACCACGCCGGTGACGCGCTTCCACGGACCGAAGCCCGACGACGTGATGGACTCGACCCCCACACCGGTGCGCAGGCCCACGCCGTGATCGGCGTGCAGTGACGTGCAGACCTCGGCCATGGTCGGGCCGAGGGCGCGCGCGAGCGGGGCCGTGTCCCCTTCGACGATGGTCACCGGATGCCCGAGCGCCCGGCAGGTCGAGGCGACCTCGGCGCCGATCCAGCCCGCGCCGATCACCACCACCCGTGCCGAGTCGTGGTCCTCCAGGTCGGCGCGCAGTGCCACCGCGTCATCGAACGTCCGGACGGTGTGCACCCCCGCCGGCCGTTCCTCCCCGGTACCGGGGAGCCGGCGGGCCAGGCCGCCGGTGGCGATGACGACCCCGTCCGCGGTGACCTCCCGGCCGTCGGACAACCGCACCGACCGGGTGCCGGGGTCGAGGGAGTCGGCGCGGACCCCGAGGTGCCACTCCGCGGCCAGCTCGTCCAGAGCGGGCTCGTCGGCCAGTGCCAGGCTCTCCGGTGAACAGGTGCCCATGAGGTAGGCCTTCGACAGCGGCGGACGGTCGTACGGCAGGTACGGCTCTTCGCCGACGACCGAGATCCGGCCGTCGAAGCCCTGCGCCCTGAGCTCCTCGACGGCGCGCATTCCCGCCAGCGAGGCGCCGACGACGACCACGCTCCTCACGCGACGGCCTCCTGGTTCCGTACGACCACGTGGACCATGCCGTCCTGCACCACCACCGGGTGGGTGCGGACCGGCTTCTTGGCCGGGAGGCAGGTCGGCATGCCCGTGCGGAGGTCGAAGCTCGCGGCGTGGAGCGGGCACTCGACGAAGCATCCTTCGAGCCACCCCTCGGAGAGCGAGGCGTCCTGGTGGCTGCACGTGTCGTCGATGGCGTAGATCTCGCCGTCGGCGTTGAAGACGGCGATCGGGACCTCTCCGGGGATGCGGAACGACTCGCCCTCGGGCAGGTCCGCCACGGCACACGCCGGGACCATCACGTGCTCCGCCGTGTTCGCGCCCTCGGGCAGGTTCGTCACGGGTGCAGAGATCATCAGGGCCTCCGTTGCATATAACGGAACAACTTGTTTGATGCGCAACATCATGATGGGCGGGCGATCGACGCGCCGTCAAGGACCGCGCGGGCGAATTTTCCGAGAGTTGCGCCTATCGGTTATAGTTGCATTATGAGCAACTCAGGGAAAGACATGGGGGAGCGGGAACCGGCCCTGGTGCAGTCGGTGGACCGGGCGATCACCATCCTCAAGCTCCTCGCGCGAGCGGAGATGGGAGTCACGGAGATCGCCGCCGAGTTGGGGGTGCACAAGTCCACCGCGTCACGGCTGGTCTACACCCTCCAGGCGAGAGGGCTCGTGGAGCAGCACGGGGAGCGCGGCAGGTTCAGCATCGGCATGGGCATGCTGCAGTTCGCCGGTACCGTCGCCGGTCAACTCGACATCGTCCAGGTCGGCAACCCGGTGTGCGAGGAACTGGCCGAGCGCCTCGGCGAGACGGTGAACGTCGCCCTGCTCGACGCGACGGACACGATCAACGTCAGCCAGGCGTTGGGCACGTCGGCCGTGGCGGCGCAGAACTGGATCGGCCAGCGCACGCCGTCGCACGCGACGGCCAGCGGCAAGGTGCTGTTGGCCTTCATCCCCCCGGGCGAACTGGACGGGCTGTTCGTCGGGGACCTCGCGTCCTACACGGCGCGCACGATCACGGACCCGCAGAAGCTGCGCGATGCCCTCAAGGAGGTGGCCGAGGACGGATACGCCACCTGCTTCGAGGAACTGGAGCCGGGGCTGCACTCGATCGCCGTGCCGGTGTTCGGGCCCGGTCAGGACGTGATCGCCGCGATCAGCGCGTCCGGTCCGGCGTACCGGCTGTCGAAGAAGCGCATCCCCGAGGTCGTGGAGGAGCTGCGCCAGGGGGCGCGCGACCTGGCCGGCCGGATGGCCTACGTCAGTCGCTGACCGCGCGGCCGACCGCACGACGGTGGCCGCGCGGTCGGCCCCCGTGCGGGATTTCTGATATATCAATCCCTGGTTAATTGACGATCAAAACCCACGAACTTCCCTTCCAGGCCTTGACAGACCCCCGGGTAACCCCCAGTGTGATCCACATTCCGTTGTGCATCATGGAATACGTTGCATATTGCGCAACGTAAGGAGGGAGTGTTCGTTGGTTCTCGCAGCATCCGGTGCCGCGGTC
>NZ_JASFDV010000113.1 GCF_030766825.1 Nocardiopsis sp. CC223A
CATCGCCCTGACCCTGGTCACCGGCCTGGTCATGGTGTACTCCCTGGTGCCGCTGGTCTGGCTGGTCGTCAACGCCACCAAGAGCCAGGAGTCGCTGCTGAACTCCTTCGGGCTGTGGTTCGGCTCCGACTTCGCCCTGTTCGACAACGTCGCCACCACCCTCACCTACGGCGACGGGGCCTTCGTGCGCTGGCTGCTCAACACGGTGCTCTACGTGGTGGCGGGCGCCGGCGGCGCCACCCTGCTGGCGATGCTCGGCGGGTACGCCCTGGCCAGGTTCGACTTCCCCGGGCGCCGGGCCGTGTTCGCGGTGGTCCTGGGCGCCGCCGCGGTCCCCGGCACCGCCCTGGCCGTGCCCACCTTCCTGATGTTCAGCCGGATGGGGCTGACCGACACCCCCTGGGCGGTGATCGTCCCGTCCCTGGTCTCACCCTTCGGCCTGTACCTGATGTGGGTCTTCGCCTCCCAGGCCGTGCCCGCGGAGCTGCTGGAGGCGGCGCGCATCGACGGGTCGGGGGAGGTCCGCACCTTCTTCTCCGTGGTGCTGCCGCTGCTGGCGCCCGGCACCGCCACGGTCCTGCTCTTCACGATGGTGGCGACCTGGAACAACTACTTCCTGCCGCTGATCATGATCCGCGACCCCGACTGGTTCCCCCTCACCCTCGGCCTCAACGCCTGGAACGCCCAGGCGGCGACGGCCGGCGGGGAGCCCGTGTTCCACCTGGTCATCACGGGATCGCTGCTGACGATCGTGCCCCTGATCGCCGCCTTCCTGCTGCTCCAGCGCTACTGGCGGTCGGGACTGACCGCCGGGAGCCTCAAGGGCTGACCCCCTCCCCCACCCCCTCCCCGGAACCCCGACCCAGGAGACCCCCCGTGAACAGTCGAAACACACCCCGGCGCCGCCCGCGCCCCACCGCCCTCCGGCCCACCGCACTGCGCGCCGCCGTCGCCGGCGCCCTGTGCCTGGCGCTGGGCGCCTGCGGCTCAGGCGGCTCCGACGGCGGCACCGCCTCCGGCCTGGGCCCCGAGGACGTCCGGACGGCCCTGGAGGAAGGCGGCGAGATCACCGTCTGGGCCTGGGAGCCCACCCTGGACCAGGTCGTCGAGGACTTCGAGGCCGCCCACCCGAACGTCACCGTCGACCTGGTCAACGTCGGCACCGGGGACGAGCAGTACACCGCCCTCCAGAACGCCCTGTCCGCCGGGTCCGGGCTGCCCGACGTGGCCCAGATCGAGTACTACGCGCTGGGCCAGTTCACCATCGCCGGGCACCTGACCGACCTGGCGCCGCTGGGCGCCGACGCACTGGAGGACACCTACACCCCCGGACCGTGGAACGCCGTCGGCGGCGGGGACGGCGCGGTCCACGCCCTGCCCATGGACTCCGGCCCCATCGCCCTGTTCTACAACCAGGACGTGTTCGACGACCTCGGGGTCGAAGTGCCCACCACCTGGGACGAGTACGTCGAGGCCGCCCGGGATCTCAAGGAGGCCGACCCCGACGTCCGCATCGCCGCCGACAACGGCGACGCGGGCAGCACCACCACCTTCATCTGGCAGGCGGGCGGGCGGCCCTACCGGGTCGACGGGGAGGAGGTGACCATCGACTTCACCGACGCGGGCACCGCGCGCTACACCGACACCTGGCAGCAGCTCATCGACGAGGACCTGCTCCTGGACGTCGGCTCCTGGACCGACGAGTGGTACCAGGCGTTGGGCGACGGCACCGTCGCCACCCTCGTCACCGGCGCCTGGATGGGCCTGAACCTGGAGGCGGGAGCCCCCGCCGCCGCGGGCTCCTGGCGGGTCGCCCCGCCGCCCGTCTGGGAGGAGGGGGACACCGCGAGCGCCGAGAACGGGGGCAGCTCCCTGGCCGTCCCGGTCGGCGCCGGGAACGAGGCCCTCGCCTACGCGTTCATCGAGTACGCCAACGCGGGCGAGGGCGTGCAGAGCCGTCTCGCCGGAGGCGCGTTCCCCGCCACCGTGGCCGACCTGGAGTCGGAGGAGTTCCTCTCCGCCGAGTCCGAGTACTTCGGGGGCCAGCGGGTCAACGAGGTCTACGCCGCGTCCGCCGCCGACGTGCGCGAGGGGTGGTCCTACCTGCCCTACCAGGCGCACGCCAACTCCCTGTTCAACGACACCGTCGGCCAGGCCTACGTCTCCGACACCACCCTCGCCGAAGGGCTGGCGGCCTGGCAGGAGGCCTCGGTCCGCTACGGCGAGGACCAGGGCTTCACCGTCACCGCCGGCGGATAGGCGCCGGCCCGCCCCGCGGGGGCGGCGCCCGCCGCCCCCGCCCGCCCCGTGAAGGGACCCACCCATGCCCCTCGCCGGTTCACGCGACTGGCTGCGCTGGCCGCACGACCCCGACCGCCCGCGCTTCGCCTACGGCGCCGACTACAACCCCGAGCAGTGGCCGCGCGAGGTGTGGGAGGAGGACCTGCGGCTGATGCGCCGGGCGGGGGTCAACATCGTCACGCTCGGCGTCTTCTCCTGGTCGCGGCTGCAACCGGGACCGGACACCTGGGACTTCGGCTGGCTGGACGAGCTCATGGACCGGCTGTACGGGAACGGCATCGCCGTCGACCTGGCCACCGCCACCGCCTCTCCCCCGGCCTGGCTCACCACCGCCCACCCCGAGGTGCTGCCGGTCACCCGGACCGGGGAGACGGTGTGGCCGGGCGCCCGCCAGCACTGGCGTCCCACGTCACCGGTGTTCCGCCGGTACGCGCTGGAGCTGGCCGGGGCCCTGGCCGGGCGCTACGGCGGCCACCCCGCGCTGGCGGCCTGGCACGTGTCCAACGAGCTGGGCTGCCACAACTTCTACGACTACTCCGACGACGCCGCGGCCGCCTTCCGCGCCTGGCTGCGCGACCGCTACGGCGGCCTCGACGGACTCAACCACGCCTGGGGCACCGACTTCTGGTCCCAGCGCTACACCGGCTGGGACCAGATCCTGCCGCCCCGGCTGGCGGCCTCGCACGCCAACCCCACGCAGCAGCTCGACTTCACGCGCTTCTCCTCCGACGCCCTGCGCGACCACCTGCGGGCCGAACGCGAGGTGCTGCGCCGCGCCGCCCCGGGCATCCCGGTGACCACCAACTTCATGGTCATGGGCGACCTCGCGGGGATGAACTACGCCGACTGGGCCCACGAGGTCGACTTCGTCTCCAACGACCACTACGTGCAGCCCGGCCCCGGCGGGGCCGACGAGCTCTCCTTCAGCGCCAACCTGACCGGCGGCCTGGCCCGCGGCCGCCCCTGGTACCTGATGGAGCACTCCACCGGCGCGGTCAACTGGCGGCGCGTCAACCCGCCCAAGGCCCCGGGCCAGCTGGCGCGCGACTCGCTGCTGCACGTGGCGCACGGCGCCGACGCCGTCTGCTTCTTCCAGTGGCGGCAGTCGGCCGCCGGTGCGGAGAAGTACCATTCGGCGATGCTGCCGCACGCCGGGCCCGACAGCCCGGTGTTCCGCGACGTCACCGAGCTGGGCCGCGTCCTGGCCGAGGACCTCGCCGAGGTCGCCGGGACGTGGAGGCTCCCCGCCCGCGCCGCCCTCGTCTTCGACTGGGAGTCGTCCTGGGCGGTGCGCCGGGACTCGCTGCCCAGTTCGCTGCTGGACGCGCACCGTGAGGCCCTGGACTGGTACACCGCCTTCCTCGACGCGGGTGTGCGCGTGGACGTGCTGCCCACCGACGCCGCCTGGGAGGGGTACGACCTGGTCGTCGCGCCCCTGCTGCACGTGCTGCCCGGCCCCACCGCCGAACGCCTGCACGGCTACGTCGCGGGCGGCGGCCACCTGGTCACCACCTACTTCTCCGGGATCGTCGACGAGAACGACCACATCCACCCGGGCGGCCACCCGGGGCCGCTGCGCGACCTGCTGGGACTGCGCGTCGACGAGTTCGCCCCGTTGCCCGAGGGCACCTGCGTCGTCCTGGACGACGGCGGCATCGGGACCGTGTGGTCGGACCGGATCACCGTGACGGCGCCCGGGACCGAGGTCTGGGCCCGCTACGCCGACGGCGACCTGGCGGGCGGCGCGGCGGTGACCCGGCGTTCCGTCCCCGGCGGCGGCAGCGCCTGCTACGTCTCCACCCGCCTGGACGGCGGGCACCGCACCGCCCTGCTGGAGCGGCTGCTGGCCGGGGCCGGGATCGGCGGCGAACTCCCCGAGGAGCTGCGCGGGCGCGTCGAACTGGCCGTGCGCGCGGGAGAGGGCGCCGAGTACCACTTCCTGGCCAGCCGCACCGATGAGCCCGTGAAGATCGGCCACCTGCCGGGGGTCCCGCTGACCGGGACCGCCGGGCGGGGATCCGCCGGGCGGGGCGGGGACGCCGGCGTCCTCCCGCCCCGCGGTATCGCCGTCCGGCGCGTCCCACCCCGGGAGGCCGGGCGCCGACCCGCCGCCGGGCCACCCCGCGCGTCCTCCTGACCTGCTGTGAGGCCCCCGTCCCGGTTCCGGGGCGGGGGCCTCGCCGTTTGTGACCGCACTCATTGTTGACGGTGCATACATTGTGCGCGTACGCTCATGTGAGCACCGCACACATTAGCTGTTCGAGGAGATGCCGATGTCACCGGCCCAGCAGGACACCGTCGAGGTCGACCTCGGCGGCCGCACGGTCGCCGTTCCCAGGGGCGGCCTGTACGACCGTTACCGGATGGACACCGATCTGGACGAGGTCGCCCGCGACCCCCGCGTCAGCGGCGTCGACTTCTTCCGCCGACTGCCCAAGACCAGGGTCGAGTCGCCGATCGGCCCGACGCTCACGCCGAACTTCTACTACCGGATCTCCACGGCGCGGGTCACGATGCTCGCCCGGTCGCGGGCGCTGCGCTCCCGCCTGCCGCAGGAACTGGCGCCGCTGGAGGTCGCGCCGGGTCTGGGGCTGGCCTCGGTCATGTTCTTCCGCTACGACGTGTGCGACATCGACTTCTACACCGAGGCCGCCGTCGCGATCCCGGTCCGGCCCGCCCGGCACGGCCGGCTCGGGTTCGTCGACCTCGTCGCGGGCCTCAAGAACGACGACCTCCACGCCTACGTCCTGTCCCTGCCGGTCAGCAGCGACATCGCCCGGGTCCGCGGCCACGACGGCTACGGATTCCCCAAGTGGGTCACCGGGCTCGACGTCGGCATCGACTCCGACAGGACCACCGCACGGGTGGGCAACGACTCCGGCGGCGACGATCTGACGCTGTCGGCGTCCACGCCCGCCCAGACCGCGCACCCGTCCGGTGAGCGCGTTTCGACGCTCACCTCGTACACGACGATCGACGGCGCCTGGCACTCGACCCTGAACCAGACCAACGTGCTCTCGGCGGGAGGCACGCGGTCACCCCGTGACCTGGTCCTCAAGGCCGGGAGCGGCCGGATGTCCGACGACCTGCGCTCGCTCGACCCGATCAGGACCGTCCGGTTCGACGTCACCACCGAGGGCCAGGCCGCACTGCACATGCCGGTCCCGATCTCGGTGCGCAACCGCTAGCGCGAAAGACCAGAGGAGACAGTGATGACCGACACCGAGCCGACGACCGGTCCCGGGGCCGGTCCCGGGACCGGACCGACCATGGCCGCGAAGGCCGCGGGCGGCCCGCCGTCCGGGAGGACGACGCGGAGCCGCGCCACGACCACCGGCCCCGCCGCACCCGCCGCACCCGCCGGTGGCCCCGGGCTGCCGCCGACGCTGACCCCGGCCCTGATCCGACGGCTGACCGCGCACGTCGCGGCCGCCCCGGACGCCGCCCGGACGACCACCACAGCCCCCTACACCGGGGGCCCGCTGGCCGACCTTCCGGTCTCCGCGCCCGCGGACGTCGAGGCGGCGTTCGCGCGGGCCCGCACCGCCCAGGAGGGCTGGGCCGCCACCCCGCCGCGCGAGCGCAGGCGGATCATGCTGCGCTTCCACGACCTGGTCGTCGAGCGCCGGGACGAAGCACTGGACCTGATGCAGGCCGAGAACGGCAAGACCCGCCGGGACGCGTTCCTGGAGGTCACCGACATCGCGCTGACCGCCCGGTACTACGCGCGCAGGGCGGCGGGGCTGCTGGCGCCCAAGCGCCGCCGGGGCGCGATGCCCCTGCTGACCCGCACCACCGAGCTGCGCCACCCCAAGGGGGTCGTCGCCGTCGTCTCGCCGTGGAACTACCCGCTGAGCATGGCGGCGGGCGACGCGATCCCCGCCCTGATGGCGGGCAACGCCGTCGTCCAGAAGCCCGACACCCAGACCGCCCTGACCGCGCTGTGGGCGCTGGACCTGATGCACGAGGCGGGGCTGCCCGCCGGCGTGTGGCAGATGGCGGTCGGCCGCGGGAGCTCCATCGGCGGGGCGCTCATGGACAACGCCGACTACATGATGTTCACCGGGTCCACCGCGAGCGGGCGCCGGATCGCCGCAGACGCCGGTGAACGCCTGATCGGCGCCTCCCTGGAGCTGGGCGGCAAGAACGCCATGGTCGTGCTGGACGACGCCGACGTCGACCGCGCGGTGGACGGGGCGATCGCCGCGGCGTTCCCCTCGGCCGGGCAGCTGTGCGTGTCCATCGAGCGCATGTACGTGGCCGACGCCCTCTACGACGAGTTCGTCGCCGCGTTCGCCGCCCGCACCAGGGAGCTGCGGATCGGCGCCGGGTACGACTACGGCTACGACGTGGGCAGCCTGACCAACCGGTCCCAGCTGGAGACGGTCACCGCGCACGTGGCGGACGCCGTCGCCAAGGGCGCTACCGTCCTGGCCGGCGGCCGGGTGCGGCCCGACCTGGGGCCGCTGTTCCACGAGCCGACCGTCCTCACCGGCGTCACCCCGGACATGGCGCTGTACGACCAGGAGACCTTCGGGCCGGTCGTGTCGGTGTACCGGTACCGCGACGTCGACGAGGCGGTGGCCCGCGCCAACGCCACCCCGTACGGGCTCAACGCCAGCGTGTGGAGCCGCAGCGGCGCCCGGGGGCGGGCGGTGGCCGCCCGGCTGCACGCCGGGACGGTCAACGTCAATGAGGCCTTCGCGGCGGCCTGGGGCAGCATCGACGCACCGATGGGCGGCATGGGCGACTCGGGGCTGGGCCGCCGCCACGGCGCCGAGGGCATCCTCAAGTACACCGAGCCGCAGACGATCGCGCACCAGCGGCTGCTGGGGTTCGCCCCGCCCGCCGGGGTGTCCTACCGGACCTGGGCGCAGGGCCTGACGGTCGCACTGAAGGTGATGAGGCGCGTGGGCGTGCGCTGAGGCGCGGCGCGCCCGGGAACGGGGCGGCACCGGCCTTTCCGAGGCCGGTGCCGCCCTTCGTCACGCCTGCGCCCGCCGCACCGCCGCGGAGGCGGCGAGCAGCGTTCGGACGGTCTCCCGGACCCGGTCGGCGACCGCCCCGGGGTCGGCGGCGTCGAGTTTGCCGTCCAGGTGCAGGAACGCCAGGCCGTGGACGAAGGACCACACCCCGACGGAGAGCGCCTCGGGGTCGGCCCCGGGGAAGACCCCGTGGACGATGCCGTGGACGTACTCCCAGATGGCGGCGGTCGCGGCGACCCGCTCCTCGCTGTTCGGGTCGCAGGGCTCGGCGAACATCGCCCGGAACAGCGCCGCGCGCTCCAGCGCGAAGCGGACGTAGGCGATGGCGATCTCGGCCAGGTCGTCCGGGGTCCGGGGGTCGGGGTGCGCCCCGGCCAGGTGCTCGGCGAGCTCGCGGTACCCCTGTGCTGCGACCGCGGAGACGAGCGCGTCGCGGTCCGCGAAGTGGCGGTAGGGGGCCGTCGCCGACACCCCGGCCCGCCGGGCCACCGCCCGCAGGGACAGCGCGGCTCCGCCGTCCTCCTCCAGCAGTTCCCGGGCCGCGCGCAGACAGGCGGCACGCAGGTCGCCGTGGTGGTACTTGCCGTTCGCTTGCGACACGGATCACCCTCCCTGATGTTTACAGCGCCCACATCCCCCCTCTAATGTGAGCATTGCACACATTATATGCGGACCCGAGGAAAGAGGGACTGTGATGACCGGCGGATTGTACTCCCCCCTGCGCCTGCGCTCCGGCGCGGTGCTGCCCAACCGGATCGCCAAGGCGGCGATGGAGGAGAGCATGACGGGCGAGGGCCAGCTGCCCGACCGGAGACTGGTGTCGCTGTACCGGCACTGGTCGGCGGGCGGCACCGGCCTGCTCATCACCGGGAACGTCATGGTCCACGCCGAGGCGCTGACCGGGCCCGCCGGCGTGGTGCTCGACGAGGCCGCCCCGCTGGAGCCCTTCACCGAGTGGGCACGGGCCGCCAGGTCCGGCGGGGCCGCGGTGTGGATGCAGGTCAACCACCCCGGCCGCCAGGTCGGGGCCGACATGCCCGGCGTCGTGTGGGGCCCGTCCGCGGTGGGTGTCGACCTGGGCCGCCTCAGCGGGAACTTCGGCCGCCCCACCGCCATGACCCCCGAACAGATCGAGGCCACGGTGGAGCGGTTCGCGGTCACGGCCGCGCGCGCCGAACAGGCCGGGTTCGACGGGGTGGAGGTCCACGCCGCGCACGGGTACCTGCTGTCGCAGTTCCTGTCCCCCCTGGTCAACAAGCGCACCGACGCCTGGGGCGGGTCGCTGGAGAACCGGGCACGGATGCTGCTGGACGTCGTTCGCGCGGTCCGCGCCGCCGTCTCGCCGTCCTTCGCGGTCGCGGTGAAGCTCAACTCCGCCGACTTCCAGCGGGGCGGGTTCGACGTGGACGACGCGCGACGGGTGATCGCGATGCTCGAACCCCTCGGCGTCGACCTGGTGGAACTGTCCGGCGGCAGCTATGAGAGCCCGGCGATGACCGGCCGTTCCGCCGACGAGCGCACCCGGGCCCGGGAGGCCTACTTCCTGGACCTGGCCCGGGACCTGGTGGAGACCAGCCCGCTGCCGCTGATGCTCACCGGCGGCGTCACCCGGCGCGCCACCGCCGAGGAGGTGGTGGCGAGCGGTGTGGCGGTCGTCGGCATGGGCACCGCCCTGGCCGTCACCCCGGACCTGCCCGCCCGCTGGCGGGACGGCCGCGAGGCCGACCGGGCGATGCGGCCGGTCACGTGGTCGAACAAGGCACTGGCCTCGGCGGCGGGCATGGCCCAGGTACGCCACCAGCTGCGGCGCATCGCCCGCGGGAGGTCTCCGCGGCCCGGCGTCCTCCCGGCGTACGCCCTGCTCCGCGAGCAGGTCGGGCAGCGCCGGGCGCTGCGCCGCTACCGCACCTGGTTGTCCGCCCCGCGGGGCGGAGCGGTGCGAGGCGGAGCGGTGCGGGATGCGGCGGCGCGGAATGCGGCGGCGCGGAATGCGGCGGCGCGGGATGGCCGCTGACGCACGCGGGTCAACGCGCGGACTCGGAGGAGGCGGTGATGTCGGCGACCAGCCGCTCGGCGAGCCTCTCCGAGGACTGCGGGTTCTGCCCGGTGTAGAGGTTCCCGTCGACCACGATGTGCGGGCGCAGCGGGATCAGGCCCTTGGAGTACTCCACGCCCGCCTCCCTGAGCCGGTCCTCCAACAGCCAGGGCGCCTTCCTCGCGAACCGGTTGAGCAGCTCCTCCCGGTTGGACAGCCCGGTCATCCGACGGCCGGCGAAGGGCGAGGCGCCGTCGGGACCGGTCGCGGCGAGGATCGCCGCCGGGGCGTGGCACAGCAGCGCGAGGGGGCGACCCGAGGCCAGCCGGTCGGCCAACAGGGCCCCGGAGGTCCCGTCGTAGGCGAGATCCTCCATGGGTCCGTGTCCGCCCGGGTAGAAGACCAGGTCGAAGTCGTCGGCGTCGACGGATTCGAGCGGCACCGGGTGGTCGAGGGCCTCCCGGATGCCCTCCAGGTAGGCCTTCACCGCGCGGCGTTTCCCCGGGGTCCCGCCCGCCAGGCCCAGACTGAGACGGTCCAGGGTCGGGGCCCTGCCGCCGGGGGTCGCGATGGTGATGTCCCACCCGGCCTCGGTGAAGATCCGGTGCGGGACGGCCACCTCTTCGGCCCAGTAGCCGGAGGGGTGGACCGTCCCGTCGTTCAGTGTCCAGCGGTCCGCCGCGGTGATCACGTAGAGCACGCTCGCCATCGTTCCGCCCTCCCCAGTGTGTTTGCAGTGCTCACATTAATTCGGCGGCCGGACCCGGTCAATCCCGACGCGCCCGCACGGGCGACGTGACACGGATCGCCGACCGAAACCGCGAACCAATGTTGACGCTGCACACTTTCACGCATAATGTAAGCAGTGCGTACATTCGATCGTCCCGGCCACAGAGGAACAGAGGAGATGTCATGAAGGCGATCACGATCAAGGAGTTCGGCGGCCCCGAGGTACTGGAATGGACCGACGTCGAGGACCCGGCGCCCGCACCCGGCGAGGTCGTCGTCGACGTGGCGGCCACCGCGCTCAACCGCGCCGACGCCGTCCAGCGGATCGGCCTCTACCCCGTGCCGGAGGGCGCCTCCCCCTATCCGGGCCTGGAGGTCTCCGGCCGCATCTCCGCGCTCGGCCCCGGCGTGACCGGGTGGAGGGTCGGCGACGAGGTCGCCGCGCTGCTCACCGGCGGCGGCTACGCGCAGAAGGTCGCCGTTCCCGCAGGCCAGCTCCTCACGATCCCCGAGGGGGTGGGCCTGGTCGAGGCCGCGTCGCTGCCCGAGGCGACTGCCACCGTATGGTCCAACGTCTTCATGACGGCGAACCTGGCCGCGGGCGAGACCTTCCTCGTGCACGGCGGGGCCGGGGGCATCGGCACCATGGCGATCCAGATCGCGAAGGCGCGCGGCGCCCGCGTCGCCACCACCGTCGGCGGCCCCGAACAGGCCGCCCGGGTGCGGGAGCTGGGCGCCGACGCGGTGGTCGACCACCGTACCGAGGACTTCGCCGACCACGGCCCCTACGACGTGATCCTCGACATCATCGGCGGCGACTACTTCGAGCGCAACATCCGCTCCCTGGCCGCCGACGGGCGCATGGTCGTCATCGGCCTCCAGAACGGCCTGGAGGCGCCGCTCAACCTCGCCGACCTGCTGTTCAAGCGCCTCTCCGTGCACGGCACCACCCTGCGTTCGCGCTCCCCGGAGCAGAAGGCCGCCATCGTGGCCGGGGTGCAGAAGGAGGTCTGGCCGCTGGTCGGGAGCGGAGCCGTCAAACCGATCATCGACCGGGTCCTGCCCATGTCCGAGGCCGCCGAAGCACACCGGCGGCTGGAGGCGGGCGGGCACTTCGGCAAGATCCTGCTGGTCAACGAGTAGCCCCCGCCGGTCGGCATAGAGCGGGCGGCCGTCCCCCGCTCTCCCGGCAGGCGGGCTCCGCCCCCGGACGACCGGGGGCGGGCACTTCGGCAAGATCCTGCTGGTCAACGAGTAGCCCCCGCCGGTCGGCATAGAGCGGGCGGCCGTCCCCCGCTCTCCCGGCAGGCGGGCTCCGCCCCCGGACGACCGGGGGCGGGCCCGGACGACCGGGGGCGGGCCCGGGCCTCCCGTGCGCCGCACCCGCCTCGGGTGGGGCGACCGGGACGTCCGGATCCGGGCCGATACGCTGGCCGGGCGGGGGCCGCGGACCTGTGGGACGGTGGATTCTCCACTCGATCGCATTCACGCGGTGTGCACCCGCGATCCCGGCGATCAGTGAGGTGGACGGCCATGGACAAGCCGAGCGGAAAAGACTCGTTCTCGCTGCTGTACAGAACGGGGTTCCGTCTCAACTACGCGCTCCTGCACGTCATGGGCCCGGCGGCCCTGACCCCCGAGGCCGATCCGCGGCAGCGCGCCAAGAAGGAGTACGACCGCCGGCGCGAGCTCCACAGAGCGTGGAAGGCGCAGCAGCGGTCCGCCTAGATCGTGTTCGGCGGAGCATTCCGGGCCCGGCCGCCGCCCGACCCGCCGCGGCCCCTCCGTCGTGTCTTCGGTGCTCACGGCGCCCGCGTCGCGATACTCGACCCATGCTCAGCGGAATCCTCGAACGCGTCCTGCCCGCCTCGCAACTGCGCACCACGGACGACCTGGTGCACGACCTCGACCTGTCCACGGGCGACAGCCGCGCCAAGAGATCGGCGTTCTGGACGATGCTCACGCTGTCCGCGCTCATCGCCGCCGGGGGCGTCCTGACCGACTCCACGGCCACGGTGATCGGGGCGATGATCATCGCCCCGCTGTCCACCCCGATCATGGGGATCGCCCTGGGCATCGTCCGCCGGAGCCGGACCGACTCGGTCCGCACGGTCGTCCTGGGGTGCCTGCTCGTGATCGGTGTCGGCCTGGTGTTCTCCGTGGTCGTCCCCGGCGGCTACGACCTGCTCCAGAACAGCCAGGTCGCCGGGCGGACCTCCCCCGGGCTGCTGGACCTGGTCGCCGCCCTGGCCACCGGGGCGGCCGGGGCGGTGGGCCTGTGCCGCCGCGATGTGGCCGCGGTCCTGCCCGGGGTGGCCATCGCGATCTCCCTGGTCCCGCCCCTGGTGGTGGTGGGCGTGTGCCTGGGGGAGGGCGCGCTGTGGCTGGCGGTCGGGGCCGCGGTGCTGTTCCTGTCCAACCTGCTCGCCCTGGTCTTCGCGGGCATGGTGGTGTTCGCGGCCGCCGGGCACGGGGACGCCGGCGGGGACGGGGACGCCGGCGGGGACGGGGACGCCGGCTCGGGGCGCAGGCCGCGGATCATCCTGGGCGCGCTGTTCACGGTCGTGTTCGTCCTCCTGGCCGCCAACACCACCGCCACCGTCCTGATCACGGTGTGGACGCACCGGGTCGAGGAGGCCGCCGACCGCTGGATCGCGCAGCAGCCGGACGCCTCGGTCACCCGCGTGTACACGGCCTCCCGGACGATGCACGTCGAGGTCCGCGCCCGGGAGGTGCCGCCGGTCGGCACCCTCCTGGCCGACCTGCGCGGCCAGGTCCCCGACCAGCTCGTGATCGTGGTGGAGACCACGCGCGGCGAGTTCGTCGAGGCCGGTCCGGTCGGACGGTGACCACCGCCCCGCAACGCGGCGGCCGGGAGCGGACGCACCGCTCCCGGCCGCCGGTCGGCCTGTCGGCCTGTCGGCCGCTCCGTAGGGTGGTGTCCCGCCGAGGGGTGCGACTTCGTTCGACCCCCGGGTGCCGAAGGCGACAACGCCCCGGTCGGCGACTCGTCCTTGTCCGAACAGCCGGTGTTCTCACACCACTCGACGGGACATGACCCTCCGTAGCGGGGGTGCGGGTCCCCGGGAAGTCGGGGGGACGCCTCCCGGGCAACCGCTGGGGACGCCTCCCGGGCAGCCGCTGGGGACGCCTCCCGGGCAGCCGCTGAGGACACCTCCCGGCCCGCCCCCTCAGGGCGTGACGACCGGGAAGTCGGGGGGACGCCTCCCGGGCAGCCGCTGGGGACGCCTCCCGGCCCGCCCCCTCAGGGCGTGACGACCGGGAAGTCGGGGCGCGCCTCGTCCAGGACCGCCGTCAGCCGCCGGAGCACCCCGGGGTCCCCCTCGTGCTCGACCCCGTCCAGGTCCCCCGTGGCCAGGAGCCTCAGCAGTTCCGGCCGGGACAGGGTCAGCGTCAGGTCCGCGCCGTCGCCCTTGGGGTCGGGGTAGTGGATGAGCACCCCGTTGGACAGCAGCGCCCGGTACCGCTCACCGCTGTCGGTCATGTGCAGGTCCAGGGACAGCTCCTCCTGCCAGGCGCGCGGTCCGTCGACGCGGATGCCCACCGAGTCGAGGATCTGGGTGACGCTGAGCGCCGAGGCCATGTTCTCGGCCAGGGCGATGGCCGTGGGCGGCACCCCCTCGCGCAGCTCCTGCGCACCGACCAGGAAGAAGTTGCGCCAGGTGGCGCACTCGGCCCCGTGGCCGAGCCGGGTCAGCACCCCGGCCAGCAGGTCCTTGGCCCCGGCGTGGTCGGGGTCGGCGAAGACCGCGTGCGAGGCCAGCTCGGCGGCGAACCTCAGGTCGCCCTCGTCGGCGAAGGAGCGGGCCCGGTCCACGAGGGCGTCGACTCCTCCCATGGCCCTGGCGTAGCGTTCGCCCTGGGCGCGGGGCGGGTGCTGCCACAGGTGGGCGGGGTTGCCGTCGAACCAGCCCATGTAGCGCTGGTAGACGGCCTTGATGTTGTGCGAGACGGAGCCGTAGTAGCCGCGGGTGCTCCACGCCTGTTCCAGACCGGGCGGGAGCGGCAGCTCCTCGGCGATCTCGATGCCGGTCGCCCCCTTGTTCATCATCCGCAGCGTCTGGTCGTGCAGGTAGGCGTACATGTCGCGTTGCTCGGTGAGGAACCCGCGGATGTCCTCGGTGCCCCAGGTCGGCCAGTGGTGGGAGGCGAAGACCACGTCGGAGTCGTCGGCGAACAGCTCGATGGTCTCGTTGAGGTAGCGCGACCACATGCGGGCGTCGCGGACCTGGGCGCCGCGCAGGGTGAGCAGGTTGTGCAGGGTGTGGCAGGCGTTCTCGGCGGTGCACAGGGCCCGGAGGTCGGGGAGGTGGAAGTTCATCTCCGCGGGGGCCTCGGTGCCCGGGGTCATCTGGAAGACGAACCGGACCCCGTCCAGGGTCTCCTCCTGGCCGGTGCGGGTGATCTCCAGGGTCGGCGGGATCAGCCCCACCCTCCCCCGGGAGGTGCCGCCGCCCAGGCCCACCCCCACGAAGCCCTCGGGGCCGGGGGCGAGGTCGAAGGCGGTGAAGTACATGCCGCGCCGGATCATCGCGGTGCCGGCGTAGACGTTCTCCGAGACCGCGTGCTCCATGAAGTGCTCGGGTGCCACGATCGGCACCCTGCCGGAAGCGACGTCCGCCTCGTCCACGACCCCGGCCACGCCGCCGAAGTGGTCCAGGTGCGGGTGGGTGTAGACGACCGCGGTGACGGGGCGGTCCCCGCGGTGTCCGCGGTACATGGCCAGCCCCGCGGCGGCGACCTCCTCCGACACCAGCGGGTCGATGACGACCACCCCGGTGTCGCCCTCGATGAGCGTCATGTTGGACAGGTCCATGCCGCGGATCTGGTAGACGCCCTCGGTGACCTCGAACAGGCCGTTGATCGCGGTCAGCCTGCTCTGCCGCCACAGGTGCGGGTGGACGGTCGGCGGCGCGGTCTCGGCGCCGTCGAGGAGGAAGGAGAAGTCGCGCACGTCCCAGACGGTCCTGCCGTCCTCACCGGTGATGTGCTGCGGGCCGGCGGCGATGAAGCCGCGGTTGGCGTTGTCGAAGTCGGCGGTGTCGTCCGGGGACGGCCCCGGCGCACCCGTGTGGTCGTCCCCCCGCCTGGTCCGCGGAACGCCCGCGGTCCTGCTCCCGGTCCCGGTGGCACGCGTCATGGGCCCCTCCTGAAGGTGTGCTGTTCGGTCCCGGCCGACCCCGGAACCGTGAGAGTTCCGGGGCGGACCTACCCGTCCCGCGCACGGATCAGGGCCAAGGAGCGGTCAACGTCCCTTTGCCGCCGCCGGTCGCACGGAGGGCGGCGCCCTTCCCGAGCGCCGCCCTCCGGCGTCACTTCACGGCGGTCCCGGTCGGCAGGGACACCTCGACCCTGTCCCGGGTCCCCCACTGGGCGACGCGCCCGCAGGTGAGCATCGCGTACAGGTAGAGGGGCCGCAGGAAGAGCAGCCGCCACACCGTGGCCACCGGTGCCAGCAGGAACAACAGGAACCTCTGGAGCACCGTCTCGTCCGAGCGCACGATCGTGAAGATCCGCAACGAGATCAGGTAGCCTACGGCCGTCCCGATCACCAGCGCGGCCACGGCGATGTCCCCGGCCTGGGCCCGCAGCCCCGGGTGGGCCAGGATCAGCAGGGGGATCGCGTACCCCAGGAACAGGTGGAGGTACTCCAGCACCGTCCCCCAGAACACGACGCCCCGCACCGGCATGTAGCGCAGCCACCACAGGTGCCGGACGGTCGTGCCGCGCATCCAGCGCAGTTGCTGGCCGAAGTAGTGCCCGGCGCGTTCGGGCACCAGGGTGAAGACCAGCGACGAGGGCTGGTGGACCGTGTCACCTTCGAGCAGCGCGTAGAAGGTGAGCATGGAGTCGTCGTTCATCTGCATGGGGCGGCCCATGAAGGTCTCGTTCTCGTAGACCCCGGCCCGGTCCCGGACCAGGCGGGCCCGGTAGAAGGCCAGCGTCCCCGAGTTGATCGTGACCCGGCGCAGGACCGACTGGGCGCTGCGCAGCCCCCGGGTGAACGGCAGGTACAGCAGGCCGGTCATCCGGGTCAGCACGTTGGCGTCCCGGTTGAGGACGATGACGTGCCCGGCGACCGACTGCACCTTCGGGTCCGCGAAGGGCGTGAGCCCCTCCCGCACGGCGTGCCGGTCCATGACCGAGTCGCTGTCGAGCGTCACGAAGATGTCGGCGTCGTCCTGGGCCAGGACGTGCATCTGGGCGTAGCGCTTGCCCCGGTTGGGGGTGCGGTCCCAGGTGGCCGCCACCCCGGCCGCGGCGGCCCGGTCCAGGAACCGGTCCCGGATGTCGGCGTAGTCGGCCACCGCCCCGGTGTCGGGGTCGGTGGAACCGTCGTCGACGACCCGGATCCGGTCCACCGGGCGGCTCTGTTCCAGGACCGAGCGCAGGCACATCTCCAGCACCCGGGGGTCCTCGTTGTAGACCGGGATCTGCACGGTGACGAACAGCCGGTCGAGTTCGGCGGTCTGCTCCTCGGTGGCCCGCATCGGGCGTTCGAGCCACGCCAGCGGGACCCACCACAGCAGTGCGAAGCACGCGAACCACACCAGTCCCAGGCTGGTCTCGGCGCCCACCCCGTGGCGGATCATCACCACGAGGTGCGCGGCACCCCAGGCGAAGAACCCGCTCAGGGCCAGCGCCGCCAGTGCGGCGACCATTCCGGGGCGCACACAGCGCGCGCTCGGCAGTTCCTCGGATCCGTGTTCCGTCGTCACTCGGTCGGTCCCCTGTCCGCCCGGAACGAGACCCTGATGAAAAGTGCGCCGACGAGTGTCAGCACCAGACCGATCGCGATGAGCCACAGGTGTCCCGTGGCCAGGCCGGTGGCCGCCAGTACGGCTCCCGAACCCGTTGCCGATCCGTAGGGCATGGCCCTCCCTTTCATGCTTTTCCAATGGAACAGCTACTACTGTTCCACCGCCCTTTAAGGGACTTCCGACCCGAAGCGAAAATTTCCCGGCAAGAGAGATCAAGAAAATCACAAAAGTGAAATCACAAAAAGGACATGAGAAGCATTGCTAGAAATGGTGCATATTCACATGGTCGGGCGAAAGGCCCGACGGGACCTCGGGGGGTGGGGGTGGGGGCGGGGGTGGGTGGGGGTGGGTGGGGGCGCCGGGCGGGTAAGACCGTTGGGCGGGTAGGACGGTCACGTCCCCGGGAGTGGTGTGATTTTCGCGCGGGTGCGTCCTTGCGGGTCATCGCGATGGTCGGCCGAAGCCGGGCGGCCACCGCGTACCGGCGGCCCGCCGGCCGGGATGAAGAAGCCGCCGGAGGCGGCGGTGCACCGATCCGCCCGACACCGCTGACGCGCATCCGCGGGAACAGGACCGGAAAAGTCACACCACTCGATGGGACACCATCGTTGGGCGGGTAGGACCGTTGGGCGGGTGGGGGCGGGGCCTCCGCCGCAGGGGTGAAGGGCTGCGGTGACCTTCCCCGCCCAGAAACAGGAAGTTGCCCATCTTCCTTCCTTTCACCCCCTGTGGTGGCGGAGGGCGGGCACGGTCGGGGTTACCCCACCTGTGGTCGGGCTTTCAAGCGAGCGTGGAGCATCCTGTCCTTTGCAGGCGGACCATTGCCTCCCGCCCCAAGCGGTGCGGGTGTGCACGCTCCGCGTGCACCCGGCTCCGGCAGTCACACCCCCACCGCCCGGGACGTGCGCCCAACGATTCCCTCCACAAGCTGCCGGGCGCCGACTGCGGCCGGGGCCGGGCCCACGCGTAGCGCCCCGTCCGTTTCCAAGCGGCTGAGCTTTTGGAAACCTTCACCTCTGTCGCGAAGACCCCCTGGGGCCGGGCACCCCACTGGCGTGACACGGCTGGGGTCGGGGTTTGCGAGCGGGTGGACAACCCCCCGGGGTGGAGGGCGGCGGTTCTCCCTACCGGATGGGGCCGGGCGTCCCGGGCGGGTGGACAACCCCCCGGGGTGGAGGGCGGCGGTTCTC
>NZ_JASFDV010000114.1 GCF_030766825.1 Nocardiopsis sp. CC223A
ATGGGTCGCGCTGGTCCTGGTGGTGCTGATCGCGGGGGCCGCCGTGGCGGTCCTGCTGCGCCGCAGGTCCGCGGTCCGGGGCGGCCGGTCCGCCGGACGCGTCCCGGAGGAATGACCCGCCGCCGGGCCCGCAGCCGACCGGTGCCGGGCCCGGCCGCGGACCCCCTCCGCCCTGCCGGAAGCCCGCCGAAGCGCGCCCAGACCCCTCTCACCCGATTCCAACCCTGACCCGCTTCCCCCCTCCCACCGGCGAAGACGCCGCCGTTCCCAGCGAACTCCCAGGGATCTCCCGGGAAAGGGGCCCGGCTTGTCGTGTTCCGTTATCCGGGGCGTCACTGAATGAACCGAGAGGGGACACCGACCTTGCCCACGGGCACGATCCCGGTGGGTGACCGCCTCTGCGTGTCGAGCAGACGGGCCCTCACCCCAGGGGTAGCAGCACCGTGAACACCGTGCCGCCCCCCGGCCCGGCGTCCGCCGTCACCACCCCCTGGTGCGCCCCCACCAGGGCCGCCACGATCGCCAGCCCCAGCCCGGCGCCCGGACCGCGCGGCCCCGGCGCCCGGTAGAACCGGTCGAACACGAACGGCAGGTCCGCCGCCGCGATCCCCGGACCCTCGTCGGCGACGGTCACGACCGCCACCTCCGCCACCTCCGGCGGCAGCTCCCCGGCCCACGCCGGGGCGTCCCCGTCCGGCACCGGCCCCCGGTCCACCCGCACCAGCACGGGCGTCCCCTCGGGGGTGTGGGCGACCGCGTTGCCCACCAGGTTCTCCAGCACCTGGCGCAGCCGGCCCGGATCGCCCACGGCCCGCACCGGTGCGGGCGCCTCGACCCGCACCGACGCCCCGGGCGCCCGCGCCGACACGGCAGCGGCGACCTCCCGCGCGATCGCCCCCAGCTCCACGTCCGCCCGCTCCAGGGCGGGCTCCTCGTCGAACCGGGACAGCACCAGCAGGTCGTCCACCAGCGCACCCATCCGATCGGCCTCGCCCTCGATCCGCGCCACCCAGCCGTCGCCGCGCTCGTCCCCGGCCACCACGCCCCGGGTGCGCCCCTGGCGGTACAGCTCGGCGAACCCCCGGATCGACGACAGCGGGGTGCGCAGTTCGTGCGAGGCGTCCGCGACGAACCGCCGCGTGGTGGCCGCCGACCGGTCGCGTTCGGCCAACGCCCGGGACAGCTCGCCCAGCATCGTGTTGAGCGCCGTGCCCACCCGGTCCACCTCCGCCGCCGCGCCGTCGCGGGGCACCCGCCGGTCCAGGTCGCCCTCGGCGATCGCCCGGGCGGTCTCCTCCATCTCCCGCAGCGGCCGCAGCCTGCGGTGCACCACCGCGGTCGCGCCGGCCCCCAGCGCGGCCAGGATCACCGCTCCGACCGACACCTCGATGAGCACCAGGGTGCGCACGGTGGTGCCGATGCCGCCGAGCGACTGCGCCACCACCGCGACGCTCCCGTCCTCCCGCGCGGTGGCCAGCACCCGCCAGTCGTCCCCGCCGTCGGTGTCGGGCAGGGTGAAGGGGACGCCCGAGCGCTCGCGCAGGCCCTGGGCGCCGACCCCGGACACGTCGGGCAACCCCTCGTCCCCGGAACTCTGCCCGCTGCTCTGCGTCACCTCGCCGTCGGCGGACACCGACAGCGACCGCAGGTCGGTGGGCAGCGGCGGCGGCCGGTACCCGGCCCCCTCCGGCACGGGCCCTGCGGCGAGCGGGGACGCCTCGGCCGCCGCCAGCCCGCGCAGCCGGTGGTCCACCTCCTGCACCAGCGCCCGGCGCAGCAGCAGCACCCCGGCCACCCCCGACACCACCAGCCCCAGGGCGACCAGGGCCAGCACCGCCAGGGTGATCCCGCCGCGCAGCGACCGCGGCCGCCTCACCGCTCCCCCCGGGGCGGGCGCAGCCCGTAGCCGACCCCGCGCACCGTGCGGATCAGCGGCGGCCGGTCCTTGTCGATCTTGCGCCGCAGGTAGCTGATGTAGGTCTCCACCACCCGCACGTCGTCGCTCTGGCCGCCCCACACCCGGTCCAGGATCTGCGTCTTGGTCAGCACCCGGCCCGCGTTGGCCAGCAGGTAGCGCAGCAGCGCGAACTCGGTGGGCGACAGGTCGATCGGCTCCCCGCCGCGCCGCACCTCGTGGGCGTCCTCGTCCAGCTCCAGGTCGCCGTAGCGGAGCGGCTCCCCGGACGCCTCGGCCCCGGCGCGGCGCAGCACCGCCCGCAGCCGCAGGACGACCTCCTCCAGGCTGAACGGCTTGGTGACGTAGTCGTCGGCCCCGGCCCGCAGCCCCGAGATCCGGTCCCCGACCGTGTCCCGCGCGGTGAGGAACAGCAGCGGCAGCCCGGGGACCCGCGCCCGCAGGTCCCCGACCAGGTCCAGGCCGCTGCGCCCGGGCAGGGTCACGTCCACCAGGGCGATGTCGGGGGTGAACCCGGCCAGGGCCGCCAGCGCGTTCTCGGCGTCGGGTGCGCCGCGCGTGGTGAAGCCGCTCAGCTCCAGGGACGCCGTGAGCAGCTCCAGGATGTTGGGTTCGTCCTCGACGATGAGGACCCGGGGACCCTCGGACCCGGTGGAGGGATGTGCCATCGACTGTTCCTGCCTTCGCTCGTCGCCGTGCGGCACGGTACGCCGTTCGGGTGAGAGACCGGTGAGAGCGCGCCGGGCGGGTTCTGGCACTCTGGAAGCCGGCGCGCAGGCACGGTGACGAGGAGTGGACCATGGCGGAGCTGAACGAGATCCCGGTGACGCTGATCGACGGGCGCGAGACGACGTTCGGGGAGTGGGCGGACAAGGTCCGCCTGGTGGTGAACGTGGCCTCCCGCTGCGGACTCACCCCCCAGTACGGTGCCCTGGAGGAGTTGCAGAAGACCTACGGCGACCGCGGGTTCACCGTGCTGGGCTTCCCCAGCAACCAGTTCCTCCAGGAGTTCGGCGGAGACGACAAGATCGCCGAGTACTGCTCGATGACCTGGGGCGTGACCTTCCCGATGATGAGCAAGGTCAAGGTGAACGGGAAGGGGCGGCACCCCCTGTACGCCGAGCTCACCCGGACCCCGGACGCCGGGGGCGACGCGGGGCGGGTCAAGTGGAACTTCGAGAAGTTCCTCGTCCTGCCCGACGGCCGGGTCCACCGCTTCCGGCCCTCGACCGTGCCCGACGACCCGGCGATCGTCGCGCTCATCGAGGAGAACCTCCCGCAGGGCTGACCGCGGGGGAGAACCGGGTGCGCGGGGACGGCCGCTGTGGCGACGTGCCGCCTCCCGCCCCGGAGGAAGCCCGTGATCGTTCCCGTCGGTCCCGCCGGCGAGCCCGCCCCGGTGAGGGTCGCGACGCACGGGAGGCCGGAGACGGCCGTCGAGGGTCACCGCTACCTCAGGGGGCCGCCCGCCCTCCGCGAGGGCCGGAGCCGCCGGCCGTACACGGTGGTGGAGGACGGCCGCACCGTCGGAACGCCGGTGGTGGAGCGCATGCCGGAGGTCCGGCGCATCCTCGGCCGAACCCGGACCGGGTCAGCCCTCGCGCAGGATCTGGACCAGCCGGGTGACGCGGTCGGGGGCCAGGGTCTCGCGCACCCCGGTCTCCAGCGCGCCGCCGGTGGCGTCCACCAGGGACACGTGGCGGAGGGCGCGGGTCAGCACGGTGTACACCCGGGGCCGTGACACGGGCGCGTCGGGCGGGAACACACCCACCACGGCGGGCCAGCGGCCGCCGTGGGCGGCACCCACGGTGAGCGCCCACCCCCGGCGCAGCGCCGCCGGGTCGGTGACGGTGGCCTTCGCGCCGTCGGCCAGCTCCACCTCCACACCGCCCTCGACGGGGCCGCGCAGCACCCCGGTGTCGCCCGGCCCGTACCCGGGCCCCGCGGCCACCAGCAGCACCGCGTCGCCGGGGTCGAACCCGCCCAGGGCGCCGGGGCCCGGGTTCAGCCGTTCCTTGCAGGCGGCGTTGAGCGCGCGGGCCCCGGCCGGGCCGTCCTCGCGGGCGGTGACCACCCGCACGTCCCCGGCGGGGATGCCCAGGGCGCGCGGGATGGAGTCGGTGACCAGCTGCACGACCCGGTGGGCGGCCTCCTCCGCCGACGCGGCGGGGACCCGCACCACCTCGCGGCCGGGGGCGTCCACCTCGGGGACCTCGCCCTCGGACACGGCCAGCGCCAGCGCGGCGATGGGGCCCGGGGTCCCGTCGTCCTCGGGGGCGGCGATCTCGGCGGTGTGGGCGGTGCGCGAGCGCACGATGTCCTCGGCGACCCGGCCCGGGGTGGCGGACGGGGCCTGCCGCGGGTCGGCGAGCAGGACCAGGTGCGCCCCGTCGGCGCAGGCGGCGGCCAGATCGGCGGCGCGGGCCGTGCCCACCGCCATCGACTCGCACAGCACCACCAGGCCGGAGGAGAGCGGGCCCTCCCGCAGCGCGGCGGCCAGGGAGAGCACGCGCACCCCCGGGTCGCCCTGCGCCACCGCGGCCAGGTCGGCGGCCACGGCGGCGGCCGTCTGCGCGGTGGGCGCCACCACGGTGATCCCCACCCGGCTGTCCTGGGCGATCGCGGCCAGGCACAGCAGGGCGCGCGCGGTCTCGGCGGCCTCGCCCGGCCCGTGCCAGAGCACCGTCACCGGCCGCAGGGCGACCGTGACCAGCGCCGCGCGGGTGTGCTCGGTGACGGTGAACCCGCCCTTGTCGCAGGCGGCGTCGACGGTCTCGGCGGCGGTGGCCGAGTCCATGACGGGGTCGTTGGCGGAGATGAGCCGCACCAGGTGCCCGCCCAGCCGCTGCTCGGCCTCGCCCAGGTCGGGCAGGGCGTGGAACCGCTCGGGCTCGGGCAGGTCCGGGACCCCGCCCTCCTCGAAGTCGAAGTCGTCGTCGGAGTCGTCGGTGCTCTCGAACACCGCCGAGGCGCCCGCCGCCACGGCGGCCTCCAGGGCGCGGGCCGGGTCCTGCACCCCCAGGCGGCCCACCAGTGAGGCCAGCCGCTTCTCCTCCACCGCGGTGTGCCCGCGGGCGGCGGCGGTGCGCAGTGTGTACGCGGTCAGGGCGGCCAGGCGGCGCGGGTCGTCGGGGCGGGCGGCCTCGCCCAGGGCGCGGCGGGCGCAGTGGTCGGCCTGCTCCACGGTCACCTGCGGCAGCCGCAGCAGCAGCCACGGGTCGGCGGCCAGCTCGGCCGCGGCCGCCGGGCCCAGTGCGGCCACCAGCCGCGGTGCCAGGGCGGGCGGGGCCTCCATGCCCTGTAGGACGGCGCTGACCTGTTCGACTGCCTCGGACACCTGGGCCGGTCCCCCTCGATCTCGTGCTCCTGCTCTCCCGAGGAGCCTACCGAGAGGTGCCGACGTCCGGGGCGGCCCGCGGGAACCTGTGGACGCCGGGGGCGTTCAGGAACGGGCGCGGGTGCGGCGGCGCGGGGCCCGGCGCGCGGCCGGGGCGTCGCCCACGACCGTGCGCACCGCGGCGCAGGGGTCCAGGTCGGGCGAGGTCTCCTGGATGGCGACGGCGGCGGTGCGGGCCGCGGTACAGAACAGGGCACGGGTCGCGTCGTCCAGCCCGGCCAGGACGTGCTCCTCCACGCGGCCCACTCGCGCGCCCAGGTCGGCCAGCACCTCGCGGCCGTGTTCGGTGGCGCACACCCGCCGGACCCGGCGGTCGTTCTCGTCCACCCGGCGGAGCACCAGGTCGGCGGCCTCCAGGTCGTCGAGCACGTAGGTCATCACGCTGCGGTCGATGAGCAGGCGCTCGGCGAGTGCGGCCTGGGTGGAGGCCTCGGCGTCGGCGCAGGCGACGAGCACGTGGTAGCCGCGGCTGCCGTGCGGGACGTCGGCGAGCAGTTCCTCCACGCGCTCGTGCCAGCGCTGGAGCACCACGGCCAGCGACCAGCCCAGGTCGGGTGCCGGTCCGTCGGCGCGGGCCGGCGCGCTCCGGGGGCTCGATGTCGTCATGCCCCGAGACTACCAGGAATAGGTTTGCCGTAATATGAGTTGTGCAGAATATAATTTGCTCCACAACCTACCTTCCGGCTGTCCGGGTCACGGACCCCCGGCGTCCCTCCGAGGAGACACAGCACCATGACCGACTACGGACACGCGCTCCGGTTCGGTACCTTCATCACGCCCTCGGCCGATGACCCCGGGCGCGCCGTCGCCCTGGCCGAGCTCACCGAGGCCGCCGGGCTCGACCTGGCCACCTACCAGGACCACCCCTACAACCCGGGCTTCCTGGACACCTGGACCCTGCTCACCTGGGTCGCCGCCCGGACCGGCCGCATCTCGGTCTCGGGCAACGTCCTCAACCTGCCGCTGCGCGGACCGGCGATGATCGCTCGCCAGGCGGCCTCCCTCGACCTGCTCTCGGGCGGGCGCTTCGAGCTCGGCCTGGGCGCCGGCGCCTTCTGGGACGGCATCGCGGCCATGGGCGGACCCGCGCTCACCCCCGGCCAGGGCGTGGCCGCCCTCTCCGAGGCCATCGACGTCATCCGCCAGGTGTGGGACACCGACGCCCGCGGCGGCGTCCGCCTCGACGGGAAGCACCACAGGGTCGCGGGCATGAAGCGCGGACCCGCGCCCGCCCACGACATCGGAATCGACCTGGGCGCCTACAAACCCCGCATGCTCCGCCTCACCGGCGCCAAGGCCGACGGCTGGCTGCCCAGCCTGGGCTACATCGAGGTCGCCGACATGCCCCGCTCCAACCGGATCATCGACGAGGCCGCGCTGGAGGCCGGGCGCGACCCGCGCCGGATCCGCCGCATGCTCAACCTGATGGGCGGCGCCGTGCTGCCCACCGGCCGCGGCTTCCTCCAGGGGCCCGCCGACCAGTGGGTCGACGACCTGCTGCCGCTGGTCCTGGAGCACGGGTTCAGCACGTTCATCCTCGGCGGCGACGACCCGCGCGCCATCCAGGCGTTCGGCGCCGAGGTCGCCCCCGCCCTGCGCGAGGCCGTCGAGAAGGAGCGCGCCTCCGCGGGCACCGTCACCGGACCGGTCCGCCCCGCCGCGGCCCTGGGCGCCCGCCGCCCCGGCATCGACTACGACGCCGTCCCCGAGGAGCTGCGCGACCACGCCGTCGAACCCGGCGACCGCGGCTACGCCCGGGTCCGCCACGGCTACATGCAGAACGGAAGGCCCGGCCTGGTGCTGCGCCCGGAGAGCGCCGAGCAGGTCGCGCAGGCCCTGGGCTACGCCCTGGACCAGGACGTCCCGCTCAACGTGCGCAGCGGCGGCCACGGCATCAGCGGCCACTCCACCAACGACGGCGGCGTCATCGTCGACCTGTCCCGGATGAACCGGACCGAGGTCCTGGACCCCGCGGCCCGCACGGTCCGCATCGGCGCCGGGGCCCGCTGGGGCGCCGTCGCCTCCGCCCTCAACCCCCACGGCCTGGCCGTCAGCTCCGGGGACTACGGCGGCGTCGGGGTGGGCGGCATCTCCACCACCGGCGGCATCGGCCACCTCGGCCGCGCCCACGGCCTCAGCATCGACCACATCACCGCGATGGAGGTCGTCACCGCCGACGGCCGCGTCCTGCGCGCCTCCGACGACGAGAACCCCGACCTGTTCTGGGCCATGCGCGGGGCGGGTGCCAACTTCGGCGTGCTCACCTCGGTGGAGGCCGTCGCCGCGCCGGTCGGCGACGTCGTCCTCGCGCAGTTCGCCTACGACGCCTCCAACGCCGCCGCGTTCCTGCGCGCCTGGGGGGAGATCACCGCCGCGGCGCCCCGCGAGGTCACCGCGTTCCTCATCACCGGGCCCGGCCGCGGCGGATCCGGGCCCGCCGCCCGGGCGACGGTCGTCTACGCCGGGGACGACACCGACGCCGCCGTGGCCGCGCTGGAGCCCTTCCTCAAGGCGGGACCGGTCCTGGACCAGAGCGCGCAGCTCGCGCCCTACCCGGCGATCCTGCCCTTCGACGAGGGGCCGCACCAGGGCGCAGGGGTCCCGGCCAGCCGCTCCGGCCTGGTCTCGGAGATCTCCGGGGACACCGCGCGGGCCCTGGCGGGCATGCTCGCCTCCGGGGCCACCTACTTCATGCAGCTGCGCCAGGTGGGCGGGGCGATCAACGACGTCCCCGCCGACGCCACCGCCTACGCGCACCGCCACCAGGCCCAGGCCGTGGTGGCCCTGGCCCCGCCGCGCGCCGCGCACCGGCTCGACGAGCAGTGGGCCGCCCTGGACGGGGCGATCGACGGGATGTACCTGAGCTTCGACACCCGGACCGGGCCCGAGGTGCTGTCCCTGGCCTTCCCCGAGCCCACCCTGTCCAGGCTGCGCGAGATCAAGGCGCAGTACGACCCGCACCAGGTGTTCGACCAGAACTTCCCGATCGAACCCGCAGGGGACTGACGCCGCGGCGACGCCCCGGCACCGCCCCGCTCAGCGGCGCGGTGCCGTGGCGTCGTCCAGCGCGTCGCGGATCTCCGGGGGCAGCTCCACGCCCTCCACACCCAGGACCTGCTCCAACTGCGCCAGGGTGCGCGGACCCACCACGGCGGCCGCCACCCCCTCCTGGTCGCGCGCCCAGCTCAGCGCCACCGCCAGCGGCGGCACCCCCAGCCCCTCCGCCGCGGTGCACACCGACTCCACCACCCGGCGGCTGCGCTCGTCCAGGTACGGCTCCACGTACGACACCATGTGCGGGAACGCCGCCCGCGAGTTCGCCGGGGTCCCGGTCCGGTACTTGGCGCTGAGCACCCCCCGGCCCAGCGGCGCCCACGCCAGCAGGTGCGCCCCGGCGGCCGCCGCAGCGGGCCGCAGGTCGTCGTCCGCGCCCCGGTTGAGCAGCGAGTACTCGGCGCCCGCGCTCACCAGCGGCACCCGGCCCGGCCGCGCCCGCTGCCAGGTCGCCAGTGTGGCGAACTGCCAGGCGTCCAGGTCGCCGGTCCCCACGTAGCGGGCCTTGCCCGCGGCGACCGCCGCCTCCATGGCCGCCAGCGTCTCCTCCGGCGGGGTGGCCGGGTCGAACACGTGCAGCTGCCACAGGTCCACGTACTCGGTCTGCAAGCGCCGCAGCGAGGCGTCCAGTGACGCCAGCAGGTGGCGGCGCGAGGCGTCCACCGGCCGGTACCCCTCCGGGGTGTGCCCGCTCTTGGTGGCCACCACCACGTCCTCGCGGCGCACCGCGGCGCGCAGCAGCCGGCCCAGGATCCGCTCGCTCTGCCCGCCCGTGTAGATGTCCGCGGTGTCCACGAGGGTGCCGCCCGCGTCGACGAACGCGGTGAGCTGCTGCCCGGCCTCCTCTTCGGAGGTGTCCTTGCCCCAGGTCATCGTACCGAGGGCGGTGCGGGACACCCAGAGTCCCGATCGGCCCACCTGTCGCTGTTCCATGCGGCGGAGGGTACCGTGTTCATTCGAGGTCGGCCCGCTGTGCATCCTCACGGCGTACCCTCGTCAAGCCCTGACCGGGGACGTCCACCGCGCCGTCCGCGCGGGCCGGGGCGGTCCCCCACCGCCACCGCCGCACCCCCCTCCAGGCCCCCGCCCCCGGTCCCCGGGAGGAAAGCCCCTAACAGTGTTCCGGCGCCCCCTCGTGCCGGACCGTCATGGAAAGTCCGAAACCGAGTGTCCATCTTCGAGGCGGTCGTCCTCGGCCTCATCCAGGGACTCACCGAGTTCCTGCCCGTGTCCTCCAGCGCCCACCTGCGCGTGTTCGCGGCCTTCTTCCAGTGGCCCGACCCCGGTGCGGCCTTCACCGCCGTCACCCAGATCGGCACCGAACTCGCCGTGGTGGTCTACTTCCGCAAGCGGATCTGGGCCGTCATCTCCACCTGGCTGCGCTCCCTGTTCGACCGCGACCTGCGCGGTGACGTCAACGCCCGCATCGGCTGGTACGTCATCCTGGCCACCATCCCCATCGGCGTCCTGGGCCTGCTCCTGGAAGAGCAGATCGACAGCGCCTTCCGTGACCTGCGCCTGATCGCGCTCTCCCTCATCGTCTTCGGCCTCATCCTGGGCGCCGTGGACCACTTCGCCCGCCGCGAGCGGGAGCTGGAGGACCTCACCCTGGGCCGCGGCATCACGTTCGGCCTGTTCCAGACCCTGGCGCTGATCCCGGGCGTCTCCCGCTCGGGCGCCACCATCACCGGCGGCCGCATGCTGGGCTTCAACCGCCCGGCCGCCGCCGAGTTCGCGTTCCTCATCGCGCTGCCCGCGGTGTTCGCCTCCGGCCTGTACAAGATGCTGGACATCGGCGGCGGCGAGTACGCGGGCTGGGGCGCGACCATCGTCGGCACCCTCGTGGCGTTCGTCATCGGCTACATCGTCATCGCCTGGCTGATGAGGTTCATCTCCACCCACAGCTTCATGCCGTTCGTGTACTACCGCATCGCGCTCGGCGCCCTCATCCTCGTGCTCGTCTTCTCCGGCGTGCTCGAACCGGGGGGCGGCGCCGGGGTCGGCTGAGCCGCCGGCACGGGCCCGGACCCCGCGGGGGGCCGGGCCCGCCCGTGTCCCCGGCCCCCGCCCGTCGGCCGCCGTTCCACGGACTCTGCCGCGGACGGCCCCGCCCCGCCGCCCCTGCCGCGTTCTCATCCGTCGACGGGAGAACCCGCCGGGGCTCCCACCCGTCGAGTGGCGGAAGGTCCTCGGCGGACGCCTGCGGCGCAGCACTCCTGCTGGGCACGACCGGTTTCCACGGCACACGTTCTAGGGTGGTGACCATGGCGACACCACCATCCCAGGAGACCCTCCCGTCCCAGGGCGCGCTCCCACCCCAGGGCGCCCTTCCGCAGGCGGTCACGCTCATCCTCGTCCGGCACGGGATGACCGACGCCACCGGACCCCGGCTGGCCGGCCACGCCCCCGGGATCCACCTCAACGACACCGGGCGCGGCCAGGCGGCCGACCTGGCCCGCAGGCTGGCCGGGCTGCGCCCCGCCGCGCTGCTGTCCAGCCCCCTGGAACGCTGCCAGGAGACCGCGGAGGCCGTCTCCGAGGCGCTGGGCGTCCCCGTCACCACCGACGACCGCCTCATCGAGTGCGACTACGGATCCTGGACCGGCCGCGCCCTGAAGGACCTGACCGGGGAGCCCCTGTGGCGGGTCGTGCAGGACCACCCCTCCGCCGTCCGCTTCCCCGGCGGCGAGGCCCTGGCCGCCGCCTCCGCCCGCGCCGTCGAGGCCGTCCGCGACTGGAACGCCCGGCTGCTGCTCACCCCCGGCGACGCGCCCCCGGTGTACGTGGCGTGCAGCCACGGCGACATCATCAAGGCCGTCATCGCCGACGCACTGGGGCTGCACCTGGACCTCTTCCAGCGGTTGCGGGTGGACCCCTGCTCGGTCACCTCCATCACCTACACGCGCACCCGCCCCTTCCTCAACGTCCTCAACGACACCGGGCAGGGCGTCGGCCCGGTCCTGCCCACCTCGGCCGAGGCCACCGGGGACGCCGCCGTGGGCGGCGGTGCCGGAGCCGAGCACACCGTCTCCGAGATCCTTTAAGGTTCTAGGCATGCCCGTCTTTCAGTTCAATCCGCCGGAGCGCTTCATCACCGGGACCGTGGGCCAGCCGGGGGAGCGCACGTTCTTCCTCCAAGCGGTGGGGGAGGGCCGCGTCACCAGCGTCGTCCTGGAGAAGGCGCAGGTCGAAGCGCTGGCCACCCGTATCGAGGAGCTACTGGAAGAGGTGCACCGACGTTTCGGCGCGCCGCCGGACGACAACGCCGTCCCCGAGGACGAGGGCCCCCTCGAACAGCCCATCGAGCAGGACTTCCGCGTCGGCACCCTGGCCCTGGCCTGGGACGCCGAGGCCTCCCGCGTCATCGTCGAGGCCCAGGAGATCGACGAGACCGCGACCGAGGAGTTCGCCGAGGACGAGGAGGAGCTGGAGGTCTTCACCGAGGAGGGCCCGGCCCACCGCGACGTCCTGCGCGTCTACCTCACCCCCGGGGAGGCCCGCGCCTTCGCCGGCCGTGCCCTGAAGGTGGTCGCCGCGGGCCGCCCGGACTGCCCGCTGTGCGGACGCCCCCTGGACCCCGCCGGCCACATCTGTGTACGCCAGAACGGCTACCGGCCCGACCGCCTGGTCTGATCACGCCTTGACGCACGACGACACCGCGGTCGAGGGCCCCTTCGACGGCCTCACCCCCGCAGCGGGCCTGGACCTGCTGCGGACCGGCGAGATCACCGTCGAGGGGCGGCTCACCGCCGCCTCCAACACCACCCTGTACTGCACCGTCTCCGACGGCACCCGCTCGGCGAACTGCGTGTACAAGCCGGTGGCGGGGGAGCGGCCGCTGTGGGACTTCCCCGACGGCACCCTGGCCGGGCGCGAGGTCGCCGCCCACGCCGTCTCCGACGCGCTCGGCTGGGAGATCGTCCCGCCCACCGTCCACCGCGACGGACCCTTCGGCGAGGGCATGGCGCAGCTGTGGGTACACGGCGACACCACCGTGGACCTGATCGCCCTGTCCCGGGAGACCGACAACGCCGCCCTGCGCCGCATGGCCGTGTTCGACGCGGTCATCAACAACTCCGACCGCAAGATCGGCCACCTGCTGCCCACCCCGCAGGGGCACCTGTACGGCTGCGACCACGGGGTGACCTTCGCCGAGGACTACAAGCTCCGCACGGTGCTGTGGCAGTGGCAGGGGCTGGCGCTGCCCGAGGACGCGCTGGCCGGGCTGGCGCGCCTGCACGACCGGCTGGCCGACCCCGACGACACCCTGACCCGGGAGCTGGAGCTGCGCCTCACCGGCCCCGAGGTCTACGCGGTGCGGGCCCGCACCGACCTGCTCCTGGAACACCGCATCCACCCCTACCCGGCCCCCGACTGGCCCGCGGTGCCCTGGCCGCCGGTCTGACCGGCGCCGCGTCCTGATCCGGCCACCCGGTTCCCGGCGTCCCCCCGATCGATAATCGCGGGTGAGGGCGCCGACGGGGCTCTGGAGGCCCTGGAGGAGAGGTCTTCGAGGAAAGGCCTGCGGCCATAGGCCGCCCATTGAGGGCGGCGGCGGGCGGCGGGCGGGCGAGGACTTCGACGGAGAGGCCGAAGGTTCCCGCCTTCCGGGGTGCCCGAACGGGCCGAAGCAGGCTGCGGCCGCAGGCCGTCCGTTGAGGGTGGCGGCGGGCGACGGGCGGGAGGAGCGGAGGCGCACCGCCGACGAGGGCGGCAGGTCGTACTCGTACGAGGGCCTGGCCGGTGCCCGGATCACCGGTGAGGGACACCGCACCACCCTGGTGCTGGAGCACCGTGACGGGAGCACTCTGACCTGTGCGGCCACCGGGGCCGACGCACGGGCACTGCGCGCGGCCGCCCGCGAGCGCTTGGGCGTCCTGCTGGAGGAGGGGACCGGGGACGCGCCCCGGGTGTGAAGGGCCTGGCCGGTGCCCGGATCACCGGTGAGGGACACCCCACCACCCTGGTGCTGGAGCACCGCGACGGGAGCACTCTGACCTGTGCGGCCACCGGGGCCGACGCACGGGCACTGCGCGCGGCCGCCCGCGAGCGCTTGGGCGTCCTGCTGGAGGGGGGACCGGAGAGCCGCCCCCGGTGTGAGGAGAATCGACTACCCGGGAGTAGGAATGGCGTGCCCGGTGCCGCTACCGGCACAATGGGCCCGTGAGCAACGAATGGAACTACCTCTTCGACATGGACGGCGTGCTCGTCCGTGAGGAACACCTCGTCCCCGGGGCCGACGAACTCATCGCCGAGCTGCGCGAACACGGCACCCCCTTCATGGTGTTGACCAACAACTCCATCTACACCCCGCGCGACCTGCGGGCCCGGTTGCTCAACACGGGCCTGGACATCCCCGAGGAGTCCATCTGGACCTCGGCGCTGGCCACCGCCCAGTTCCTCCAGACCCAGCGCCCCAACGGATCGGCGTACGTGGTCGGCGAGTCCGGGCTGACCACCGCCCTGCACAACGTGGGCTACGTCATGACCGAGCGCGATCCCGACTACGTGGTGCTGGGGGAGACCCGCACCTACAGCTTCGAGGCCATCACGCGGGCGATCCGCCTGGTCCGCGCCGGCGCCCGGTTCATCGCCACCAACCCGGACGAGACCGGCCCCAGCGCGGAGGGGCCGCTGCCCGCCACCGGCGCGGTCGCCGCGCTCATCGAGAAGGCCACCGGACGCAGCCCGTACTTCGTGGGCAAGCCCAACCCGCTGATGATGCGCTCGGCCCTGCGCCGGATCGGCGCCCACTCCGAGAACGCGCTGATGGTCGGCGACCGCATGGACACCGACGTGCTCAGCGGCCTGGAGGCGGGGCTACAGACGATCCTGGTGCTGTCGGGCATCTCCGACCGGGAGACCGCGGAGGAGTTCCCCTACCGCCCCACCCGCGTCATCGAGTCGGTGAAGGAACTGGTCGGCTCCACCGGCGACCCGTTCGGGCGCGGCACCGAGTAGGGCCTCGCGGACACGGCAGGGGCGGCGGACACGGTCGTGTCCGCCGCCCCTTGCGGTGCGCGGTGCGTCAGGCGCTCTGCCGCTGCTTGGCGATCTCCTCCACCTTCGCCGCCTCTTCGCGGCGGCGTGTGCGGAGCAGCTCCAGGCGTTCGGCGAGGACCTCCTCCAGGTCCTCCATGCTCCGGCGCTCCAGCAGCATGTCCCAGTGGGTGCGCGTCGGCTTGGTCGCCTTGGGCTCCTCCCCGGAGCCGTCGCGGCGCAGAGCGCGGTCGCCGCAGAAGCGGCACTCCCACTCGGCGGGGATCTCGGCCTCGGTCGCGAAGGTGACCGAGAAGCGGTGACCCCGGCTGCAGTCGTAGGTGACCTCCTGCCGCGGAGCCAGGTCGGTGTTGCGGTCGTTCTCGTAGCTCGTCGCCCCGAGTCGGGTGCCGCGCAGTGCTCGCTCGGCCATCGTGTGGGTGCCTCCCAGGCGCTTGTGCGGTCTCGCGGGGTTGTAACACGCAGGTACACGTCAAGATTCCCCGCCGCCCCATGGTCGAACCACGGGTCCGGGCGCTGCGGAGCAGGTGGCCCGGGCCGACGTGACGCCGTGCGTGTGACCTGTCGCACTCCTTCCCGCTCTGTTCCGGATGCACACCCCGGCACCGGTACGGACTACGGAAAACCCGAACGGTGACGTTCCGTGTTCGGTCCGGGGCGTTCCCCGCCCTTTGTTCTTCGGGGGCTTTGCGAGTGTTTCGTTATTGATACCGGAAACGCGAAAAAACGGACTTGATATCCGATATAAGTTCTCCGTGGTTCTCCTGAAGCTCCTTGAGAAGAGCATTGACAAAATCATGGAACGCCAGGTCCAGAAGGCGGGCATCACCTTCGGAGACGTCTGGCGCGACCCGGATCTGGCGGCTGCGCTGCCCGCCGTCCGCGGGGGCGACATCGCCAGGGCGCGCGATCTCCTGGCCATCGACGACCCGCAGCGGGCGGACCTACGCCTGCACGTGCTCTCCGACGAGTGCACCCCGCACCTGTCCGCGTTGGAGGAACGCTACGGGGACGACGACCCCCTTCTGCTCCTGCTCGGCGGGACCACCCGCATGAAAGCGGCCTGGGAGATCCGCGGTGGGGGCTGGGCCGCCGGTGTGGGCGAGGAGCGGTTCCGCCGTTTCCACGACTTTCTGGAACCCGTGGCCGGAGTCCTGATGCGCGCCGCGGAACTCGCCCCCGAGGACCCCCGCCCCTGGAACAACCTCCAGTGGTACTGCCTGGGCATGGACATCCGCCGCGAGGACCTCGACCGCATGTGGCTGGAGCTGTGCGCCCGGGACTCCTGGCACCACCGCGGCCGCTACTCCCGGCTCCAGGTCCTGTGCCGCAAGTGGCGGGGCTCCCACGAGGAGATGTTCGCCTTCGCCCGGGAGAACACCGCCCTGGCCGGGCCCGGCGACGCCTGTCTGGGGCTGCTGCCCGCCGCCCACAAGGAGCTCGTCGTGCTCACCATCCGGGACGAGGACGAGATCGACACCATCGCCGATGTCAAGGAGTTCGTCCACGGCTACTTCGCCGATCCGGACGTCCACGGCGAATTGGCGGAGGTCGCCGACCGGTGGCTGGCCGGGGACGTCACCTCCGACCCCGAGTACGGGAACGTCGCCCACCTGTTCGGCGCCGCCCTGTACCACGGCGGCGACCTCGAACGCGCCGCCCGCGTCCTGGCCCACGCCGGGCGCGTGATCCCCCCGGGGTCGCTGTGGGCACATGTGTCGGCCTCGCCCGCCTACGACTTCCGCCGGGCCCTCGACAAGTGCGGCCTGATCGACCGCCCCAACCCCTGACCCCGCGGCGCTCCGACCGGCCCCCACCGCCGGTCGGAGCGTCCCGCCGGGGGTCCTGGAACGCCGTTCCCGCAGTTCACCACCCTTTTCCGGGATCGGTACCGGACCTGTTCGAGTGCGGAGAACCCCGGCCGGGGGTCCGTCATTTCACTTGTTCCCTGTTCCCCAATACCGTTTGTGCGAATCTGGTGATATGTTGACTCGCTGTGCGCTGAAAAGTGCGTGTTGTGGAAAAAAATCCCCTTCTCGTATTCGCTGCGCACCCCGATCCCACCCCTCGGTCCCGGCCCGGCCAAAGCCGATACGACCAGGGGATATGTCGTAGCCGGACGTGAGACATGACAACCACCACCCCCCGGGGCCCGGTCTCCCCGCCGTTCCCCGCCCCCCGCTGGTCGTACCTCCCACCGGTGCTGCTGATCCTGTGGGGCGGCGCGCTCCTCGCCTTCCCCGCCGCCCGCCACCCCTGGGCGCTGGGAGCCGCGATCACCGGTCTCGTCCTGCTCACGGCCCTGACCCTGGTCCTGGACCGGCGCGACCGCACCGTTCGGGCCCTGCGCGCCGAACTCGACGAGCTGCGCACCACCACCGAACACCTGGCCCGCGAACACCTGCCGCGCCTGGTCGAGCGGCTGCGCGAGGGCGACTCCGCGGAGACCGCCCTGCACCGCATCCCGCTGCCCCACGACGACGCCCGCGCCGCCGTCGTGCGCTCGGTCGCCGCCGAGATCGCCACCGCCGAGCGCCGCCGCTCCGCCGCCATGGCGGCCTGCGCCACCGCGGCCGGACGCATGCAGGCCCTCACCACCGCCATGCTCGCCGACCTGCGCCGCATGCAGGAGCGCTACGGGGACGGCGACACCGACTCCGGCATCCTCGGCGACCTCATGCACCTGGACCACAGCACCGCCCAGGCCGGCCGGATCGCCGACAGCATCGCCATCCTCACCGGGGCCCGCTCCGGGCGCCGGTGGGGCCGCGCCATCGGGATCGAGAGCATCCTGCGCGGCGCCATGGCCCGCATCGGCGCCTACCGCCGGGTGCGCCTGCACAACATTCCGCGCCAGGCCATCGCCGGGTTCGCCGCCGAGGGCGTCATCCACGCCCTGGCCGAACTCCTCGACAACGCCGCCAAGTTCTCCCCGCCCACCGCCGAGGTCCACGTCCACGTGGAGGAGGTCCAGGCCGGGATCGCCGTCATGGTCGAGGACAGCGGCCTGGTCATGGGGGAGGAGGCGCTGCGCCGCGCCCGCGAGTCCGTCTCCGGCGACGACGACATCACCACCATCTCCGGGAGCCGTCTCGGCCTGTCCGTCGTCGGCCGCATCGCCCGCCGCTACGACCTGACGGTGTCCTTCCGGTCCTCCTCCCGCGGTGGGACCGCCGTGGTCCTGCTGCTTCCGAACAAGCTCGTCAAGCCCCTGCCCGCGGCGC
>NZ_JASFDV010000115.1 GCF_030766825.1 Nocardiopsis sp. CC223A
TGGCGGGTACCGGGGCGACCGGGACCGGCGCGATGACCGCGGCGGCCACCGTGGGGATGACCGCGGTGGTTACCGCGGGCGTGATGACCGGGGTGGTTTCCGTGGTGACCGGGACCGCCGTGACGACCGGGGTGGTTTCCGTGGGGATGACCGTCGTGAGGGCGGTTACCGTGATGATCGGCGGGGCGGCGGCTACCGAAGCGACCGCGACCGCCGCGATGACCGGGGTGGATACCGCGGGCGTGATGACCGCCGCGGGCCCCGGGAGGACCGGGACCCCGCGGACATCGCTCCGCAGCTGCCCGAGGAGGCGACCTACGACCAGCTCGACTCCGACACCAGGCGCGACCTCAGCTCGTTGCCCAAGTCCCTGGCGGAACTGGTCGGCAAGCACATCGTCGCGGCCGGCCTCCTCGTGGACGAGGACCCCGAGCGGGCCTACGCCCACGCCGCTTACGCACGGCGCAAGGCGTCCCGGGTCCCCGGTGTCCGGGAGGCGTCCGGCGTCGCCGCCTACACGGTGGGCAAGTGGCAGGAGGCACTCTCCGACCTGCGTGCCGCGCGTCGGATGAGCGGTCGCGACAACTTCCTGGCGATCATGGCCGACTGCGAGCGTGGTCTGGGCCGTCCCGAGCGGGCCCTGGAGATCACCGGGGACCCCGCCGCCGAGCAGCTGGACGCCGCGGAGCGCATCGAACTGCGCATCGTGGCCGCCGGTGCCCGGCGGGACATGGGCGACATCAAGGGTGCGCTGGCCGAGCTCCAGGTTCCGGAGCTGAAGGAGCGTCGCGCCCGGCCGTGGATCGCGCGCCTGTTCTACGCCTACGCCGACGTCCTGGAGGAGCTGGGCCGCGAGGAGGACGCCCGAGAGTACTTCTCGCGAGCCTCCGCCGTGGACACCGACGGTGTGACCGACGCCGACGAGCGCCTGGCCGTCCTGGAGGGTGTCGAGCTGGTCGACGTGGACCTGGAGGACGGCATCATCTGGACCGACGCCGAGGAGCAGGACTTCGAGGAGCCGGAGGACCTGCGGGAGGTCCGCTCGGCAGAGCCCGTCCTGGACGAGGGTGACCTTGACGTTGGGGACTTCGAGGACGAGGACTTCGAGGACGAGGTTCGCGACGCCGACACCACCGAAGAGTCCAATGACGATGGTGATGGCGGACCCGAGGCTCCGAGCCTCGGCGCTGAGGACGAGGGCACCGAGGCCGAGGCCGAAGGCCGGGACGACATCGAGGGCACCAAGGGTGTCGAGCCCGAGGCGGAGCCCGAGCCCGAGGCCGTGAAGGACGACAAGGGCGACGGCAAGGACGACGAGGGCACCGAGGAAGCCGACGCTTCCCGGAACCGGGAGCGCGACTGACCCCGGATCCCACGGCACCGTCGAGCGGCCATCGACCGCTCGGCGGTGCCGTCGTGCGTCTGGGGGCCCTTCCCCCGGCGTACGACTCCGTGGTGTGCCTGACCCACCGGGGCGGCCGGGTGCTGATGGTGCGCAACCGGCGGCGCGCGTGGGAGTTCCCCGGCGGGCACGCCGAGGCCGGGGAGGGTGTCGTGGAGACCGCCCGGAGGGAGACGGCCGAGGAGGCCGGGGCGACCCTGGGCCGGGTGGAGGTCGCCGGGTACTACGTGCTCGCCGACGGGCACGTCACGGTCGTCACCCACGCCCCCGTCCTGGAGACGGTCCCCCTCAGCGGGGAGTTCGAGACGGTCGAGGTGCGGGAGTTCGACGTCCTTCCCCCCGAGGAGAGCCTGTCGTGGGCCGACGGCCTTTACGCCCACCTGTTGCGGGTGCTGGACCTGCCCGGTGCCCGTCCCTGAGGGGGCCGGTCAGCCGACGGGCTTGACGTAGCCGATCTCCTTGCCCAGCAGGGAGTAGCCGAGCCTGTCGTTGATGGCCAGCATGGGCGCGTTGTCCTCGTGGTTGCCGGTGGCGGCGTGGGTGAATCCCCGCTCGCGTGCTCGCAGCAGAGCGGTGTGCTTGGCGTATCCGGCCAGTCCGCGACCCCGGTACTCGCGCAGGGTCCCCGTTATCGACGACTCCATGCGGGTCTCCCGGTCGGAGGCGTAGCACGTGATCCCCACGGGGGTGCCCTCGTGCAGGAAGACCAGGCTCAGGTCGAGGTCGCTGAGCGGATGGTTCCAGGGGCCGTTCATCCAGTCCTCGAACGTCATGAAGCCGGCGCTCGGCACGGCTCCGGGTTCGTCGGCGCTGGCGAGCCGGTCGAGGTCGTAGACCGGCCGGGGGTCGTCGGCGTAGTCCCTGAACGGCCGCAGTTCCACGCCCGGGGGCGGTTCCGGTGCCGGGGGCAGCAGGGACAGGTCCAGGCCGAGGATGTGGTGGGTCTCCTCCTCCGTGTACCCGTGGGCGAGGGCGACCTCGTGGAGCATCGGGCCGCCCATCTGGACGGGTTCCTCGGCGGCCTCGGTGCGCAGGGTGCGTGCACCCCGCCCCACCAGGGACTCCTCCGAGGCGGTGAGGAGGCGGGCGGCCAGGTCGCCGTCTTTGCGGTACCGCTCCGCGATCGCGGTGAAGAAGGTCAGGCCGTGCGGTTCCCGGCCCTCCGGGAGGGTGAGCAGGGAACGGGTGAAGCCCACGATCGCGCCGTCGGGGTCGGTCGCCACGAGCGGGAGGTCCGTCGAATGTGGGGTGGGGTGCTCCATGCGCCAGCGCACGGCCTCCTCCGTGAGGACCCGGTACGGGTGGTGGGTGCGCAGGAACGGGAGGACGGCGGGGACGTCCGCCGTTTCCAGAGGCCGGATCTTGATCGTCATCCGGTGAGCCTAGGTGGCCCGAATCGCCTCCGCACGTGGTTTTCCGGGCCTTCCCGTGCCCCCCGTCGAACCGGTCCGCGGCCCCCTCCGGTAGCGGGGCCGTGTCACCGTCGTCCATGACTTCTCCCGCCCCCGCTCGTGACGTGCCGTCCCCGGTCCGGTCCTCGGGGCGACAGCGGTCCGGGTGGGCCCCCGGCGGCGCGGCGGGCCGGCAGGGCCGCCGGGGCCGGGGCGGTACAGGAGATCCAGGGGGGCGGGTATGGGACGAGGACGGACAGCGGCCGGCGGGCAGAGCCGGGCGGGACCAGGTCCGGACGTCAGGGTGCCGTGGCGGTGCGGGGGAGGGGCGGACCCCGGGGTCCGCCCCTTTCGGTTCTCCCGCCGCCGGAGCGCGGCCGGGGTCGGTGTTCCTCAGCCCTGTTCTTCGCGCTTCTCGCGTTCGGCCTCGGCGCGTTCCTGTTCGAGCCGGTCGAGCCAGTGCACGATCCCCGACACGTTGGCCTCGGCGCCGCTGAGGGTGTCCAGGACGGCGGCGGCCTCCGGGGAGGCGTCCGGGGGCAGCGGCTTGTAACGGCTGATGACCTTGTCGCGGACCATGGCGATGGCGTGGTCGAGGTCGCCGGCGGAACCGTGCGACTCACGGACCGTCTCCACCCATAGGTGGAGTTCGGCTCGGGCGCGGTCGATGGTCTCGGCGACCGTGTCGACCGCTCCGAAGTGGGAGAACATCAGGCGTTGGGCGTCGAGGTCGGAGAACAGCCCCAGGGTGCGCAGGCACGCCTGCATGTCGAAGTCCGGCGGCGGGGTGGCCGGGCGGACGTCGCCGGTGAGTTGGTTGTAGACGCCCAGCGCGTCGCCGACGTACAGGTCGCCGGTGAGGGTGTCGACCAGGCCCATGTGGTGTTTGGCGTGCCCGGGGGCGTAGTGGGTGACGAGCCTGCGTCCGCCGCCCAGGTCGATCTCACCGGTCTCGGCGACGGAGCGGATGCGCTGCGCCTCGGTGGGGTGCATCTGCCCGAACAGGGTGTCGAGCCGGTCGCCCCAGACCATGGCGGCGCTGCGCATGAGGCGGCTGGGGTCGGCGAGGTGGCGGGCGCCGCGTTCGTGGACGACGATCTCGGCGTTGGGGAAGAGCGCGGCCATGTCGCCGGTGCCGCCCGCGTGGTCGAGGTGGATGTGGGTGACGACGATGGTGGCCAGGTCGGCCGGGGACAGGCCCAGGGCGATGACGGCGTCGTGCAGGACCCGTGCCGAACCGGCGGTGCCGACCTCGACGATGCAGGGGCGTTCGGTCCGGATGAGGTAGCTGGACACGATGCCCGGGTATCCGGCGAGCATCGTGTCGATGGCGAAGATGTCGTTGCCCAGGGGGGTGACCCCCTCGGGCAGGCGGCTCACGTCCACGTCATCGTGCACGGCAGGCACCCCTGTTCCCTGTGGTCGTCGTGGGTTCCGGGAGGAACCGCATCCGAATCCGACTCTAGGACACGGGGGTGGTGTGCGTCCCGGTCAGGGGCGGGGTCATCGGACGACGCCGTCCCGGGAGGGTTGTCCACAGGTCGGGAGAAGCCCTTTCGCGGCCGGTCGGCCCCGGTGATCCTGAAGGTGGGGGCACACGCACCGGCCGTCGTGCCACCCGCTGATCCACGCCGGTGGCACGGGGTCTTCGGAAAGGACGACGCATGTGGCAGAACGGTGCGCGGGGTACGGGGCAGGACGCACGGGGGGCGGGGGACCCCGGCCGGGACGAGGGGCACCGCAACGAGGTGCTGCTGGTGGGGCGGATCACCGCCGAGCCGGTGTTCCGGAAGATGGCGAACGGGAACCGGTTGGCCAGTTGGCGGATGTGCATGGCCAGGCCTGCGCGCGAGGGGGTGTCGGGGCGCCGCTCCGACGCGGTCTACTGTGTCGGCTTCGACTCCGGGCTGCATCCGGACCTGGAGGAGTGGCGGTTGGGTGATGTCGTCCGGGTGACGGGGGCGCTGCGCCGCCGGTTCTGGCACGGGCGGCCGGAGGAGCGCAGTACGTGCGAGGTGGAGGCGCGGACCGTGGCGCTGGTGCGCCGCTCCCGGCCGGGACCCGGGGGCGCTCCGGGGGATGCTCCCGTGGTGCCGTCCCCGCGTGCGGCCGGGCAGACGGGGGCGGGGGACGAGCGGTGACCGCCCGTACGGTGCGCAGGGCCCCGGCGCGTTCCTCCGGAAGGGCCTGGGCGCGTCTCCTGGGGGCGGTGGTCGTCCGGGCCCTCGTCGGCCTGGTGCGCGCCCTTGCCGTGGGCCGCCCGTTCGGCGCGGCCGCCACCTTGGGCCGTACCGCCCTCGGGGCGCCGGCCACGGCGGGGGGCCGGCCCGCGCCCGGTGTTCCCGATGCGGCGGTCGATCACGGCGTCGGTGCGCGGCCGGGTACGGCGGGCGCCCGGGCCGAGCGCCGTGTCCCGGGTGCCGCCGCGGCCTGTGCCCGTGCTGCCGGGCCTGACGGGGTCCGCGCTCCGGGCGTCCCACCGGACGGGGGTGCCGGGGGCCACGGGCGGGGGTGCGTGGGGGTGCGGCGGAGATCGCCGCACGGGGAGGGGTTCAGGCCCGGGTGGGCGCTGCCGCGGCCCGGTTCACCAGCCCAGGGCGGCCAGGGCGGTGCGTGCGGCCGGGCCGGCCGGGTCCACCGCCGGGTTCGCCCACACGGCCGCGCACAGGGCGCGCAGGCCGTCCAGGCGGTCACCGGAGCCCTCCAGAACGGGGCCGTCGGCGGTGTGGGTCACGGTCCAGCCCCCGCAGCGGGTACCGCCGGCGACCGCGTCGACGCCCGGGTGGGTGTCGTTCATGCCCGACACGTCCCAGGACAGGTAGTTGGGGCGCTGGTGCTCCGGGGCGGCGAGCAGGTCCAGCGGGGTGGCCACCCCCGACAGCACCAGCAGACCTGCGGCGCCGTGCACGATCGCGCCCTCGATGTCGGTGTCCAGGCGGTCGCCGACGATGAGCGGGTCGCGGGCCCCGGTGCGTCGCATGCCCTCCTCGTGCAGGGGGCGCATGGGCTTGCCCGCGATGATCGGCTCCACGCCGGTGGCGTGGGCGATCACCCGGACGAAGGATCCGTTGGCCGGGGTGACGCCCCATTCCGTGGGGGCGGTGGCGTCGGCGTTGCTGGCGACGTAGAGGGCGCCGCGCGACACCGCCAGCGTGCCCTGGTCGAGGAGGTCCCGGGTCATGGAGCGGGAGTAGCCCTGTACCACGGCGACCACGGAGTCGGTGGCGACGGTGACCGGGGTGAGCCCCATGCGGCGCACCGCCTGGCGCAGCCCGGTGTCGCCGACCACCAGGACCTCCGAGCCCGCCGGGTGGCGTTCGGCGACCAGGCGGGCGGCCGCCTCGGCGGAGGTCACCACGTCCTGCGGGGTGGCGTTGATGCCCAGGTGGGTGAGGTGCTCGGCGATGCGGGCCGGTGTGCGTCCGGCGTTGTTGGTCACGAACGCCACCTGCGCCCCCGCGGCCCGTGCCTTGTCGATCGCCTCCGGGGCGGCGGGCACCGCGCTCGGGCCGATGTAGACGACCCCGTCCAGGTCCAGGAGCATCGCGTCGTGGATGGTGCTCAGGGGGCGCTCGGCGGCGAGCAGGGGCATGGCGGACCCGTTCCTTGCGGCGGTGGCGGACGCCTTCCAGGGTATGACGCGGCCTCCGGCCGGCGGGGTCGCGGGCCTCCCCGCCCGGTGTGCCGTCCGTCGCAGCGTCGGGGTGTGCCGCCCGGTCCGGTACCGGTCGCCTCGTAGGGCGCGCTGGCCGTGCAGCCGGTCGGCCCGGTGCGGGTTCGGGCGCGGCGGTCATGGGGCGGGCCTCCCCGCTCGGTGTGCCGTTCGTCGCAGCGTTGGGGTGTGCCGCCCGGTCCGGTACCGGTCGCCTCGTAGGACGTGCTGGCCGTGCAGCCGGTCGGCCCGGTGCGGGTTCGGGCGAGGCGGTCATGGGGTGGGCCTCCCCGCCCGGGGTGGGGTGGACCACAGGGAGGGTGTGCGGTCGGCACCGTGGTGTGCGGGGCGGGCCGGCCGGGAGCATGGCGTCATGGTGATCAGGACGATGTCAGCGGCGGCCCTGGTGATGCTGACGGCCCTGTCGGGGGCGGTGCCCGCGGCGGCGGACGCGGTTCCGTCGGTGGACGGTCTCACGGCCGCGGCGGTGGACGCGCGGGTGGAGGCCTACCTGGAGGCGGCGCCGCTGCCCGGGGTGGCGGTGGCGGTGACGCGGGGGAGCGAGGTGGTGCGGGCGGCCGGGTACGGGGTCGACTCCCGGGGGGAGCCGGTGGACGCCGGCACCCCGATGGGGGTGGCGTCGGTGAGCAAGGCGTTCACCGCTCTGGTGGTGGCGTCGCTGGTGGAGGAGGGGCGGCTGGACCTGGACGACCCGGTGGTCGAGCACCTGCCGGAGTTCGCGGTGGACGACCCGCGCGGTGCGCGGATCACCGTGGGGCAGCTGCTCACGCACACTTCCGGGATGTCCGACCGCGGGTTCCGGGAGAAGAGCGAGCCGACCCCGGCGGACCTGGAGGGCGCGGTGGCACGGCTGGCCGATGCCGGGATGGTGGCCGACCCCGGTGCCGAACGGCACTACCACAACCCGAACTACCACGTCGCGGCCCGCATGGTGGAGGTGATGGAGGGCGAACCGTTCGCGGAGGTGCTGCGTGAGCGGGTGCTGGACCCGCTGGGGATGGCCGACACGGTCACGGTGGACACCGCGGCGGAGGTGTTCGCGGCCGGGGTCGCACCGGGGCATGTGACGGTGCTGGGCGGGGCGGTGTCCCTGCCGGAACCGGAGGGTTACTTCAACGGGAGCGGCGGCATGGTGTCCACGGCGGACGACATGGCGCGGTGGCTGGTCTCCCAGAACACGGAGGGCCGTACCGTCGACGGGGGCGCCGGGGTGCCCGCGGGCGCGGTGGCGCTGACGCACGCCCCGGCGGGCGGCTCGGGGTCGGCGGCCGACTCCACGCTGGGCTGGCAGGGGCACGAGACCGGTGGGGGCGCGCCGTTGCTGGTGCACGGCGGTATCGAGTTCACCTACACCGCCCACCAGGCCCTGCTGCCGGAGAGCGGGGTGGGGATCGCGGTGATGGCGAACACGGGTCTGGGTGCGGGCGATGCCTCCGCCCTGCTGTGGAACCTGGTGGCCCTGGCCGAGGGGGAGGGGCCGACCGGCTCTGCGGCGCCGTGGCTGCTGGTGCTGGACCTGGTGTGCGCGGCCGCGGTGGCGGCCGTGGCCGCCGGGGCGGTGCGAGGGGTGCGCCGCGCCGGGGTGTGGGTCCGGGGCGGGCGCCGGTGGCGGCGTGTGCTCGGGGCGGCGGGGTCGGCCGCGGTGGTGCTCGCGGCCCTGTTCCCGCACCGGTTGATCTCGCTGCCGGCGGGCGGCCGCGATGCCACCTGGGTGCAGGCCCTGTACACGGTGCCGTCCGTTGTGGTGCTGCTGGTCGTGGCGGCGGTGGCGCTCGCGGTGGTGTGGTCGGTGCGCCTGTGGGCCCTGGCGGCGCACCGCCGCCGGGGTCCGGTGCGGGTGCTCAGCGGTGCCGGGGCGGTCCCACCAGGCGCATGACCAGCCCGGTGCGCGGCTTGGGTCCGAACGAGGTGGACTTGCGCGGGGTGAGCTCGCCCTGTCCGGCGATCTCGTAGACCAGGTGGACGTCCAGGGCGGGCACGATCACCGCGGTGCCCTTCTCGTGGTGGGCGGCGGCGATCGCCTCGGCCGGGTCGTCGTGGACCATGCGCACCGCCTCCTCGGAGACGCCCCACAGCGGCAGCAGTACCTCGTGCAGGGCCGCGGTGGGCAGGTGCCGCCACTGCTCGGAGCGGTCGGGCATGGTCCGGGCCAGGGCGGCCTCGTCGAAGTCGTGCACCAGGTGGGCCTCGCCGTCGGGGGAGACCAGCACCAGCGCGGGGCCCTCCACCGTGTCGCACGCGTGCGCGGACGCCCCCTCCACGGTCTCGACCGCGGCCACGGAGCGGGCGGCGGCGACGGCCTCCTCGATGCGCAGGCCCGGCAGGACCCGGTGGATGGCGCCCAGCCGGGGCGGGTGGGTGTCGCTGTCCACGAGCAGGGCCAGCCCGTACCGCCAGCCGGGGTCGCCGTGGGCGGCGTGCAGGCGGCGGTAGGCGGCGTAGCGGTGGTGGCCGTCGGCGATGAGCGCGGACCGGTCGGCCAGGTCGGCGCTCACCCGGGCGTGGACGGCGGGGTCGGTGACCGCCCACAGGCGGTGTTCGGAGCCGTCGCGGGTGCGGGCCTCCACCAGGGGCGGGTCGGCGACGCCCTCGGTGGCGGCGGAGGCGGCGCCGCCCGCGCCGCGGTACAGCAGGAAGATGGGTTCGAGGTTGGCCCGGGCGGCCCGCATGAGGGTGAACCGGTCGTGCACGGGCGCGTCGGCCACGTCCTCGTGGGGTAGGACGGCGGACCCGGCGCCCTCGTCGGGTAGGCGCAGGTTGCCGATCAGCCCGCGCTGGCGGCGGCCGTCCGCTGTGACCTGCTCGTACACGTACAGGGCCGGTCGGGGGTCGCGGGAGAGCACGCCGGTGTCGACCCAGTCGTGCAGGAGCGCGGCGGCGGCGCGGTACCGGCGGGGCACCGCCCCTTCGGTGCCGTCGGCGCTGTTGCGGCTGAGCTCGAAGGGCAGGGTGACCCGGGCGGCGTTGTGCGGGTCGGACCGCTGTAGGGTCCGCGCCTCCTCGGCGTCGGGCACGTCGTAGGGCGGGGCCAGCAGACGGGCGAGGTCGAATCCCCCGTCGATGAACCGGTCGAGGTCTCCGTTGGTGTAGCGCAGACCGCGGAAGGGTTCCAGTTCGAGAGGTTGGCGTGGCATCCCAGCAAGGTACCGCCCGGTCACAGGAGTTTGCGCATGCGCAGCAGGTCGCCCATGCTGGCGTCGACCTTCACCCGGCGGGTCAGGATGGCGCGGGCCGGGTCCAGCCGCCCGTCGGCGAGGTCGACGAGGTCGTCGCTGCTGACGGTGATGTGCACCTGGGGTCTGGGTGCCGGGGCGTTCTCGGGGCGGTGGGTGATGTCGCTGAGGCCGTCGGCGGTCAGCCGCATGTCGAACACGGTGGCCAGGTCGGGGACGAGCACGCTGACGGAGCGTTCGACGATGACCTTGCGGCGTTCGGCCTCGGGTTCGGCGAGGATCTGCTCGTTGAGCTTCGCAATGCCCTCCAGGCATGCGTCGATGCTGTTCATGGGCACATGATGCCGTATCCGGCACGGGGTTCCGGGGCGGCGTTGCCGTTCTGCCAAAGGGACGAAGGGGACGACCTCCCGCTTTCACGTGGCAGGGGCGGTGCCGCCCGGGTAGCGTTGTGCGCGCAACCCCCCGTCGCACGGTGCCCTTTCCGCTTTCCGGCGCCGTTTTCCCCTTTTGGTGTTCTGTCCGTCAAGGAGTACGCGAATCATGGTCGTCGACGCGGTGCGCACGTATCTGGATGCCGCCAGTGGTCTCACCGAGCTGTCCCGCAAGGAGGCGGTGGCCGCGGCCAAGGTCCTGCTGCGGGCGGGCGGACCGGGCGTGTCGGCGGCGGAGCAGGAGCCGGGCGGGGCCCCGCCGCGGGTGGGGCAGACCATCCAGGCGCTGGCGGGGGAACTGCTGGAGACGAGTCGGGCCAACCGCGAGGCGTTGGCGGAGCTGGTGCGCTCGGAGGTGGAGCACCGGCTGGAGCGGATGGACGTGGTGCCGCGCTCCGAGCACGAGCGGTTGGTGCGCCGGGTGGCGGAGCTGGAGCGTCGGCTGGCGGCCCGTTCGGGCCGGGAGTGGGCGCCCGCGGTTCCGGCGGTGGAGGTGCGGGCCGTGGAGGTCGAGGAGGTGCCCGCCGCCGCGGCGACCGCCGTGGTGGACGCCGGTGCGGACGAGACCCCCGGGCAGGACGCCGCCCCCGAGACCCTGGAGGTGTCCGGGGCCTCCGGAGACGCCCCGGAGGCCGGACCCGCCGAGGAGGCCTCCCGCAAGAAGCCCGCCGCCAAGGCGGGGGCGGCCAAGCCCGCGGCCAAGGGCGGCCGGGCGCGCGCGGGCACGGCCAAGCGCACCGCCAAGTCGCGCAGCGCCACCAAGAAGTAGGGCGGCCCGGAGGCCGAGGCCGTCGCGGACCGTCGATGTCGGGAGGGGCGATGAATCCCAAGGAACAGGCCGAGGAACTGGCCGCCCGGACCCTGGAGGGCACCCGGGAGCGTTTGGACGCGCTGGCGGGCCTGCCCACCGCCGAGCACGTGGAGGTCTTCGACTCCCTGCACCGTGAGCTGTCGGCGGTGTTGGGCGCCCTGGACCAGGGCCCGGCGCAACAGCCGCCGGTATCCTAGGTGATCATGGCAAAACGTACTCGGCTCGACGCGGAACTCGTCCGCCGCGGGCACGCACGCTCACGCGGCCACGCGGCCGAGATCATCGAGGGCGGTCTCGTCAAGGTGGCCGGGCTCGTGGCCTCCAAGCCGGCCACCCAGGTCGGACAGGACCAGCCCATCGTGGTGCGCACCCCCTCCGACGAACCCCCCTACGTGTCCCGCGGGGCGCACAAGCTCATCGGCGCCCTCGACGCGTTCTCCCTGGACGTCGCCGACCGGCGCGCCCTGGACGCGGGCGCCTCCACCGGCGGGTTCACCGACGTGCTGCTGCGCCGCGGCGCAGCCCATGTGACCGCCGTGGACGTGGGTTACGGCCAACTGGCGTGGTCGTTGCGCAGCAACGACCGGGTGCGGGTCATGGAGCGGGTCAACGTCCGCGAGCTCACCCCGGAGATGATCGGCGAGCCGCGCCCGGACCTGGTGGTGGGCGACCTGTCGTTCATCTCTTTGAAGCTGGTGCTGGGGCCGTTGCATAACGTGGTCTCCCCCGGGGCCGACTTCGCCGTGATGGTCAAGCCCCAGTTCGAGGTCGGCAAGGACCGGGTCGGTGCGGGCGGTGTGGTGCGCGAGCCCGAGCTGCGCGCCGGGGCGGTGGCCGACGTGGCCGCCCACGCCCTCACCCTGGGCCTGGGCACGGTCGACGTGGCCGCCAGTCCGCTGCCCGGTCCCTCGGGCAACGTCGAGTACTTCCTGTGGTTGCGCTCGGGTGCCCCGGCCCTGGACACGGCCCGGTTGGAGCGGGCGGTGGCGGAGGGGCCGGGTTAGGGCGTGGCACCCTGTCGCACGAGTCCGGTAACGTGACCCGGCCGGGTGGGCGATATGCCTCCCGGCCCGCATTCGGACTCCCCTTCGGGGAGTGGACGTAAGGGGACGACGATGACCAGGACCGGCGGACGCAGTGTTCTGCTGCTGGCCCACACCGGTCGGCCCGCGGCGGTGCGCAGCGCACGGCTGGTCCACGAGAGCCTCAGCGGTGCCGGGCTGACCGTGCGCATGCTCAAGGGCGAGGTGGACGAACTCGCCGAGGCGGGCTGTGTCCTGTCCCCGATCGAGGTCGTCGAACCGGAGTCGGCGGCCGAGGGCGTGGAACTGGTCATGGTGCTGGGCGGCGACGGCACCCTGCTGCGGGCGGCCGAGCTGGCCCGGCCCGCGGGCGCCCCGCTGCTGGGCGTGAACCTGGGGCACGTCGGGTTCCTGGCCGAGGCCGAGCGGGAGGACCTGGGCGCGACCGTGCGCAGTGTCGTGGAGCACAACTACGACGTCGAGGAGCGGATGACCCTGGACGTGGCCGTGTTCAACGGCGGTCGCGCCGACGGGGTCCCCTCGGTGCGTACCTGGGCGCTCAACGACGCCACGTTGGAGAAGGGCGAGTCGCGGCGGATCGTGGAGGCGGTCCTGGAGGTCGACGGCCGTCCGCTGTCGCGGTGGGCGTGCGACGGGGTGGTGTGCGCCACTCCGACGGGGTCGACGGCGCACGCCTTCTCCGCGGGCGGCCCGGTGGTGTGGCCGGATGTGGAAGCCCTGCTGGTGGTGCCGTTGAGTGCGCACGCGCTGTTCGCCCGGCCGCTGGTGGTGGGCCCGCAGGCCACGGTGGCGCTGGAGGTGCTGCCCGATACGGCGCCGGGCGTGCTCTGGTGTGATGGACGGCGTATGGTCGAATTGCCCGCCGGGGCACGGATCGAGATCACCCGTGCCGATACGCCGGTCCGGTTGGCCCGGTTGCACCGGGCGCCTTTCACCGACCGGCTGGTGGCCAAGTTCGGGCTCCCCGTGGCGGGGTGGCGCGGTCGCCGGGAGCAGGGTCGCTGACCGCGTCCGCACCCGTGTCCGCGGGTGCGCCGCCCGGGGGCGCAGGAGAACGTCAAGACAGTGGGGCCGACGATCAGGAGAGGGTTCGGTGCTCGAAGAAGTCCGCATCCAGGGACTCGGGGTCATCGACGACGCCGTATTGGAACTGTCACCGGGGTTGACCGTCGTCACCGGTGAGACCGGCGCGGGTAAGACCATGGTCGTCACCGGGCTGGGACTGCTCTTCGGCGGTCGGGCCGACCCCCAGAGGGTCCGCCCCGGCGCCGACCGGGCGCTGGTCGAGGGCCGGTTGACGGTCCCGCGTGAGGGCCGGGTGGCCGAGCGGGTGTCCGAGGCCGGCGGTGAACTCGACGACGACGTGCTGATCGTGGCGCGCACCGTGTCCGCCGAGGGGCGCTCCCGGGCGACGCTGGGCGGCCGGTCGGCGCCGGTGAGCCTGTTGGCGTACCTGGCCGACGATCTGGTGGCCGTCCACGGCCAGTCCGACCAGCAGCGGCTGCTGCGCACCGACCGCCAGCGCGCGTCGCTGGACCGGTTCGCGGGCGAGGAGCTGTCCAAGGCCCTCAAGCAGTACACGGTGGCGCACCGGCGTCACCGTGAGGTGTCGGAGGAGCTGACGGAGCTGACGGAGCGGGCGCGCGAGCGCGCCCAGGAGGCGGACATGCTCCGGTTCGGGGTGGAGGAGATCGCCGCCGCCGAACCGGTGTCGGGTGAGGACGCCGAGCTGTTGGCGGAGGAGACCCGGCTGGCGCACGCCGACGGGCTGCGGGTGGCGGCCACCACCGCGCACGAGGCTCTGGTGGGCGACCCGGCCTCCGACGTGGAGGTGGACGTGTCGGCGCTGCTGTCGGCGGCCCGCCAGGCGGTGGCGGCGGTGCGCGAGCACGACCCGGAGCTGGCGGCGATCGGCGAGCGGCTGGACGAGGCGTCCTACATCCTGACCGACGCCGCCACGGAGCTGGCCTCCTACGCCGAGTCGGTGGACGCCGACCCGGCCCGGCTGGCGCACGTGCAGGAGCGGCGGGCGCTGCTCACCTCGCTCTCGCGCAAGTACGGTGAGACCGCGGACGACATCCTGGCCTGGGCGGAGGACGCGGCCAAGCGGTTGGCGTCCCTGGAGGGCGACGACGAGCGCATCGAGGAGCTGCGGACCGAGGCCGAGGAGCTGTACGGGCGGATGGACCACTGGGCGGGCGAGCTCACCCGGATCCGTACCGAGGCGGCCGAGCGGTTCGGTGCGGCGGTGACCGAGGAGCTGACCGCGCTGGCGATGCCGCACGCGCGGGTGAGCGTGCGGATCACCACGGGGGAGGACTTCGGCTCCCACGGGCGCGACGAGGTGGAGCTGCTGTTGGCGCCGCACCCCAGCGCCCGGCCGCTGGCGCTGCACAAGGGTGCCTCGGGCGGTGAGCTGTCCCGGGTGATGCTGGCGATCGAGGTGGTGTTCGCGGGTGCCGACCCGGTGCCGACGTTCGTGTTCGACGAGGTCGACGCGGGTGTGGGGGGCAAGGCCGCGGTCGAGATCGGCCGCCGCCTGGCGCGGCTGGCACGCCGGTCCCAGGTCATCGTGGTCACCCACCTGCCGCAGGTGGCGGCGTTCGCCGACGCCCACCTGGTGGTGGAGAAGTCCACTGACGGGCTGGTCACCGAGAGCGGTGTGCTGCGCCTGGACCGGGACGGCCGGGTGCGTGAACTGTCGCGGATGCTCGCGGGTCTGGAGGACTCCGAGCTGGGCCGGGCGCACGCCGAGGAGCTGCTGGTCAACGCCGATCCGGAGCGCGCCTACCCGGCGGCGTGAGGGCGTCGCCGGCGGGGCGGCCGTGACATGTGATGGGTGAGCCGTCCCGGGACGGGTAGGCCTCGGGGTGCGGCGCCGCGGGGCGCCGATGACCCGAACACGCCGACCACCACGCTGTTATGACTCTGTGTAGTCGAGTTCTGACAGTATGCCAGCGATGAAGGTATCGGATGCGCTCAGCGCCACAGTCATGCGGTTCCGCCGTACCCGGGCGGACTCTCCCTCCGGGCTGGTCGCTCCCGTGCGCTCGGACCGGCGTACCAAGAACCTGACCAAGCGCCTGCGCCCCGGCGACATCGCGGTCATCGACCACGTCGACCTCGACCGGGTCAGCGCCGAGGCGCTGGTGGGGTGCGGGGTGTCGGCGGTCCTCAACGTCGCACGGAGCATTTCGGGCCGCTACCCCAACCAGGGCCCGGAGCTCATCACGCAGGCGGGCATCCCGCTGGTCGACGACATCGACCCCGAGGTGTTCACCCGTGTCCGCGACGGTGAGCCGCTGCGCCTGGAGGACGGGGTGCTCTACCGGGACGGGGAACCCGTCGCCAAGGGCACCGTGCAGACCCCCGAGACGGTCGCCGCCGCCATGGCCGAGGCCCGTGCCGGGCTGGCCACCCAGCTGGAGGCGTTCGCGGCCAACACCATGGCCTACCTACAGCACGAACGCGACCTGCTGCTGGACGGTATCGGCATCCCCGAGATCGCCACGGAGATGGAGGGCCGCCACGTCCTGATCGTCGTGCGCGGCTACCACTACCGGGAGGACATCGCCGCGCTGCGGCCCTACATCCGCGAGTTCCGGCCGGTGATCATCGCCGTGGACGGCGGGGCCGACGCGGTCATGGAGGGCGGATACCGGCCCGACATCATCGTCGGGGACTTCGACTCGGTGTCGGACCGTGCCCTGGCCAGCGGCGCCGAGCTGGTCGTGCACGCCTACCGGGACGGGCGGGCCCCCGGGCTACAGCGCCTGACCGACCTGGGCTACCCCGCCGTGGTCTTCCCCGCGACCGGCACCAGCGAGGACGTGGCGATGATGCTCGCCGACGGGTCCGGGGCCTCCCTCATCGTGGCGGTGGGCACGCACGCCACCTTGGAGGAGTTCCTCGACAAGGGGCGGTCGGGGATGGCCAGCACCTTCCTCACCCGGCTCCGGGTGGGCGGCAAGCTCGTGGACGCCAAGGGCGTCAGCCGCCTGTACCGTTCGCGGATCTCCCCGTGGGCGCTGCTCGGACTGGTCGCGGCCTGCCTGCTGACGATCGTGGTCGCCGCCTACTGCTCACCGGCCGGGCAGGTCTACCTCACGTTCCTCGCGGCGCGCTGGGACGCCTTCACCTACTGGCTGACGGGGCTGTTCACGTGATCGATTTCCGCTACCACCTGGTGTCCATCATCGCGGTGTTCCTGGCGTTGACGGTGGGGCTCGTCCTGGGCACCACCATGTTGCAGGACCCGCTGCTCAACACCCTGCAGAACGAGACCGCCGACCTGCGGGGGCAGACCGAGGACCTGCGCGCCGAGCGCGACGTCGCCGACCGGGTCAACGCCGGTGCCGACCAGCTCGCCGACGCCGCCGCCGGGGACCTGTTGGAGGACCGGCTGCGGGGCCTGGACGTGGTGCTGGTGCAGGCGCCGGGCGCCGACGCCGACACGGCCGCCGGGTTGGGCGACCGGGTGGAGGAGGCGGGCGGTTCGGTCAGCGGGCGGATCGAGGTCCGTTCGGAGTTCGTCGACCCGGGCAACGCCGCGTTCGTCGACGAGTTGGCGTTGCAGGTCTCCGCCGACCCGGGGTCCCTGGAGGGTGTGGGGACCTATGAGAAGGCGGGCACCGAGATCGGCCGGGCCCTGGCCCGGGCCTCCGAGCGCGACGGGGAAGAAGAAGAGGAGGAGGACGGGGAAGGGGACGACGGCGGGCACGACCCGGAGGCGGCCCTGGAGACGTTCGTCGAGGGCGGGCTGATCTCGGTGCACGGGGAGCCCGCGGACGGGACCGACGCGGTCGTGGTGGTCGCGCCGTCCTCGGCCGAGCAGGCCGGGCGTGAGGGCCGGGAGGCCGAGAACACGGTGCTGGCGGCGTTCACCTCGGCCCTGCACGACCGGGTCGAGGGGCTGGTGCTGGCGGGGGACGTGCCGTCCTCGCGCGGGCCCGGGATGCTCGCCCGGGCCCGGGCGTCGGAGGCGGGTTTCGCGACCGTGGACATGGCGGGCCGCCCGATGGGCGACATCGTGGCGGTGCTGGCACTGGCCGAGGACATCGGCGGCGCCGGCGGCGCCTACGGGGTGGGCGAGGGGGTGCGCGGGTTCATGCCGGACCCGATGCCCGAGCCCCGGGCGTCGGCCTCGCCGTCGCCGGGCACCGACGAGGCCCGCCGGGCCGCCCGGGAGGGGGAGTGATGGCCCCGTCCTCCTGGTTCCCGGCCGCCGGGCGCCGTCGCCCGGC
>NZ_JASFDV010000116.1 GCF_030766825.1 Nocardiopsis sp. CC223A
GTGGATCGCGCTCGTGTTGTCCCTGTTGGTCGCGGGGGCGGCGGTGGGGGGCCTGCTCCGGCGCCGACGGTCCGCCGCGGCGGACCGGCCCACCGATCGCGCCCCGGAGGGATGACCGGCCGCCGGTCACGCGCGGACCGTGCGGGAGCAGGCGGCACCATCGCACGTTCGGCGGCTGATCGATCCGCCCGTGTTCACGACCGTGACCTCCCCTGATCCGGTAACTTCGGTTCCAGGGGACGTCCGTGCCCGCGTTTGATGGGTCCGCGGTCCCGACACGACGGGGGCGATCCGCATGCAGTTCGATCGGTCATCGGCGATGGACCGCGCCCTGCGCCTCCTCGGCGACGCACATGCGGACCCCCGGCTCCAGCAGGCCGCATGGGTGGCCCGTTGCGTGGGACGCGGCAGTACCGCACCGCTCACCGCCCACGACGTCACGGCCCTGGCCTCCATACTGCGCCGACGCACCGTTCCCAGGTCAGGTGTGGTGTTCGGCGCCGGTGACGACGGCACAGGGGTGTGGATCGTGCGGACCGGACAGGTCGAACTGTCGGCCGGTTCGGGCAGGGAACGTGTCGTCGTGCAGATCCTCAAGCCCGGGGACGTCGATGGCGACATCCCGCTGCTGTTGGGCATGCCCATGCCCTACACCGGCCACGCCTTGGAGGACGTCGAACTGCTGGAGCTGGGGCCTGAGGGGTTCGAGCACCTGTTGGCCACCCACCCGGCCATCGCCCGCCGGTGGCTGTCGAGCGTGGCCGAACGCCTCAACACCAGCCACATGCGCATCCTCGGCCTGCTCGGCAAGTCCCTGCCCCAGCAGACCGCGCGGCTCCTGCTGGACGAGGCCGACAGGGGCGTCGTCGCCCTGCCCCAGCGCACCCTGGCGGCCATGCTGGGCGTACGCCGACCGTCGTTGAACAAGGTGCTGAAGGAGTTCGAGAAGGCGGGACTCGTCCGGGTCCGCTACGCCGCGATCGACCTGATCGACCGCCCGGGCCTGACCTCACGCACCTGAGGACCGCTCCTCCACCGGAGTCCACCGGCCGACCGGGGGCGGTGCCGGACCCCGCGCCTCACCCACCGGCGCGCCCGGCCCCGTGTGGGGCGGCGATCGGCACCGACGGGCGGGATGGTGTCCCATCGAGTGGTGTGACTTTTCCGGCCCCGTTCCCACGGATGCGCGTCAGCGGTACCGGGCGGATCGGTGCATCGCCGCCTCCGGCGGCTTCTTCATCCCGGTCAGCGGGCCGCCGGTACGCGGCGGCCTGCCCGACTTCGGCCGACCATCGCGATGACCCGCAAGGACCCACCCGCACGAAAATCACACCACTCCCGGGGACGTGACCACGGGCGGGCCCGGCGGCTGAACCTCCCCGGCCCACCGACGGTCCGCCGCGATCGCCCGCCGGTGGCGGACGGTGCCGGTGCCGCCCCGGCGGACCAAGCGTTGCGGTTTCCGGCCGTCGGGATCGGTGGGCCCGTGGGCTTCGAGGGGCGCGGACACCGCGGCTCCCGGGGTCGATCGCTACCGCGATCGGCCCCGGGACCGATCACGCGACCGGGCGGACGTTTCCGGCCACGGCACCAGCGCTGTCGGGCGCCCCGGACCGAAACCGTGGTGGCTCGCCCTTGGGGTCGCTGAAGGGTGTGGCCGACGGGTGGATTTCATCCGGCCCCTCGGCCGGTGGACAGACGGCGCCGCCACCAGCGGTCGGCACGCCATTGGCGGCGGTGGGCGAACGGGTCCGGCAGGGTTCGCCGGAGGTACACGGCGTCCAGAGACGCCACACGGCGCCCGAGTTCGGTTCGAGCCCTGCGGGGCAGTTGCCGGATCACCGTGTCAAGGACATCGCGGGCGTGTCTCACGTCGGCGAAGGAGCAGCCGCGGCACGGACATTCGGAGTCCTGTGGATAGCGGTGGCGCAGTCCCGGTGGTGCCGAGAATGCCTCGTACCGGCGCAGAGCATGGTCGGTGGCGCCGATGAAGAGGTAGGGGTCCGTCGAGAGCCCTTCCACCCGATGGATCAGGAGGCTGGTGCGAGTGGAAAGCCCGTGGATTCGGGCCGGGGGCGGCACTTCCCAGAAGCGGGACTTGAGCTGCCGTTCACGCAGCGTTCCGGGCCGTCTACGCGGCATCGGCCTTTCGGGGTGTGGTCATGGCCGCCATGGTGCCAGGTTTCCCGGACCAGCGCCACAGCCCAGGAGATGATGCACATCCGCTGACACGGCGCAGGGAAGGGGCCGGGAACCTCGGTGCGGGCCGAACGCGATAGGTCGTGTATGAGCACCGAACCCGCGCCCGTGCAGGACACCGCCCCCGAGCGGGCGGTTCCCCTGTGGGCCCTGTTCGTCCTGTCGGGGACGGGCGGCCTCATCGTCGGCATCGCCACCATGGTCGCCCAGGGCCTGCTGCCCGACGCCGCGGCGTGGCTCGCCAACTCCGGTGCGGTCTGGTCGGTCGCGGCGTTCGCCGCCGGGGCGGCCGGTGCCGCCGCCCGCCCGTGGGCGTGCGCCGTGGCCGGGCTGCTCACCCAGTGGTGCGCGGTGGTCGGCTACTACGGCTTCACCTCGCTGCTGTGGCTGGGCGCCCAGGACCTCTGGGCCCCGCTGGTGTGGATGGCGTGCGGCGCGCTGGCCGGGCCGCTGTTCGGGCTGGCCGGGGCCGTGTGGCGGAACCGGGACGGCTGGTGGCGGGCGGGCGCGGTGGCGCTGCTCGGCGCGGTCCTGGCCGCCGAGGGCGTCTTCAAGCTCGTGAACTGGGAGCACTTCACGCACATGCTCGGGACGGCCTGGACCCAGGCGCTGCTGGGCCTGGCCGTCCCGCTGCTGTTCGGTGGCCGCGGGTGGGCGGACCGGGCGCGGACGCTGGCGGTGTTCGCCGTGCTGGTCCCGCTCGGGCTCGGGTTCTTCGTCCTGGCCGACCTCGCGGTCGCCGCTTCCTGAAGGGCTTTTCGGTCAGGTCCCGCGGCCGACGGCGGCCGTCAGGCCCTTCCCCGCTTCGGTCAGCCGGTCGAGCAGTTCGTCCCGTACTCGTGCGGCGGCCCGCACCCTCACTTCCTCGTCCTTGAGCAGTTCGGTGTGCGCGCTCTGCGACACCCTTGAGCGCAGGTCGGTGATGCGGTCGTCGCGCATTTCGGCCCGTTCGATCTGTTCCCATTCGGCGTGTGCCCGCAGGACCTCCTCGACCGCCGCGCGGTACTCCAGGATCCGGTCCGACTGGGAGGCCAGTTCCCGGTAGACGGTCTCCTGCTGTTGGCGCTGGTGTGCGAGCACCGCCTTCACCCGGTCCGACGTGGCTTCGGCCAGCTCCGTGCGGGTCTCGGCCCGGAGCCGCTGGTACCGGTACAGCGTCGAGGCGATCCGCCACTCCTCCGCGCGCAGGATGTGCAAGGGGTGGGCGGCGTCGAAGGAGTCCCCCAGCCGCTCGCCCGCCTCCTCCACGGTGGAGACCGTCTGCTGCACCCCGACGAGAAGGGCGGTGCCTCGCTCGTCGAAGTCCTTCGGCACCAGGTAGCGGCGTACATGTGCGACGGCCAGGCGCTCGTTCCGGGTCCAGCCGAAGGCCACCCACAGGGCCGCCGCGGTGCAGACCGCCGTGGGGGCGTACCCGAAGAACAGCCAGGGCCACGCGGGTACGAGGATCCAGGAGACGATGGTCAGCGGCAGCACCGACAGGCCGGTCCAGATCCACCACCTGAGCGCCCTCTTCCCGTGCAGGAGGGCCGGCCGGGACTCGTACGGGGCCACGCGGACCGCCGCGATCGCGCCGGCCGCGACCACGGTCGCGTGGACGAGGAGCCCCAGGAGGTAGCCGCCGGGGCTCTCGACCATGAGCCACGAGCTCCCCAGCAGCCAGGCGAGGCCGACCGAGGCGACGGTGAGGCCGCCCATGAGCAGTTTCCCCCGGTGCCCCGACCAGCGGGCCACCGTCTCCGTCTCACCCAGCAGGAAGGACGGGTTCCGCCGCAGGCGGTCCACGACGCCGGCGGGCAGACCGGGGTCGAAGACCGGACGCACGGCGTTGTCGAACGCGCTGCGGATCTCCTCGCGGCGCCGCAGCCGTTCCTGCTCGCGCCGGGCCTCGTCGGCGTCGGGGTTCCGACGGGGAAGGCCGTTCCCCTGACCGCCGTTCCTCGTGCGCCGACCCATGCACATCGCCTCGCTCTCCCAGGGGCGAACACCTCACCGGTATCCACCTCTGGGACGGGAGACGGCGCGTTCCGGTTGCCCTTCGGGCCGTCCTCAGCCGGTCACCGTCGCCCTCACGGAGGCCTTCAACGCCCTGTCCGCCTCGGTCGGTCGGCCGAGTAGGTCCTCTCTTGCCCGAGCAGTGGCCCGCAGGTACGGCTCCTCGTCCCGGAGCAGGTCGGCGCCGTCGTCGGCCGCCCCGCCGTCGTCGGCCGCCCCGCCGTCGTCGGCCGCCCCGCCGTCGTCGGCCGCCCCGCCGGCGTCCACCGCTGGGCCGGTCGGCGGCGCGTTCCGGTCGCCCCGCCGTCCGGCCCCGCCCCGGCTATGCGGAGGCCTCGGCCACCGACGCCTCCCAGGCGGTGAGCGCCGCGTCGACCTGCTCGCCGTCGACGATGAGCGGCGGGATCATCCGCACCACGTTCCCCGCCGGGCCGCAGGTCAGCAGCAACAGGCCGTGACGGACCGCCGCCTGCTGCGCGCGCAGTGCCGCGGCGCCGTCGGGGCGGCCGTCGGAGGTGAACTCGCTGGCCAGCATCAGCCCCCGGCCGCGCACGTCCCCGATCAGCGGTGTGGTCGCCGCGACCTTCTCCAGTCCCTGGCGCAGCCGTTCGCCCATGCGGGCGGCGTTGTCCACCAGCCCCTCCTCCTCGATGACGTCGAGGGTGGCCAGCGCGGCGGCGCACGAGACGGCGTTGCCGCCGTAGGTCCCGCCCTGGGAGCCGGGCCAGGCCTTGGCCATGACCGCCTCGGGCGCGGCGATCGCCGACAGCGGGAACCCGCTGGCCAGGCCCTTGGCGGTGATGACGATGTCGGGGACGATCCCGGAGGGTTCGTGTCCCCAGAACGTTCCGGTGCGCCCGAACCCGGTCTGCACCTCGTCGGCGACCAGCAGGAACCCGTGCGCGTCAGCGCGCTCGCGCAGCCCCTGGAGGAAGGCGTCGGGCGCGGGCACGTAGCCGCCCTCGCCCAGGACGGGCTCGATGAACACCGCCGCGGTGTCCTGCGGAGAGGTCACCGTGATGAGCAGTTCGTCGAACTCGCGCAGGGCGTACGCGACCGCCTCCTCCTCCGACATCCCCAGCCGGTAGGCGTAGGGGAAGGGGGCGACGACCACCCCGGGCACCAGCGGCCCGATGCCCGCCCGGATCTTGGTCCCGGAGGTGGTGAGCGACGCCGCGCCCATGGTGCGGCCGTGGAACGACCCCTGGAACACGATCGCGTTCTGCCGCCCGGTGGCCTGCCGGGCCAGCCGCAGCGCCGCCTCCACGGCCTCGCTGCCGGAGTTGACGTAGAACAGCCGGTCGATCCCGGCGGGCAGGACCCCGCCCAGGCGTTCGGTGAGCTTCAGCAGCGGTCGGTGCATCACGGTCGTGTACTGGCCGTGGATGAGGGTGGCCACCTGCTCCTGCGCCGCGGCCACCACCCGGGGGTGGCAGTGGCCGGTGCTCGTGACACCGATGCCGGCGGTGAAGTCGAGATAGCGGCGGCCGTCCTCGTCGTAGATGTGGGCGCCCTCGCCTCGCGCCGCGACCACGGGGGTGGCCTGCTTGAGGACAGGGGAGAGCTCCGCCATGCGATGCCTCGATTCGTTGTCGCGCGTTTCCGTAGGATTGTTGACAATCGACACGGCTATGGAAACATCCGGTCCGTGGCGGTGTCCAGGGGACGCACGCCGGGCAGGTCTGACCCCAACGGCGCCGGGTCCGCGCGATCGCGGGGCCCGCACGATGTAGGACCGGGAGCGGTGAACATGTCGGATCGGGAAGCACGGGTCGTCGCACAGGTGGAGAAGCGCCTGTTCATCGGAGGGCGGTGGCGCGACGCCGCGTCGGGGGCGGCCTTCGAGGTGGAGGACCCCTCCACCCGTGAGGTGCTCTGCAACGTCGCCGACGCGGGCAAGGAGGACGCGCTGGCCGCGCTGGAGGCCGCGCACCGGGCCCAGCCGTCGTGGGCGCGCACGGCGCCGCGCGAACGCGGGGAGATCCTGCGCCGCGGCTACGAGCTGCTCATGGAGCGCCAGGAGGACCTGGCGGTCCTGATGACCCTGGAGATGGGCAAGCCGCTGGCCGAGGCGCGCGGCGAGATCGCCTACGCCGCCGAGTTCCTGCGTTGGTTCTCCGAGGAGGCGGTGCGCATCGAGGGCGGGTTCGCCACCTCGCCCGACGGAAAGTCCCGCTTCCTGATCATGCGCCAGGCGGTCGGGCCGTGCATGCTCATCACCCCGTGGAACTTCCCGATGGCCATGGGCACCCGCAAGATCGGCCCGGCCGTCGCCGCGGGCTGCACCATGGTCCTCAAACCCGCCCACCAGACGCCGCTGTCCGCGCTGGCCCTGGCGGGGATCCTCGCCGAGGCGGGGCTGCCCGAGGGCGTGCTGAGCGTCATCCCCACCACCGACCCGGGTGCGGTCACCGAGCCGCTGCTCAGCGACGGCCGCATCCGCAAGCTGTCGTTCACGGGCTCCACCGCGGTGGGCCGCCGCCTGCTGGAGCAGAGCGCGGGGCAGGTGCTGCGCACCTCCATGGAGCTGGGCGGCAACGCGCCCTTCCTGGTGTTCGACGACGCCGACCTGGACGCGGCGGTGGACGGCGCGATGCTCGCCAAGATGCGCAACATCGGCGAGGCGTGCACGGCGGCCAACCGCATCTACGCCCAGTCGGGCATCGCCGAGGAGTTCTCCCGGAGGCTGAGCGAGCGCATGGGCGCCCTGCGCCTGGGCCGCGGCCTGGACGACGGCGTGGACGTGGGCCCGCTCATCGACGACAAGGCCCGCCAGAAGGTGCAGCACCTGGTGGACGACGCCGTCGAACGCGGCGCCACCGTCCTGGTCGGCGGCGGCCCGGGCGACGGGCCGGGTCACTTCTACCGGCCGACGGTGCTGGCGAACGTGCCGTTCGCCAGCGAGCTGTCCTCCACGGAGATCTTCGGGCCGGTCGCCCCGGTGCTCACCTTCGAGACCGAGGAGGAGGCGCTGCGCGCCGCCAACGACACCGAGTTCGGCCTGGTCGGCTACCTCTACACCCGCGACCTCAACCGGGCCCTGCGGGTGAGCGAGGCCCTGGAGGCCGGCATGGTCGGCCTCAACCAGGGCGTGGTCTCCAACCCGGCCGCCCCGTTCGGCGGGGTGAAGCACTCCGGCCTGGGCCGTGAGGGCGGCCGCGTGGGCATCGACGAGTTCCTCGACACCAAGTACGTGGGGATCGGCGGCCTCTGACCGTGCGGGGGATCTTCGCCCGTGGAGAAGTTGTACAACTTCTCGTACAATCAATCCATGAGCGCGAAGATCCCCACCGTCCTCGGAGTCGCCGAGGCCCGCACCCGCCTGCCGGAGCTCCTCGCCGAACTGTCCGCGGACCCCGGGCACGATCCGATCGTGGTCGGCGCCTATCGCAGACCGCAGGGCGTGCTCATCTCCCCGGCCGAGTACGAGCGCCTCACGGCTCTCGACACCGCCGACCGGCTGCGCCGCGCGGAGGCGGCCGCGCGCGCCGGAGCGCGCAACGACGGGGCGTCGGCGGTCGGCACGGCGCGCGAGGACCAGGGGCCGCTGCGCGCCATGCCGGACGACCTCACCGAGCAGGCCTAGGGGGCGGGCGGGGCGCCGTCGTTGATGCGGGCGACGGTGTCGGTCATGTGGGCCTCGATGAGGTGCAGCAGCCGCTCCTCGGCGCCGTCGGCGATGGCGTCCAGGATGCGGCGGTGCTCCTCCAGCAGCTCGGCGGGCTCGGGGTAGACCTCCTGCATCACCGTCAGGCACATCCGGGTCTCCACCAGCAGGGTCTGCGCCATCCGCTCCAGGCGGCCGTTGCCGGAACAGCTCACCAGGGTCCGGTGGAACTCCTGGTCGGCGTCGCTCATGGCGCGCCGGTCGCCGGTGGCGGCGGCCTCGGCCAGGCGCTGCACCACCGGGGTGAGCCGGGCGACGGCCTCGCCCCGGTTGCCGCGCATGATCAGTTCGCAGGCGGTGCGCTCCACGGCCAGCCGGGCCACGTAGATGTCGCGCACGTCGTCCGCGGTCAGCTCGCGCACGAACAGCCCGCGGTGGCGTTCGCTGCGCAGCAGACCCTCCTGGACGAGCCGCTGCATGGCCTCGCGCAGCGGGCCGCGGCTCACCCCCAGCCGTCCGGCCAGGTCGGCCTCGCCGAGCTGGTCCCCCGGAGCCAGCGAACCGTACATGATCGCCGAGCGCAGCTGCTCGGCGATGAGTTCGGCGGTGGATCTGCGGGGGACGGGGGTGAGTTGACCGTGGGCGGGCATGTTCCGCCTCCTTTTCGATGTTCTCGCCGACCTCCGGGCACGTGGAGCGCCCGGAGGTCAGATCTGCGGCAGCATACTCGCGACCTCGGCGGCCCCGGTACGGAACAGTGTCCCCGGCCCGTTCGCCCGCGGCCGGGTGTCGCCGGCCAGGCGCAGCCCCTCCCAGATGCTCACCTGGTTGGCCGTGAGCACGGTCTTGCCGAGCAGGGCCTCCAGCGGTTCGATCAGGTGCGCGGTGTGCAGGGCGGTGTCCGGGACGAGCACGGCCCCCGCACGCGCGTGGTCGTTGGAGGTGACGAAGTCGACGACCTCGTCCGGATCGAGGTAGGCGACCTCGGCGGCGGTGGCGATGCCGTGGCTGGCCAGGGACACCACGTCGATCCCCGCTGCGGCGAGGAAGTCGACGAACCGGCGGGACACGTCCTCGGGATACGTGGCCGCGATCGCCACCCGGGACACCCGCAGCCTGATCAGGGCGTGCACAAAGGCCCACGAGGTGCTCGACGCGGGTGTGCCCGCCGCCCGCCGGACCCATTCGACCTGGCGGAGCGCCCCCTCCCGGCCGTACACGAAGCTCCCGCTGGTGCAGGCCCAGACGGTGGCGTCCACCCCCAGTGCCGCCGCCTCCCGGGCGCCCTCGGTGAGCACGTCCTCGCCGCCGATGTCGAGCAGGGCTTCCACGCGGTGGGCGTCCTCGCGCATCAGGGTGTGGACCACGGACAGTTCGACGTCGCCGCCGAGCAGGTCCGCGTAGGCCTTGTAGTCGCTCTCCGCGCTGCGGCCCGGGTAGAGGAATCCGACGCGGGTCATGGTGCCCTCCTCACTGTGGCTCCCCGCCACGGGTTCATGCGGCGCTTTCATGCGGCACTGGGCGCCGCGGTCTCCATCAGGCGCTGCCCGTGGGCCACCGGGCGCCGGCCCACGGCGCGCATCAGTGCCCACATGGTCACCTGGTTGGCCGTCACCACCGGTTTCCCCAGCTCCCTCTCCAGTGGGGCGATGATGTCGTAGGTGAGTACGTTGGTGCAGCTCACGAAGATCGCCTGGGCCTGGGGGCGGTCGGCTTCGTGGACCGCGCGGGCGATCACGCCGTACGCGACCCGCCAGATGTGCTCCAGCAGCCCCAGACCCACGCTGGAGGTCACGCCGATCCCGTACTCCCCCAGGTAGCCGAGCAGGCGATCGGTCACCTCGTCGACGTAGGGGGTGACGACCGCGACGCGTTCGGCGCCCAGGCAGGCCAGCGCCTCGATCAGGGCGCCGGAGGTGGTGACCGCGGCGGGCGCTCCGGCCTCGGCCATGGTCCGGCGCAGCTCCCTCTCGCCCGCGGCGCCGTGGACGAAGCTCCCGGAGGCGCACATGTAGCCGACCGCCGAGGGTTCGGGGGTGAGCAGTGTGCGGACCGCCGGCGTGACGTCCTCGGGGCGGCACAGGGCCGCCGCCTGGTCGACCGTCACCGGGACGTGGACGTAGGGCAGGCGCGTCATGTGCAGGGACACGTCGTCGGGCGTCCACCGCCACAGTTCGCGGTCGAGCGCGAAATCGTAGGGTGCCACGACCCCCACCCCGGTCTGTAGCGGGGTCGGGCGTTCGGCCGCCGGGCCGTCAAAGGGTTCCTGGACGAGCATCGGTCGCTCACCTCCTCGGCTTTCCTGTCGTGCCTCCCGTCGTGCGGGAGCCGTCAGCGGTCCAGTCGTTCGTAGACGAGGCGTTCGCCGACGCTGCCGGAGCGCCAGACGTCGTCGCACGCCTTCGCCATGGCGGGGAGGTTCTCCACGACGGTGGCGAACACGTTGCCGGGCACCCACCCGACGTCCCCGTTGAGCAGCAGGTTGTTGCGGCCGTAGAAGAGGGCGAGGTCGATGACCCCGGGCAGGTGGCCGATCCCCTTGTCCTCCTTGAAGGCGCGGTCGAGCATGCCCTCGTCGAAGGAGAAGTAGACGACGTCGCCGGGGATCGGCGTGACCGTGGGGTTCTCCTGGCCGGGTTCGACGGGCGCGAACCTCGGCACCATCGTGTAGACCTCGTTGCGCGCGTACTTGGCGTGCTGGACGGCGTCGCCCTGGGGCAGCGCGTCCCACACCGCCGCGCAGGTGCGCGGTGCGTCCTGTTCGAGGAGTTCCGCGACGCAGGACACCCCGCGGCGGGGCAGCGTGATGGTCATGTACCTGGGCACTGGGGTGTCGGGTCCCTTCGGTGGCGGCCGGGCGACGGGGTCGGGACCGGCGGGACTGTGTCCGGGCACCCGGGGATCTCCGGGTTGTTGATTGTCGACAATCTTACGATCAAGGGTTCCCCCGTCACAAGAAGGGCGGGGGAGGGGGTGAGAATGCCCCGGAATGCCGGAGGGGCCGGTTTGTCGATTGTTGACAATCCCAGGTCCGCTTTCTAGCGTGGCCGGTGCGGGGCCGCCGTACCGCCCCGCCGGCGTTTCCCTGCCGTCGACCGGAGAGCACAAGGCCCGTGAACAGTGCCGTCCCTTCCCCGCCCGACCACCCCCGGCTGCTCATCCTGCACGGCGACGACCTGCCGCCGGGCCGGGAGCGGATCGACGGGCACCCGGGGTTGGGCGAGGTCGTGTACGCCACCGCCGACGACCTCTCCGCCAAGCTGCCGGGCACGCACTTCCTGCTGGTCTGGGACCTGTTCTCCGAGGCGCTGGCCGCCGCCTGGCCCAAGGCCGACTCCCTGAACCGGGTCCACGCGGCCACCGCCGGGGTCGACAACCTCATGTTCCCCGGCCTGGTCGAGTCCGACGTCGTGGTCACCAACTCGCGCGGGGTCTTCGAACAGCCCATCGCCGAATACGTCCTGGGTCTGGTCATCGCCCACGCCAAGGACTTCCACCGCACCTGGGAGTACCAGCGCGAACGCCGCTGGCAGCACCGCGAGACCGAGCGGGTGGCGGGCTCGCGCGCCCTCGTCGTCGGCACCGGGCCCATCGCCCGCGCCACCGCCCGCCTGCTCACCGCGGTGGGCGTGCGGGTGCGGGCCTCGGGCAGCCGCGCCCGCACCGGCGACCCGGACTTCGGCGACGTGGTGCTCACCAGCACCGCCGAGCGCGGACCGCGGGGGGAGCCGACCCTGTTCGGCGAGCTCCCGGCGGCCGACCACGTGATCATCGCCGCCCCGCTCACCGACACGACCCGCGGTCTGGTCGACCGCACCTTCCTGGACCTGATGAAGCCGACCGCCCGGCTCGTCAACGTGGCGCGCGGACCCGTCGTCGACCAGTCGGACCTGACCGCCGCCCTGGACTCCGGCGCCATCGCGGGGGCCGCGCTGGACGTGTTCGAACGAGAACCCCTCGACACCGCCGATCCGCTGTGGGGGCTGCCGGGCTCCGTGGTCTCCCCGCACATGGCGGGGGACGTGGTCGGCTGGCGCGAGGAGCTGGTCGACCTGTTCCTGGACGAACTCTCCCGTTATCTCGACGGGCGCGAACCGCGCAACGTCGTCGACAAGCGCCGGGGCTACGTACCCGGCTGATCCCCTTCCGGGAGGCCGAAGTGACGATCCGTTCCGACTCGACCGCCGCGGACGCCCCGGCGCCCGCCGGCCCGGTGGCCGACCCGTCCGCCGTGTCCGCCGAGGGCCTCCTGGCCGCCTACGCCGCCGGGGACGCCTCCCCGGTGGAGGCGGTCGAGGCGGCCCTGGCCCGTATCGACCGCACCGAACCCGTCCTCAACGCCTTCTGTCTGGTCCTGGCCGAGGAGGCCCGTGCCGCCGCCCGGGAGTCCGCCGCCCGTTGGGAGCGCGGGGAACCCCTGGGCCCGCTCGACGGGGTGCCGGTCGCCGTCAAGGACGTCCACCTGCTGCGCGGCCACCCCACCCTCAAGGGCTCCCTGACCTCTCCGCGCACCGGCGCCTGGGACGAGGACTCCCCGGCGGTGGCCCGGCTGCGGGAGGCGGGCGCGGTCTTCGTCGGCAAGACCACCACCCCCGAGCTGGCCTGGAAGGCCGTCACCGACTCCCCGCTCACCGGGATCACCCGCAACCCGTGGGACCCGGCGACCACCCCGGGCGGGTCCAGCGGCGGTTCGGCCGCCGCGGTCGCCGCCGGGGCGGTCCCGATGGCCACCGGCACCGATGGCGGCGGCTCGATCCGCATCCCGGCCGCGTTCAGCGGGATCGTCGGGATCAAGCCCACCTGGGGCCTGGTCCCGCACTTCCCGGCCAGCCCCTTCGGCTCGCTGGCGCACACCGGACCGATGACCCGCACCGTCGGCGACGCCGCGCTCATGCTGGAGACCATGGTCCGCCCGGACCCCCGGGACTGGGCGGCGCTGGCCCCGCCGGAACCGGGCCTGGCCGACGTGCGCCTGCGTACCGACCCCGAGGACCTGGTGCGCGGGCTGCGCATCGCGTTCTCCCCGACCCTGGGCGGGCTCGCGGTGGACCCGGAGGTGTCGGCGGCCGTCGCCGCGGCCGCCGACACCCTGGCGGACCTGGGCGCGCACGTGACGGAGGCCGATCCCGGCCTGCCCGACGCCCGGGCCGAGTTCCACGTGCTGTGGTACGCGGGTGCGGCCAAGGCCACCGAACGTGTCACCGGAGCCGACCGCGGACTGTTCGACCCGGGGCTGGCGGAGATCATCGAGGAGGGGCTGGCCTTCTCCGCGCAGGACTACCTGACGGCGATGGCGCTGCGGATGGAGATGGGCGCCCGGATGGGCCGCTTCCACGGCGAGTACGACCTGCTGCTCACCCCGGCGGCGCCGTTCGGGGCGTTCGAGGCGGGACGTGAGTGCCCGCCGGACCTGGCGGGGGAGCGGTGGACGGCGTGGGCGGGGTTCAGCCACCCGTTCAACATGACGCAGCAGCCGGCGGCGAGCGTGCCGTGCGGATTCACCTCCGCGGGGCTGCCGGTGGGGCTCCAGGTGGTGGGTCCGCGCCATGCGGACGCCCGGGTGCTGGCCGCCTGCCGAGCCCTGGAGCTGACGCGCCCGCAGGCGGGGACCCGTTCGTGAACACGGCCCCCGGAGGCGGGCGATCTCAGAGTTTTCGCCCGCACTTTGGGTGATATGTCCGCATGCAGGACCTTTGTCGGGCGAGTTCTGTGTCATATGGCCCCCGCGCGCGCCCTCGCACGTACTACCGTCTATGCCGGAGACGTGTCCGAGGCGCGGCGACGCAGGGATGGCACAGGGATGAGGATGAGCGGCATGTCGGGCGGTGGAGGCGGGGACGTTCGCAAGCCCATCAGGGTGTTCCTGGTGGACGACCACGAGGTGGTCCGGCGCGGGGTCGCCGCGCTCCTGGAGACCGAGGACGACATGACCGTCGTCGGCGAGGCGGGCACGGCCGAACAGGCACTGGCCCGTATCCCGGTCGTGGTGCCCGACGTCGCCGTCCTGGACGTGCGCCTGCCCGGCGGCTCCGGTGTCCAGGTGTGCCGGGAGATCCGCTCCGACCACCCCGAGATCGCCTGCCTCATGCTCACCTCGTTCGCCGACGAGGACGCCCTGTACGACGCCGTCATGGCCGGGGCCGCCGGATACGTGCTCAAGCAGATCCACGGTGCCGACCTCGTGGGGGCCGTGCGCACCGTCGCCTCCGGCGGCTCGCTGCTCGACTCCGGCAGCACCGGGGCCATGATGGAGCGCCTGCGCGGCGCCCAGGCCGAGCCCGACCCGCTGGCCGAGCTCACTCCGCAGGAGCGCCAGATCCTCGACCTCATCGGCGAGGGCATGACCAACCGCCAGATCGGCGAGCGCCTCTACCTGGCGGAGAAGACCGTCAAGAACTACGTGTCGGCCCTGCTGTCCAAGCTCGACCTCAAGCGCCGCACCCAGGCCGCGGTCCTGGTCGCCGAACTCCGCAGCCGCCGCTACTAGGGCGTGTCCGGCGCACCGACCCGGGCCCGCCCGTCGCCCGCCGCTCTCGGTGGACGTCTGCGGCGCGGTGTCTTCGCGGGGCCGTCAGGCCGCCTCCCGCCGCGCCGCCTGCGCTTGGACGGCCGAACCCGGGCGGACCCGGCTGTGCGACACCGCAGAGCCCGCGCGGCACCGCACGGTAGAGGCGCCTCCGCCGGGCGTCCTGCGGGAGATCGCCCGCCGCTCTCGGTGGACGTCTGCGGCGCGGTGTCTTCGCGGGGCCGTCAGGCCGCCTTCTGCCGCGCCGCCTGCGCTTGGACGGCCGAACCCGGGCGGGACCCGCTGTGCGACACCGAAGAGCCCGCGCGGCACCGCACGGTAGAGGCGCCTCCGCCGGGCGTCCTGTGGGAGATCGCCCGACCGCCGTTCCCGGCACCCGGCGCGAGCACCGAGCCGCACGGAGGCGTCCACCGAACAATCCCCGGCCGAGCCGTCCCGGGACCCGTCACTGGAAGGTGTCGAACGGCGGCGTCCCGTCGTCGGGCACCGGCACCTTCCAGACGAGCACCGTGCCGCCGGTCTGCGCGCGCCGCGCGGAGAACCCGCCGCCCAGGGCTCTGGCCCGGTCGTCCATGTTGCGCAGTCCGCTGCGCCGCCCCTCCTCGGGCAGGCCCACCCCGTTGTCGGTGACGGTCAGCGTCAGTGTGGTGGGCCGACCGGTCGTCGCCGTCTCCTCCACCGCCACCGACACGTGCACCTCCGAGGCGCGCGCGTGCCGGGCCACGTTGCTCAGCGCCTCCCCGAGCACGGCCAGCAGCTGCTCGCCGACCTCGTCGGGGACCGAGGCGTCGATCGGCCCGTCCAGGCTCACCCCCGGGTGGCAGCCCAGGCTGTGGGCGGTGTTCTCGGCCAGCTTCAGGATGCGCCCGCGCAGCGAGGTGTCCTGGCGGCTGGGCGGGTTCTGCAACGCGAAGATCGTCGAGCGGATCTCCCGGATGGTGGCGTCCAGCTCGTCTATGGTGCGCTGCACCCGCTCGGCCGCCTCCTGCGACGGGATCAGCCGCATCGTGCTCATCAGCGTCATCGCCGACGCGAACAGCCGCTGGATGACCACGTCGTGCAGGTCCTTGGCGATCCGGTCGCGCTCCTCCAGCACCACCAGGCGCTCGGTGTCGTGCCGGGCCTCGGCCAGCTCCAGCGCGATGCCCGCCTGGACGGAGAACGAGTGCAGCATGCGCCGTATCGTCGCCGGGAACGGCGCCCGCTCCGACACCTTGCCCAGCAGCAGCACCCCCCGCGTGTTGCCCGGGGTGCCCAGCGGCACCAGCAGCCCAGGACCGTAGCCGCGGTGGGTGAGCATCGGGCAGTTGGCCCGGCCCAGGTCGGGGATGCCCATCGGCTCGCCCGACTCGTACACCTGGCCGCAGGCCGAATCGTGGATCTCCACCGGGGTGCCCAGGATCTCCTGCGCGATGGGGCCGTCCGCTATCTCGGCGAACAGGTGCCCCCGGGCCCGCGGGTCCGGCAGCAGCACCACCGCGGTGTCGGCGCCGCCGATCTCGCGGGCCTGCTCGGCCAGGTAGGCCAGCACGTCGTCGGCGGTCGCACCCGACAGCAGCCGTGTGGTGACCTCGGTGGAGGCGGCCAGCCAGCGTTCGCGCAGCCGCGCCTCCTCGTACAGGCGCGCGTTCTCGATGGCGACCCCGGCGGCGGTGGCCAGGGCGGTGACCACGGCCTCGTCCTCCTCGTCGAACTCGCCGCCGTCGGACTTCTCGGTGAGGTAGAGGTTGCCGAACACCTCGCCGCGCACCTGGATCGGCACCCCGAGGAAGGTGGACATCTGCGGGTGCCCCTCGGGGAACCCGCCGAAGTCGGGGTGGTCGCGCAGGTCCGCCAGCCGCAGCGCGGTGCGCCCGAACAGCGGGGCCGCCAGGACCCCCTTGCCGTGCGGGAACCGGGTGATGTGCTCGGCCTGTTCGCGGGTGACCCCCACGGGGATGAACTCGCTGAAGCCGCCGTCCTCGTCGACGACCCCCAGGCCCGCGTAGCGGGCGCCGACCAGTTGGGCGGCCATCTCGGTGAGCCTGCGCAGCACGGTCGCCAGGTCGAGGTCGCCCCCGATGGTCAGCACCGCCTGGAGCAGGGAGCGCATCCGGGCCTGGTCGGACATGCCGTGGTGCAGGCCGCGCACGTCGGTGAGGAGGTCTTCCAGGGAGCCGGGGGACAGCCGGGGGCTCTGGGGGAGCTCGGTCATGTGTCGGTCAACCTCCGCAGAGCCGGTCGGGCGGTCTCGCAATGCGCGCTTTTCCTCGGGCCTATATAGGTGAATTGTCGTTGGTTTTTTCCGGATTTGCTACATCTGCGAGAGGAGAGGGGATCCCACCTGGGCGGGAATTCTCGTGGAAACGCTCCGTGCTCTCTCCGTTGCATGCTAACGTCGCTCTCGTTCGGCGCAGGGGGGATCGCGATGATCCCCGCCTCCGACACCCCGATCGGCCCCGCTGCGTGCGGCGCCCCCGCACCGGCGGCCCCCGCCCCGGTCGCGACGAAGCCTCCCGGTCCACGGTGGAAGGAACCCCGGTGTTCACAGCCCACGGTAGTGCGAGCGCCAGCGGCGCCCGTACCGCCGTGTGCCCCGCACCGGTCCGCCGGGCGCTGCTGCTCGCCGCCCTCGTGGCCGGCGCGCTGTGCGCCCTG
>NZ_JASFDV010000117.1 GCF_030766825.1 Nocardiopsis sp. CC223A
CCCATGTTCACACCGCCCTTCGCATGCCGAACAGCTGCACGGCGTAGGCGATGGCCATGGTCAGCAGTCCCATGGTGATCGCCACCGCCGCCGCGTAGTTCTGCTGCTGGCCGGAGAAGGCCAGCGTGTAGGTGTACAGGTTCGGCGTGTAGCCGGAGGTGATGGCGTTGGGCGCGAGGTTGCGCAGGATGCTGGGCTCGTTGAACAGCTGGAAGCTGCCGATGACGGAGAAGACGGCGGCGATCACCAGGGCCCCGCGCAGGGCGGGGAGCTTGACGGCGGTGATCACCCGGAGCTGTCCGGCGCCGTCGACCTCGGCCGCCTCGTACAGCTCGTGCGGCACGGTGCGCAGCGCCGAGTAGAGGATGAGCATGTTGTAGCCGACGAACTGCCAGGTCACGATGTTGCCGATGGAGGCGAGGACGAGCCCGGGGGAGAGCGGGTCGGGCAGGGAGACCCCCAGCAGGTCGTTGGCGTTGCCCACCAGCCCGAACCGGGTGCCGTACATGAAGCCCCACATCAGGGTGGCCACCACGGCGGGGACGGCGTAGGGGAGGAAGATCGAGATCCGGAAGAAGTCCCGCCCGTAGAGCCGGCCGCTGTCCAGGGCCAGCGCCAGCAGCAGGGACAGGAACAGCATGATCGGCACCTGGACGGCGAGGAAGAGCGTCACCCGGGACGCCCCGTCCCAGAACACCGGGTCGGTGAGGGCGGTGGTGTAGTTGTCCGGGCCGACGAAGGAGGTGCCGCCGACCAGCCGGTCGCGGTACAGGCTCAGGTACAGCGAGTAGGCGATCGGGGCTACGAAGACCAGGGCGAAGACCACTGCGAACGGGGCGAGGAAACCCCATCCCGTCCACCGCCGCCCGAGCCCGCCCCGGGCCGGGGGTCTGCGTACGGGGGGTGCGGTGCCTGGGGGTGCGGGCGTCATCGGCGTCCTTCGGGGGAGCACTCCGTGCCGACCGGCCAGGGCGCCCCGAGGCCGGGGAGCGTGGTGGACACCGAGCGATGTTTGCGTAAACATTCCGGTGTCGGGAGTGTTGCACCGGTGTTGCCCGCGGTCAAGGGGGGAAACGGGAAAGCCGTGGGCGCGGGCTCAGCCCCGGGGCGGCGGAGCGGTGCTCGCGCGCACCACCAGCTCGGTGGGCACCAGGGTGGTCCCCCGTCCTGCGCCCCCGCCGCGCAGCAGGCCGAGCGCCCCGGTCACGAGCCGGCGCCCCACCTCGTGGAAGTCCTGGCGGATGGTGGTCAGCGGCGGCAGGAACGCCCCCGCCTCCGGGATGTCGTCGAACCCCACCACGCTCACCTGCCCGGGGACCGCCCTGCCGCTCTCGTGCAGCGCCCGCAGCAGGCCCAGCGCCATCTGGTCGTTGGCGGCGAACACCGCCGTGCACTCGGGGTCGGCCGCCAACTCCAGGCCCAGGCGGTAGCCGCTCTCGGCCGACCAGTCGCCGTGCAGCGGTTCGCGCACGGGGCACCCCCGCTCCAGCAGGGTCTCCCGCCAGGCCCGGGCCCGGCGCTCGGCCGCGAAGGACTGCTCCGGCCCGGCCAGGTGCCGCACCGTGCGGTGGCCCAGCTCCAGCAGGTGCAGCACCGCCGCCCGCGCCCCGCCCGCCTGGTCGGTGTCCACCACGCTGTACCGGTCGTCGGCGTCGGAGTCGGCGACGATCACCTGGAGCCCGGGGGCCAGCTGGACCGCGGCGGCGTCCAGCAGGTGGACCTCCATGATGACGATGACGGCGTCCACGGCGAGTTCGCCCAGCCGGGTGAAGGCGCCCAGCACCTCGTCCTGGGTGGGCACGGCCACGGGGATGAGCGTGATCGCGTACCCCTCGTGGGCGGCGGAGGTGGCGATCGCCTCCAGGGTGCGCACGGTGCCCGTGGTGGACAGGGTGAACACGATGACGCCGAGCGTGCGGAACTCACCGCGCTTGAGGGCGCGGGCTGCGCTGTTGGGGCGGTAGCCGAGCTCGCGCATGGCGGCCAGCACCCGTTCCCGGGTCCGCGGGACCACGCTGGGGCTGCCGTTGGAGACCCGGGACACCGTCTGCGAGGAGACCCCCGCCAACCGGGCCACGTCCGCCATGGAGACCCGGGCGCCGCGTCCCCGCACCCGCGCCGCGACCTCACCGCCGTCGGACATCCTCACGCCCCGTACCCGCGGCCGCGCCCCGGGTGGGCGCCGGCCTTGCTCGACGGCGCTCAGTGTAGCGGGGGCCGCCCGCGGCCCCGGGGCTCCCCGGCCGCCGTGCGCGGACACCCCGGTCCGCGCTCCGGCCGCGCGGCCCGGGGCGGGGCCACCGCTCGTGCCCGGGTGCTCCGGGAACACGGAACGCCCCGGTCCCGGGGGTCCGGGGCAGGGGTGTTCCGCGCCGGTCCATTCCCCGCTGTCCTGTTCCGGTCCGCTTGCTGTACGGAAGATCCCGTTCTGTTCTACTGGGAATCGGAAAGCCCGGAGCGGTCCTCGCCGAGCCCCCGCGGACGCGGCGCGAGCCGCCCCCACCGGACCGCTGCGGCCGGGCGCCCGGTGGCACCGGTTCCGTGAAGGAGATCCCGTCATGGTCACCCAGAACAGCGACCCCGCCGACCGGGACCGGCTCATCGCCGCCCTGCGCAGGTACATCCGCACCCACGGGGCGGCGTACCTGGACGACCCGAACGTGTCCTCGGTCGGCATCGGCCACCGGGTCAGGGACGGCGAGCAGAGCGACCGGATCGCACTCCAGTTCACGGTCGGCCGCAAGGCCCGACCGGAGGAACTGGAGGCGCTGGGCACGCGGATGCTCCCGAAGTCGGTCGTGGTGGACGGCGTCGAGGTGCCCACCGACGTGCTCGAACGCAGCTACACACCGCAGTTCCGGGTCGTGGCCCAAACGGAGGGCCCGGTGCGCAAGCGGCGCCTGGACCCGATCCTGCCGGGAGCGAGCGTCGGCCACGTCACCGTCTCGGCGGGCACCATCGGCTGCATCGTCTACGACCGCCACAACGGCACCCCCTACATCCTGAGCAACTGGCACGTGCTGCACGGGTCGGACGGCGCGCTGGGCGAGGACGTCGTGCAGCCGGGGCGGCACGACGACGACCGCGTCCACCGCAACCGCCTCGGCGCGCTCGCACGCTCGCACCTGGGCGTGGCGGGCGACTGCGCGGTGGCCACCATCGAGGACCGCCGCTTCCTCCCGGGGATCCTCGAACTCGACGTCGTCCCGCAGGAGCTGGGCGAGCCCGAGCTCGGCGACAGGGTGGTCAAGAGCGGCCGCACCACCGGCGTCACGCACGGCGTGGTGCGGCGTATCGACACCCTCGTCTCGCTCGACTACGGCGGCTCGGCGGGGCGGCGGATCGTCGGCGGCTTCGAGATCGGCCCGGACCCCGACCGCCTCCCCGCCGACGGGGAGATCAGCATGGGCGGCGACTCGGGCTCGGTGTGGATGTTCACGGGTGCCGACGGCCGGCCGGGCACGGTCCTGGCGGGCCTGCACTTCGCGGGCGAGGGCAGGCACGACCCGGACGAGCACGCACTGGCCTGCCTGTCGACCTCGGTGTTCGAGAAGCTGGAGATCGGCCTGCGGCCGCCCGACCCCGACGAGGTGGAGGCCGCGCGGGGGTACGACCCCGCCTTCCTGGCGGAGCGCGTCGAGGTCCCGCGGCTCACCGCGGCGATCAGGGACGACGCGGTGCTGCTGGACGGGTCCGAGGTCATCCCCTACACGCACTTCTCGCTCGCGCTGAGCGCCTCGCGCGGGTTCGCGTTCTGGGCGGCCTGGAACATCGACGGCGGCGGAATCCGACGGCTCAGCCGCAGGGGCATCCCGTTCGCCAAGGACCCGCGGCTCCCGGACGGGGCCCAGGTCGGCAACGAGCTGTACAAGGCCAACCGGCTGGACCGGGGTCACCTGGCCCGCCGTTCCGACCTGCTCTGGGGCGGCCCGGCGGAGGCGGCCCAGGCCAACACGGACTCGTTCTTCTACACCAACATCACGCCGCAGGCGGACGACTTCAACCAGAGCGGCCGGGGCGGGCTGTGGGGGCGGCTGGAGGACGCCGTGTTCGCGGACGCGGAGGTCGACGGCCTGCGGGTGAGCGTGTTCGGCGGGCCGGTCCTGGGGGAGGACGACCGCGTCTACCGGGGGGTGCGGATCCCGCGCGAGTACTGGAAGGTCATCGCCCACACCGAACACGGGCGGCTCAAGGTCGCTGCGTTCGTGCTGACGCAGAACCTCGACCGGCTCGAAGTGCTGGAGCTGGACGAGTTCCGTGTGCACCAGGTGACGCTGGGCGAGGTGGAGGAGCGCTGCCACCTGCTGTTCCCGGCCGCGCTGCGCGCAGCCGAGACCCCGGTGGCACCCGAGTCCCTGGAGGAACGCGAGCCGCTGGCGAGTCTCGCCGACATCCGCTGGAGCTGACCGGGGGGTCCTCACCGCGGGCCCGGCACCGAAGCCTCCCCGACCACGGGGAGCAGGCCCCGGCCGTGGCGCGAGGGCGTGCGCCGTCATTCCGGGCCGGGCACCTCGGCGGCCCCGGAGGCCGCCGGGTCCCCGGTGAGGGCGGCGAAGACCACGATGTTGTCCGTGTAGTGGCCGGTGGCGGCGTCGAAGTCGCCACCGCACGTGATGAGCCGCAGTTCGGGGCGTTCGGTGTCCCCGTAGACCTCCTCCGTCGGGAAGTCGTCCTTGGCGTGGTGCTCCACCGCGTAGACGGTGAAGTCCACCACGGCGCCGTCGGCGCGTTCGACCGAGACGGTGTCCTGCTCCCGCAGCCCGCCCAGCCGGTGGAAGACGGCCGGTCCGGTCGGGGAGTCCAGATGGCCCGCCAGCACGGCGGGCCCCTCCTGTCCGGGCGCGGCACCCCGCGAGTACCACCCGACGGCGTCCCACTCCTGCGGAGCCTCCAGACGGCGGTCGTGGCTCAGGCCGAGTTCGACCATGTGCGAGGTGCGCAGGCCGATCGCCGGAGCGGCCAGGGCCGTGGGAGCCGATCTCCCCTGCGCGGCGGATGCCTCGGCCCGTGCCGATGCACCCGTCCGGGCCGGGGCATCTTCGGCTCGTCCGGCCGTGCCATGCCGATGCCCGGCACGCCCGGGCCGCCGTCGTGCTGGACGGGTTCCACCGCCGGCCGCTCACGGAGGGCAAGCGGACGGCTTATCCGGCCGCCGACATCGAGCGGGCCAGGCCGGGCGGCCGTTCGGCGGGGTAGGGGCGGGTGGCGTTCGGGTAGGGCGGGTGTGCCGGGGTGCGGTGTTCTCTGCGGGGTGCCGGTGTCGGTGTCAGGGGTTGGGGTGGTGGGGCCAGTGGAGGCGGGCGCCGCCGTGCCCGGCGGCGTCGGCGCCGACCACGCGCAGGTCCGGGACGCGGGTGGCGTTCGGGTAGGGCGGGTGTGCCGGGGTGCGGTGTTCTCTGCGGGGTGCCGGTGCCGGTCTCGGTGTCAGGGGTTGGGGTGGTGGGGCCAGTGGAGGCGGGCGCCGCCGTGCCCGGCGGCGTCGGCGCCGACCACGCGCAGGTCCGGGACGCGGTCCAGGCCGCGGGTGGCGGGCGAGCGGTGGGAGCCGACCACCAGTGTGCGCGCGCCCGAGGCCAGCCCCGCGAGGATGCCCGCCTCGGCGTCCTCCAGGACGAGGCAGCGGTCCGGGGCGACGCCCAGGCGCGCGGCCGCGGCCACGTACCCGGCCGGGTCGGGTTTGCCCGCGGCCACGTCCTCGGCGGCGACGAGCACCCCGGGCAGGGGGAGGCCCGCGGCGGCCAGGCGCGCCTCGGCCAGCGGGCGCGAGGCGGAGGTCACGACGGCCGTGCGGGCGCCGCGCAACCGTTCCAGCAGGCGGCGCGCGCCGGGGATCTCGGTGATGCCGTCGGTGCGCGTGGTCTCCTCCCGTTCGAGCTCCTCGGCGACCGCTTCCGGGTCGTGCCCCGGCGGCAGGAAGCGGGCCAGGGTGTCCTCGGTCCGGCGCCCGTGCGAGTACGCGAGCAGGTCGGCGAGCACGAGTCCGTGGCGGTCGGCGAACCGGGCCCACACGTCCTCCACCGCCCGGGTGGAGTCCACGAGGGTGCCGTCCATGTCGAACAGCACCGCCTCGACCTCCAGTGCGGTGCGGCCGGTCGGGTCCGTGCTCATCGGGCCTCCCTGAGATACTTTTACTCGGAGCACGAGTATATTTCCCCGGAAGAATGGAGCACCAGCCGTGGCCGGAGACCGGATGTCCCGTTCGGCGCGCCTGCGGTGGTCCACGGCCTCGGAACTGCTGCGCCTGGTGTACGCCGAACCCGGGATCACCCGCACCGCGGCCTGCGAACGCCTGGCCCTGGCCAGCGGCGCGGCCACCGAGCTGATCGAGCGGCTGCGCGGCGCCCGCCTGCTGGCCGAGCACCGCGCCGACCGGGGCGGGCCCGGCCGCCCGACCACCGTGCTGGGCCCCCACCCGCGGGGCCCGCTCGCGGCCGTCGTGGACCTGAGCGCCGCGGGGTGGCGCGTCCTCCTGGGCGACCTCGCCGGTGCCCTGACCGAGGCCGCCGCGGGATCCTACGGGGATCGGGAGCCCGCGGGTTTCCTGCCGGAGGTCGCCGGGGCGGTCGGCGCCGCGGTGCGCCGCGAGCCCGGCCGGGTCGGGGCGGTGGTCGCCGCGGTCGCGGGTGCCGTGAGCGGAACACGGTTGTTGCAGTTCTCCACCCGCGGCTGGCACGCGGCCGACCTGGGCGTCCTGGCGGGCGGCCCGGGCGTCCCGCTGCTGGTGGGCAACGACGCGACGCTCGGCGGCATCGCGGAGGCGCGCGGGGGCGCCGTCCGCGGGGCGCGCGCCGCGCTGCACATCCTGGTCGCGGTCGGTGTCGGGGGAGCGCTGCTGGTGGACGGACGCCCGGTGACGGGCGCGCGCGGGGCCGGGGGCGAGTACGGGCACCTGCCCCTGGGCGATCCGGACCTGGCCTGCCCCTGCGGGGCACGGGGCTGCTGGGACCTCATGGTGGACGGCCGCGCCCTGGCCCGCCACCGGGGCGACCCGGTGCCGCGGGACCCGTTCGCCTACGGGCGGAACGTGCTGGACGCCGTCCGCTCCGGGAAGGCGCCGGACCGCGACCGGCGGGCGGTCGAGCGCACCGCGCGGGCCCTCGGGGCGGGGATCGCGGGGCTGGTCAACCTGCACGACCCCGACGCGGTCACCCTCGCCGGACTGGCGCCCGGGCTGCGGGCCGGGGCCCCGGAGGCCTTCGCCGACGCCTACCGCGGCGGCCTCATGGCGTTCCACCGCGCCGACCCGCCGCCCGTGGCCGACGCGGTCCACGGCGCCGACGGGCCGGTCCGGGGCGCCCTCGCCCTGGGTTTCGACGAGATCACCGGACCGGCCGCGCTGGCCCGCTGGGGGGCGCACAGGACCCGTTGAGTCTCCCCTTCGGGGTGATGCGGATGACGTGCTGATTATCACCTTTGGTGGTGATTCTGTTACGTTTCCCTGTCGTCTTTTCGCGTGTCCCCACCCTCGGCCGGGAACCCGGCCGAGGACAGTGGCGAGAGCGGCTCCCATCGGTTCGTCCCCACCTGCGTGGAAAGAGAAAATTTGAACGCGGTCAATGACGCCATCGTCGCCGTCAACGACGTCTTCTGGAGCTGGCTGCTCATCCCCCTGCTCATCGTCCTCGCGCTGTACTTCACGGTGCGCTCGGGGATCGTGCAGCTGCGCCTGCTCCCCGAGATGTTCCGGGTCCTGCGCGGCAGCCCCGGCCTGGCCCCCGACGGCAAGAAGGAGATCTCCTCCTTCCAGGCCTTCGCGATCTCGGCCGCCTCCCGGGTCGGCACCGGCAACATCGTCGGTGTGGCCACCGCCATCATGCTCGGCGGGCCGGGCGCGGTCTTCTGGATGTGGGCGATGGCCACCATCCTGGGCGCCGCCGCCTTCGTGGAGTCCACCCTGGCCCAGCTGTACAAGGTGCGCACCGGGACCGGGTTCCGTGGCGGGCCCGCCTACTACATGCAGCACGGGCTCCGCGCCCGGTGGATGGGCGTGCTGTTCGCGGTCATCATCACCGTCACCTTCAGCCTGGTCTTCAACTCGGTGCAGTCCAACAGCATCGCCGGGGCCGTCTCCACCTCCGCCGGGGCGCTGGGGCTGTCCGGCGGGTGGCCGCTCGACGCCGCCATCGGTCTGGCCCTGGTCGCCCTCACCGGCGCGGTGATCTTCGGCGGGGTGCGCCGCATCGCCACCGTCGCCCAGTCCCTGGTCCCGCTGATGGCGATCCTCTACATCGTCATCGGCGTCGCCGTGGTCGTCCTGAACATCGGCGAGGTCCCGCGCGTGGTCGGCGACATCCTCGCCGGGGCGTTCGGCCTGCGCGAGTTCGTGTCCGGCGGCGTGGGCCTGGCCGTCCTCCAGGGGATGCGCCGGGGCATGTTCTCCAACGAGGCCGGCCTGGGCTCGGCGCCCAACGCCGGCGCCACCGCGTCGGTCTCCCACCCGGTGAAGCAGGGCCTGGTGCAGACCCTGGGCGTGTACTTCGACACCTGGGTGGTGTGCTCGGTGACCGCGTTCATCGTGCTCGTCTCCAACCCCGTGTACGGGGAGGCGAGCGGCGCGGAGGTCACCCAGCAGGCGCTCCAGGGCTCACTGGGCGACTGGTCCGTCCACGCCCTCACGGTCATCCTGTTCCTGCTGGCGTACACGTCGGTGCTGGGCAACTACTACTACGGCGAGTCCAACCTGGAGTTCCTGGGCGGACACTCCGCGGCCATGTTCGTGTTCCGCTGTACCGTGCTGGGCGCGGTGTTCCTGGGCGCGGTCGCCCCGCTGACCGTCGTGTGGAACCTCGCCGACGTCTCCATGGGCCTGATGGCCGTGGTGAACCTGGTGGCCCTGGCGCCGCTGTCGGTGATCGCCTTCCGCCTGCTGGCCGACTACACCGGCCAGCTGCGCCGGGGGCTGGACCCGCAGTTCACGCTGTCCCGGATGCCCGACCTCAAGGGTGTCCAGAGCTGGGGCGAGCCCGACGGGCCGCTGCCCGAGGACGTCGACCGCCGGACCGGTTCGGCGCCCGCCGACCCGGCCCGGGTGCCGACCGAACGCGGTGAGGACTGACCGTTCGCCCTCCGGCGCCCCGCCCCACCGCCCGGTGGGGCGGGGCGCCGCGCTCTCCGGCTCAGACCGCCGCCGCGAGCACGCGTTCGACGACGCGGTCCGCCGCCGCGGCCTCCTCCTGCGCGACGGCTCCGGCCAGTTCCCCCGCCCGGCCGGAGCATGCCAGGGCGCGGTCGATCGCGGCGGCCAGGCGCTCCGGGGTGAGCCTCCCGGTCAGCGGGGCGGGGCCCGCCCCGGTCCGGTGGACCCGGTCGCCCCAGAACCACTGGTCCCCGACGAACGGCCGCACGGCCTGGGGGACACCGGCGCGCATCGCGGCGGCGACGGTCCCCGCCCCGCCGTGGTGCACCGCCGCCGCCACGTGCGGCAGCAGCAGGTCGTGCGGGACCTCGTCCACCACCAGAACGTCGTCCCAGGGCGCGGAACCGGGGGAGAGGGCGCCCCAGCCGGTGGCCAGCACCGCGCGGCGCCCGCTGCGCCGCACCCCCTCGACGACCGTGCGGGTGAGCCCGGCCGGGTCCCCGTGCACGGTGCTGCCGAAGCCGACGTACACCGGCGGCCCGCCTGCCCGGAGGAAGCGCACCAGTTCCCCGGGCAGGGAGCGGCCCTGTCCGGGCGGCAGGTGCAGGGCGCCCAGGGGTGCGGCGGCGGTCGGCCAGTCGGCCGGTGCGGGCAGCAGGTGGCGGCTCCAGGCGTGCACGGCCCCGCTGGAGGCGATGCGCTCCGGCAGGGCCGGGGCCGGCCCCAGGCCCAGCTTCTCCGCGCGCCAGCGGCGCAGCATCCGCCGGTAGGGAGCCTCCACCGCCGCGGCCAGCCGCCAGCTCGCCCGGTTGGCCGCGGCGGGCGGGCGGAAGGGCAGCAGCGGGGAGGCGAACTCCCGGGTCGGCGTGTACAGCGGGATCGCCAGGAGCGGGACCGCGGGCACCCCCAGCCGGTCCGCGAGGTCGGCCGCCCCCAGCGCCTTGGGGGCGAAGACGACGACGTCGCACGCGGTCCCCGCCAGCCCGGCCACGTCGTCCAGCCAGGCCCGCAGGGCCGGGGCGACCCGGCGCGCCGAGGTGAGGGCGGCCAGGGTCCCGCGGCCGGCGAGTTCGTCCTGGAGCGCGAGCGTCCCCTCGTCCAGTGCGGCGAAGTCCACCCCGTGCCGGGAGACGAGCGGGGCGAACCGGCCGGGCGCCGCGAGCACGGCGTCGTGGCCCCGCCGCCGCAGGGCGAGGGCCAGGGCCGTGAACGGCTGGACGTCGCCCCTGCTCCCGGTGGTGACGATCAGCGCCCTCATCGCCCGCGCTCCTGCTTGACCCGGTCCCATTCGTCGAGCAGGTCCGGGAACCGGTCGGCCATGAACCCGTACATGTCCCGCATCAGCTCCAGCCGTTCGCGGCGGCGGGGGTCGTCCCCCACCGCGGCCAGCCCGCGTTCGGCGAGGGCGCGGAAGCGGTCGAACTCGGCCATCTTGGCCCGGAACGCACGCTGGAAGACGTCGTCGGCGAGCCGGTACCGGTCCCGCCGCCCCCCGGGGCGCCGGAACCGCTCCACCAGGCCCGCCTGCTCCAGCCTGCGCAGGGAGACGCTCATGCTGCTCTTGGCCACGCCCAGTGCCTCGCACAGGGCCGGGGCGTCGGCGTCGTCCTCGGGTGCGCTCAGCAGCCGGCCCATGACGCGGCCCTCGGTCCGGCTCAGCCCCAGGCGCTCGTAGAACAGCCCGGCCTCTTCGACGAAGGCCGCCACGGCCTCTTCCTCTTCGCCCATGCGCACCACATCCATCGTTTTGTTCGGATCATTCCGAACAAAAGGGAATCGGTCAAGGCCGGACGGACGCCCTGCGCCCACCGGGCCGAGGGGACGAGGCCGTGCGGTCAGCCGTTCTCCAGACGCGAACGGGCCCGCCGGACCAGCGGCCACCCGACCGCCGCGGTCCAGGCCGCCCCGGCGAGCAGGCACCACCACGGGTTCAGCGGACCGGCGTCGTAACCGGGCAGGGCGAGCGCCGCCCAGGCCGGCGGCAGGACGGCCGTGGCCAGGTTCCACGGGAAGGGCGCGGCCCAGGCCAGGACGGGGCACAGGACCAGGACGGCCCCGACGGCCTTGGCGACGACCAGCGCCTCCACCGTGTTCTTCGCGAACGCCGCCGTGAGCGCCACCAGCAGCGGGGCCTGGAGGGAGGCCAGCAGCACGGCCGCCACCGGCAGGGGCCCGCCACCGCCCAGCGACGGCCCGCTCAGGGGCAGCGCCACGGCCAGTCCGGCCAGCGACGCCAGCGCCGCCAGCGTCATCCGGTACGCCAGGTAGGCGGGGACGGAGACCGGGGAGGCGCGCAGGACGAGCAGGACCCCGCCGTCGAGCTCCTCGGCCGCCCGCAGCCCCTGGACGAGCCCGAACATCATCGGCACGTGCAGCAGCACCAGCGCCGCGACCAGCGCCGGGGCGTGGGGCCGCAGGTCGAACCCGAAGGCGTCGAGCACGACCCCGGACACCGGCGCGAACAGCAGCCGCAGGGCGAGCGCCAGCAGCGCGGGGGCGCACAGCATCAGCAGGAGGAGGGGGTCGCGGCCGGTGCCGAAGAGGTCCGCTCGGGCGAACCGCACGATCGCCGGCGTCCGCCCGCGGCCGACCGCCCGGGCCGCGGAACGGGGGCGGGCGCGCCCCGGCCGCACCCGCCCCGGCGGCGCCTCCGCTCCGGGGCGGACGAGGAAGGGGCCGAGCACCGCCCACCCCAGCGCGTACACCACGGCCGCCGCGGGCGGGGCGTCGGCGCCCCCGATCAGGCCGGAGCGGATCAGCTCCGCCCCCGCAGTGGTGGGCACCGCGTACAGGAGCGGGTGCGCGAAGACCCCGGTCACGTGCACCAGGGGGACGACGATGAGCGGCGCGGCCACGAGCGGCAGCACCAGCAGGAAGCGCGGCAGGTCCGGGCTGCGCGCCCCGGCGGCCAGGCACGCCGCGGTCAGCAGCACGGACGTGAGCGCCACACCGCCCAGGACGGGCGGGAGCGCCGGCACGAGGTCCCCGGGCCGGTCCCGCAGCGCCGCCACCGCCATGGGCAGGGCGATGAGCAGGGCCAGGGCGGTCAGCGCCGTGAGCCGGGCCGCCGCACCCTCCGCGGGGCGCAGCGGGCTCGCCTCCAGGACCCACCGCGAGCCCTCGACCCGCTCGAAGAGGAGCAGGAAGGCGCCGAAGAGCGCACCGAAGCCCGCGGTGTCGAGGAACAGCAGGTGGGCCGCCACCTCGTCGGCCGAATCGGCCGGGAGGGCGACCAGGGCGAGCGTCCACACCGCACCCAGGGCGGCGGCGACGGCGACGATGCCGTACCTCGCCTGGAGCCGGACCTCCAGCGCGGTGGCGGCGAGCAGCCGGTTCACAGCCGCTCCCGGGTGACCTCGGTGAAGACGTCGGCCAGCGACGCCTCCCGCGTGTGCAGGGTCTCCACGGCGCCCTCCCGGAGCAGCCCCAGGAGTTCGGCGTCGTCGGCCAGGGCCCGGGCCGTGACCTCCCGGACGCCGCCTCCGCGCAGCTCGGCGACGATCCCCGGGCGCCCGTGGCGGAGTTTGAACCCGCGCGGGGAGTCGACGGCGGCGATCCGCCCCCGGACCACGAAGGCCACCCGGTCGCACAGCAGGTCGGCGGTGGCCATGTCGTGGGTGGTGAGGAAGACCGTGCACCCCCGGTCGGCGGCCGCCCGGACGACGTCGCGCACCAGGGCGGCGCGCACCGGGTCCTGCCCGGAGGTGGGCTCGTCCAGGAAGAGGACGTCGGGCCGGTTGACCAGGGCCCGGGCCAGGTTGAGGCGCATGCGCATTCCCTTGGACAGCTCCGACAGGCGCAGGTCGGCCGCCTCGGCCAGGTCCACCCGCTCCAGCAGCTCCGCGGGGTCCTCGACCGGCCCCCGGTACAGGGAGGCGAACGCGGCGAGGTTCTCCCGGGCGGTGAGCCGCCCGAACCCGGCCGGGAGCTCGAACCCCACCCCCACCCGCTCGAAGTAGTCCCGCCCCCAGTCCTCCAGGCGTCGGCCCAGAACGCCCACGTCGCCCCGGTAGCGGCGGACCAGCCGGGTCAGCACCTTCTGCGCGGTCGACTTGCCCGCGCCGCTGGGTCCCAGGAACCCGAACACCTCGCCGTGGCCGACGGTGAAGTCCATGCGGTCGACCGCGGGGGACTCGGCGCCCGGGTAGCGGACCGAGAGGCCCTCGACGGTGACGGCGGGGGCGCTCACGGGCGGGACCCCTGTGCGGGGGCGGGCAGTCCGCGCAGCGCGTGGAACACCCGGTCGATCACGTCGGGCAGTTCGGCCCGCTCGTGGACCTCGCTCCAGGCGATGACGGCCTCGGCCAGGGCCGACGCGCACGCCGCGGCCACGGCCCGGGTCTCCACCCCGGGTTCCTCCCCCTCGGGGGTCAGCCCGCGCTCGAAGGCGGTGCGGGCCGAGGCGAGGTTCTCGCCGATCCGGGCGCGCAGCCCCGGGATCGACAGCAGGAGCCCGACCCGGCCCAGCAGGGCCTCCCGGTGGTGCTCGTAGACCTGCCCGAGCCCGGCCATGGTGGCCCGGTGGACGCGCTCCACGGGGGGCTCGGCGGCGGGGCGGGCACGGACCAGCTCCTCCAGCATGGGGTCGTAGTCGTCGTCCAGGACGACGTCCTCCTTGGTGGGGAAGCACCGGAAGAACGTCATGTGCGAGACCCCGGCCTCGCGCGCGATCTGCGCGACCGTGGTCGCCTCGTAGCCCTGCTCGGCGAAGAGCCGCAGGGCCGCCTCCTGGATGGCGGCCCGGTTCCGTTGCCGCGTGTGCGTCCTGCCGTCCATGCCGCCGCCCGTTCCCGCCACCGAAAATGTTAGTCACTAACATAATACGGCCCGGGGGGTAGCGCCACCCCCGAACCGCTCCTCGGGCGGACGTGCTCCGGGTGGGCGTGGCCCGGCGGCGCGGCGCCCGGCCGCGATCAGGGCCGCCGCCGGGGCGGCGTGCGGCCGCGGCCGGTCCGTCCGGGGCGGAACGGCGTTGACGGTGGTCCGCGACGGGTGACGCGGGTCGTCGGGGTGTCGCTCGTCGCGGTGCGCCCCGGCCGGTAGGGGCCCGGCCGCACGGGCGTGCGGCGCTAAGGGGGCGTCAAATCCTTTGAAAACAAAAGACCAATCTGTTCATATGGTTTCAAGGTTCTTCCGCAACGAAAGGCACCCCCCGTGGAACCGATCACCGACTTCCTCGCCTGGGCCTGGCCGCGCCACCTCAACCCGCTGAGCTGGTACATCCGGCCGCTCTTCTTCCTGCCCATCGCGTACTTCTGCTGGACCAGGCGCCCGGCGGCCCTGGCGCTGACCATCGCCGCCCTGCTGACGAGCTTCTTCTGGTTCCCCGAACCCGAGGAGATCGACCCGGCCATGGCCGGGGTCCTGGAGATGGAGGAGCGGCTGTTCACCGATCCCACCTGGGTCACCTGGGTCGGCCTGGCGATGATCCCGGTGCTGCTCGGCTCCCTGTGCGCCGCCTTCTGGTACCGCTCCCTCGGATGGGGGCTGACCGTCGTCAACGGCGGCCTGGCGCTCAAGATCGGCTGGACCGTCGCCAACTCGGGCACCGACGGCCTGGCCACCCTGCTCCCCCTGGGATCGGGCATGGTGATCATGACCGCCGCCGTCGTCTGGACCGCCCGCCGCCGCGGCCTGCCCCTGTCCCCCACGGGCGGGCGCGGGACCGCGGCCGGGGACGGGCGGCGGTCCGAGACCGCCGCCCGCTGACCGGGCGCACCACCCAAGAGGAGAGGACGCACATGCCACCGGCGTTCACCGGGCAGGAGAAGGCCCGCATCACCGGCCTGCTGATGGAGACGGCCGCCGACCTGTTCACCGCGCGCGGGCTGCGCAAGACCTCCCTGGAGGACCTGGTCGCGCCCGCCGGCATCGCCAAGAGCAGCTTCTACGCGTTCTTCCGGTCCAAGGAGGACCTCTACCTGGAACTGATGCTGGGCCGGATGGCCGACGTCAAGCGGCGGGTGATCGACGAGGCCCTGGGCTCCACCGACGACACCGAGGAGGCCCTGCGCCGCTTCCTGCGCGCCACCCTGGAGGTCCTGGACACCGATCCCCTGTACCGGCGGCTGGTGACCCATCCCGAGGAGATGGACGCGGTCCTGCGCCGGGCCGACTCCGAGCGGCTGACCGCCTTCCCCGACAACCCGGCCAACGGGCTGGCCGCCTTCGTCGCCGCGGCGCTGGAGCGGGGGGACCTGGTGCCCGCCTCCCCGGCGGCCGTGACCGGGGTCCTCCAGGTCGTCATGCTCGTGCCCGTGAACGCCGACCGGCTGGCCGACCCCGCCGCCTACCACCGGACCGTCGACCTGCTCGTCGACGTCATCGCACGCGGTCTCACCGCGCGGAAGGAATGAACGTGCACGCCCTACTGCTCACCCACGGCACCCGAGGCGACGTCCAGCCGTTCCTGGCCCTGGCCCTGGCCCTGCACGCCGCCGGGCACACGGCGACGGTCGCCGGCCCCGAGTCCTACGCCCCGCTGGCCGCCGCGCACGGGGTGGCCTACCACCCCGTCGACGACGGCCCCAACGCCCTCATGGAGGACCCCGACCTGGCAGGGGTCCAGGAGACCGGCCTGCGGGGCCTGCGCGGGGCCGCCCACACCGTCACCCTGCTGCGCGCGATCACCCCGCTCATGCGCCGGGTCTACACCGACATGGCCGCCACCGCCGACTCCGGCGCCGACGTCGTCGTGCACATCCCCGGCATGCCGGGCGGGCACATCGCCGAGCGCCTGGGCGTGCCCGCCGTTCCGGTGGCGCTGCAACCCTCCTGGGTCCCCACCGGCGCCTTCCCCGCCCCCGGCGTGCCCTGGCCGGGATGGGTGCCCGCCCGCTTCAACCGGCTGAGCTTCCGGTTGGCGGTGGCGGCCCTGCGCGGCCAGCGCAGGATCGCCGAGGACCTGCGCCGGGACCTGGGGCTCGCACCCCGGCCCGGCGCCCACGACCCGCTGCGGCGGCCGGACGGGACACCCGCCACCGTGGTCCACGCCTTCAGCCGGTACCTGGTGCCCGCCGACGCGGGCTACCCGTCGTGGGTGCGCACCACCGGGTTCTGGTTCGTCCCCGAGGACGCGGGGGCGGGCCTGCCCGAGCGCGTGGCGGAGTTCCTGGCCGCGGGGGAGCCGCCGGTGTTCGTCGGGTTCAGCAGCCTGCCCACCGCCGACCCGGACGCCACCGGGCGCCACGTGGCCGCGGCCGTCCGGCGGGCGGGGGCCCGTGCGATCATCGCCTCCGGCGGCGGGGGCGTCGCCGCGGCGGACGGCGGGGACGTCCTGGCCGTCGACCAGGTCCCGCACCTCGCCCTGTTCCCGCGCTGCGCCGCGGTGGTCCACCACGCCGGGGCCGGCACCACCGGGGCCGCCCT
>NZ_JASFDV010000118.1 GCF_030766825.1 Nocardiopsis sp. CC223A
ACGGCCGCAGGAGCCGGGCGGCTCCCGACCGCGGATATCCACAGGAGGGGAAGGCGCCGGTGGCGCGTGGGTGCGCCGCCGTGGTCCGCTATTGGCAAGGGGACCTCGGACCTTCCCCTCCCCTCGGCATGCCCGCGGTCAGGTCTGGCGGGGGACGGGGTGGGGGGTCCAGGGGGAGAGGTGGACCTCGGCGCCCTCGGTGATCGCCTCGGTGATGCGGCGGGCGATCTCCTGGGGGCTCTCGCTCTGTAGGCGGACGCTGGTGAGGGCGGGGCGGAGCATGGTGCAGAGCATGAGGTCGTCGGCGCCGATGAGGCCGACCTCGTCGGGGACCCGCACACCGGCGTCGAGGAGGGCGCCCAGGAGCAGGCCGGAGAACTCGTCGTTGTAGCCGAAGACGCCCCGGGGGAGGCCCTCGGCGCGCCAGGCCGCGACGATCTCGGCGGCGGCGGCGGGGGAGTAGTCCATGTCGTGGACGCGCACGGCGGCGCCGGCCTCGGCGGCCGCCTCGCGGACACCCGAGAGGCGGCCCTCGCCCATGACGCGCAGGGGCGGGTCGGTGGGCAGCACGACGGCCAGGTCGCGGTATCCGCGGCCGGTCAGGTGGCGGCCCGCGGCCAGGCCGATGGCGTGGTGGTCCATGACCAGGGTGGACAGGCCCGTTCCCTTGGCGAGCACCGGGTCCGAACCCAGGCCGATGACCCGGATGCCCGCCTTGGTGAGCAGTTCGACTCCCGCGGCGGTGAGCCGGTCGTCGCCCGCGACGACGGCGGCCGGGCGCAGCGCCGCCCAGGCGCGGGCCGCCTTGACCCCCCGGTTCTTCTCGGCGCCGTACTGCATGAGCGTGTAGCCCAGATCGCGCAGGGCGCGGGCGAGCCCGTACAGGAACTCCGACGCCAGCGGTCCGTGCGCCACGTCGAAGTGCACGTACAGGACCAGGTCGCGGGTGCCCGTGCGCAGCGACCGCGCGCTGGCGTGCGGCACGTACCCCAGGTCGTCGGCGGCCGCGCGGACCCGTGCCCGGGTCTCCTCGGGGATGCGGGCGCCCGCCGGGGCGTCGTTGAGCACGTACGACACGGTCGCGGTGGAGACACCGGCCTGGCGGGCGATGTCGGTGATGGTCGCGGGTCGGGGGCGGATCGAGGTCATGCGGCTAGTGTGCCCTGTCTTCTCGGGGAGTTGTGAAGTTCTGATTGCCGGACCGTTGACAACAGTTAAACGTGTAACTAGCTTAAACGAATAACCGCGCCTGAACAGGTGTTTCTCCTCACCTCGCCCAAGGATGATGCGACATGTCCGAATCCGCCACCCCCCTCTCGGACCTCGGTCCCCCCGCGACCGGCCGCCGGAGCCTGCGGCGCCTGATCCCGATGCTCGGCGTCGGCAACCTCGCCGTCTACGCCTTCTACCTGGGCATCGGCGCCGTCCTGCTGCCCCTACAGATCCAGGGCCTGACCCCCGGGGACGAGGAGGCGGCCGTCTCCAACCTCGGCCTGGTCTCGGGCATCGCCGCCGTCTTCGGCACCGTCTTCAACCCCATCGGCGGCGCCCTGTCCGACCGGACGCGCTCGCGCTGGGGCCGCCGTAACCCGTGGATCCTCGGCGGCGCGGCCGCCGGGTTCCTGCTGGTCCTCGTGCTCGGCTTCGCCGACTCGCTGCTGATGATCATCCTGGGCTGGTGCCTGGCCCAGGGCGCCATGAACCTCCACCAGGCCGCCGTCACCGCCGTGATCCCCGACCGCGTCCCCCACGAGCGCCGCGGCACCGCGGCCGCGGCCATGGGCATCGCCGTCGCCGCCGCCGGGGTGCTGGGCACCGGGGTCGCCACCCTGTTCACCGACGCGCTGCCGTTCGGCTACATCGTCCTGGGCGGCCTCGTGGTCGCGGTCGCCGTCGTGCTCACCGCCACGACCCACGACCCCCGCGGCGACGAACTGCCCCCCGTCGCCACCGGCGAACGGGGCGGCCCGCTCGCCGCCCTGGGCCGCTTCCTGTCCGCCCTGTCCCACCGGAACTTCACCCTGGTGTTCGCCGGCCGGGCACTGCTCTTCCTCGGCTACTTCCTGGTGCTGGGCTTCCAGCTGTACATCCTCGACTACTTCATCGAGCTGCCCGAGGGCCTGGCCCCCGCCGCCGGGGTCACGATCCTCAGCCTCATCACCGCCATCGCCACCATCGTCACCACGGCCATCGGCGGCCCGCTCTCGGACCGCCTGGACCGGCGCCGCCTCTTCGCGCTGGTCTGCGGCGTGGTGTCGGCCGGGGCGATGCTCATCCCGTTCTTCGTGCCGACCTGGACCGGGATGCTGATCTTCGCCGTCGTCAACGGCAGCGCCTTCGGCTGCTTCATGGCCGTCGACACCGCCCTGGCCACCCTGGTCCTGCCCAGCGAGGCCGACGCCGCCCGGGACATGGGCGTGCTGAACATCGCCGCCGCCGGACCGCAGGTCATCGCCCCGTTCATCGCCTCGACGATCATCCTCCACCTCGGCGGATACGGCTCCCTGTTCCTGGTCGGCTCCGCCGTGGGCCTGCTCGGGGCGCTCGCCATCGTCTTCGTCCGCGGCGTCCGCTGACACCGCCCGCCACCGAAGGGAATCCCATGCAACTGGCCACCTACGACACCGGCACCGGTGACCGCACCGCACTGCTCGTCCACGGCGCCATGTCCGACCACGGCACCTGGCACGCCGTCCAGGCGCACCTGACCGGCCTCGGATACCGGGTGATCGGCGTGGACATGCGCGGCCACGGACGCAGCCCGCACGGCGACTACAGCGTCCGGGCACTGGGCGACGACCTCGTCGACTCCCTGCCCACCGGTGCGGACGTCGCCATCGGCCATTCCATGGGCGGCCTGGCGCTCTCCCTGGCGGTGGAGCGGCTGAAGCCCGCCCGCGCGGTGTACTCCGACCCCGCCTTCGGGTTCGCACAGGTGAGCCCGGAGGTCTCCGCGGCCATGCGGCGGATGGTCGCCCAGGCCACCGCCGAGACCGTGCGCGCCATGAACCCGCGCTGGAGCGACGCCGACATCGCCGCCGAACTCGCCGGGTTCGCCGCCTTCGACCCCGCCTTCTTCGACGTCATCGCCGACGCCGCCGAGCACGACCCGATGCCGGCCGGGGCCGTGGTGCCCTCCCTGGTGCAACTGGCCGACCCCAGCTTCACGGTGGACGCCGAGGGCGCCCGCCGCCTGGCCGAGCGGGGCTTCGAGGTCCGCACCGTCGCCGGGGCCGGTCACTGCATCCACCGCGACGACCTGCCCGGCTTCCTCGCCTCCCTCGACGGCTGGATCTGAACCGGCCCTACCCGCGCGGCGCCCGCCCTCCCACGGGCGCCGCACACCGACCCCCATCCCCCACCATCGCTTCGGAGGACCCCATGCCGACGAGACCACTGCGCCGTGCCGCGGCGGCCCTCGCCCTGCTGCCGCTGGCCGCAACGGCCTGCGCCGACACCGACCCGCCCGCCGACGCCCCCGCGCCCACCGCCGCCGACTTCCCGCCCGCCTCCCTGGAGGGGCTGCGGGTGCTCATCGGCAACGACGACTCCATGCGCGGGGAGGAGGCCGACGGCACCGACGGCCTGGGCCTGTACGCCCTGCGCGCGGCCCTGTGCGAGTCCGGGGCGGACGTCGTCGTCTTCGCCCCCTGGGCCCAGCAGTCCAGCATGAGCGCAGCACTCTCCCACGAGGGCGCGTTCGGCCTGGGCGCCCCGCCCGACCCGCCGCGGGAGTACGCCGACGCCTGCTCCGACGCACCCTCCGGAGGCGCCGTCCACGGGGTGTGCGTCGCGGAGGGCCCCTGCCGCCCCGACTCGCCCAGCGCCACCCCGGTGGACGCCCTCTCCTTCGCCCTCGCCCACGGCCTGCCCGAGGTCGTCGGCTGGGACGGCCCACCCGACCTGGTGGTCTCCGGGGTCAACTCCGGGCCCAACGTCGCCTCGCAGATCCCGCACTCGGGCACGGTCGGGGTGGCCTCCACAGCGGTCGCCGCCGGGGTCCCGGCCATCGCCCTGAGCGCGAGCGTCGACGAGGACCTGGTGGTCACCCCCGAGACCCTCGCCGCCACCGCCGCCTTCGGCACGGACCTCATCGCCCGGATGCACGGGGCCGACCTGTTCGATCCCGGCTACGTCGTCAACGTCAACCACCCGGCCTCGCCCGACGGCTCGCCCGGCACCGACGTCCGCTGGACCCGGGCGGGCACCGGGTCGGTGCTGGCCGTCGACTACGAGGGCGAGGACGCGTTCACCCCGGTCATGCGCCTGTGCGAGCCCGACGCGCCCGGCTGCGCGGCCGAGACCCGGGAGGACGCCGACGCCGTGGCGCTGCTCGCCGGGGGTGCCGTGTCGGTGAGCGCGCTCACCGTCGACCGGGCCTACGCCTCGGGAGAGGAGGGGTCCCGGGTCGAGGACCTGGCGGCGCTGGTCGCGGCACTGGGCGCCGACTGACGCCGATCGCGGGGGCGAGAGGCCGCCGCCGCGGCCGGGGGCGGAAAGCTGCGCTCGCACGTCCGCTTCCGGTCATTTCCTTCTCGGGTCCCGGATTGTCCGAGAGGCTGAGATGACCGCCCCGGCCGACCGGTCCCCTCCTTCACCGGTCCCGGAGCGGCCTCTCGTCCTCTCGCAAGGAGTCCCATTGAACCTGGAGACCTACACCACCGGCACCGGAGAAAGAACGGCCCTCCTCGTCCACGGGGCCGGCGCCCACCACGGCACCTGGCACGCACTGGCCCCGGCCCTCGTCGAACGGGGGTACCGCGTCGTGTCCGTGGACCTGCGCGGCCACGGGGCCAGCGGCCGCGGCGGCTACAGCGTCCGGGCGCTGGGCGACGACCTGGTGGACTCCCTGCCCGCGGGGGCCGACCTGGCCGTCGGCCACTCCATGGGCGGCGTCTCCCTGGCCCTGGCGGTGGAGCGGTTGGCGCCCGCCGCTGCCGTCTACCTGGACCCGGCGTTCCGGCCGCCGCCGATGCCCGACGACGCGGGGGAGCGTATGCGCCGGGTGTTCGAGACCGCCGACGCCGCGCACGTGCGGGCCATGAACCCGCGCTGGAGCGACCTCGACGTGGAGCAGGAGCTGATCGGCTTCGCCGCCTGCGACCCGGAGTTCTACGCCTTCGTCGCGGCCGAGGTCGCCGGGCGCGACCTGCTGCCGGACAAGGCGCACGTCCCGTCCCTGGTACTGCGGGCCGAGGACGCCATCACGGTCGACGACCGGACCGCCGCCGACCTCGCCGAACGCGGTTTCGAGGTGCGCAGGGTCGCGGGGGCCGGGCACTGCATCCACCGCGACAACCCGGCCGGACTGCTGGCCGAGCTGGACTCCTGGGTCTGATCCGCCGACCGGTCCGGGGCGGAGCGCGCGCCCGGACCGTGCCCCGCTCCCCGGTGTGCCCCTTGCGGCCCTGGTCTCAGGAGCAGGCGGCCAGCGCCTCCCGCCAGCCTCGTGCCGCCGCCCAGAAGTCCTCTCCGGCGGGCTCGGGGGTGAGCGGCCACATCCGCTCCCGGCCCCTGGACCGTGCCCCGCTCCCCGGTGTGCCCCTTGCGGCCCTGGTCTCAGGAGCAGGCGGCCAGCGCCTCCCGCCAGCCTCGTGCCGCCGCCCAGAAGTCCTCCCCGGCGGGCTCGGGGGTGAGCAGCCACATCCGTTCCCAGGCCGGGGACGAGCGCGCCGCGATCTCCCGGCTCGGCGGGTACGGCGGTCGCCCGTTGACCGGGTACCACGTGTACTCCAGCGGATCCAGCAGGGCCATCAGCCGCTCCTCCAGGCCCCGGCCCGGGCGTACCTTCACCAGCAGCCACGGCCGGAACCGGCGCAGCACCTCCAGCCCCCCGGCCACGACGTCCGGCTCGGTGCCCGCCGTGTCGATCTTCACCACGGCCGGGGAACAGCCCGCCGAGTCGCACCACCGGGCCAGGGTGGCCGCCCGCACCATCGTCCCCGACAGGTCCTGGCGCCGCGGCCGCTCGATCGTGTTGCACATGTCGTTGTGCCGGGCCCGCCGCAGGTAGGCGCTGCCGTTGTGGTTGCTCAGCGCGGTCTCCACCACCGTGAAGCCCCGGCCCGTCGCCTCCGCAGCCGACCGGGCCGCCAGGGCGATCTCCGGGGTCGGCTCGAACGCGAACACCGGACGCCCCGAGCGGGTCGCCGCCAGCATCGCGTACACCCCGACCCCCGAGCCCACGTCGAGCACCGCGCCCGGCCTGGTGAGATCCAGCATCGCCAGGAAGCAGGCCAACGCGTCGGGGCCGTGCCCGGCCAACCCGTGGGCGGCCAGTCTGCGCGGCACCGTGAGGTAGCCGGGCAGGTGCAGCGTCAACTCCCGCGGACCGCCCGCCCCGCCCTCGGGCAGGGCCAGGGTGAAGGTGCGGCTCCACGGCGGTACCCGGCCCGGGTCCAGGCCGCCCATGCTCCGCGGCAGCCGGACGCGCAACCGCCGCGCAGCGAAACGCACCAGCGGGTAGCGGCGTACGATCTCGCGCAGTTGGTCGGTGACCATGTTCTCCCCCAAGGAACGGGTCGGGGGCCCGGGCGGTCGCCGCGCGCCGTCCCGCCCTCCGCGCGGCGCGCGTGCTCCCCCGCCTCCGGGACCCGCGGCCGTGGCTCGCAGACCGGGGTACCGGGGAAGGGGCCGGCGGGTCGGACATCTCCCGCCCGGGTCCCCGGCGACATGAATCGAACCTACTGTGCGTAGTCATGAAAGCGCAGCGTGTTTCGGCTATCAATCCTGTTCACCCCGGGAACGGATCGGCCGGGCCGCCGGTCCGCATAGACTCTCACCTTGTGAGTCTGTCTATCGGGATCGTGGGACTGCCCAACGTCGGCAAGTCCACCCTCTTCAACGCGCTGACCAAGAACGACGCTCTGGCCGCGAACTACCCGTTCGCGACCATCGAGCCCAACGTCGGAGTCGTCGGCGTGCCCGATGCACGGCTCGGCAGGCTCGCCGAGATCTTCGGCTCCGCCAAGATCCTCCCGGCGACCGTCGACTTCGTGGACATCGCGGGCATCGTGCGCGGCGCCTCCACCGGTGAGGGCCTGGGCAACAAGTTCCTCGCCAACATCCGCGAGAGCGACGCCATCTGCCAGGTGATCCGGGTCTTCGACGACCCCGACGTCACCCACGTGGACGGGGACGTCGAGCCCTCGCGGGACATCGAGACCATCAACACCGAGCTGATCCTGGCCGACCTCCAGACCCTGGAGAAGGCCCTGCCGCGCCTGGAGAAGGACGCCAAGCGCAACGCCAAGGACAAGGACTCCCAGGAGCTGCTGGCCGCGGCCCGCGCCGCCCAGGAGATCCTCGACGGCGGCACCTCCCTGTACGCGGCCGGGGACAAGGACGTCGACCTGGCCCGGCTGCGCGAGCTCAGCCTGCTCACGGTCAAGCCGTTCATCTACGTGTTCAACCTCGACAGCGGCGAGCTGGCCGACGAGGCCGTGCGCGCCAAGCTCCAGGAGCTGGTCGCCCCCGCCGAGGCGATCTTCCTGGACGCCAAGATCGAGGCGGAGCTGGCCGAGCTGGACGACGACGAGGCCCAGGAGCTGCTGGAGTCCATGGGGCAGACCGAGTCCGGCCTGGCCCAGCTGGCCCGCGTCGGGTTCGACACCCTGGGCCTACAGACCTACCTCACCGCCGGGCCCAAGGAGGCCCGCGCCTGGACCATCAAGAAGGGCGCCACCGCACCGGAGGCGGCGGGGGTCATCCACACCGACTTCCAGCGCGGCTTCATCAAGGCCGAGGTGGTCTCCTTCGACGACCTGGTCGCGGCCGGCGACATGCAGTCCGCCCGCGCCGCGGGCAAGGTCCGCATGGAGGGCAAGGAGTACGTGATGGCCGACGGCGACGTCGTGGAGTTCCGCTTCAACGTGTAGCAGAGCGGAACCCATAGCCTTTCACCTGCGAATACATCAGGAGCGGCTAGCCCCGGCGCACTTGCGGCGCCGGTGCCGCCCGCCGTCGCGAGAGTGTCGGCGAGCATCGCACCGGCAGCCGCGCGCGTCCGGTCCTCCGCGTTCGGCCACAGGTGCGCATAGGTGTTCAGCGTCACGGAAGCGCTGCTGTGCCCGAACGCCCGCTGAACGGTCACCACGTCGCATCCCTGAGCGATGAGGCCCGAGGCGTAGAAGTGGCGAAGGTCGTGGAGCTTGAGGGTGCCGAGTCCGGCGGCCGTGCGCGCGGCGCGCCAGTAGCAGCCGACCGTGTTCTGATGCCAGGGGGCGCCGTTCTCCCCGGGGAACAGCCACCGGTCGGGAGCACCGCCGATCCACGGAGGGCACCCGGGCCCGGCCCGCGGGGACGGTCCCGCACGAGGGACCCGAGCGGTCGTGGTCCGGGCGGCACGGGAGCGATACGGCCGGTCCGCGGACGACCGGGACCGCCCCGACGCCCCCGTACGGGGCACGCTGCCCGACCGGGTCCGGACACCGCGGTGCGGACACCGGCATGACCTATCGTGTGGGTATGAGCCAGCCTCCCCCGCACCACCCCACCGCGCCCCCGGCGCACGGCCGACCCGGGGCGCCCCACCCCCACCATCACCCCGTTCCGGCGCAGCAGGCCCGGCCCAAGCGCCCGTCGACCGTCGCCGGCGTCCTGCTGATCTGGTCCGGCATCATCGCCGGCCTCCTGGGACTGCTGATCGTCGTCCTTCCGTACATGCTGTTCGTGCTCGGTGGCGGCGGTGACGCCACGGGGTTCGACGACTTCGCCAGGGCGTTCCTGTACACGGGATGCGTTGTCGCGTTCCTGGGACTGCTGATGTTCGTCTTCGGCATCGTCCGCACGGTCTCCCGCAGGCGCGCGCGGCGCGAGTGGGACCGGACGTACTACGGCACGCCCTGACCTGCGACACCCCGCGGCCGCCCCTGTCCCCGGCGGCCGGGGCACCGTTGTCCCGACGGGTCCCGCACACCGTTCCGCGACCGGGTTCCGGCTTGATCCCCGGCCCGTGTTCTCCTACCGTCCCCTGACCGGAACGATGCCGAGGAGGGCCATGGAAGCGCACGCCGTCGAGTCCCTGCCCGCCCGCAGCCGGGAGGTGGCCCGCGCCCTCGCCGCCGCGGGCGTCCCCGGACAGGTGCGCGAGCTGGCCGAGTCCGCGCGCACCGCGGCCGAGGCCGCCGCCCTGGGCTGCGAGGTCGGCGCGATCGCCAACAGTCTGGTGTTCGTCTCCGACGGCGTGCCGGTCCTGGTCATGACCAGCGGCCGCCACCGGGTGGACACCGCCGCGCTGGCGGCCCGCTGGGGCCGCGGCGAACTCCGCCGTGCCACACCGGACCAGGTGCGCACGGCCACCGGGCAGGCGATCGGGGGCGTGGCCCCCGTCGGCCACCCCGCGCCGCTGCCCACCGTGGTCGACGAGGCCCTGACCGACTACGCGCGGGTCTGGGCGGCGGCCGGCACCCCGCACACCGTCTTCCCCACCACGGCGGCCGAACTCGTCCGCGTCACCGGCGGTACGCTGCTGCCCGTCACCGCCTGACCCGCCCGCCGAAGGGACACCCGTGGCCGTCGTCCACCGCACCACCCTGACCCCCACCAAGCTCGAACTCCTCCGGGACTGGCTGCCCGCGCAGCCGTGGTACCCGGGGGAGCGGTCGGACCCGGCCAAGGCCGGGGGGTTCCGGCTCGACGACCCGCAGGGGGAGGTCGGCATCGAGTTCATGGTGGTCACCGACGGCGGGGCGGCCTACCACGTGCCCCTCACCTACCGCGGGGCGCCGCTGGAGGGGGCGCGGGACGCGCTCGTCGGCACGGCCGAGCACGGCGTTCTGGGGCGGCGGTGGGTCTACGACGGCACCCGCGACCCGGTCCTGGTCGCCCAACTGCTCGCCCTGCTCGCGGGCACGGCCGAGCCGCAGCAGCAGAGCGTGAGCGACACCCCGGACCCGTCCGTGCTCACCCGCACCGCCGCCGACCCCGGCGCCGCGGTCGCCTCGTTCTCCACCGCCCACGGCCCGGACGGCACCGGGATCGACCTGGAGACCACCGCCGGGGACCGGCTCGCCCTCCGCGTCGCCCGCGCCCTCACCCCGGCCCCGGACGCCGCCGGCCACGTCTGCGCCACCTGGCGCACCCCGGACGGGACCGAACACCGCGCCCCCTTCGTCACCGTCGTCTAATCTCCGGTGTACATCGGTTCGTAGTGCCCGTCGTGCTCCACGGGCACCGGCAGGAAGCCGGGTACCGTGCGCCGCGCCGCCGTCAGCAGCCGCTCCCGGGCCTCCTCCGGGGTGAGCACGGGCAGGGCCAGCGCCGCGCGGATCCGCTCCCGGGCGGCGTCGATGCCGGGGTGGTCCGCCCGGGCCTCCTCCTCCGACCCGTCCAGGGGGCGGCCGTCGAGCGCGTCCTGCCAGGACGCCAGCGCGGTGACCACCGCCAGCGCCTCCGCCAGGTCCGCGGCCAGCAACGTCGCCTGCCCCTCCGAACCCGCGTACAGCACCGGCCGCCGCGTTCCGGCCGGCCCGCACAGGTAGTAGGTGCCGCCCGCCGCGCACCCGGCCACCGGTGCGGGGCGGGACCCGTCGGGCAGCTCCAGCTCCTCGACCGGGTCCAGCCGGTCCGCGTCGAAGTCCCCGACCAGGTCCAGCGCGGACCGCAGTGCCTCATCGCCGCGGATCCGGGCCAGTACGCCTTCCTCGTCCATGCCGCAGACCCTAGTGCCCGCCACCGACACCGCCCCGCGCCCCCGTCGACCGAGGGGCGCGGGGCGGGGCCGGTTCGGGACCTCCGGAGAACCGGGGCCAGGAGATCATCCGCCGTGCGCTCGGGTGCCTGGCCGGGAAGCGGTGGCTGCCCGGGTCGACCGGCACGATGTCGAGGCGGTCCCCGTAGAGGTCGACCGCTACGGGGGCCAGGAGGCCGCGGACGGCGAACCCCGCCGCCCGCAGACCCGTACGAAGACCGGGGTCACCCCGCGCGACGCCCGCCGCCGGCCCTCCGGGCGGCCGGACCCGGGCCATGGTTCACGCCGCGACCTCCCCGGCGGGTTCGCGGTCGCGGGCCAGGGCGCCGAGCACGATGAGGGCCTGCGCCGCCGAGTACGTCAGCATCACCCAGAACCCGCTCAGCGGCAGGTCGAACCCCGGGCTGAACGCCCGCAGCGCGATCAGCCCGTCCGACAGCAGGAACAGCGCCCCGCCGACCGCCGCCCACCGGTGCACCCCCACCGACAGCACCGCCATCGCCCCCAGCAGCAGCCCGTACACCAGCACCGGCACCAGCAGCGGCCCGGCCCCGGGCGCGCACAGCGCGACCAGCCCGGCCACCACCACCCCGTAGGGCACCAGCAGGGTCCGGTTCGAGCCCAGCGGGCTCCGGGCCCACCACGGCGCGAACGCGGCTATGTACACCGCCTGCGCGACCAGGAAGAAGCCCACCATCACCAGGAACGCCGTGTCGCCGGACGCCAGGGCCGGTGCGGTGTCGCCCAGCCACGAGAAGAACAGCGCGACCAGGACCAGCCGGACCAGCCGCCCGCGCGGGCGCGGGGCCGCGGCCCAGACGAACGCCGCCAGCAGCGGCATGAGCAGCACCTGGCTGGGGCGCGACCAGGCTTCGGCACCGACGACCTGAACGGCCAGGTGCGCCGCCGCCACCAGGGCGAACAGGGCGAACAGGACGCGGGGGAGGGGCTCGCGGGGGATCACCGGGTCATCATAGACACCCCCGCCCGGCCGCCCCCAGAGGAGACGACGGTCACAATCCGGCGGCCGTTCTCTGTCCCCGGGGACACATGTTGCTCCCCAACAGGTGACTAATCCATTTTCGGGCCGACCATAAAGCGCAGGCCGGGGACAACCATCAGATGAGTTCGTCTGCTTATTGCCGTATTGTTCCCTCTTTGGGAACTTCGACTGTTGCGTGCAATGCGCGGTTGACGGGGAAACGCGGAGCGCCCATGCCCGCGCCCAACCCGCACAATGCCTCACTATAGGGATGGGGTAGACAGGGCGTGGCGGATACGCCGTCCGAACGGGCGGCGCGGAACTGTGTGCAGGAGGTCGGGGATGGCGAACGCACCACGGCGCGGTGCCGCCGTGCGCGAACGGCATGACGACGCGGAGTACGAGGCCCCGCCCCCCCGTCGGCGCCCCCGCCCCGGCGCCGGCGGCCGCTGGTGGGTCGGTGTGGGCCGCGCCGTCCTGTGGGCGTTCCTCATCGTCGTCATCTTCAACGGCATCTGGTTCCCCCTGCGCGGCGGCTTCGCCCTCCCCGCCCCCGACCCCGAACCCGAGCAGACCCGGGCCCCCGCCTTCCCCGAGACCTCGGCCGCGGGCTTCGCGCTCCGCTTCGCCGACGCCTACCTCACCACCGACGACACCGAGGTCCGCCGCACCGCCCTGGCCGCGTTCGTCCCCGAGGGCGAGGCCGAGGGGCTCGACGTCCCCGCGGGCTCGCTCACCGGCGAGAACCTCGCCGTCACCGCCATCGACGTCAAGGACGACAACAACGCCCTCGTCGTCGTCCGCGCCGACGTCAACGGCGAGCCCATGAGCCTGGAGGTCCCCGTCTACTCCGCCGGCGACTCCCTCGTGGTCTCCGGCCGCCCCGCCCTGCTGGCCGCCCCCGCCCGCGCCTCCCTGCCCGAGCAGGCCGCCTTCGATACCGACCCGGCCGCCGCCGAACAGCTCGAAGAGGTGCTGACCGGGTTCTTCGGCGCCTACGCGCAGGAGCCGGGCCACCTGGAGCGCTACGTCGAACCCGGTGTCACTATCGCCCCGCTTCCGGCGAACACCCTGGAATTCTCCGAACTGTCCGATATCACGGTGCCATCCCAGAGCCAGAGCGGGGATGATGACGTACGAGAGGTGGCCGTCACCGTGCACTGGACCGTTCCCGCCCCCGACGGGGAGGAGACGGGCACCTTGAGGCAGAGCTATCTGGTCACCGTCGTGGACTCCGGCGGTGAGTGGTACGTGCGCGACATCCAGGGAGCCCCCCACTCGTTCGGCGAGTGACCGGGCCCGTAGGCAAGGAGACGAGAAGGACCATGAGCACAGCAGAAACGACACGGGGAGGCGGCGCCTGACATGCTCCCCCTGTTGTCCACCGCGGCCGAGACCGTGACCGTGCTCGGCGGGGCCGACCCCCTCGTCCTGGCCGACTCCCAGGCCCCCGACACCGGCGGCCTCGCGGAGTTCCTGCGCGGCTTCTTCGGACCGCTGTTCCTGGTCATCGTGTCCATCGTCGCGATCTTCTTCCTGTTCACCAGGGAGATCACGCGGTTCGCTCAGTTCATCATCCTGGCGATCTTCATCGGGATCGTCTTCTACGTCCCCGGCATCATCGAGGTCATCGCGGTGGCGCTCGCGCGAGCGATGGGCGTTTCGACGGAATAGGCGAGGGAGGCCGGGAACGTGGATCTGCCCACGTACACCAACATCTGGCGTATCGAGAAGCGGCTCTACAAGCTCTACGATTTCCGGCTGCCCATGCCGCTCCCGGTGGGCACCTTCGGTGTCGCCGTGGGCGTGTTCCTGGTCTGGGTGATCCTGCTCGGGATCCTCAACGCCCCGTTCGTGTTCGGCAACGGGTGGCACCTGGTGCTGTGGGTGGTGCCGCCCGGGCTGATCACGGTGCTGGTCACCAGACCGGTCATCGAGGGCAAGCGCCTCACCGAACTGCTGCTGTCGCAGGCCCGCTACCTGGCCGAGGCGCGGGTGTACACCCGGCTGGCCCCGGAGTACGAGCCCGCCGAGGTGCGCGTCGCCGTGCGCGTGTGGCACCGCGACCCGGAGGCGGGCCCGCTGCCGCTGCCGCGCCGCCGGGCCGAACGCGAAGCCGTGGCGGCCGAGCCGGTCGAGGCGGTGGCGGCCGTCGAGGTCGAGGAACCGCGGCCCGCTCCGGAGCAGGCGCCGCCGCTGCGCCGCGTCCGCGAAGCGGGACCGGTCCGCGCGTCGGCGCCCGCCGTGGAACCCGCCGCCGTGGAACCCGCAGCGCCCGAACCGGCCCCGGAACCGGTCCGCCCGGAACCGCTGCCCGCACCCGCCGACGAGCCCGAGCGGCTCGAACCCGCGCGGTCCGCGGTCGCCACGGTGGCCGCGGTGGAGCACCCGGCCGACACCGGTGGCGGCCGGGACGGGGACGAGGGGGAGTCGGAGTCCTCCGGGGGCCCGGGGGTGGGCATCCGGATGCTCAACTACTTCGGGTTCGCCCTGGACCGCGCCCCGGCGCAGACCCCGGCCGACACGGGCGGGAACGACTTCGAGGAGGGGTTCGCCGAACCCGTCTACGACACCGTGGGCGAGGAGGAGCGCGACAGCGACGAGTGGTTCTCCCGCCTGCGCGCCTCCTCAGGGCACACACCGGTGAACCTCAGTTCCAAGAGCGCCTACTCGGTGGGGGACACCTCCGCGCTCAGCCGCGAGGAGGTCGCCGAGGCCGTCGGGGACGGCGAGGACGACGAGTCCCCGGCCGCCCGCCGCCTGCGCGGCCGCACCCAGGGGATCCGGGTGGCCCGCGAGCTTCAGGAGCGCCGCGCCACCGGGGTGCCCGCCGAAGAAGCGCAGGAGCAGGAGGCGGTCCGGCCCCGCCGCAAGGGGCGGCCGCACGCCGCCCCGTGGGAGCTGGGCGAGGCCGCCCGGGAGGAGAAGGCGGAGGAGGCGCCGGGCTACGACGTGTCCGACTACGCCGCCCGCTACGCCGCAGCCACGGGCCGTCCGGCCGCCAAGCCCACCTCCGCCCCCTGGCTCTCCCCGTCGGCCGAGGACGAAGCGGACCCGGCGCGCACCGCCGAGGGTTCCCCCGCCTCCGATCCGCCCCACGCCGACCCGGACGTCCGTCCCGCTCGCCCCACGGACACCTCCCGTCCCGCGGATACGTCCGGCGCCGCCGATGACGGGCAGCCGGTGCGGGATGCCGATGCCTCGCATCCGGTTGACGCGGACGTGCGTCCGGTGGGTCCGACGCGTGC
>NZ_JASFDV010000119.1 GCF_030766825.1 Nocardiopsis sp. CC223A
CCGGGCGGTCTCGGGATCGGTGTCGGCGGGGCTCTCGCCGTCGCCGGTGAGCCCGGCCAGGTCGGCGGACTCCTCCAGTTCGGCGAGCAGGTCGGCGATGGCGGACCGCCGCTGTTCCAGGTGCCGGACGACCCCGTCGGCCTCCTCGCGCAGGCGGGTGATCTCCTCTCCCTGGCGGTGCAGGCGGCGCTCGGTCTCGGCGAGTTCGCGGCCGCGGTCGTCGCTGTGCCGCAGCTCGACCTCCAGGGCCTGGGCGTCGCGCAGCGCCTCGCTCTCGGACAGCCCCCGGCGGACCGCGTCCAGCTCCTCCGCCTTCTTCCCGACCCGCCCGACCTCTGCGGCCAGGCGCTCCCCCTCGGCGGTGGCGGCGGCCAGCGCGGCGGTATGCCCGGCGAGGGCGGAGATGTACTCCTCGGCCCGGGCCAGGGAGGCGGCGACGCCGGAGGACCGGTGGCGGGCGTGGGCGGTGAGGTAGGAGGTGTAGGAGGTACTGAAGGCCTCGACGGCGGCGTGGGCGGCGGTGGCGTCGTCGAAACGGCGCTGGACGGCCGAGAGGTTGGCGAAGTCGCGGGCCGCCTGGTCGATGAGCCCCTCGTCGACGGGGCTGAGCCCGGCGGTGAGGGTGTCGGAGACCTTCTCCGGGTCCAGGTCCTTGGCCAGCAGCGGGCGGCGCAGGGCCAGCAGCAGGTCGAGGAGCTGGACGTAGCGCTTGCCCAGGCCGAACAGGCGGGCGTCGACGGCCGCCCGGTAGTCGGTGGCGGAGGCGTGGTGGGCGCCCTCGCCCAGGGCGGCCTTGAGCTGGCGTTCGGTGAGGGGCCGGTTGTCGGTGGCCAGCAGGCCGAAGTCGACGCCCAGGCGCTTGTCGGTGACGAAGAAGGAGGTGGCGACGCCGTCGCGGTGCTGCTGGGCGCGCAGGCCGATGACGAGGGTGACGGTCTCGGGGTCGGGGCCCTCGCCCGGCCGGGCGAACTCCATCCACACGAACCCGTACTCGGCGTCCTGCCCCTGGTAGAGGAGGTTGGACTTCATGGTGCGGTTCTGGCCGCTGAAGGGGTCCAGGCGGCGCGGGTCGGTGTGGCCGTCCAGGATGAACGGGAACAGCACCTCCAGCGCCTTGGTCTTGCCGGAACCGTTGTGGCCGCGCAGGACCAGGCGCCCGTCGGCGAAGGTGAACTCCTCGTCGCGGTAGTCCCAGAGGTTGATCACCCCGGCCCGGGTGGGCTTGAAGCGGTCGTGGGACATCAGGTTCCTTCCGGTTCGAGGCCCAGGGGCAGCATGCCGGTGTCGGGGCGCTGCGGGAGCGCACCCTGGATGTTGCGGTAGCGCAGGGCGGCGGGCAGGACGAGGACGCCGCCGGGGACGGGGCGCAGCAGGGACAGGTCGGTGAGCAGTTCGAGGGCGGCGTCGAGCAGGCCGCGGGGGTCGCGCTGCCAGGCCGCGGTGAAGGAGGCGGCGCCGAACTCGGCGAACAGGTCGTCGACCATCGCCTCCAGGCGGCCCTGTTCGATGAGGGGTGCGGTGGCGGGTTCGGGGGGTGCGGCGGCGGCGTCGGGGGCGGTCCAGGCGAGGGCGTCGACGACGCCCTCGCGGGGCAGGGCGGAGTCGATGCGGGTGACGAGGCCGGCGTGGGCGGCCGGGGCCGCGGGCAGCGGCAGGTGGGTGAGGGCCGCCCGGGCGGTCTCCATGCGGTCGGCGATCTTGGCCAGCAGGAGGCCGGCGGTGCGGTTGACGGCGCTGCCGCGCCCGGGGAAGGGGCGGTCGGTGAACAGGCCGCCGGAGTCGGCGAGCAGGACGCCCTCGGCGCGGCGTTCCACGGTGAGGCCGGTGAGGTGGGCCACCTCCTCGGCCACCCCGGGGGTGCGCAGGGCGTCGGCGACGTCGGGGGTGACGTCGGCGTAGTGGACGACGGGGTGTTCGACGAGGAGGCGGCGGGCCCGGCGGGCGGTCTGCTCGCGGGTGGGCTCGTCGGGGTGGTGGACGAGCAGGCCGGTGACGCCGGTGACGTGCTGGACGGGGCGCGTGGGGCGGAACAGCACCTCGCACACCTCGTGGTCGATGTCGAAGAGGGCGTCGGCCTGGCCGTGGCCGCCGGCCCACGCCTCCAGGGAGCCGTCGGAGACGTGCAGGGCGCCGCGGTCGACGAGCCAGGAGCAGACGTCGACGAGGGCGGCCTTGTGGGTGCCGTCGGTGGGGTCGTAGCCCAGGCCGTCGATGGCGTTGGCGGAGGGGGTGAAGTGGCGGATGAGGTCGGCGAGGCTCACCTCGACCTGGGAGCGCTGGAAGGAGGCGAGCAGCAGGCACAGGTAGGCCAGGCGGCGGCGGTCGAAGGGGCGGCCGCCGCGGGCGAAGACCTGGCGCTGGGTGGGGTCCAGGAGGTCGGGGGCGCGGACCAGGCGGACGTGCTCGGTGGTGGCGATGAGGGTGTGGCCGAACAGGTCGCGCAGGTCCTCGGAGAGTTCGTCGGCCCAGCGCAGCACGTTCGCGAGCACGCCGGGTCGGGGGCGCGAGCGGGTGATGAGGTCGCAGGTCAGGACGCGGCGCATCGCCTGCTGGTAGGCGCCCAGGTCGGCGGGGTCGATCCGCTGCGCGGGACGGCGTCGGCGGCTCATCGCCCCTCCCCCGGACGTGCCGGAACACGGGAGGCGGGCGCGGCGGGACGGGAGACCGCCACGCGGGCGGCGGGCGTCCGCCGTACGGCGGTCGGCGCGGGGGCGGTATGCGCCGGTGGCACCGCGCCGGGAGCGGCGAGAGCGCCGGGACGCAAGGCCGCGCCCGGGCGGGCCGCGGCGGGGCGTGCGGCCGTGGTGAAGCGGACCGCGGCAGAGCGGGCCGCACCAGGACGCACAGCCACGGCAGATCGATCCGCGGCGGGGCATACGGCCGTGGCGGGGCGGGCCGCGGGACGGCGGACGGGACGGGGCAGGCGGTTCATCGGGCGGCTCCGCGGGCGCGGGGGGCGAGCTCCAGGCGCATGCCGGGCAGGTGGAGCAGGCCGCGGGTGGTGCGGACGGTGCTGCCGGTGTCGCTGGGGACCAGTCGGACCAGGGTGCCCTCGTCGGTGCCGGTGGCCGAGGACAGCCGTCCGGCGACGACGGCGCGCGACTCCAGGGCTCGGGTGATCAGGCGCAGCAGCACGCGGGTGTCGACCTCGTCCAGGACCCGGTCGTGGGCGCCCTCCTCGGCCAGGCGGGCGGCGGCCTGGCGGTCGGCGGCGCGGTCGGCCGCCTGGCGGCGGCGCAGCTCGGCGCGGGCGCCCGGGTTGCGGCGCACCGGTTTGGGCACACCGGCGGTGGGCGCCTTGCCGCTGCGGAACAGCGTCACCGACACCTCCACGCCGGGGGCGTCCCACCAGGTGGCGTTCGGGGAGATCTGCTCGTCGTCCTCATGGGCGACGCCCAGGTGGCGGGCGGAGCGGACGTTGAACGCGGCGCCCATGAGGGCGTGCGCGGCCCCGTCGTCAGGGGTGTCGAACACCCACTGCGCCAGGTGGCGCAGCTGGGTGGCGCGGTTGACCCCGCCGCGCCTGGCCTCGGTGAGCTGGCGCAGCAGCGCGATGACCCCGGAGGTGGCCGAGCGGGTGGCGGCGTGCAGTTCCGCGGCGCGGGTGGGGGCGCCGCCCTCGGTGGTGAACCAGCCGCGCAGCGCCGCCCAGCGCCGCCGCCAGTCGTCGAGGCGCTCGTCGCGGTCCATGAAGAGGCGCTCGTCGGTGTCGGCGGCGCGGGCCAGCAGCGTGGTCAGGCCGGTGTCCTCCACCTCGCGCACCGCGCGGTCCAGGCGGGGCTGGTAGCGGTCGAGTTCGGCCATGAACTCGGTCATGTGGACCAGCAGGGCGTTCTTGTACTTGAGGAAGGTGTCCGGGGAGGCGTCGGTGGAGCGCAGGATCTCGCCCAGGGTGACGTGGAACTGGGCGGACCGGCGGCCCATGTCCTCCATCACCGAGTCCAGGCGCGAGAGCCTGCGGTACACCTGCTCGGCGCGGCCGGTGCGGTTGGCGTCGGCCAGGGCGCGCAGGTCCTCCAGGACGTCGGAGAAGACCAGGCGGGACAGGTTGACGTCCTCGCTGCGGGCGCCGAGCACGCCCTCGACCGCCCGGTAGGCCCGGTAGCCCAGTTCGCTGAACTGGTAGACGGACTGGCGGTTGCGGTAGCGGGCGAGGTTCCCGGCGCGGGAGGCGTCGTCGAAGCGGTGCACGACCCGGTCGGCGTACAGCTCGTCGAGGCGGTAGCGCAGGTCGGCGGGGTCCAGGGCGGGCACCCCGTCGTGGGCGGCGGCGAGCTCGCGCAGGGTGGCGGCCAGGTCCTCGGCGCCGGCCTGCACCCGGTGGACCTCGCGCAGCCGGTCCAGGGCGCGCAGGATCCACAGGTAGGTGACGTGGTCGTCGCGGCGGGTGAAGTTGAACAGCTGGAAGCGATCGCTGATCGTGAGCGCGTCCAGGTCGAGAGCGCTGCGCTCGGCCACCCGTGGTTCCCCGTTCCCGTGTCTTCTCTACCGCCCGTGCGTCGTCGCGGCCGCGCGGCGGCGGCCCGCCCCGGCGGCCGCGCGTCTCCCCCGTCCGGCCGTCGGGCACTGGCCATTATCGCAGCGCGTGACGACGTTCCGTCCCGGGTCGGGGGCGCCTGCGGACAACGGTTCCGCAGCCGCTGCGGCCTGCGGTTCCGGCACCGGGGCCGGGGCCCGGTCGCCCCCGGGCCGGACGCCGGCGAGGGCGGGCGGCGGGAAGGCGCACAGCACGGGGGCGGGCCGGGCCCGGTCGGGCGACGCAGGGGCGGGCCGTACGTGCGCGGACGGGCGACGGGGAGGGACGGCGGCCGGGCGGGACGTCGGGTCAGCGGGGCCGAAAACCCGTTGCCCGGCCGTTCGGGGGCGTGGCAGCCTGCCGGGAGGCGCGCGAGCCGGGGCCGGGCGCCGGGACCTGTCGCCGACCCCCGGATGGAGTGCGGCCGTGGGCCACATCGACGTCAACCGGGTGTCCCACACCCTGCCCGACGGGCGGGTACTGCTGGACGAGGTGTCCTTCCGGGTCGGTGAGGGCTCCGTCACGGCCCTGATCGGTGCGAACGGCGCGGGCAAGAGCACCCTGCTGCGGATCGTCCGCGGGGAGACCCGCCCCCAGTCGGGGGCGGTCACCCTGGACGGCGCCCTGGCGGTGATGGGCCAGTTCGTCGGGCACGTGCGCGACGAGACCACCGTGCACGAGCTGCTGGTGTCGGTGTCGCCGCCCACGGTGCGCGACGCGCACGCCGACCTGGAGGCGGCCGAGGCCGCGATGATGGTCGACGACGGCGAGAAGACGCAGATGCGCTACGCCGGGGCGATCGCCCGGTACGGGGACGCCGGCGGCTACGAGGCCGAGGTGGTGTGGGACCAGTGCTGCACGGCGGCGCTGGGTGTGCCCTACGAGCGGTGCCGGTGGCGCGAGGTGCGCACCCTGTCGGGCGGCGAGCAGAAGCGGCTGGTGCTGGAGGCCCTGCTGCGGGGCCCGGCCCCGCTGCTGCTGTTGGACGAGCCCGACAACTACCTGGACGTGCCCGGCAAGCGCTGGCTGGAGGAGGCGCTGCTCGCCACCCCCAAGACGGTGCTGCTGGTGTCCCACGACCGCGAGCTGCTGAGCCGGGTTCCGGACCGGATCGTCACCCTGGAGCTGGGGGCGGCCGGGAACACGGCATGGACGCACACCGGCGCGTTCGGCACCTACCACGAGGCGCGGCGGGACCGGTTCGCGCGGCTGGACGAGCTGCGCAAACGGTGGGACGAGGAGCACACCAAGCTCAGGGCGCTGGTGTCGATGTACAAGCAGAAGGCGGCGTACAACTCCGACATGGCGTCGCGGTACCAGTCGGCGCAGACCCGGCTGCGCCGGTTCGAGGAGGCGGGGCCACCGGAGAAGCTGCCCCGCGACCAGAGCCTGCGGATGCGGCTGCGCGGCGGGCGCACCGGCAAACGCGCGCTGGTGTGCGGGGGCCTGGAGCTGACCGGGCTGATGCGCCCGTTCGACCTGGAGGTCCACTACGGGGAGCGGGTGGCGGTGTTGGGGTCGAACGGCTCGGGCAAGTCGCATTTCCTGCGGCTGCTGGCCGGGGGCGGCTCGGACCCGGAGGGGACGCCGCTGTCGGAGGCGGAGCGGGCGAAGGTGGCGCCGGTGCCGCACGCCGGGCGGGCCCGGTTGGGCGCGCGGGTGCTGCCGGGGTGGTTCGCGCAGACGCACGAGCACCCGGAGTTCGCCGGCCGGACGCTGCTGGACGTCCTGCACCGGGGCGAGGGCTCCCGGAAGGGGGTGCCGCGGGACGAGGCGGGCCGGGCGCTGGACCGCTACGAGCTGGCGCGGGCGGCGGAGCAGACCTTCGGAACGCTGTCGGGCGGGCAGCAGGCGCGGTTCCAGATCCTGCTGCTGGAGCTGTCGGGGGCGACGATGCTGCTGCTGGACGAGCCGACCGACAACTTGGACGTGGTGTCGGCGGAGGCGCTGGAGGCGGCGCTGGACGCCTATGAGGGGACGATCCTGGCGGTGACGCACGACCGGTGGTTCGCCCGGGGGTTCGACCGGTTCCTGGTGTTCGGGGCGGACGGGAACGTCTATGAATCGACCGAGCCGGTGTGGGACGAGGGCCGCGTGCAGCGCGCCGGGTAGGACGTGCGGGCCGGGGTGCCTCCCGGGGCCGGGGACCCGGGACGGCCCCGGCCCCCCTTGCCCTCAGTCCGGGCGCGGGGGTAGGGTCGATTTATCTCGATGTCAAGATAACAGTGAGCGGCGAAACCCCCACCCCCTGGAAGGTCCGCGCATGCACGCCCTGGAGATATCCGGCCTCACCCGCACCTACCGGCGCCGAGGGGGTGAGGAGTTCCGGGCGCTGCGCGGCCTGGACCTGGACGTGCCCCGCGGCGAGGTGCACGGCCTGCTCGGCCCCAACGGCGCGGGCAAGACCACCCTGTGCAAGATCGTCTCCACGGTGCTGCTGCCCACCGCCGGAACCGTCCGGGTGCTCGGACACGACGTCGTCACCGACACAGCCCGGGTCAAGGGTCGCCTCGGCATCGTCTTCGGCGGCGAGAAAGGTCTGTACGACCGGCTCACCGCCCGGCAGAACCTCACCTTCTGGGCGTCGCTGTACGGCCTGGGCCGGGCCGAGCGCCGCCGCCGGGTCGACGAACTCCTGGAGCGGGTAGGGCTCGCCGACCGGGCCGACGAGCGCGCGGGCGACTTCTCCCGCGGCATGAAGCAGCGCCTGCACCTGGCCCGCGGCCTGGTCGCCGACCCCGGGGTGCTCATCCTGGACGAGCCCACCGTGGGCATGGACCCCGTCGCCGCCCGAGACTTCCGCGCGCTGGTGGGCGAGCTGCGCGGCCGCGGCACCACCATCTTGATGACCACCCACGACATGGCCGAGGCCGCGGCGCTCTCGGACCGGGTCTCCCTCATCGATCGGGGCACCCTGGTCATGACCGAGTCCCCCGCCGCCGTCGGCGACCTGGTCTCCGCCTACGAGCGGGTGGACGCCCGCGGCGTCCCCGACCGGGTACGTGAGACCCTGGCCGGCCTGCCCGGGGTGGTGTCGGTGACCTCACCCGAGGAGGGACTGACCCGGGTGGAGACCTCCTCCCCCGACACGACCCTGTCGGTGCAGCGCGCCCTGGTCGAGGCCCGGGTGCGCGACGTGGCCCGCAGCCGTCCCGACCTGGAGGAGGTCTACCTGCACCTGGTGGGCGAGCGGGGCATGGCGGTGGGCGAGTGAGGACGGCGCTCACCGGATTCGCGCTGGGATCCGGTTTCCAGGTCCGGACCATGGCGCGCAGTGTGGACACCTACTACACGCTGGCCACGATCCCGATGACCACCGCGGTGCTGCTGTCGATGATGCTGTACAGCGGGCGCACCGACCTGGCCTCCTACGCGGTGGTCGCGCCCACCCTCATGGCGCTGTGGACCGCGGCGCTGGTGTTCGCCGGGGAGATGATCGCCGACGACCGCAAGAACGGGCGGCTGGAGCTGCTGGTCGCCTCTCCGGTGTCGCCCGCCGCCCTGGTGTTCGGGCGGCTGTGCGGGGCGATGCTGGTGTCCCTGCCCGCGTTCGGCCTGGCCGTCGCCACCGCGGGGCTGGTGTTCGGCCACTGGGTCACCGTCCACCACCCGGTGGTGTTCGTGCTCGCCGCCCTGGCCACCGCGCTGGCCACCGCCGCCACCGCGACCGCCCTGTCGGCGCTGTTCATCGCCGCGCCGGGGTCGCGCATCGTGCAGAACACGCTGTCGATGCCGGTGTTCCTGCTGTCGGGGGTGGTGGTGCCGCTGGCGTTCCTCCCCCTGTGGGCGGCGGCGCCGGGCCGCCTGCTGTACCTGTCCTGGGGTGCGGACCTGTTCCGCGACGCCCTGACGCCGGGGCCGGTGGAGCACACGGCGGCGCGGCTGGCCGCGGTGCTGCTGCTGGGGGCGCTGGCGCTGGCCTTCGGTACGCACACCATGAACCGTTTCCTGCGCCGTGCCCGGGCCGAGGGGAGCCTGTCCCGTGTCTGACGTGATCGCAACGGTGGCGCGCACCGTGCACCAGGGGACCGTCGTCTCCCGCGCCGACTTCCGGGCGTTCTACACGTGGAGGACGTGGCTGTTCGGCTGGCTGGTACGGCTGCTGTGCCAGGTGCTGTTCTACTCCACGGTGGGGGTGCTGGTCGGCGACCCCGAGTACACCCGGTACATCGTGCTGGGTGCGGCGGTGACGGTCTGCGTGGCCGAGGCGATGTTGGCGGTGTCCTCCACCTGCTGGGACCACCACGGGGGCACGATGGGTCTGCTGACCGCCTCTCCGGTGTCCCCCGGGTGGTTCTACTTCGGCCGCAGCCTCCAGTGGCCCGCCTCGTCGGTGGCGACCACGTCGGTGGCGCTGCTGGTCCTGCCGCCGTTCTTCGGGGTGCAGTGGACCTGGTGGCAGGTGCCGGTGCTGGTCGGGCTCGTGGCGCTGACCTGCCTGTCCACCTACTGCATGACGCTGCTCATCGCCTCGGTGGCGCTGGTGTTCCCCGAGGCGCGCAACGTCATCGGCAACATCACGTCGTCACTGGTCATCGTGGTCAGCGGGGCGATGGTGCCGGTGGAGTACTGGCCCGCCCCGGTGCAGTGGGCCGCCCAGGCGCTGCCCGTGGTCCACGGGCTGGCGGCGGTGCGGCTGCTGGAGGCGGGCGCCCCGGACGTCGCGGTCGCGGCCCGGGCGGGCTGGATGCTGTTGGCCGCGGTGTGCTGGCTGGCCGCGGCCCTGTCGTCCTTCCGGTGGATCTTCAGCCGCGCCCGTACCGACGGCTCCCTGCTGGGCTGAGCCGCCCCCGGTGCCCGTGCCCCGATGCCGGTCAGCCGACGGGGAGGGTGAGGTCGACGAGGGCGGAGCACTCGGCGAGGCAGCCGCCGACGGAGAGTTCGCCGCCCGGGAGGGCGTCGGGGAAGTGGAAGACGGCGTGGGTGGCGGTGCCCGCGGTGAGCTCGCGGCGGCCCGCGGCCTCCCCGGCACGCTGCTCGGTGCCGTCGGCGGCGCGGTAGACGGCGCCGTCCAGGTCCAGGGACACGGCGTCGACCGCGGCGAACTCCACCGTCACCACCAGGGTGTGGTCGACGACGGACCGGTAGGCGGTGAGCAGGGTCGCGCCGACGCTCTGGGAGTCGGCGGTGGCGCCGTCGCCGGCGATGAGGGAGGGACCCGGGTCGGAGCCGTCGATGTGCAGTCCCGTCACCAGCCCGTTCCGGCCGGTGAAGTCGGTGTACTCGCCGCAGTCGGGGTCGTTGCCGGTTTCCGGGCACAGTCGGGCGCCGTCGGCGGTGGGGGTGAGCCCGACGGCCGGGGGTGCCTGGTCGCCGTCGCTGCGGGCCTGGGCGACGGAGGAGGCGTGCAGGAGCAGGTGGTGGGCGGCGGAGTCGTCCGCCGCCAGGGTGAGCCCCTCGCGCATGCGGTCCGGGTCGTCGGTGGCGGCCAGCGCCTCCAGATAGCCGGTGACGGCCTCCTCCGGCAGATCGTCGGCGGGCCGCCCGGTGGGTTCGGCGGTGGGTGCCGCGGTGGGCGGGGCGGGGTCGCTCGGGGAGGGCAGGACCGTCGGGGACGGCGCCTCCGGTGCCGGGCTCGGGACGGGGCTCGGCTCCGGGCTCGGCGGGTCGGCCGGGGTGTCGGTGACCGGCGGCGCCTCCCCGCCGGCCGGGGCGGCCGTCTCCGGACCGCCGCAGCCGGCGAGGACGACGGCCAGGGCCAGCGCACAGCACCTCGTCACGACCATGTCCGCCCCTCCCCGGTGACCTGCGGGGATCGTACGGTCACGGGCCGCAAAAAGGGGCTTTCGTCCCGGCAAGGTTTTCCCCGGGGGCCGCCACGACCTCGCCCCCGGGGACCGCCTGCTACGGGCGCAGCACGACCGGGAACTCCTTGAGGCTGTTGACCGACAGGGCCGAGGCCACCACCAGTTCCCCGTCCGGGACCGCGAGCTTGAGTTCGGGGAAGCGCTCGAACAGCATCGGCAGGATGATCCCCGCCTCCAGCCGCGACAGCGGCGCGCCCGGGCAGATGTGCGGACCGTACCCGAAGGAGATGTGCCGCCCCTTCGCGCGGTCGGGGTCGAACACCTCCGGGTCGTCGCCGAACTCGGCGCGGTCGCGCGAGGCCGCCCCGTAGTGGGTGAGCAGCGCCTCGCCCTTCTTGATGGTCCGCCCCCCGATCTCGATGTCCTCGGTGGCGAACCGGAACATCATGAGGTTGTTGGGCGGGTCGTAGCGCAGGGTCTCCTCCACGACCGCGTCCCAGGAGACCTCGCCCTTGCGCAGCCGCTCCAGCTGCTCCGGGTGCTTGAGCAGCGCCCGCACCGCGTTGGTGAGCAGGTTGACGGTGGTCTCGTGCCCGGCGGCGACCACCGTCAGCAGGGTGAGGGTGATCTCCATGTCGTTGAGGCCGTCGCCGTCCTCGCCCGCGCGGATGAGGTCGGCGGTGAAGTCGTCGTGTTCGTCGAGGGTGGCCCGCTTGCGGGCGACCAGCTCCCCGAAGTACTGGAACAGCGTGTGGTAGATCCGGAGGTGCTCGCCCTCCTCCGTGGTCCCGGAGAACAGCTTGGCGTACATCTCGCCGAGGTTCTCGTACTCGGCCTCGGACACCCCGTACAGCTCACCGATGACGGCCATCGGCACCCGGAACGTGAACTCCGACTTCAGGTCCAGGGCCTGGGAGGCCCTGGGCTCCAGCGCGTCCAGCGCTCGGGCGGTGATCCGCTCGATGCGCGGGCGCAGCCGCTCGACCCGGCGCGCGGAGAACGGGCTGGCGGTGAGCCGGCGCAACCGCCGGTGCGGGGCGCCGTCCAGGGCCAGCATGTTGGTGTTGTCGGTGGGGATGGTGCCCAGCAGCGGCCACCCCTCGGGGACCCGGCCCTCCTGGTAGTCGGCCCAGTGGTCGACACTCTTGACGAACCGGGGGTCGTTCAGCGTCTCCTTGCTGACCTCGTGGTGGGTGGTCGCCCAGGCGCGCACGCCGCCGGGCAGCTCCACCCGGGTGACCGGGCCCGCCTGGTACAGGCGCTCGCGGTCGGCCTGGACGTCCTCGGGCACGGCGTGGATCAGGGGGACGCCGTCGGCCGCGTGGAAGGGGCAGGACATCTAGTGGACTCCTTGCGGGGTTGCGGGGGTGAAGGTGACCGGGAGCGCGGTGACGCCCCGGACCCAGGGGGAGGGCCGCCAGCGGACCTCGTCTGCGGGGACGGAGAGCTCGATGTCGGGCAGCCGGTCGAGGAGGACCTCGATCGCGGTGACCGCCATCGTCTCGGCGAGGCCCTGGGCGGCGTGCGGGCAGCTGTGCTCTCCGTGGGAGAACGACAGGTGGGCGTGGTTGGTCCCGTGGCCGGGGCCGGTGATGCCGGTCCGCAGGGCGGGGTCCTGGTTGGCGGCGGCGTAGCCGAGCAGCACCAGGTCGCCCTTGCGGATGATGCGGCCGCCCAGCTCGACGTCGTGGGCGGCGAACCGGCCCGCGTTCATCTGGGAGGGCGAGTCCTCCCACAGCACCTCGACGAGGGCCTCGCGGGCGCTGCTGCGGGCGCCGAAGAGGGATTCCCCGAAGCGGTCGTCGGTGAGCATCAGCCGCAGCGCGTTGCCGATCCACTCGCCGGTGGTCTGGTGGCCTCCGGCCAGGACGGCGAGGAGATCGGCGTTGAGGTCGTCGTCGGTGTAGTCCGCGGCGTGGGAGATCATCCGGGACACGATGTCGGGGCCGGGTGCGGCCCGGCGGGAGGAGATCAGCCCGGCGAAGATCCCGACCATGCGCTGGTGGGCGGCGACGGCGTCGGCCCCCGCGTTGAACAGCACGTTCATGTCGGAGGTGATGGCGTCGCCGGTCGCGTCGTCCAGGCCGTACATCCGGCACAGCACGAGGGCGGGGACGCGTTCGGCGTAACCGGTGCGCAGGTCGGTCCCGCCCGAGCCGCAGAACCCGTCGATCAGCCGGTCGGCGATCTGGGAGACGAGGGTGCGCAGCTCGTGCGGGTCGGCGCCGTTGATGGCGTCGTTGATGGCGCGGGTGCGCCGCCGGTGCTCCTCCCCCTCCGCGCACAGCACGTTGGGCAGCGGGGCGAGCATCGGCAGCAGCGGCCAGTTCTCCGGGACCCGGTCCCAGGCGTTCCAGCGGCCGGGGTGGCGGGCGAACGTGTCGGAGTCGCCGAGCACCCCGTGCAGTTCGCGGTAGCCGATGACGAGCCAGGCCGGGACGTCGCCGTCCATGAGGACGGGCACCACGGGGCCGTGTTCGGCGCGCATCCTGCGGTAGAAGCCGCGGGGGTCGGTGTTGAATTCGGGGTCGTAGAGCCGGACCGGGGTCGTCGTGTCCACCGGGCACCTCGTGTGTCGGTCGTGGATGGCGGCATGGGGCGGGCCGCCCCGGCCGGGGCGGCCCGGTGGCCGGGTCAGGGGCCCGGCGGTACGGGGGTTCGCGCGGGCCGGGGACGGTGGCCGGTGCTCATCGGGGGGCCTGGGCGATGAGGGTGCGGATGTGCTCGACCAGGGCGATGAGGACGTGTTTGGCCGAGCCGCGGTCGCGGGCGTCGCAGCGCAGCAGGGGCACCTGCGGGTCCAGGTCCAGGGCCGCGCGGATCTCCTCCAGGGTGTGGGCGCCCTCGCCGAAGTCGTTGTGGGCGACGACGAACGGGGTGCCCTGGGCCTCCAGCCGGTCGATGGCGAAGAAGGAGTCGTCCAGGCGGCGGGTGTCGACCAGGACGACCGCGCCCAGGGCGCCGCTGAACAGGCGGTCCCACAGGAACCAGAAGCGCTGCTGGCCGGGGGCTCCGAACAGGTACAGGACCGAGGTGGCGTCCAGGGTGATGCGGCCGAAGTCGAAGGCGACGGTGGTGGTGCGCTTGCCCTCCACCCCGTCCAGGTCGTCGATGCCGGTCCCGGCCCGGGTCATCGTCTCTTCCGTGTTGAGGGGACGGATCTCGCTGACCGAGCGCACCAGGGTGGTCTTGCCGACCCCGAAACCGCCGACGACGGCGATCTTCAGGGCCTGGTCCACGGTCGGGGGCAGGGACCGGGGCGGGTCCGCGGTGGGGGGTTCAGAGGTTGTGGAGTGCAACGAGGACCTTCTCCAACACGTCCGGGGAGGCGAGGGGGTGGGCGGGAGAGGGGGCGGGCCGGGGGTGGCGCGCGGTGATCCGGCCGCCGTCCAGCAGGTCGGTGAGCAGGATGCGGGTGACCGCCAGGGGCAGGCCCAGGTGGGCGGCCACCTCCACCACCGCCATGGGTCCGCGGCACATCCGCAGGATGGCCGCGTGTTCGGACTGCATGCCCGGGGTGGGCCCGCTCTCGGCGACGACGAGCGTCACCGCGTCCAGCGCCTCGTCGGCCCCGTCGCTGCGCCCGGAGGTGATGACGTAGAGGCGGTCGGGGCTCTCGTCGCGGTGCGAGCGCCTCATGTGGTTCCGGTGGCGGCCCGGGGCGGCGTGGACAGGTGCTCGCCCAGCTGTTCGACCAGTTCGTTCATGTTGTGGCCGACCAGGCCCGGGTCGGCCTCGGGCGAGGTGATGACCGCCAGGTGGGCCCCGGCCCCGGCTTCGACGATGAAGAGCAGGCCGCCGTAGAACTCGGCCATGGCCTGGCGGACTCCCCCGGCGCCGTCGCCGAACTCGATGGAGGCGCTGTGGGCCAGGCTCTGCACCCCCGCGGCGATCGCGGCGAGGTGGTCGGCGCTGTCCTTGCCCAGGCCCGGGGTGTGGCACAGCTTGAGGCCGTCGCGGGAGAGCACGAGGGCGTGCCGGGTGCCGGGGGTGCGCTCCAGGAGGCCTTCGAGGAGCCACGTCGAATGTTCGAGGTCCATCATGCGTCCTTCGGTGTTCCGTTCTGGTCCTGGCCGCTCACCGCTGCTCGGAACGCCCCGAAGCCACGGGGCGAGGTGGCCGGGCCGGTGTCCTTGGCGGGTCGAGGGGCGGCGGTCTGCTGTTGCGCGGCCGCGAGGGTCTTGCCGCGGCGGCGCTGGGG
>NZ_JASFDV010000120.1 GCF_030766825.1 Nocardiopsis sp. CC223A
CGGTGGTCCGGGCGGCCCGGCGCGGTGATCCCGCGGCGCGGGCCCTGCTGGAACGGTCCGCCCGGTACACGGCGGTGGCCGTGCGCACCCTCGTCGGCGTGCTGGACCCGGACCTGGTGGTGCTCACCGGGGCGGGGCAGGCGGTCGCGGGCGCGACCTACCTGCCGGCGGTGCGGCGGGAGCTGGAGACGGCGTTCGGGGGCCGGGCGGGCGCCCCGGTGCGGGTGCGGCTGTCGGAGTTCGCCGACACCGCCCCGGCGATCGGGGCGGCGGCGATGGTGCTCAGCTCCACGCTGACCCCGCTGCGCACCCCCGGGCTGCGGCTGCCCGAGGACCTGTCGGAGTCAGGAGCCGTCCCGGTCGGCTGAGGACGTGGCGGACGGGCCCGGGGCGGACCCGGAGAGCTCCTCCACGGCACGGCTGAGCCAGGAGACCCAGCCCTGCTCCATGTCGATGCCGCCGCGCAGCACCAGCAGCTGGACGCGCTCCTGCTCGGTGCGCGGGCCGTTCGGGTAGTCCCGGCGTTCGAACTCCCGGTACTCCTCCAGCCGGGCGCGGTGCAGGTCGCGGTGGCGGACCAGCTCGGGGAGCAGGTCGCCCAGGCCCACCACCCCGGCGGCGCGCAGGCGCAGCGGCAGCGGGTCCCGGGACACCTTGGGGTCCTCGCGGCGGTTCACCCAGGCGCGCAGTTCCTCGCGCCCCTCGGGCAGGACCTCGTACTCCTTCTTCTGCCCCCGGGTGGGGACCGGTGAGGGCAGGGCGCGGATCAGCCCGGCCTGTTCCAGCTTGCCCAGCTCCCGGTAGATCTGCTGGTGGGTGGCCGACCAGAAGTAGCCGATCGACCGGTCGAACCGCCGGGTCAGCTCGGACCCGGAGGAGGGCTTCTCCAACAGGGCGGTCAGGATGGCGTGGGGCAGGGACATGCGCGCATTCCAGGTTCGGACGGCGGACGCGCGGATGCGCGCCCGCCGCCATGGGCGAGGGTCCCCGCCCCGGGGGGCACCCGGGCCCGGGACCGAAGTCCGTCGGCCGTCAGGCCGTCCGTCGAGGACCTTATCCCCCACGGGCGGGAGGGGCGAAGGGCCGAGGAGATCCGGTCAGAGGGCGGCGGCCAGGCGGGTGCCCTGGTCGATGGCGCGCTTGGCGTCCAGCTCGGCGGCCACGTCGGCGCCGCCGATGAGGTGCGCGGTCACCCCACGCTCGGCCAGCGCCTCCACCAGGTCGCGGCGCGGGTCCTGGCCGGCGCACACGACGACGGTGTCCACCTCCAGCAGCCGCGGCTCGCCGCCGACCACGATGTGCAGGCCCGCGTCGTCGATCCGGGTGTACTCCACCCCGGCGAGCATCTCCACACCCCGGTGGCGCATCTCCAGGCGGTGGATCCACCCGGTGGTCTTGCCCAGCCCCGCGCCGACCTTGCTGGTCTTGCGCTGGAGCAGGTGGACGCGGCGCGGCGGGGCGGGGCGCTCGGGGGCGCACAGGCCGCCGGGGGTGGTGTGGTCGGTGTCCACGCCCCACTGGCGGAAGAACTCGTCCGGGTCCAGGGACGCCTGTTCGCCGCCGTCGGTGAGGAACTCGGCGACGTCGAACCCGATGCCGCCCGCGCCGATGACGGCGACGCGCTCGCCCACCTCGGCGTTCTCGCGCAGCACGTCGACGTAGCCGACGACCTTGGGGTGGTCGATCCCGGGGATCTCGGGGGTGCGCGGGCTGACGCCGGTGGCCAGCACGACCTCGTCGTAGCCGGTCAGGTCGTCGGCGTTCACCTCGGTCTTGAGGCGCACGTCCACGCCGTGTTTGTCGAGCCGCACCCGGAAGTAGCGCAGGGTCTCGTCGAACTCCTCCTTGCCGGGCACCCGGCGGGCCATGTTCAGCTGCCCGCCGATCTCGTCGGCGGCGTCGAACAGGGTGACCTCGTGGCCGCGTTCGGCGGCCGACACCGAGAACGCCAGCCCGGCCGGGCCCGCGCCGACGACGGCGACCCGCTTGCGCAGTCGGGTGGGGGAGAGCACCAGCTCGGTCTCGTTGCAGGCGCGCGGGTTGACCAGGCAGGAGGTGATCTTGAGGCTGAAGGTGTGGTCCAGGCAGGCCTGGTTGCAGCCGATGCAGGTGTTGATCTCCTCGGCGCGCCCGGCGGCGGCCTTGGCCACGAACTCCGGGTCGGCGAGGAAGGGGCGGGCCATGGCGACCATGTCGGCCCGGCCGCCCGCGATGATCTCCTCGGCCACCTCGGGGGTGTTGATGCGGTTGACCGCCACCAGGGGGACGGACACCTCGCCCATGAGCTTCTCGGTCACCCAGCCGTAGGCGCCGCGCGGCACGGAGGTGGCGATGGTGGGGATGCGCGCCTCGTGCCAGCCGATACCGGTGTTGATGATGGTGGCCCCGACCGCCTCGACGGCCTTGGCGAGCCGGACGACCTCGTCGAACGTGGAGCCGCCGGGCACCAGGTCGAGCATGGACAGGCGGTACACGATGATGAAGTCGGCGCCGACCCGCTCGCGGACCCGGCGCACGATCTCGACGGGGAAGCGCATGCGGTTCTCGTAGGGGCCGCCCCACTCGTCGTCCCGCTTGTTGGTGGCGGCGGCGATGAACTGGTTGATGAGGTAGCCCTCGGAGCCCATGATCTCGACGCCGTCGTACCCGGCCTCGCGGGCCAGCGCGGCGGTGTTCGCGAAGTCCTCGATGGTCTGCTCGACCTCGTCGGCGGTGAGCTCGTGCGGGGTGAAGGGGTTGATGGGGGCCTGGATCGCGCTGGGGGCGACGAGGTTCTCGTCGAAGGCGTACCGGCCGGTGTGCAGGATCTGCATGGCGATGCGGCCGCCCTCGCGGTGCACGGCCCCGGTGATGATCCGGTGCTGGGCGACCTCGTCGGCGTTGGTGAGCTTGGCGGCGCCCTTGAAGGTGGTGCCGTGGTCGTTGGGGCCGATGCCGCCGGTGATGATGAGGCCGACGCCGCCGCGGGCGCGCTCGGCGTAGAAGGCGGCCATCCGCTCGAAGCCGCCGGGGTGCTCCTCCAGGCCCAGGTGCATCGAGCCCATGATGACCCGGTTGGGCAGGGTGGTGAAGCCCAGGTCCAGGGGGGCGAGCAGGTGGGGGTAGTCGGTCATCGTGTCTCCTCCGCGCGGGGTGCCTCGCGGGCCGTTGTCCGGACGGCCCGCGATCCATTATGCAACAAGTTGCAAAATGCCTCGCGGGCCGCCCCGGGAGACGGGGCCGACTCCGGTCAGCCCACCTCGACGGGCATCAGCGCGGGGCGCTTGGCGGTGCGGCCGTCCCCGGAGGAGCGCCCGCGCAGCCGCCGCATGACCCAGGGGCCCAGGAACGTGCCCAGCCAGCGGACCTCGTCGGCCACCGTCAACAGGGCGCCCGGCCGGGGCATCGCGGGCAGCGGATCCGCCCAGGAGCCGTCCGCGCCGGGCAGCTCCAGCGCCGAGGCCAGCGCTCCCGCGATCCGGGCGTGCCCCAGCGGGGTGCAGTGCAGCCGGTCGGTCGCCCACAGCCGGCGGTCGGTGGAGATCTCGTGCTTCGCGACGTCCGCGACGACCACGCCGTGCCGGTCGGCCGCCGCCCGGATGCGTTCGTTGAAGTCCAGCACCCGCGGCACCAGGGGGCGCGCCAGCGGGGCCACCCTGGCGATGTCGGGGAAGGTCAGCGTGGCCACCCGGGCGCCCGCCCCGGTCAGGGCGGCGAACATCGCCTCCAGGTCGCCGATGACCGCGTCGGCGTCGTACCCGGACCGGATCACGTCGTTGACGCCGGCGAAGACCGTGGCCACGGTCGGCTCCAGGGCCAGCGCGGGCTCCAGCTGCTCGGCCCGCACCCGTGCGGACAGCCGTCCCCGGATCGCCAGGTTCGCGTACTCCACGCGTGCCCCGGTCGCGGCCATCTTCTCCGCCAGCCGGTCCGCCCAGCCGCGAACACCGAGGACGTCGTCCCCGTCGCCGACGCCCTCGGTGTGGCTGTCGCCGATGGCGACGTAGCGCACCTTGTCTCCAGGGCCCATCCCGGACTCCTCACCTCGTGGTCTGGAGGTATTTTATTCCACAAAGTGATTAGTCGACTTATGTATTAACCGCCCGGATGAGCGTCGCGATCCCGGGGCCCGACAGCCGGTCCAGCATCGCCGGGCGCCCGGTGAGCAGCAGCAGGAACGCGAGCACCGGCCCCTCCACCCGCTCGCCCGAACCGACCTCCCAATCGGTGTCGGTCGCCACCAGGTGCGCCCCGGCCAGCCGCTTGCGCGCGTGGAACGGCCACCCCATCGACCACACCCGGTCCGCCCCGGCCCGGGCCGCGTCCACCGGCGCCGGGTGGTCGATGCCCAGCGGCACGGCGATGTCCTGGGCGTGCACCAGGGTGTCGAACAGGATGTTCTCGTGATCGGTCAACACCACGAGGTCCCGCGAGGCCGCGTACTCGCGCAGCTCGCCCACCAGGTCGGCGCCGGGCCTGCGGGCGTGCCGGATCGACACGTCGCGGACCATCCGGTCGTACGAGCCGCCCGCCCGCACCAGTTCCCCGACCACCCGGGGCAGGGAGGTGAGCCGCGGGGTGAGGGCCACGTGTCCGGCCACGTCGCGGACCCGCCACCCCTCGCACAGGGACCGCGTCTCCCACTGCTCCTCGCCGAGCCCCTCCAGGAGATCGGCGAGGGCGAGCCGCTCCCGCTCGATGACCCGCCAGCTGTCGTCCCGGTCCATCGCGGCCTCCCGGTGGCGCGATATCGGTAAGCTTCTCTTACCGATTAGATCAGAGAAGCTGACGGTATTCCAGGGGGTGGCTCCGATGGCCGACGAAGAGCCCGGGATCAACACGGGGGTGCTGCTCTTCATCCCCTACCGGGAGATGGAGCGCCGCGTCTTCGCCGAACTCGCGTCCCGCGGGTACGACGACATCACCCTCTCCCAGGGGCGGGTGTTCCAACGGGTGGCCGAAGGCGGCAGCCGCCTCACCGATCTCGCCGAGCAGGCCCGCATCACCAAGCAGAGCGCGGGCTTCCTCATCGACCGCCTGGAGGAGGCGGGCTACGTCGAACGCGTCCCCGACCCCACCGACGCCCGCGCCCGCCTGGTCCGCGCCGCCCCGCGCGGGCGGCGCGTCATCGCCGAGGCCGCCGAGATCGTCGCCGGGATCGAGGCGGAGTGGGCCGCCCACCTCGGTGACCGCGACATGGCCGACCTCCGCCGCATCCTCCTCCGCCTCCGTGAGATCACCGACCCCTACGCCTGATGGGAGATAAGCCGGATCGGTAGGGCTCGGTCCCACAGCCGCCGACAGGTGAGCACTTCCGTCGCCGGAACCGCTGAGTTCCGGGGGCCGGACCGTGCCCCTGCCGGTCGGCCGGAAGGCCGGACCGCTGATGGGGTGGCGTGCCCGCCCCTTCGCGGGGCGTGGCGGTGCGGGGCATCGGCGGGACGCGCTCCTAGCGTGGAGCGCGGGGCGCCGCGACGGTGTCCTCGCACCGTCGCCGCGCTCCGGGGGAACCGCCATGGCCAAGAACACCGTCGCCGAACAGCTCGTCCGGACGCTGGCCGCCGCCGGGGTGACCCGGATCTACGGCGTGGTCGGCGACAGCCTCAACCCCGTGGTCGACGCCGTGCACAGGGTCGACGGCATCGACTGGATCCACGTCCGCAACGAGGAGGCCGCGGCCTTCGCCGCGGCCGCCCAGGCGCAGATCGACGGCGGACCGGCGGTGTGCGCGGGCTCCTGCGGTCCCGGCAACACCCACCTGGTCCAGGGCCTCTACGACGCCCAGCGCAGCGGGGTGCCCGTGCTGGCGCTGGCCTCCCACATCCCCTCCCGGCAGATCGGCACCGGCTTCTTCCAGGAGACCCACCCCGAGCGGTTGTTCGGCGATGTCACGGAGTTCCGCGAGCTCGTCTCCCACCCCGCCCAGATGCCCCGGCTGGCCCGCATCGCGATCCAGCACGCCCTGGGCACCCCCGGCGTCGCCGTGCTGGTCCTGCCCGGCGACGTGGCCGGGCGCAAGGCCGTCGGCGGCGCCGACACCACCCCGCCGGTACCCGTGCGCGCCACCGCCCGGCCCGCCGAGGACGACGTCCGGGAACTGGCCAAGCGGATCAACGCCGCCGGGAGGGTCGCCCTCTTCTGCGGCGCCGGGGTGCGCGGCGCCCACAGCGAGGTCATGACCCTGGCCGGGCGGGTGAACGCCCCCGTCGGGCACACCCTGCGCGGCAAGGAGTGGATCCAGTACGACAACCCTTACGACGTCGGCATGGTCGGCCTGCTCGGCTACGGCGCCTGCCATGAGGCGCTGCACGACGCCGACCTGGTGCTGCTGCTGGGCTGCGACTTCCCCTACGACGACTTCCTGCCCGAGGAGAACGTCGTCCAGATCGATCGCGACCCCCGCCGCCTGGGCCGCCGGGTGCCGCTCGCGCTGGGTGTGCACGGCGACGTGGCCGCCACCCTGCGTTCGGTGCTGCCGATGGTCGGCGACAAGTCCGACACCCGCTTCCTGCACGACATGCTGCGCCGCCACGAACGGGCCCTGACCAAGGTGGTGGAGGCCTACACCGGGAACATCGCCGACCACACCCCGATCCACCCGGAGTACGTGGCGCGCGTCCTGGACGAGGTCGCCCCCGACGACGCGGTGTTCACCGTCGACACCGGCATGAACAACGTGTGGGCCGCCCGCTACCTCACCCCGAACGGGCGCCGCCGGGTCATCGGCTCGTTCTCGCACGGCACCATGGCCAATGCCCTGCCGCACGCGATCGGCGCCGCCTACGCCGCGCCGGGCCGCAAGGTGGTGTCCCTGTCCGGGGACGGCGGGCTGAGCATGCTGCTGGGCGAGCTGATCACCGTCCACCAGCACGGGCTGCCGGTGGCCACCGTGGTCTTCAACAACTCGTCGCTCGGCATGGTGCGGCTGGAGATGATGGTGGAGGGCCTGCCCGCGTTCCAGACCGACCACCCGCCGGTGGACTACGCGGCGATCGCCGGGGCGATCGGGATGCGCGCCCTGCGGGTCACCCGTCCCGGCGAGGTCCGCGACGCCCTGCGCGAGGCGGTCGAGGCCGCCGAGCCCGTTCTGGTGGACGTGGTCACCGACCCCAACGCGCTGTCCATCCCGTCGCGGGTCAGCGCCGACCAGATCGCCGGGTTCGCCCTGTCCGCGGGCCGGACGGTGCTCCGGGGCGGGGTGGGCTCCATGATCGACCTGGCCCGCTCCAACCTGCGCAACATCCCCCGCCCCTGAGCGGGGTCGGGGGACGCCCCGTCAGTCGGCCGCGGACACGGGGCGTTCGAAGAACGTCTCCAGCACGACCGTGGCCTGCGTCCCCGACACCCCGTCCACCTCGTACAGGCGGCGCAGCACGTCCTGGAGGCCTTCCGTGGTGGCGGTGCGCACCTTCAGCAGCAGGGTCGCACTGCCCGCGATGACGTGCGCCTCCTGGACCTCGGGCAGCGCGGCCAGCGCCTCGCCGGAGCCGCCCATCCAGGTCTTCGACTCCACCATCACGAACGCCAGCACTCCCCGGCCCAGTGCGGCCGGGTCGACCTCCACGGTGGTGCGCCGGACGATCCCGCGCGCCCGCAGCTTGCGCACCCGCTCGTGGGTCGCCCCCGCGGACAGGCCCACGATCTCGCCCAGGGCGGCGTAGGAGCGCCCGGCGTCCTCCTGGAGCAGGGCCACGAGCCTGCGGTCGATCTCGTCCACCGATCCACGTCCTCTCATCTGCGCACTTGTGATGACAGAAAATTCTACGGTATTCATGTCACTGTGCAGGATTTCATTCGGTCAATAGCGATCAGGGAGAGATGATGTCCTCTGTCGATGGTATCTACGAGGTCCTGGACGACCGCTTCCGCACCGGGCGCTGCGCCAACGGGGACTCCCGCCTGAGGCTCCTCTACGACGACTGCCGCTGGGCCGAGGGGCCCCTCTACCTCCCGGCCTGGGGGCAGCTCGTCTTCAGCGACATCCCCAACGACCGCATCCTGCGCTGGGACGAGCGCACCGGGGCCGTCGGCCTCCTGCGCTCCCCGGCCGGGCACGTCAACGGCAACACCCTGGACCGCGAGGGCCGCCTCGTCGGCTGCGAGCAGGGCGGGCGCCGGGTGGTCCGGACCGAACACGACGGCACCGTCACGGTCCTCGCCGACCGGTACCGGGGCAGGAGGTTCAACAGTCCCAACGACGCGGTCGTGCGCTCCGACGGCTCGGTCTGGTTCTCCGACCCCGACTTCGGCATCACCAGCGACTACGAGGGCCACCGCGCCGAGAGCGAGATCGGCGCCTGCAACGTGTACCGGATCGACCCCGGCACCGGGGAGGTCGGCCTCGCCGCCGACGGTTTCGAGGGGCCCAACGGCCTGGTCTTCTCGGCCGACGAGGAGCGGCTCTACGTGTCGGACACCCGCGCCGGCCACATCCGCGCCTTCGACGTCCGCGACGACGGGACGCTCGCCGGCGACCGGGTCTTCGCCGAGGTCCCCGAGGGGTACGGGCGGTTCGACAACATCCGGTTCGACGACGGCGGTCGGCTGTGGGCGGCTGCCATGGACGGCGGGGTGCACTGCTACGACCCGGACGGCACCCTCATCGGGCGGATCCTCGTGCCCGAGCCGGTCTCCAACATCGCGTTCGGCGGGGTCAGGAACAACATCATGTTCATCACCGCCACCACCGGCCTGTACTCCCTGATGCTCTCGGTCACCGGTGCCCGCCGGATCCACCGGACGCCCTGAGCGGCCGGAGCGCACCACATACCGACCAGTCGGTTACCGTGGGGGTGCAAAGTGATCCGAACCCCGAAAAGGAGCCCCCCATGGCCGTCGACCCCTCCGGAGCCGATCTCGCGAACCTGGTGGACCAGGAACCGGACGGCCCCTTCGTCATGCTGAACCTGCTGCGCTTCGCCCCGGGCGGATACGCGCTCTACCAGGAGTACTCCCGGGCCGCCGCACGCTTCCTGGCGGAGTACGGGGGCGAACTCCTCTACGCGGGCGACGGTGGGACGCCCCTGGTCGCGGAGGAGGGTCAGGACTGGGACGCGGTGCTGCTCGTCCGCTACCCGAGCCGGGAGGCGTTCGGCCGCATGGTCGCCGACCCGGGGTACCAGGAGATCACCTCCCTGCGCTCCCGCGCCCTGGCGGAGGCGGTCCTCCAGCCCACGACCCCCTGGGGCGGCGGCCGCTGAGGCGTGCTCGGCGGATCATCGCGGGTCGCGGCCGCTCCCCGAGGGGAGGGGGCACGAATCCTCACTCCCGCCCGGGGGAGAGGTCCGCGAGCGCGGTCCCCAGTCGGCGCGCACCCTCGGCCAGCTCGGCGGGGCCGGCCGCCGCGGCGAAGCCGATCCGCAGATGGGCCGCCGGCGGCTCGGCGGCGAAGTAGCGGCCGCCGGCGCTCACCACCACACCGTTGCGGCGCGCGGCCCCGGTCAGCACGGCGTCGTCCACACCGGTCGGCAGGCGGACCCACAGGTGCAGCCCGCCCGCGGGAACCGAGAAGACCACGCCGGGGACCTCCCGGGTGACCGCGGCGGCCAGCACGGCGCACCGCTCCCGAAGGGCCGTGCCCAGCGCCCGCACGTGCCGGTCCCAGGACGGGGAGCCCAGCACCTCCAGCGCGGCCTCCTGGAGCGGTCGGGTGACGAAGAAGTCGTCGACCAGGCGCACCGCCCTCATGCGCTCCATCACCGGCCCGCGGGCCGCCAGCGCCCCGATCCGCAGGCTCGGCGCCGCCGGCTTGGTCAGCGAGGTCACGTACACGACCGTGCCGTCGCGGTCGTCGTCCACCAGCGGCCGCGGCACCGGTCCGCCGTGCCCCAGGTACCGCGCGAAATCGTCCTCGATCACGAACGCGCCCGCGGCGCGCGCCACGTCGAGGACCTGCCGGCGGCGTTCGGGCGCCAGCACCGCGCCCGTCGGATTCTGGAAGGTCGGCTGGCAGTACAGCAGCCGCGCGCCGGTCATCGCGAACGCGTCGGCCAGCAGGTCCGGCCGCACCCCGTCACCGTCGATCGGCACCGGTACCGGCCGCAGGCCCGCCGCGCGGGCCGCGGCCAGGGCCCGGGGGTAGGTGGGTGACTCCACCAGGACCGGGCTGCCGGCTCCGGCGACGGCCCGGAACGCGATCGACAGCGCGCTCTGCCCGCCCGCCGTGACGAGCACGTCCTCCGGAGCCGCCCCGCCGCCGATCATGTGGGCGAACGCGGCGCGCAGTGCCGTCAGGCCGCCTGCCGGGGCGCGGTCCCAGGCGTCGGGGCGGCGCGCCGCCCGGGCCAGCGCCGCGCTCAGCGCCCGGGTGGGCTGGAGCGAGCGGTGCACGTAACCGCCGTCCATGGAGATCGCCCCGGGCGGCGGCGGCCCGAGCGGATCGGCGATGAGACGGGTGTCGACGGCGCGGTCGGTGAGCGCGACCGTCTGCCAGGACGTGTCGACGGCCGCTTCCCCGTCGGGCCGCGAGCGCCGCTCCGCCACGTACGTTCCGCTGCCCGGGCGGGTGACCACAGCGCCCTCGGCGGCCAGCGCGGCGATGGCCCGCGCCACGGTCGCGGGGCCGACCCGGTACCTCTTGACCAGCTCCCGACTGCTCGGCAGCCGGTCACCGGGCGCGAGACCGGAGAGCATCGCTCGGAGGCTTTCAGCCAACTCGCCGGAAGTGCTACCGTTATTCATGAGAGATAACAATAGCGCTTCTATCCCCACGCCGGAAGCACTTCGGCTGGACGTCGCCGCCCTGCGGGCCGACACCCCGGGGTGCGAACGGGTCGTCCACTTCAACAACGCGGGCTGCGGCCTGCTGGCGACCCCGGTCCTGGACGCGATGGTCGACCACCTGAACCTCGAAGCGCGGATCGGCGGCTACGAGGCGTCGGCCGCCCGGGCCGACGCGGTCCGCGGGTTCTACACGGAGATCGCCGCCCTCATCAACACCCGGCCCGACAACATCGCGTTCGCGGGCAGCGCCACCCACGCCTACGCCAACGCCCTGTCGTCGATCCCGTTCGAGGCGGGCGACGTCATCCTCACCACCCGCGACGACTTCATCTCCAACCAGATCGCCTTCCTGTCCCTGCGCAAGCGGTTCGGCGTGAGCGTCGTCCACGCACCCGACGCGCCCGGGGGCGGGGTCGACGTGGAGGCGATGGCCGAACTGATGCGGATCCACCGACCGCGCCTGGTGTCCGCCACCCACGTCCCCACCAACTCGGGGCTGGTCTCGCCGGTCGCCGAGATCGGCCGCCACTGCCGCGAGCTGGACCTGCTGTACCTGGTCGACGCCTGCCAGTCGGTGGGCCAGCTCACCATCGACGTCGAGGAGATCGGCTGCGACCTGCTCACCGCCACCTGCCGCAAGTTCCTCCGCGGCCCGCGCGGCTCCGGCTTCCTGTACGTCTCCGACCGCGTCCTGAACGCGGGCTACGAGCCGCTGTTCATCGACATGCACGGCGCCCGCTGGACCGAGCCGGGCGCCTACGAGCCCGTCGCGACGGCGGCCCGGTTCGAGGAGTGGGAGTTCCCCTATGCCACGGTGCTCGGCAGCGCCGCCGCGGTGCGCTACGCCCGTGAGATCGGCATCGGGGCCATCGAGCGGCGGACCCCGGCGCTCGCGGCCCGGCTGCGCGACCGGCTCGAACCCCTGCCCGGGGTGCGCGTCCTCGACCGCGGCCCGCGCCTGGCCGCCCTCGTCACCTTCGAGGTGCAGGGCTGGGAGGCGCAGCCGTTCAAGGAGGCCGTGGACGCCCGCGGCGTCAACTCGGCGCTGAGCTTCCGCGAGTTCGCGCAGTTCGACTTCGGGGACAAGGACGTCGAGTGGTGCCTGCGCCTGTCGCCGCACTACTACAACACCGAAGAGGAGGTGGACCTCGTCGCCGACGCGGTCGCGGACCTCGTCGCCGGCGGTTCCCGTTGACCGCCGCACCGGACGCTCTCCGCGGAACCGTCCCGGGAGGGCCTCCGGCACGACGGCGGCCTCCTCGGGTGCCGGTTCGGCGGGACGCTCTCACCGCCGGGCGCCCGGGTCACGAACCTCGCTCCGCCGCTGACCGCGATCCCCGCCGTCGACGCCACTGACGAGCAGGTCGGTGCCCTGCGGTTCCTCCGACCCGTTCCCTGCCCCGCCTCGCCCCGGTCTTCGGGGTGTGAGCGGACCGGGCCCGGCGGCGGATCACGCTCGGCACCGACCCCGCCCGGATGGTTCTGAGAGCGGCCCGCCGCCGACTGAGACTAGAACTGAGACCACGAACGACGAAGGCCCCGACCGGTGTCCGGTCGGGGCCTCTCATCTGCCCTGGTGGGCGGTGGCGGAGGATAGGGGATTCGAACCCCTGAGGCGTTGCCACCAACACGCTTTCCAAGCGTGCGCCCTAGGCCACTAGGCGAATCCTCCGCGAACAACTCTACAGGTTGTCGGGGTGTGCTTCGAACGGGTTTCTCCGGACCGGTCGGCCGTGGCCGGAGCGGACCCCGGAGACGGCGTTGTCGCGGAACGCGTCGACGAACAGCGCCGGGTCGTTCTCCCAGGCGAGAGGCCCTCCACCGGGAACGTGTACGCGGGCGGCCCCGCCGAGCCGATGCCGGACCCGCCGCCGTCCAGCACGTCCTTGGCCTCGTAGCCGATGGAGCCGTGCCGGTGCCCGTCGCGGGGCCGTACGGCGGCCGGGCCCTGCCGGTTGCCCGAGCACCCCGGTGTTCGGATAGACTTCGGGGCAGACCCCTCGTGCGGCGTCATCCCATGAACCTCCCCAGGGCCGGAAGGCAGCAAGGATAAGTGGGCTCTGGCGGGTGCGCGGGGGGTCCTTTCTGTTTTCTCCGGCCCGGTCCACCCCCGGTTTCTCCCCGGAACCGGCGCGAGCTGTCGGTGCTCGCGGGTTGAATGGACCCGTGGCAGGGACCAGGGGAGTGATCACGCCGTGAGCATCGCGCTGTACCGCAAGTACCGTCCCGCGACGTTCGCCGAGGTGCGCGGACAGGAGCACGTGACCGAACCGCTGCGCCAGGCGCTGCGCAGCGGCCGCATCAACCACGCGTACCTGTTCAGCGGCCCCCGGGGCTGCGGCAAGACCACCAGCGCGCGCATCCTGGCCCGTTCCCTCAACTGCGCCCAGGGTCCCACCCCGGACCCGTGCGGCGAGTGCGACTCCTGTGTGGCGCTGGCCCCCGACGGCGGTGGCAGCATCGATGTCATCGAGATCGACGCGGCCTCCCACGGCGGTGTGGACGACGCTCGCGACCTGCGCGAACGCGCGTTCTTCGCGCCGGTCAACTCGCGCTACAAGGTGTACATCATCGACGAGGCGCACATGGTGACCCGCGAGGGTTTCAACGCGCTGCTGAAACTGGTGGAGGAGCCTCCGCCGCACCTGAAGTTCGTGTTCGCGACCACCGAGCCGGAGAAGGTCATCGGCACGATCCGGTCGCGCACCCACCACTACCCGTTCCGGCTGATCCCGCCGAGCACCCTCCGGGAGCTCATGGAGGACCTGCTGGAACAGGAGAAGGTGTCCTACGACCCGGCGGCGCTGCCGCTGGTGGTGCGGGCGGGCGCGGGTTCGGCCCGCGACACCCTGTCGGTGCTGGACCAGCTCATCGCGGGCTCGGACGACCAGGGCATCACCCGGGAGGGCGCGGTGTCCCTGCTGGGGTACACCGATTCCAGCCTGCTGGGCGAGATGGTGGACGCGCTGGGCGCGCGCGACGGCGCCGCGGTGTTCTCCCTGATCGACCGGATGGTGGAGGGCGGCCACGACCCGCGGCGGTTCGCCGCGGACCTGCTGGAGCGGTTCCGCGACCTGGTGGTGCTGGCCGCGGTTCCCGACGCCCTGGACAAGGGCCTGGTGAACGTGGCCGCCGAGGCCGCCGACCAGATGAAGGCGCAGGCGACCAGGCTGGGTCCGGCCGAGCTGACCCGCGGTGCGGACATCCTCAACCAGGGTCTGACGGAGATGCGCGGGGCGACGGCGCCCCGGCTGGTGCTGGAGCTGATGTGCTCGCGCATCCTGCTGCCGTCGGCCGACGGCGACCAGGGCGCGCTGCTGGCCCGGCTGGAGCAGATGGAACGGCGGATCGCCGCCGGACCGGTGGCCCCGGCCGCCCCCGTCGCACCCGTCCAGGCATCGCCGCAGCCCGCCCCCGCCGCACCTGCGGCCCCGGCACAGCCGCAGCCCCAGCGGCCACAACCGCAGCCCGCACCGCAGGAGCAACGGCCGTCGCCGCAGGCAC
>NZ_JASFDV010000121.1 GCF_030766825.1 Nocardiopsis sp. CC223A
GCGGAGCGCCGGGCCCTTCGGAGGCCGGGTCAGCGGACGGGGTGGCCCGCCGCACGCAGGCTCTCCTTGACGTCGGCGATGGTGAACTCGCCGAAGTGGAAGACCGTGGCGGCCAGCACCGCGTCGGCGCCCGCCTCGACCGCGGGCACGAAGTGCTCCACCGCGCCCGCACCGCCCGAGGCGATCAGCGGTACGTCCACCCGGGCCCGCACCGCCCGGATCAGCTCCAGGTCGAAGCCCTGCTTGGTGCCGTCGGCGTCCATCGAGTTGAGCAGGATCTCCCCCGCCCCCAGGTCGGCGGCGCGCTCGCACCACTGGAGGGCGTCGATGCCGGTCCCCCTGCGGCCGCCGTGCGTGGTCACCTCGAAGCCGCTCGGGGTGGGCGCGTCGCCCTCGCGGACCCGCCGCACGTCGGCGGACAGCACCAGGACCTGGCGGCCGAACCGCTCGGCGATCTCCCCGATCAGCTCCGGCCGGGCGATCGCCGCGGTGTTCACGCCCACCTTGTCGGCGCCCGCCCGCAACAGCCGGTCCACGTCGTCGGCGGTGCGCACCCCGCCGCCCACGGTCAGCGGGATGAACACCTGGTCGGCGGTGCGGCGCACCACGTCGTAGGTGGTCTCCCGGTCGCCGCTGGAGGCGGTGACGTCCAGGAAGGTCAGCTCGTCGGCGCCCCCCGCGTCGTAGGTCCCGGCCAGTTCGACCGGGTCGCCCGCGTCGCGCAGGTTCTCGAAGTTGACGCCCTTGACCACCCGCCCGGCGTCCACGTCCAGGCAGGGGATGACACGGATCGCGAGGCTCATCGCGCCGCCGCCACGGTCGCCAGCGCGTCCTGGAGGGTGAACGCGCCCTCGTACAGGGCGGTGCCCATGATGGCGCCCTCCACACCCAGCGGCACCAGGTCCGCGATGGCCCGCAGGTCGTCCAGGCAGGACACCCCGCCGCTGGCCACCACCGGCTTGTCGGTGCGCTCGCACACGGTGCGCAGCAGGTCCAGGTTGGGGCCCTTGAGGGTGCCGTCCTTGTTGACGTCGGTGACGACGTACCGGGCGCAGCCCTGCGACTCCAGGCGCTCCAGGGTCTCGAAGAGGTCGCCGCCGTCGCGGGTCCAGCCGCGCGCGGCCAGGGTGGTGCCGCGCACGTCCAGGCCGATCGCGATCCTGTCCCCGTGCTCGGCGATGATCTTCGCGCACCACTCGGGGTCCTCCAGGGCGGCGGTGCCGATGTTCACCCGGGTGCAGCCGGTGGCCAGGGCCGCGGCCAGCGACTCGTCGTCGCGGATGCCGCCGGACATCTCCACCTTGACGTCGAGGCGGTCCACGATGGTGCGCAGCAGGTCGCGGTTGTGGCCGCGGCCGAAGGCGGCGTCCAGGTCCACCAGGTGGATCCACTCCGCGCCCGCCTCCTGCCAGGCCTGCGCGGCCGCGAAGGGGTCGCCGTACTGTCCGCCCGACCCGGCCCTGCCCTGGACGAGTTGGACGGCCTGGCCGCCGGACACGTCCACGGCGGGCAGGAGTTCGAGTGCGGGCGGGTTGGTCTTTCCGGTCATCGGGTTTGTGGGGTGGATCCCCCGGCCTTCAGGCCGGGGAGGAAACCCCTGCCTCCTTCTGGATGGTGTAGGCATAGCCGTCGGCCCGTTGCAGGAGCCGAAGGTTCTTGTACGAGGTCTTCACCGCCCCGTGCGGGGCGGCGACGGTGTGGCCGCCGGTCGAGCGCACCGCGACCCGACCAATATGGGTTCCGGCGTTCTTGCCCTTCGGGACCACAGCGCGGACCAGGTCGCCGGTGGCGAATCCGAAGAACCGCTTGGTGCGCGGCAGCCGCAGCCGGGGGAACCCGTACCGGTCGGTGCGGGTACGGGCATAGGACCCGCGCCCCGCACACCCCGCGACCAGCACCGTGCCCACGAGCTCGGTGACGGTGTCGGCCTTTCCGATGACCAAGGCATCGAGGGTGTGGGATTTTGGCAGCCGGTTGCGGGTCCGGTTCCACTTGGTGCGCCCACCGCTGCCCACACGGGTGGGCAGACGGGTGTCCAGGGCCCGCCACAACGCCCACCGGGTCGCGTTGACCGCGGCGGCATCCCGCAGCGGGGCCTTCGCACGGGCCATGATCTTGGCCAGGATCTTCGGATCGGAGACGAACTCCTCCACCGGCCGGTCGGCCTTGCGCTCGTTGCAGGGCACGCACGCCAGCACCAGGTTGGCCACCCGGTCCGAACCGCCCCGGGAGCGCGGGTGGACGTGGTCGATGTTCAACGGAACACCGGTCACACCGCAGTAGACGCAGGTGCGGCCGCACTTGGCCAACAGGTACTCGCGGACCTCGAACCCGTGCAGGGTGCCCTGCTGGTATTCGGCCCCTTCCAACGGTTCGCCTGCGGACAGGGCGTGGGTGTCGAACGCGACCCGCTCCACGTGCACAGCCCTGAGGGGCGCCCACCGGGAGAGCCGGTCCACCCATGACAGGGCGGTCTCCACCCGGTGGCGCAGGGACGGGGCCAACCACCCCCGAGGGCGGGTGCGGTTGTCGAACCGGGGCGCGCGGTGGCGCAGGTTCGCGGTACGGCGACGGCGCCGGTAGGCGGAGCGCTGCCCCATCTTCTTGCGGATCCGGTCCCCCCGGTGGTCGAGCCGGAGGGCGTACCGGCCCCGCCGCTCACCCGCCTGGGAGGTGAACACGGCGATACCGGTGTGCTTCGATCCCGGGTCGATGCCGATCTCGACGCCGTCGATCTCGGAGTCGGTGGCGGTGCGGTCTTTGAGCCTGATGGTGAACGGGGTGTGGCGGGCCACCACCGCCCGGCCCCGGGCCAGGAGCTTGCGGGCTCTGGCCGGTGGGCAGGGTTGCAGGGGTGTGCCGTGGCGGTCGAGGACGAACACGTACGCCCGGGACTGCTTGGTGTGGGCCTCACGGCCCTGCTCCCCGGCCCCCGAGGGGGGCTCGGGGGTGACGCCACCGGCACCGGGTGAGGTGCCGGTGGTCTCCCCTCGACCATGTTCCGCACCGGGTGCCACCGTCGTGCGGTGGTGTCCGCGCCCCGTTTCGTTCCCGATCCGGGGAGTGTCTACTGGCGCGGATTCCAGAGCAGGCCGCTGAGGAAGCACGTCCTGGTGGGTCTGCCGTCCTGTGCGGAACGTAGCCATCAAGGTCACCTCCCTATAGGTGATGGCTGGGTCTGGTAACGGCGGCCCTCGACCCGGGAGGTCGAAAGCTCCCGCCTCCAGGCGAGAGATCCCGTTACGGGGCCTTCTCGTGCTCGTCGGTCCGAAAAACTATGCCTGCGGGAGGGTGGCGACCCAGTTGGCCAGGATGCGGGCCCCGGTGTCGCCGGACTTCTCCGGGTGGAACTGGGTGGCCCACAGCGGCCCGTTCTCGACCGCCGCCACGAAGGGTTCCCCGTGCTCGGCCCAGGTCACCTTGGGCGGGGCCATGCGCGGGTTGTCGAAGGTGAGCTCCCAGCTGCGCACCGCGTAGGAGTGCACGAAGTAGAAGCGGTCCTGCGGTGTGATCCCCGCGAACAGCCGTGAGTCCTGCGGGGCGCGGACGGTGTTCCAGCCCATGTGCGGCAGGATCGGGGCGTTCAGGCGCTCCACCGTGCCGGGCCACTCCCCGCACCCCTGGGTGACCTCGTCCTCGGCCTGCGGGTCGGCGCGTTCCACACCCTTGTCGAACAGCACCTGCATGCCCACGCAGATGCCCAGCACCGGGCGGCCGCCGGCCAGGCGGCGGCCGATGATGCGGTCGCCGTGCGCCTGCCTCAACCCGGCCATGCAGGCGCTGAAGGCGCCCACGCCCGGGACGACCAGGCCGTCGGCGTCCAGCGCGGCGTGCGGGTCGGAGGTGACGGTGACGTCGGCGCCGGTGCGCTCCATGGCGCGCTGGGCCGAACGCAGATTGCCCGACCCGTAGTCGAACACGACCACGCGTGGCGGCATGGTGTTCCTCCCCTTAGAAGTAGTCCAGGCGCAGGACGCCCGAGGCCGCGGCGAGCACCGCGCACCCGGCCAGGGCGACGGCGATGGGCCTGTTGGTCTTCCACATGGCGTAGGCGCCTCCGCCGAGGAAGCCGCTCAACACGATGAGGAGCAGTCCCCACAGGTCGGCGTCCATCTACAGGGCGCCCTTGGTGGAGGGGATCCCGGTGACCCGGGGGTCCTTCTCTGTGGCGAAGCGCAGCGCCCGCGCCAGCGCCTTGAACTGGCACTCGACGATGTGGTGGGCGTTGCGCCCGTAGGGGACGCGGACGTGCAGGGCGACCCGGGCCTGGGCGACGAACGACTCCAGGATGTGCCGGGTCATGGTGGTGTCGTAGTCGCGGCCGATGGTCGGCGCCATGCCCTCGGGCTCGCTGTGCACCAGGTAGGGGCGGCCGGACACGTCGACGGTCACCTCGGCCAGGGCCTCGTCCAGGGGCACCTTGGCGTCGGCGAAGCGGCGGATGCCGGCCTTGTCGCCCAGGGCCTCGCGGAAGGCGGCGCCCAGGGCCAGGGCGGTGTCCTCCATGGTGTGGTGGGAGTCGATGTGCAGGTCGCCCTCGGTGCGCACGGTCAGGTCGAACAGGCCGTGCTTGGCGAGCTGGTCCAGCATGTGGTCGAAGAAGCCGACGCCGGTGGAGACGTCGGCGACGCCGCTGCCGTCCAGGTCGATCTCGACCAGGACCTTGGTCTCCTTGGTGGCGCGCTCCACGCGTCCGATGCGGCTCATGGTGGGTCCTCCTGTTGGGAAAGGGGCGGGTCAGCGTCCGGTGACGCGCAGCAGGGAGTCGCGGAAGGCGGCCATCTCCTGCGGGGTGCCGACGGTGACGCGCAGCCAGCCGGGCGGGCCGACCTCGCGGACGAGGACCTGGTGGTCGAGCAGGGCCTCCCACACCTTGGTGCGGTCCTCGAACTCGCCGAACAGGACGAAGTTGGCGTCGGAGTCGGCGACGGCGAACCCGTGGGCGCGCAGCCACTCCACCAGGGAGTCGCGTTCGGCGCGCAGGTCGGCGACGGTGCCCAGGAGTTCGTCGGCGTGGTCCAGGGCGACCAGGGCGACGGTCTGGGTGACGGCCGACAGGTGGTACGGCAGGCGGACCAGTTGCAGGGCGTCCACCACGGCGGGGTGCGCGGCCAGGTAGCCCAGGCGGGCCCCGGCCAGCGCGAACGCCTTGGACATGGTGCGCGAGACGATCAGGCGCGGGTGGTCGGCCAGCAGGCCCAGGGCGCTGGGGGTGCCCTCCCGGCGGAACTCGGCGTAGGCCTCGTCCACGACGACCACGCCCGGCGCGGCGGCGGCGATGCGCTCGATGTCGGCGATCGGCAGCGCCGTTCCGGTGGGGTTGTTGGGCGAGGTCAGGAAGATGACGCTGGGCGCGTGCTCGGCGATGGCGGCCAGGGCGGCGTCCACGTCGATGCGGAAGTCCGCGGTGCGGGGCACCGGCGCCCAGGCGGTGCCGGTGCCGCGGGAGATGATGGGGTGCATCGAGTAGGACGGCTCGAAGCCCATCGCGGTGCGGCCGGGTCCGCCGAAGGCCTGGAGGATCTGCTGGAGGATCTCGTTGGACCCGTTGGCCGCCCACACGCCGGCGGTGGTCAGGCCGTGGCCGAGGTATTCGGCCAGGCCCTGGCGCAGCCGGACGGCGTCGCGGTCGGGGTAGCGGTTCAGTCCCACCGCGGTCTCGGCGACGGCGTCGGCCAGGGCGCGGGCCAGCCGCTCCGACGGCGGGTGCGGGTTCTCGTTGGTGTTGAGGACCACCGGCACGTCGATCTGCGGGGCGCCGTAGGGCGAGCGGCCGCGCAGGTCGTCGCGCAGGGGCAGGTCGTTCAGAGTGAAGCTCACGGGTGTCACGCTCATGGTCGGTCGTGGTCGGTGCGGTGTACGGGCCCCGCGCGGACGCGGGCCGGACCCGGGCGGGGTCCGGGGCGCCGCCGCACCGTCCGTTCGGTCGCGGCCCGGCTAGGCCTCGGGGAAGCGCGCGGCGACGGCCTCGCCGTGGGCGGGCAGGTCCTCGGCCCGGGCGAGGGTGATGACGTGGTGGGCGACGTCGGCCAGCGCGTCACGGTCGTACTCGACCACGTGCACCCCGCGCAGGAAGGTCTGCACGCTCAGTCCGCCGCTGTGGCAGGCGCACCCGCCGGTGGGCAGCACGTGGTTGGACCCCGCGGCGTAGTCGCCGAGGGAGACCGGGGCGTAGGCGCCGACGAAGATCGCCCCGGCGTTGCGCACGCGGGCCGCGACGGCGGCGGCGTCGGCGGTCATGACCTCCAGGTGTTCGGCGGCGTAGGCGTTGACGACGTCGAGGCCGTGGTCGAGGTCGTCGACCAGGACGATGCCGGACTGGGGCCCGGACAGGGCCTCGCGGACGCGGTCGGCGTGCCGGGTGGCGGCGGTGCGGACGCGCAGGCGGTCGACGACGGCGTCGGCCAGGGCCTCGTCCGGGGTGACCAGGACGGAGGCGGCCACCACGTCGTGCTCGGCCTGGCTGATGAGGTCGGCGGCGACGTGGTCGGGGTCGGCGGTGGCGTCGGCCAGGACGGCGATCTCGGTCGGGCCCGCCTCGGCGTCGATGCCGATGACCCCCTTGAGGAGGCGTTTGGCGGCGGCGACCCAGATGTTGCCGGGGCCGGTGACCATGTCGGCGCGGGCGCACTCGCCGGCGCCGTGGGCGAACATGGCGACGGCCTGGGCGCCGCCCACGGCGTAGACCTCGTCGACGCCGAGCAGGGCGCAGGCGGCGAGGATGGTGGGGTGCGGCAGGCCGCCGAACTCCTTCTGCGGCGGCGAGGTGACCGCCAGGGAGCGCACCCCCGCCTCCTGGGCGGGGACGACGTTCATGATGACGCTGGACGGGTAGACGGCGCGGCCGCCCGGCACGTAGAGGCCGACCCGGTCGACCGGGATCCAGCGTTCGGTGACGGTCCCGCCCGGGACGACCTGTGTGGTGTGGTCGGTGCGGCGCTGGTCGCGGTGGACCTTGCGGGCGCGGCGGACGGACTCCTCCAGCGCGGCGCGCACGGCCGGGTCGAGGTCGGTCAGGGCGGCGTCGATCGCGTCCTTGGGGACGCGGATGTCGGTGAGCCGGACCCCGTCGAAGCGTTCGGTGAGCTCGATCAGCGCCTCGACACCGCGATGGCGGACGTCCTCGCACAGGGGGCGCACGCGCTCGGCGGCGTCGGCCACGTCCATGGCCGCGCGCGGAAGGGCGTCGCGGGGGTCGTCCTGGCTGCCTCGGAGGTCGATTCGACTGATCACGCCCCCAGTCTAGGGGGCGATGCCCGACGGGTGGGCTCGGGCGTCCGGATGGTGGACACCACACCGGTGCCGATGGGGCGGGCAGGTCGCTTCGGGGCAATCGCCACCAGCGGGAACGAAAACGCCGAATAAGTTCCGCCTTACTTTGGCATACCTTACCTAAATGACATCGAGAAAGATGTTGGAAAGGCTTGCCTAACGAATTAGGCGGCGTTTCGATGATTTTCAAGAATGGCTTTTCATGGGTTATTGTAGGGGCATGACTTCGAGCAAGAGCAGCGATAGCGGCCTTTCCAAGTTCCACCGCCTCCTCGTCGACCAGGTGCGGCACGAGTTCACGGCCTCCCACCAGTACGTGGCCCTCGCCGCCTGGTTCGACACGCACGACCTGCCCCAGTTGGCGCGGGTGTTCTACGAGCAGTCCCTGGAGGAGCGCGACCACGCCATGATGCTGGTGCGCTACCTCATCGACCGGGACGTCGACTTCGCCCTCCAGGGCGTGGACGAGATCGAGACCGACTTCGCCGCGCCGCGCGACCTGGTCGCCCTGGCCCTGCGCCAGGAGCGCGAGGTCTCCGACCAGTTCCAGCGCCTGGCCAAGGTCGCCCGCGACGAGGACGACTACACCGGCGAGCAGTTCCTCCAGTGGTTCATCCAGGAACAGGTGGAGGAGATCGCCAAGATGTCCACCCTGCTGAACGTGGTGGACCGCTCCAACGGGAATCTGTTCCACGTGGAGACCTTCGTGGCCCGCGACATGCCCAGCGAGGACAACGGCAGCCAGAGCGCTCCGGCCACCGCCGGCCCCGCCGTTTCCTAGGCGGTTCCCCGCCGGGCCGCCGCGCCGGTTCGACGCCCCCGGGGCGCCCGGTTCCGACCGGGTGCCCCCGCCGGGTGTCCGAACCCGTACGGCCGTGACGAAAGGCATACTGGGGCCATGGCCCAGGCTCTGCCGATCTTTCCGTTGAACACCGTTCTGTTCCCCGGTGTGAACGTCCCCCTGCACGTCTTCGAGCCGCGCTACCGGCGGCTGGTCTCCGAACTGCTCGGCCCCACCCTCACCCGCGGTGAACTCGCCGGGCGCGACCGCTCCCCGCGGCGCTTCGGGGTGGTGTGGATCGAGCTGGGGCACGAGGTGGCGGCCACCTCCTCCGCGCAGAGCACCGAGAACCCGGTCGGGGCGCCCACCCTGGGCGGCGACGTCCGGCTGCCCCGGGTGAGCGCCACCGGCTGCACCGCCCTGGTCCGCAACGTGCGCACCTACGACGACGGCCGCTACGACCTGGTGGTGGAGGGCGGCACCCGGTTCACCGTCGAGGACCTGTCGGAGGTCGACGCCTCCTCCCCCGACGTCTACCCCACCGCGTCGGTGTCGTTCCTGCCCGAGGGGGTCGGCCCCGACGCCGACGAGCACGCCGAGCGGGTCCGGGCGCTGTTCGAGGTCTACCGGGAGCGGCTGTCCGCGGCCGGGCTGAGCCCGGGGACGTTCGTTGACCCGCCCAAGGACCCCATCCCGCTGTCGTACGCCCTGTCCGAGGCGGTCGTGCTCGACCAGGCCGAGAAGCAGCGGCTGCTGGAGGCCGAGGACGCCGCGACCCGGCTGGCCGTGCTGGCCCGGTTCCTGCGCCGGGAGAACCGCATCGTGCACACGCCGACCCTGAACACGCTGCCCGCCGGCCCGTTCCTCAACAACGGGGTCTCCTTCAACTGACGGCGGCGGACACGGCCGCCGCGGGGCCTTCTTCCCCGGTCCGGGCGCCGCGGGGCGCCGGGTTCGTTAGCCTGCCCTACAGACCAGGCGCCCGGGGGTAGGGCGCGCCTTCGACGAGGGACCGGGGAACCGATGAGCGGAAAGGCCACGCCCGCCACCGTGGCGGCCGGACGGACCAAGACCACCTACACCCTGCACCCGTACGAGACGGCCGACGGGGACGGCCGCTCCTACGGCACGGACGCCGCGGACGCGCTCGGGGTCCCCCACGAGCAGGTGTTCAAGACGCTGGTGGCCGAGGTGGACGGGGTCCTGACGGTGGGGGTCGTGCCGGTGAGCACCTCGCTGGACCTCAAGGCGCTGGCGTCCGCCGTGGGCGGGAAGAAGGCCGTGATGGCCGACCCGGCCAGGGCGGAGAAGGCCACCGGGTACGTGCGCGGCGGGATCAGCCCGCTGGGGCAGCGCAAGCGGCTGCGCACGGTCGTCGACGCGTCCGCGCGGGAGCAGCCGACGGTGTACGTGTCGGCGGGGCGGCGGGGGCTCCAGATGGAGCTGGCGCCCGCCGACCTCATCACGCTCACCGAGGCGGTGGTCGCCCCCATCGGCGCGGCCTGACCCGGCACGGAGATCGGGAGCGGGGGCGGTGGGCCGACCGGGGCCGCCGGGAACAAAGTAGCGCAGGCCTGGTCACAAGGGGACATCGACTGTTGCCGCCCCCACTACCCAGGGGTAGCTTTGTGACATGGGTAACACTTCATCCCCCTTCTCGTCGGTTCCGGACATGTTCGCCTCCCGTGTGGCCCAGAGCGGCGACGCGACGGCGTTCACCTACCCCGTTCCCAACAGCACCGGTGCTCCCGAGACCTGGGAGACCCTGACCTGGTCGCAGACCCGCGACCGGGTCCGCGACCTCGCCCTGGGCCTGCACTCCCTCGGGGTCACCTCGCAGGCCCGTTGCGCCATCGCCTCCTCCACCAGGATCGAGTGGATCCTGGCCGACCTGGCCATCCTGTGCGCGGGCGGCGCCTCCACCACCGTCTACCCCTCCTCCACCGCCGCCGACTCGGCGTACATCATCTCCGACTCCGGCAGCATGCTGGTCTTCGCCGAGAACGCCGACCAGGTCGCCAAGCTGGTGGACCAGCGGGCGCAGATCCCCGGAGTGTCCAAGGTCGTCGTCTTCGACGGCGAGGGCGGCCACGACGGCTGGGTCATCACCCTGGACGAGCTGGCCGCCCTGGGCGCCGGGCTGCACGAGGAGAGGCCCGAGCTGTTCGACGAACTCGTCAAGGCCGTCGAGCCCGACCACATCGCCACCCTCATCTACACCTCCGGCAGTACCGGGCGCCCCAAGGGGGTGCGGCTCGACCACGCCAACTGGCTGTACGAGGCCAAGGCGCTCCAGGACCTGGACGAGGAGCTGCGCGGCCAGGGCTGGGAGCTGCTCGGCCCCGACGACGTGCAGTACCTGTGGCTGCCGCTGTCCCACGTGTTCGGCAAGCTCATGCAGGTCAACCAGTTGCAGATCGGGTTCACCACCGCCGTGGACGGGCGGGTCGACAAGATCGTCGACAACCTGTCCGTGGTCCGGCCGACCTTCATGGCGGCCGCCCCCCGCATCTTCGAGAAGGTGTACAACCGGGTCGTCATGCAGGCCAAGGAGGGCGGCGCCGCCAAGTTCCGCATCTTCAAGTGGGCCGTGGGCGTCGGCGACCGGGTGGCCCGGCTCAAGGAGGACGGCAAGGAGCCCACCGGCGCCCTGGCCCTACAGCACAAGGTCGCCGACCGGCTCGTCTTCGCCAAGCTGCGCGCCCGTTTCGGCGACCGGCTGAAGTTCTTCATCTCCGGCAGCGCCCCGCTGGCCCCCGAGATCGGCCGGTTCTTCTACGGCGCCGGGATCGTCATCCTGGAGGGCTACGGCCTCACCGAGACCAGCGCGGGATCCTTCCTCAACCGGCCCGGCGGCATCAGGTTCGGGACGGTCGGCATGCCGATGCCCGGCACCGAGGTGAAGCTCGCCGAGGACGGCGAGATCCTGCTGCGCGGCGGCGGCGTCATGCGCGGCTACCACAACCTGTCGGGCGCCACCGAGGAGGTCATCGACCAGGACGGCTGGTTCGCCACCGGCGACATCGGCGTCCTGGAGGACGGCAGGCTCCGCATCACCGACCGCAAGAAGGAGCTCATCAAGACCGCCAACGGCAAGTACGTGGCGCCGCAGCACCTGGAGAGCCGGTTCAAGGCGCTGTGCCCCTACGTCAGCAACCTGGTGGTGCACGGCGACCGCCGGTCCTACTGCGTGGCGCTGGTCGCGCTGGACCCCGAGGCCATCACGACCTGGGCACAGGAGAACGGCCTGGGCGGCCTCGACTACTCCGCGCTCACCGGGGAGCCGAAGGTGCGCGCGATGGTCCAGGAGGCCATCGACGAGCTCAACAGGGACCTGCCCCGGCACGAGACCGTCAAGAAGTTCGCGATCCTGCCCAACGACCTGACCGTGGAGGGCGGCGAGATCACGCCGAGCCTGAAGATGCGGCGCCGGGCGGTGGAGAGCAAGTACCAGGACATCCTGGACGGTATGTACGAGGACAGCGTCCAGACCATCTGATCCGGGTCAGCGCGTCAGCGGGTCCGGCCCCTCGCCCACCGGCGAGGGGCCCGGCCACGGTGTGTCGGGGGCGGCCGCGGCGGGCCGGGCGGGCCGGGGCACACCCGGCAGGTCCCGGCGGATCATGCTGATCAGGTCGAGCAGGGCGTACTGGAGCACGAAGACGAAGGGCCAGGCCACCAGGAACGCCGTGGCCTCCAGGTGCAGGCCCACGGTGACGTCGTCGCCGGCCTGCGCCCGCGCCAGCGCCGTGTGCAGGGGCGTGTCCAGCAGCACGCCGATCCGCCAGGTGAGCAGGGTCCCCGCCGACGAGCCGAGGAACCCCGCGAGCAGGCACCACAGGCGCAGGTCGCGCGGGTGCCTGCGGGACAGGGGGAACTGCACCATGTAGACGACGTAGCCGCCGAAGAGCCCCGCCAGCGCGGTGATGAGGACGAAGGTCCCCTCCCCCGCGAACAGGGCCTCGGTGGTGCCGGTGAAGACGTCCCCCTCGCCCAGGGCCGTGCCCCGGGCCCGGTCCGGGGCCAGGAGCCACCAGATCGGACCGAGCAGCGCGCCGGCCGCGGCCAGCGCCCCGAACACCCAGGCGGCCACGATCAGCGGTCGCGGCCCACGCGGCGCATCCGCGCCGTTCCGGTCGTCCATCTGCGGTCTTCTCCTCGCCCTCGTGCCCTCACCACGGAAAACCAGTGGATCGGCGGCATGACCGGAACGGAGAATACCGGCATGAGCGACAAGAACAGCACTCTGCACCTTCCCCTGACCGCCCGTGTCGACCCCCCGATGGCCGCCGACGAGCGCACCATGCTCACCTCCTGGCTGGACTGGCACCGCGCCACGGTCCACGCCAAGTGCGCCGGCCTGGACCCGGCCCTGTCCGCGGCCGCGCCGCTGCCGACCTCACCGCTGATGACCGTGGGCGGTGTCGTGTCCCATCTGCGCTGGGTGGAGGCGTTCTGGTTCGGGAGCGCGATGCTGGACCAGCCGGACCTGGCCCCCTACAGCGAGCAGGACCCCGACGCCGAGTGGCGGCTGGGGTCCGAGGTCCCCCTGGGGGTGCTGCTGGAGGAGTACGAGACCCAGTGCGCCCGGTCGCGGGAGATCACCGCCAGACTCGAACTCGGGTCGTCCTCGCGCAAGGTCCTGGGCGCCCGGGGGCGGACCACCCTGCGCTGGGTGTTGATGCACATGATCGAGGAGACCGCCCGGCACAACGGGCACCTGGACCTGCTGCGCGAACTCGCCGACGGCACCACCGGGGAATGAGAACGGCGCACGGAGGCACGAAAAAAGGGCGTGGAGAGCGTCGGCGGGGACCGCCATGATGGGGTGATGACGGAATACACCCTCCCGGCCGCACCCGACCGCATCGACCCGCCGATGGCCGCCGACGAGCGCACCATGCTCACCACGTGGCTGGACTGGCACCGCGCCACGGTCCACGCCAAGTGCGCGGGCATCGCCGCCGAACACGCGACGGCCACCCCGCTGCCCACCTCACCGCTGATGAGCGTGGGCGCGATCGTGTCCCACCTGCGCTGGGTGGAGCACGCCTGGTTCGAGTGGATCATGCTGGGGCAGCCCGAGAACGGGTACGCGACCCCCGAGGACCCGGACGCCGAGTGGCGGCGCGGCAACGAGGTGCCGCTGGGGACGCTGCTCGAAGAGTACGAGATGCAGTGCGAGCGCTCGCGGGAGATCACCGCGGAACTGGAGCTGGGCACCCACGCCGTGCGCCACCGCGCGGGCGAGGACGCCACGACGCTGCGCTGGGTGCTGGTGCACCTGATCGAGGAGACCGCCCGGCACAACGGGCACCTGGACGTCCTGCGCGAACTCGCCGACGGCACCACGGGAGAGTAGCCGGACGGGGAACGACGAGGGGCCCGCCGCACGGGGTCGATGCACACGACCGCGCGGCGGGCCCTCGGTGTCCTGCGGGATCAGTCCCGGTCGCCCCCGTCCTCGGGCCCGTCCTCGGCGAGGATGCGGTACAGGCCGCGCTTGCTCTCGGCCAGCAGCCGCTTGGCGCGGTCCACCTGCTCGGGCGTGCCGGCCTGGGCGACCTGGAAGGCGGCGGCGCCGAGCTGGGCGGCCAGGGCGCCGACCTCCTCGTACCGGGAGCGGTCGTCGGCGTAGGCGTCGGCGGCGGCCTCCCACGGCGGGGTCAGGTCGGCGCCGTGCTCCTCAAGGTGGTCGATGCCCTCCTCGGTGAGCCGGTAGGGGCGGCGGCGGCCCTCACCCTCCTCCTGGACGATGAGCCCCTCGTCCTCCAACTGCTGGAGCATCGGGTAGATGGAGCCGGGGCTGGGGCGCCAGGCCCCGCCGCTGCGCTCGCGGCCCTCCCGGATGATCTCGTAGCCGCTGCGCGGCTCCTCGGCCAGCAGCATCAGGATGCCGGTGCGCACGTCGCCGCGCCGGGCGCGGGGCCCGCC
>NZ_JASFDV010000122.1 GCF_030766825.1 Nocardiopsis sp. CC223A
GTGGGAGCACAGCCGCAGGAGCGGGGCCGAGCCCAGGCCGGCCGGCGGCGCGTCCAGCCCGTGCCGTCGCGCGGTGCGGTCCGGGCGCAGCCGCTCGGCGGCGGTGGCGTGTTCGGCGATGCCCTCCAGGAACACGGCGCGGGGCACCCTGTGGTGGGCGGCGAACCCCTCGGCGACGGTGTAGGGCAGGCCGTACAGGGCCCGGGCCGAGTAGTGGGCGCGGCGGTGGGCCTCCAGCAGCGGGGCGGTGGAGGGCGGGGAGCGCCGGGTGGTGGGGGAGGAGAACAGGAACCGGGCCACCTCGTCGGGCAGCCGCACGCGGGCGTGGCGGGCGGCGGCGCGCAGGCCGTCGCGGTACTTGAGGGCGTCGAGCTCCAGGGGGCGCCGGGCGATCCAGGAGCGGATGACCGCGCGGGTGCGGCGGTTGTTGACGCGTTCGGCGGCCAGTGCCCGGAACAGGCGGTACACGCGCTGGGGCGGCATGAGCGCCAGCCGGCGGCGGATCAGGGAGTTCTCCCGGGCTCGCGCGTCCGGGTCCTGCCCGGGGCGCGGGTGCGCGAACAGGGTGTGCACGATCCGGGCGGCGTTGTGGTCGTTGACGTGCAGCGTGAGCATGAGCCCCTACAGGTCGGGCAGGGTGCCGTGCACGTACTCGTGCAGGAAGTCCAGTGACAGGCGCTGGTCCCCGGCGTCGCCGTGGAACTCGTCCTGGCCGGTGGAGGAGATCGCCGCGGCCGTGAAGAGCAGCAGGTCCTCGCGGGCCAGCAGGTCGGTGCAGGTGTCGGCCATCGTTCGGGGAGGGGCCGGGGGGAAGGGGTGCGGACCGGGGCGGTGTAGGCGTGACCGGCGTGAATGGTGCGTACAAGGCAGTTCCCGGAAGTCACGGCCGAAGTCCCACGGCCCGCATGGCGAACGTAGCAAAGGGGCGCCCCGCGGGAGAAACCTTTTGTGAGGTAGACGGCGATAACGTCTTCGATGTCCGGATGTGGCCATGGGAAGGAGCGCCGCGTGCCCCTGCGCTCGCTCGTCCGCTCGGTGCTGGTGCTCGCCCTGGCGGCCCTGGCGGTGGCCGTCCCCGGCGCGGCGGTCCCGCACGACCCGGACCGGGGGCGACATTCCACGGGGTGCGGGCTGCCCGCGCCCCATCAGCCGGGGGAGACTGCACGGTACTCCCTGGTCAGCGGTGGTGTGGAGCGCGAGTATCTGGTCCGCCTGCCCCGGGATTACACCCCCGGCCGCACCTGGCCGGTGCTGCTGGCCTACCACGGGCGCGGCGGCGGCGCCGAGGGCATGGCCGGGTACTCGGGGCTGACCGGGCTGCCCGCGGTCGTGGTGCTGCCCGACGCGCTGCTCGGAGAGGGCGGCCGCTCGGCCTGGCAGGGCGCTCCCTACTCCCCGCCCGGGGTGGACGACGTCGCCTTCACCCGCGCGCTGTTGGACACGGTGGAGTCGCGGACCTGCGTGGACCGCACCCGGGTCTACGCCGCGGGCATGTCCAACGGGGGCGGGTTCACCGCGGTGCTGGCCTGCGCGGCGCCGGAGCGGATCGCGGCGATCGCGCCGGTGGCGGCGGCGTTCTACCCGCACGGCCTGGAGTGCGACACCTCCCGGGCGGTGCCGGTGGTCTCCTTCCACGGCACCGACGACAGCACCATCCCCTACACCGGCGATCCCGGCCGGGGCCTGCCCGACGTCGCCGACTGGAACGCCGACCGGGCCGCGGCCAACGGCTGCCGGCGGGGTCCGGAGGCGGAGCGGCTGGGGCCGGACGTCACCGCCCTGGAGTGGACGGGCTGCGCCGGGGGCGCCGACGTGCGGCACCTGGTGGTGGCCGGCGGAGGGCACACCTGGCCGGGCGCGGCCTCCGCCGGCGGCTCGGGCCGCACCACCGACACCGTCCGGGCGTGCCGGGAGCTGTGGCGGTTCGTGGCCCGCCACCGCCTGCCCCTCACCTGACCCGGCCCCGCGGCGGGCGCGCGGCCCCTCCCCATCCGCCGCCCTCGGTCCCGGCCGTGCCGCCGTGCCCGCTCCGCCCTCCCGGCGGGACGGGCGCGGGGCTGTTAGCCTTCCGGAGGTTCTCGAAGGCCTGCGCGACGAGGGGGACGATGGGCGAGGGGCGGGCCGCGGCGTGGCGGCGCGAGTTGGAGGCGGTCCACCGCAGGCTGCGCGACGCCATCGGCCTGGCCCGCGCCGCCATCGACCGCGGCGAGGACTCCGGGACGCTCTCCCGGGACCTGCTGCTGTACTGCCACGGGTTCTGCCGGGCCCTCACCGGTCACCACCGCAGCGAGGACGCCGCCCTCTTCCCCCTGCTGGTGGCCGCCGACCCGGGGCTGGCCCCGGTCGTCTCGCAGCTCAAGCAGGACCACTCGATGCTCGACCACCTCATCGGCGCCCTGGAGAAGGCCCTGGACCGGGGCGGTGACGCCGAGGAGCTGCACCGCCACCTCGACGGCATCGAGGCGGTCATGGAGACCCACTTCGGGTACGAGGAGCGCAGGATCGGCACCGCCCTGGACACCCTCGACGCCGGGGATCTGGACCGCACCGACCTGTTCGGCCCCATCGCCTGACCCCCGGGCCCCTTCGGCGCGCGGCCCGGTGACGTATAGCGTGGACGTCCATGGGATCGCTCCCATGGCTGTCCGTGACCACTGGCAACACCCCGTCGCCGCAGGAGGAACCCCTGGTGAACGCCCCGCACCCCTACCTCGACCCCGCGCTGAGCGTCGCCGAACGGGTCTCGGACCTGCTCGCACGGATGACCCTGCCGGAGAAGGTCGGCCAGATGCTCCAGCTGGACGCCCGGGGCGGGGTGCGCCCCCTGGTCGAGGACATGCACGTCGGCTCCCTGCTGCACACCTCCCCGGAGCTCGTCCTGGAGGCCGCCGCCCTCACCGGGCGCACCCGGCTGCGCATCCCCCTGCTCGTCGCCGAGGACTGCATCCACGGCCACGCCTTCTGGGAGGGCGCCACCGTCTTCCCCACCCAGCTCGGCATGGCCGCCACCTGGGACCCCGGCCTCATCGAGCGCGCCGCCCGCGCCACCGCCGCCGAGGCCGCCGCCACCGGCGTCCACTGGACCTTCTCCCCGGTCCTGTGCATCGCCCGCGACCTGCGCTGGGGCCGGGTCGGCGAGACCTTCGGCGAGGACCCCCACCTCATCGGCGAGTTCGCCTCGGCCATGGTGCGCGGCTACCAGGGCACCGGTCTGGACGACCCCACCGCGATCCTGGCCTGCGCCAAGCACTTCGCGGGCTACTCCGAGACCCAGGGCGGCCGCGACGCCACCGAGGCCGACATCTCCCGGCGCAAGCTCCGCTCCTGGTTCCTGCCCCCGTTCGAGCGGGTCGCCCGCGAGGGCTGCCGCACCTTCATGCTCGGCTACCAGTCCATGGACGGGGTGCCGATCACCGTCAACTCCTGGCTGCTCGACGAGGTGCTGCGCGGTGAATGGGGCTACACCGGCACCCTCGTCACCGACTGGGACAACGTCGGCCGCATGGTGTGGGAGCAGAGGATCCAGCCCGACCACACCCACGCCGCGGCCGCCGCCGTCAGGGCCGGGAACGACATGGTGATGACCACCCCCGGCTTCTTCGAGGGCGCCCAGGACGCCGTCGCCCGCGGCATGCTCGCCGAGGAGGAGATCGACGCCGCCGTCGCGCGCATCCTCACCCTCAAGTTCGAGCTCGGCCTGTTCGAGGACCCCCGCCACCCCGACCCCGTCCGCCAGCGCGCCGTCATCGGCGCCCGGGAGCACACCGACCTCAACCTGGAGGTCGCCCGCCGCTCCCTGGTCCTGCTCGCCAACGACGGCACCCTGCCGCTCACCGACGAGCGCACCCCCGGCCCCGACGGCCGGGCCGCGGCCCGCCCCGGCGAGGCCGCCCGCACCATCGCCGTCGTCGGCCCCAACGCCGACGACCCGCACACCCAGCTCGGCGACTGGGCGGGCGCCTCCGGCCAGGTCGACTGGCTGCCCGAGGGCCACCCCCGGGAGCTGACCCGCACCGTCCTGGACGGCCTGCGCGACCACGTCCCCGAGGGCTGGAAGGTCGTGCACGCCCGCGGCGCCGACATCTGCCGTCTGGGCCCGGACCCCGCCGGGGCCACGTTCCCCGACGGCCAGCCCCGCCCGCCCGTGGTCCACCCCGCCGAACCCGACGAGACGATGATCGCCGAGGCGGTCGCCGCCGCCGAGGGCGCCGACCACGTCGTCGCCGTCGTGGGCGACCGCATCGAACTGGTCGGGGAGGGCCGCTCCACCGCCACCCTGGAACTCGTCGGCGCACAGACCGCCCTGCTGGACGCGCTCGCCGCCACCGGCACCCCCATGACGGTCGTGGTCATCGCCTCCAAGCCCTTGGTGCTGCCGGAGTCGGCCCTGGGCGCCGCCGCCCTGGTGCACGCCGCCAACCCCGGCATGCAGGGCGGGCGGGCGATCGCCGAACTCCTGCTCGGGCTGATCGAGCCGTCCGGGCGGCTGCCCGTGTCCTACGCCCGCCACGCCGGGCAGCAGCCGACCTTCTACAACCAGGTGCGCGGCCAGCACGGGGACCGGTACGCCGACCTCACCCAGCGGCCCGCGTTCGTGTTCGGCGAGGGGCTCGCCTACACGACGGTCGAGTACTCCGACCTGGTGGTCACCGAGGCCGACCTGGGCGTCGGCGACACCGTGCGCGCCGAGGTCACCGTCGCCAACACCGGGGGCCGCCCGGCGGTGGAGACCGTGCAGGTGTACGTCTGCGACACCGTCACCTCGGTCACCTGGGCCGACCGGGAGCTCAAGGCCTACCGGCGGGTGGAGCTGGCCCCGGGGGAGTCCCGCCGGGTGGGGCTGGAGGTACCGGTGGCCGAGTGCACCCTGGTGGACGCCGCCGGGGTGCGGCGGGTGGAACCGGGGAACTTCGAGCTGCGGGTGGGGCCGTCCTCCCGGGAGGAGGACCTGCTGCGGGCCTCCTTCACCGTCCGCGCCTGACAGCGGGCGGGGGCGGGGTCCCGGGTGGGGGGCCGCGGGCCCTCCCCACCCGGTCGGCCCCCGGCGCCCTTGCGGGCACCGGCGCGGGTCCGCGGGTCACTGCCGGGAACGGCTCACGGCCACACGTCGAACCGCCACCGGGTGGGCGCCGGGCCGTCCTCGTCGGTGGGGAACGCGTACACGTCGGAGGGCACCACCGTGTACACCCCGTACGGGGGCGGCCCCGCCGTCGGGGCGCCCTCCGGGCCGGTCAGCTCCCCCTCGCCCGGGACCGGGGCCCAGCCGTGGAGTTCGGCGTAGGCGGCCGCCACCCAGGTGAGGCGGTCGCGGTCGCGCACCGGTTCGGCCGTCCCCTCCACGACCGCGTCCATCCCCGCGACCGTGAACGCCAGGCTCACCCGCGGCGCCCCCGCCAGCAGCCGGGACTTGGCGGTGCCCGCACCGGAGGCGAAGAACGGCTGGCCGCCCACCCACACCGCCAGCACCGGCCGGGTGTGCGGGGCCCCGCCCGGTCGCACCGCCGTCAGCCACGCCGTCCCCGCCTCCCGCGACAACCGGCCCAACGCCTCCTGCCACTCGGCCGCCCCCTGCTCGGTCAGCGGACGGGCCTGCGGGTTCGGAAAGGTGGACATGCCGCTCCCCCTGGTCGCCTTGTACGAACCGCCCAGGCTAACGGCCCCGGCCGACATTCACCCCGGATTCACGCGGCTCGCGTCCGGGCGCGTCGCGCGCCGACCGCCGTCACGGAGAACACCGCGGCGGCGCCCACCGCGGCGGCGAGCATCACCGCGCTCATGCCGGACAGGGTCACCGCGCCGCCCCACCCGGCCAGTGCGGCCACCGCCGAACCCAGGCCGAACTGGAGGGTGCCCAGCAGCGCCGAGCCGCTGCCGGCCCGGTCGGCGGGCAGGTGCGCCAGCGCCAGCGCCGTGGCGTTGGGCGAGACCAGCCCGGTGAACAGCATCATCACGAACAGGGCCGCGGTCACCGACGCCAGCGACGCGGCGTCGGCCGCGGCCAGCGCGGACAGTGCCCCCACCGACGCGATCGACCCGGTCAGGCCCAGCAGCAGCCGCCGGTGGATCTCCACGTGCCGCACCAGCACGGCGTTGACCTGGTTGCCCAGGATCATCCCGAGCGTGGTCACCGCGAACACCAGGGCGAACCGCTGGGCGTCGGCGCCCAGTTCGTTGTGGGACACGAACGAGAACGCCGAGATGTAGGTGAACGACATGCCGAAGCTCAGCGCCAGGGTGAGGGTCGGCAGCAGGAACCGCGTGTCGCGCAGCAGCGCGCCGAACACCCGCAGCTGGCCGCGCGGGTCCACCGCGGTGCGGTGCTCCCGGGGCAGGCTCTCGGGCAGCGCCCACCAGACCAGGGCGGTGGTGAGCAGGCCGACCGCGCCCAGCGCGCCGAACAGCACCGGCCACGGGCCCAGGAGCAGCAGCTGCCCGCCCAGGATCGGCCCGAGCATGGGGGCCAGGCCCGACAGCAGCACCAGCCGGGAGAAGAACACGGCGGCGGCCTCGCCGTCGAAGACGTCGCTGACGATCGCGCGGGACACGACCAGCCCCGCGGCCGCCGACAGCCCCTGGAGGAACCGCAGGGCGGAGAAGACCTCCACGGTGGGCGAGAAGGCGATGGCGACCGTGGTCGCGGTGAACACGGCGGTGCCGGCGAGCAGCGGGAGGCGGCGCCCCCAGCGGTCGCTGAGGGGGCCCACCACCAGCTGGCCCAGGGCCATCCCGGCCATGACCGAGGTCAGGGTGAATTTGACGGCCGACTCGCTCGTGCCCAGGTCGGCGGCGATGTCGGGGAGCGCGGGCAGGTACAGGTCGGTGGCCAGCGGGCCGACGGCGGACAGCGCGCCCAGCACGATGACGAGCAGTAGGGCGCGGGCCCGGCCGGGCGCGGCGGGCCGGGGCGTCGGGGCCGCCGGGACGGGCGGGGCCGGCGCGGGGGCCGGGGGAGTCGGGGCCGCGGGAACGGTTGTCGGGGTCGCCGCGTGGCGGCGATCGGGGCGCACGGAGGCAAGGGTCACCGGAGAATCTCCTACCGGAATCGGGATGTTCAGGGGTGCGCGGAACGCGCGGTGCGCAGGCGCCGGGAACCGCCTTCGGGCGGGGCGCCGTGGATTGACCCCGAAGGGCCGCACTCCGGGCTCCAACACGGGTCGGGGGGCGGGAAGTCCCGGGTCGGGCGGCGGAAATCCGTGATCCGGATTACGGTGGCGCGATCCCCTGCGGGACAGGCGGATCGGGGGAGCGTGGCGACCCCCACGGGCCGATCCGTACCGACCGGACGCCCTGGTCGGGTAGGCGCCGCATCCGCCGACACCGCGGCGGATCCGGGGCCCGTCAGGAGACGGGACGTCGTACGAAACACGGTTTTCACGGCAGGCCGTCTTGTCCCCCCGGCCGCGTCCGGGATAGGAAGCGAAAAGCCCCCCAGGAAGGACCCCCGTGTACCCATCCCCGCCCGTCCGCCGCCGGTCCGCGCTGACGGCCCTCGCCGCGGCGGTCGCCGCCGGCGTGCTCGCCGCCCCCGCCCCGGTCCTGGCCGACCCCGCCCTGCGCGAACACGGCAACGGACCCGAACGCAACGACGTCGCCGCCGTCCCGTTCCAGGACACCGCCCGGACCTTCGCCGCCCCCGCGCCGCCGCAGGTGCCCGGGGTGGACGCCGACGCCCCCTACCCGCGCCGGAGCGAACTGCCGGTGCCCCCGGAGGACCCCGGCGACCACTCCGTCAAGCTGGGCCTGACCCCGTACCACGACCTCGCCCCGGCCCTCAACGAGCTGATGGAGGAGTCCGACCGGGTCAGCGCCGAGGTCGTCGGCACCAGCACCCGCGGCCGGGACCTGTACCTGGTCACCCTCACCGAACCGGAGAACCGGGGCCGCGCCGACCAGCAGCGGCGGATGCGCGAGCTCATCGCCGAGGACCCGGCCCGGGCCGCCCGCGACCGCACCCTGCCCGACCGGTACAAGGCCCCGGTGCTGGTCAACGCCAACATCCACGGCAACGAGTGGGAGGGCACCGACGCCTCGCTGCGGGTCATCGAGGAGCTGGCCCACAGCGAGGAGCCCGCCACCGAGGAGCTGTTGGAGGGGGCGCGGCTGTACTTCGTGCTCACCGCCAACCCCGACGGGCGGGTCGCCGGGACCCGGGCCAACGGGGCCGGGTTCGACCTCAACCGGGACTTCGTGACGGTGTCCCAGCCGGAGACGGCGGCGGTGCGCCAGGTCATGATCGACACCCAGCCGCTGGTCATGGTGGACCAGCACGGGTACGTCAACGGGACCCTCATCGAGCCGTGCACGCCCCCGCACGGGCAGAACTACGAGTACGACCTCTTCATCGAGAACACCTACGCCAACGCACTGGCCATGGAGGAGGCGGTCCTCGACCTGGGCTACACACCCGAGGACGACGGGGTGCGTCCGCCGCAGATCCCCTTCCGGGACAGCGCGGACGGCTGGGACGACTGGCCGCCGATCTTCACCCCCATGTACGCGCCCTACCAGGGGGCGGTCGCCTCGGCCACGGTCGAGTTCCCGATGCGGGTCAACAACGCCGACTACCGCGACCTCCCCGAGGAGGAGCTGCGGCGGCGCTCGGCCATCAACACCGACATCTCCGCCGCCACCATCGAGGCGACCATCGAGTTCGCCCGGGAGAACCGGGAGGAGCTGATCGCCGACCAGATCGAGGTGTTCCGGCGCGGCGCGGCCGGTGAGGAGCAGGTGGTCCCGCCCGAGGGGTGGGTGCCCGGGTTCGGCCCCGAGGACGTGTACACCACCGAGTTCCCGCGCGCCTACGTGCTGCCGGGGCAGGACCGCGCCACCGCGCGGCTGGTCGACTTCCTCATCGCCAACGACGTGCGGGTGGAGCGTGCGGAGGAGGCGTTCACCGCCGGGGGCGACGCCTACCCGGCGGGGTCCTACGTGGTGGACATGCACCAGCCCAAACGCGGGATGGCCAACGTGCTGTTGGAGGCGGGCCGCGACATCAGCGACGACGTCGAGACGATGTACGACATCTCCGGGTGGAGCCACGGCCTGCTGTGGGGCGCCCGGGTCGATCCGGTGCAGGAGGCGGTGGCGGTACCGACCGCCGCGGTGGCGGTGGCCGCGCCCACCGGCCGGGTGGAGGAGCCCGGAGCGGCCGGGTGGCGGCTGGAGGTGGTCGACGGCTCCGACGCCGCGGCCCTGAACGGGCTGCTCGCCGCCGGGGTGGAGGTGACCTGGGACGGGGGCGGCGCGGTGGTCGCACCGGGGGCGGCCGAGGCGGTCGCCGAGGCCGCCGACCGGCACGGGGCGGTGTTCGCGGCCGCCGAGGAACCGGGCGGGACCGCCCTGGAGCCGGTGACCGTGGCGGTGGCGGGCGCCGCCGACGAGGTGTTCACGCTCCAGGAGCTCGGCTTCGACCCGGTACCGGTGTCCACGGCGGTGCTCAACGGCGGGTTCGACTGGTCGGACGTGGACGTGCTGTACGCGGGCGCGGGCCTGGTGTACGCCGACCTGGACGCCGACGCCCGGGACGCCCTGGACGGGTTCCTCGCCGACGGCGGCGGCCTGGTGGGCCGCGGCGTGACGGGTGCCCGGCTCAACGACCAGGCGGGGCTGTTGGACGTGACCCGGGTCGCGGGCCGTTCCGACGCCAACGGCGTGGTGGCCGTGGCGGCGGGCCGGGGCGAACTCACCGGCACCGGCGGGCACACGTTCGTGTACTCGCCGGGCTGGTTCACCGACCTGGGCGGGGGTGTGGCGGTGGAGCAGTCCTACGCCGCCGATCCGCTGGTGGCCGGTCACTGGCGGGCCCACGCCGACGGCTCGGGCGGCCCGGACGCGGCCGCCGGGCGGGCCGCGGTGGTCAGCGGAACGGCGGACGGTACGGCGGTGGTGCTCTTCGGCACCGAGCCGATGTTCCGCAACCACCCCAAGGGGCTGTTCGGCCAGGTGGCCCAGGCCCTGTACTGGACGGCCTCGGCCCCGCCGCAGACCTGACCCGCACCCGGCCCGGCTCCGGGCACCGGGCAGGGGCGGGGCGCCGCACACCGGTGGGCGCGCGGTCGCCGGTGTGCGGCCGCGCGCCCGTCCGGCCCCGAGGCGTTTCCGGTCGGGGGGGGCGCGCCTCGGTGCGGTGGCCGGACCCGCAGCCCGCGGACGGCATCGGCCCCGAGCCCTTCGAGCGGTTCCCGGAGCAGGGCGCGGACGCTTTCGAGTCCCCCTTCCCCCACCGCCCCGGTGCGGTGGCGGGCGTTCGGCCGGGGCGCCCGCGCGGTCCGGCGCCGGCGGAAAACCCGTGTCGCTGTGCCGGGGCCGGGTTCTACAGTGGTCGACCATGAGCACCACCTCCCTCCGCGCCGTGGAGATCACACCCGACAACGTCCGGTCCGCGATCAAGGTCCGGGTCCGCGAGGACCAGAACACGTTCGTCGCCCCCGTCGTCCACTCCCTCGCCGAGGCCTACGCCTCCCGCGGTACCGCCTGGCCCCGCCTCATCCTGGACGGGGACCGGCCCGTCGCCTTCGTCATGGCCAACTTCGACCCCGACGAGGACGAGCCCGACCACCGCTGCGGCATCTGGCGGCTCAACGTCGCCGAGGGCGAGCAGGGCAGGGGCTACGGCCGCTTCGCCGTGCAGGCCGTCCTGGACGAGGCGCGCCGCCGCGGCCAGAAGCGGGTCACCGTCTCCTGGGTCCCCGGTGAGGGCTCGCCCGAGGAGTTCTACCTCAGGCTCGGTTTCCGCAGGACCGGCAAGGTGGACGAGGGCGAGGCCGTCGGCGAGCTGTTCCTGGACGGCTGAGGCGCACCCCCGGCACCCGTGTCGCCCCCGCCGACCCTCCCGACCAGGGGGTACGGGCCCACGGGCCACGGGTCGTCCGCGCGCAGTGCGGAGGACCCGCCGGGGAGCAGAGCACCGTCGACCATCGTGACCCCCCGTGTTCCCGACCCCGGGTCGGCGTGACACCGGTACCGGAACGCGACAGGCGGAACGCCGGGACGGCGGTGGCCGGATCCGGCCACCGCCCCCGGTCAGTGCAGGCCCTGCCCCAGACCGCCGTCCACGGCCAGCTCCACCCCGGTCGTGAAGGTCGCCTCGAAGCCGAGGAAGAGCACCGCCCGCGCCACCTCGGCGATCGTGCCGTGCCGCTTCATCGGGGTGATCTCGTCGCCCATCCGCCCCATCTCCGCCCTCTCGGCCTCGGTGGCGTCGGTGAACCCGCCCGAGGGGGTGTGGATGAAGCCCGGAGCCACCGTGTTCACCCGGATCCCGCGCGGCAGCAGCTCGGCGGCGAGCACCCGGGCGAACGCCCTCAGCGCGGCCTTGGTCCCGCTGTACGCGCCCATGCCCGAGGAACCCGTCAGGTTGGTCACCGAGGTCGTGAACACGATCGACCCGCCGTCGGCCAGCAGCGGCAGCAGCCGCTGCACGGTGAAGAACGGGCCCTTGGCGTTGATCGAGAACATCCGGTCGTAGGCCTCCTCGGTGGTCTCGGCGACCGGGGAGAGCCCGGACACGCCCGCGTTGACGTGCAGGAGGTCGATGCCGCCCAGGTGTTCGCGCACGCTCCGGGCCAGGGCGTCGGTGTCGGCGAGGTCGGCGGCGTTCGCCCGCACCGCGTGCACGGCGGGGCCGAGTCCGCCGCGCACCTCCTCCAGGTTCTTCTCGTTGTTGCCGGTGAGCAGCACCCGGGCCCCGCCGGCCAGCAGTTCCTCGACCACGCCCAGGCCCATGCCGTGCGTACCGCCGATGACCACGGCCCGACGGCCCTCGTAGACGCCCATGTCGTCCCCGTTCCCTCGTGGGGCGGCCGGTCGCCGCCCTCGATGGGACCACGGTGCCCGCGGCCGCCACGGGTGTCCTACGGGAACGCTACGGTTGGCGCATGCACGTGGGGGTGTTGGGTCCGCTGGAGGTCCGGGCCGGGGACGGGAGTCCCGTCGCGGTCCCCGACACCAGGGTCCGCACCCTGTTGGTGCTCCTGGCGCTGGCCCGGGGCCGGGTGGTGCCGGTCGACCGGCTGGTCGCCGACCTGTGGGGCGAGCGCCCGCCGGCCCGGCCCGCGGCGGTGCTCCAGGCCCGTGTCTCCCAGCTGCGCGGGGCCCTGGAACGCGGCGAACCGGGCGGGCGCGCCCTGGTGCGCCACCGGCCGCCCGGTTACCTGCTGGACGGCGCCGACCTGGACCTCGACCGGTTCGAGGGCCTGCTCTCCCGGGCCCGCGACGCCGCCCCGCGCGAGCGCGCCGGCCTGCTCTCCCGGGCCCTGGACCTGTGGCGGGGACCGGCCGCCGCCGGGTTCGCCGACCTGGACGGGGTCCGGGAGGAGGCCGTCCGCCTGGAGGAGCGGCGGCTGACCGCTCTGGAGGACCTGGCCCGGACCCGCCTGGAGCTGGGCGACCACGCCGGGCTGGCCGACGACCTGGCGGGCCCGGCCCGCGAGCACCCCTACCGGGAGCGGTTGCACGCCGCCCTGCTGCGGGCGCTGTACGCGGCCGGGCGCCAGGGCGAGGCGCTCACCCGTTACGAGGAACTGCGCACCCGGCTGGCCGACGACCTGGGTGTGGATCCCGGACCGGAGCTGACCGACCTGCACCGCGCGGTCCTGCTCCAGGACCCGGACCTGAAGCGGGAGCCCGCTCCGCCCGCGGGGAACCTGCCCGCCCCCGCGGCCGAACTGGTGGGGCGTGACACCGAGGTCGCGGCCGTGCGCGGCCTGCTGGAACGCCACCGCCTGGTCACCGTCACCGGACCCGGCGGGGTGGGCAAGACCAGCCTGGCCCTGGCGGCGGCCCTCGGCGCGGCCGCCGACCCGGCCCTGCCGCTGGACCTGGCCGCCCTGGACCGGGACCCGTACACCGCACTGGCCACCGCCCTGGGCGTGCGCGACGGCGACGGCGACCTCACCGGCCGGATCGCCGCGCTGCTGCGCGGCCGTCGCGCCCTGCTGGTCGTGGACAACTGCGAGCACGTCGTGGACGAGGTCGCCGACCTGGCCGCCGGTCTGCTGGCGGCCCTGCCCGACCTGCGGATCCTGGCGACCTCCCAGGTGCCCCTGGCCGTGGCGGGCGAGTACCTGTACCCGCTGGCGCCCCTGGACGCACCGGTCGACGACACCCCGGCCGCGCTGGCCGCCTCCCCGGCGGCCCGCCTGTTCCTGGCCCGCGCCGAGGCCGCGGGCGCCCGTCCCGGCACCGACCCGGACACCGTCGCCGCCGTCGCCGCGATCTGCCGTCGCCTGGACGGCATCCCCCTGGCCCTGGAGCTGGCCGCCACCCGGCTGCGCCACCTGGGGGCCGCCGACCTGGCCGCCCGCCTCGACGACCGGTTCGCCCTGCTGGGCACGGGCCGCCGGGACGCGCCCGCCCGACAGCGCACCCTGCGCGCCGCCATCGACTGGAGCTGGGAGCAGCTCGCCGCCCCCGAGCGGGCGCTGCTGTCCCGGCTCGCGGTGTTCGCCGACGGCTGCGACCCGGCCGCCGCCGAGGCGGTCGGCGAGGGTTCCCTGGACCTGGTCGGCGCCCTGGTGGACCGGTCGCTGGTCGTGGCGTCCACCCGCCCGGAGGGGACCCGGTACCGGCTGTTGGAGTCGGTGGCGCTGTACTGCCTGGAGCACCTGGCCGCGGCGGGGCGGGAGCACCGGGCCCGCACCCGGCACGCCGTGTACTTCGCCGGCCTGGCCGAGGCCGCCGACGCCCGCCTGCGCGGCCCGGGGCAGGCGGAGGCGCTGGCCCTGCTGGACCGGGAGGAGGCCAACCTGCGGGCCGCCTCCGACTTCGCCGTCCGGGCCGGCGACGCCGCCACCGCCCTGCGCCTGGCGGTCGCCCTCACCTGGTACCGGTACCTGC
>NZ_JASFDV010000123.1 GCF_030766825.1 Nocardiopsis sp. CC223A
CGTGCGACACCGCCGAGCCTGCGGGGCAGGGCACGGTGGGGGCGCCTGCGCTCGCCGTCGTGCGGAAGATCGCCCGGCGGCCGCCCGTGTCCTTCGGCGCGAGCGCCGAACCGCACGAAGGCATCCGCCGCACACGCCCTACGGCCGTGGGCCTGTGTCGAGGACCGCGGTCATTCGACGGTCCAGGTGTCCCCGCCCGCGAGCAGGGCCGACAGCTCCCCGTCGCCGCGCTCGGCGCGGGCCTCGGTGATCTGCTCGTTGACCAGGTCGTCGTAGGCGGGGCGGCGCACGTCCCGGAACACCCCGATCGGCACGTGCTCGAAAGCCGGGTGGTCCAGCCGCGACAGCGCGAACGCGTACCCCGGGTCCTCCCGGTGCGCGTCGTGCCGGATCAGCCGGTCCGCACCCACCGATTCCGCGTCCACCACCTCCAGGCCGCCGTACTCCCCGGCGACCACACCCCGGCCGTCGCCCAGGCGCAACGGCTCGCCGTGCTCCAGCCGCAGCAGCCGGGTGTCCGCGGCCCCCGGTTCCTTCAACGGCTCGAACGCGTCGTCGTTGAAGATCGGGCAGTTCTGGTACACCTCCACGAACGACGCACCCGGGTGCTCGGCGGCCGCCCGCAGCACCGACGTCAGGTGTTTGCGGTCGGAGTCGACCGACCGCGCCACGAACGTCGCCTCCGCGCCCAACGCCAGCGACACCGGGTTGAACGGGTGGTCCAGCGACCCCGCCGGCGACGACTTGGTGATCTTGCCCGCCTCCGAGGTCGGCGAGTACTGCCCCTTGGTCAGCCCGTAGATCCGGTTGTTGAACAGCAGCACGTTGATGTTCACGTTGCGGCGCAGGGCGTGGATCAGGTGGTTGCCGCCGATCGACAGCCCGTCGCCGTCACCGGTGACCACCCACACCGACAGGTCGGGGCGGCTGGTGGCCAGGCCGGTGGCGATCGCCGGGGCGCGGCCGTGGATCGAGTGGACCCCGTACGTGCTCAGGTAGTACGGGAACCGGGAGGAGCAGCCGATCCCCGACACGATCACGATGTTCTCGCGCGGCACCCCCAGCTGGGGCAGGAACGACTGGAACGCGGCCAGGATCGCGTAGTCGCCGCATCCGGGGCACCAGCGCACCTCCTGGTCGGACTTGAAGTCCTTCATCTTGTAGGCGGTGTCGGTCTTGGGCACCAGGCGGAGCCCCGCGAAGCCGCCGTCCCCATGCGTGTGCTCAGTCACGGTCGATGACCTCCTGAAGTGCTCCCGCCAACTCCTCCGCCTTGAACGGCAGGCCGCGGACCTCGTTGTAACCGATGACGTCGACCAGGAACCGGCCGCGCAGCAGCAGGGCCAGCTGCCCCAGGTTGATCTCCGGCACGACCACCCGGTCGTAGCGGCCCAGCACCTCGCCCAGGTTCGCCGGGAACGGGTTGAGGTGGCGCAGGTGCGCCTGGGCCACCCGGCGCCCGGTGCGGCGCACCCGGCGCACGCCCGCGGTGATCGACCCGTAGGTGCCGCCCCAGCCCAGGACCAGCACCCGGGCCTCCCCGCCGGGGTCGTCCACCTCCAGCTCGGGGATGCCGCGGGCGACGGCGTCCACCTTGGCCTGCCGGGTGCGCACCATCAGGTCGTGGTTGGCGGGGGTGTAGGAGATGTCCCCGGACTCGGCGTGCTTCTCGATACCGCCGATCCGGTGCTCCAGCCCGGCGGTGCCCGGCACCGCCCAGGGCCGGGCCAGGGTGTCCTCGTCGCGCAGGTACGGCAGGAAGGAGCCGTCGGGGCCGTTGGGCTCCGCCGCGAACCCCGGCTCGATCACCGGCAGGTCGGCCACCTCCGGCAGCCGCCACGGCTCCGAGCCGTTGGCCAGGTACCCGTCGGAGAGCATGATCACCGGGGTCCGGTAGGTGACGGCGATCCGCACCGCCTCCAGCGCCACCGCGAAGCAGTCGGCCGGGGAGGCCGGGGCCACCACCGGCAGCGGCGACTCGCCGTTGCGCCCGTGGAGCGCCATCAGCAGGTCGGCCTGCTCGGTCTTGGTGGGCATGCCGGTGCTCGGCCCGGCCCGCTGCACGTCGACGATGACCAGCGGCAGCTCGGTCATCACCGCCAGCCCCACCGCCTCCTGCTTGAGCACCATGCCCGGGCCGGAGGTGGTGGTCACCCCCAGTGCGCCGCCGAAGGCCGCACCGAGGGCGGCGCCCACGCCGGCGATCTCGTCCTCGGCCTGGAACGTGCGCACCCCGAACGCCTTGTGCCGGGACAGCTCGTGCAGGATGTCCGAGGCCGGGGTGATCGGGTAGGAGCCCAGGAACAGCGGCAGTCCCGAGCGCCGCGACCCGGCGATGAGCCCGTAGGCGGTGGCCAGGTTCCCGGTGATGTTGCGGTAGGTGCCGGCGGGCAGCCGGGCGGGCTTGATCTCGTAGGAGACCGCGAAGTCCTCGGTGGTCTCGCCGAAGTTCCAGCCCGCCTGGAACGCGGTGAGGTTGGCCTCCAGGATGTCCGCCTTCTCGGCGAACTTGGACTTCAGGAAGGCCGTCGTGCCCTCCGTCGGACGGTTGTACATCCACGACAGCAGGCCCAGCGCGAACATGTTCTTGGCGCGCTCGGCGTCCTTCTTGGAGATGTCGAGGCCCTTCAGGGCCTCCACCGTCATGGAGGTCAGCGGCACCGCGCTCACCTTGAACCCGTCCAGGGTCCCGTCGGTGAGCGGGTCGACGGCGAAACCGACCTTGGCCAGGGCGCGCTTGGTGAACTCGTCGGTGTTGACGATCAGGGTGGCGCCGCGCGGCAGGTCGGCCAGGTTGGCCTTCAGCGCCGCCGGGTTCATGGCCACCAGGACGTCGGGGGCGTCGCCCGGGGTCATGATGTCGTGGTCCGCGAAGTGCAGCTGGAAGCTGGAGACGCCGGGCAGGGTCCCGGCGGGCGCACGGATCTCCGCGGGGAAGTTCGGCAGGGTCGACAGGTCGTTGCCGAACGCCGCCGTTTCCTGGGTGAAGCGGTCACCGGTCAGCTGCATCCCGTCGCCGGAGTCCCCGGCGAAGCGGATGACGACGCGGTCGAGCTGTTCGATCTGTTTGGACACTGAGATCGACGACCTCCTCGGCCGCCGGTTGTCGGGGCGGCGGCGCTTGTGAGTGTCAGCCCTCCGGCCGGGGCGCACCGCTGCGGGGCGGCCCCCCGGTCCTGTGAGGGCACGGACGGGGAGTGCGGCCCCCGCGTCCACCGGGTGCGCCAACCCTGGGGAACGCGGCGAGGCACCGGAGCACGCGGACGCGGAGCGGTGTCCGCGGCCTCGTGCGGAAAGTGATCAGGGCCACGTTCGCACTATAGGTCGTCGGAGCGCCGCGAATCGCAGTCGGGTGGCGATTGTCACACGTACACCGGGGTGCGGGGCGGAAAGCGGGTGGCCGCGGGCGCCGTGTCCGAGATCCGGTACCGGGCTCCGCCGCGGGGAGGGGGCCCGGGCGGAGGCCGCCCGAACCGGGAACGCGGGACCCTGATCCGCACGTTCATCACCATGTACGCATACGGGGACGAGAGAGCGGGGAGGTGGCGGCATGCACGTCGGTGCGGCGCGCGCGGTCGGCCTGTTCGCCGGCGTCGCGGCGGTCCTCCTCCTCGCGGGCTGGTTGTGCGCCGCCGGCAAGGGGTTCCAGTTCGCCGTGACGGTGGTGGTGGCCGCCGGGATCCTGGTGCACCTGTTCGGGGACTCGCTGGCGCTGCGCGCCATGCGGGCCCGGCCGGTGGGGGAGATCGAGAAGCCCGACCTGTACCGGACGGTGCGGGAGACGGCCACGGCCGCCCGCCAGCCCATGCCGCGGCTGTACCTGTCACCGATCCGCTCGCCCAACGCGTTCGCGACCGGGACCGGCCGCCGGGCCGCACTGTGCTGCACGACCGGGCTGCTGGAGACGCTCGACGAGCGCGAGCTGCGCACCGTCATCGCCCACGAGCTGGCGCACATCAAGGCCGCGGACACACTGGCCGGTTCCGTGACCGTCACGCTCACCGGGCTCCTCGCCGCGCTGAGCGCGGTCGCGTTCCTGGTGCCGCTGGGGGACTCGGAGGAGATGGACGTCCCGGAGCTGCTGGGCGGGCTGCTGGTCGCGCTGCTGGCGCCGGTCGCCTTCTTGGTGGTGCGCGCCGGGGCGGGGCGGCGCAGCGAGTTCCGGGCCGACGAACACGCGGCGCGCACCACCGGGGACCCGGAGGCGCTGGTCTCGGCCCTGCTCAAGCTGGAGGCGGGCATGCGCGAGCACCCGTTGCCCCGGCAGCGGATGCTGCTCCCCGCGGCGCACCTGATGACCACCAACCCGTTCCCCACGGGGGCCTGGCGGCTGTTCGCCGCCCACCCGCCCACCGCGGAGCGGGTACGGCGGCTGCGCGAGCTCCGCAAGGGCTGGGACCTGGGCTGACCGTGAGGATGTGCGGTGGCTTCTCCGGCAGGCCCGACTCACGGGCCGACCGACACCGACAGGTCGTCCTCCAGGGGGTTCGTCGGCCTGCCCGGGCAAGCCGCTGCACGCGACCGGACGGGCGACCGTGACCTCATAGGGGTCAGCCGTTCACCTGCGGATGACGCCTCTCAGGCGTGAAAATCGGGTGTGGGGCCGTCCGCCGGCGCCGATCGATGTTCGGGCCGCGAGCCCGCATGGGAGGTCGTCCTCCAACCCGTACCGGCCTGATCTATCCCACTCCGGTATCCGGTCCGCGAGCGGCCCGGATGCTGCCGCCTGCCCTCCCGAAGGCCGATTTTCCGTTCGGCTTGGTCGAAAAGCCCCGCCACAGTCTCGTCCGCCCGCCCGGCCGGCGCGTGCCGCCGGGCGGGCCCGGGGCGGGGAACACGACGGCCGCCCCTCGGGGCGGCCGTGCGGCGTCGCGTTCCGTGTCGGCGGTGCCGGGTCAGCGGTAGTTCACGAACTGGAGGGCCAGGTCGAAGTCCTTCTCCTTGATGAGGTTCTGGACGGCCTGGAGGTCGTCCTTCTTCTTGGAGCTGACGCGCAGCTCGTCCCCCTGGATCTGGGCCTTGACGCCCTTGGGGCCCTCGTCGCGGATCAGCTTCGAGATCTTCTTGGCGTCCTCGGAGGTGATGCCCTCCTTGAGGCCGATCGGCAGGCGGTACTCCTTGCCGGAGATCTTGGGCTCATCGGCGGCGTCGAGGATCTTCAGGGACAGCTTGCGCTTGATCAGCTTCTCCTTGAAGACCTCCAGGGCGGCCGTGGCGCGCTCCTCGGAGGTGCTGCGGATCTCGATCCCGTCCTCGCCCTGCCAGGAGATGGTGGTCCCGGTGCCCTTGAAGTCGAACCGCTGGGAGAGCTCCTTGCCCGCCTGGTTCAGGGCGTTGTCGACCTCCTGGCGGTCGAGTTTGGACACGACGTCGAAGCTGGATTCGGCGGCCACGTTCTCACACCCCGTTGCTGGGTCTGTCATGGGTGGCGGGCGCCCCGGGGACGCCCGCGCGATCGGTCGGAGCCCGGCCGGCGGCGCGGGCATGGTCCCAGAGCTTAGTGGGGACCCGGTTCGGGGTGCTCGAAGGACGAACCGGGACGCGCCCGAGAAACCGATTTCAGGTTCGGGGGGAACATCCGCTATTCTCGTTCATGCGACGCGCGGAACCGCGAAGTCGCAGCCCAGGCAGGTTGCCCGAGCGGCCAATGGGAGCGGACTGTAAATCCGTCGGCTTAGCCTTCCAAGGTTCGAATCCTTGACCTGCCACCCTGGGATCGAGGCCCCGGCACCATCAGGTGCCGGGGCCTCGTCGTGTTTCACGGGGTCTTCCCGACCCCGAACACGCGGATGAGAGCCGGATCACACAACGGCTTCGGAACGCGGACGAACCGGTCGTTACGGCTCGGTCGCCGAGGGTGATCGGGATTCGGCCGGTCGCAGATCCATAGCGGGCGGAGCACGGCGGGGTAACGCCCCCGCGCCGGCGTGTCGGAAAAGAAACGAAAAAAAGGATTCGTCGGACCGGCAAAAAGAATTCTCCCGACAAAGTGGACAATCGCGCTCCGGGGGTTTCGGCGTTGACAAAAAACGGGGGGGCGTTGATGATTGCCACAGTCCACCGCGACACAGGTGCAAGAAGCGCCTGCGTCTTTTTCTGTCAACACCTCGACGATTTCCGGGGGAAGTCATGATCAAGAAGATGGCCGCTGCTGGCCTGGTCGCCGGTGCCGCGATGGGCGCGCTCCTCCTCGGAGCTCCCGCGCACGCTTCGCACGGCGGTGACCAGCAGTTCAACCAGAACCTGCAGCTGGTGCCGGTTCAGTCCTGCAACCTGACCGGCAGCGTCGGCCTGGTCGCCGTCACCGTGCCGATCCTGTCGCCGCAGACCACGGGCGACTGCGTGAACGGCCCCGTCGGCACCAACATCAGCTAGTTCCGGCAATTAGTCCGACTGCGATCTTGCCTCACATCTTTCCGAAAGGTAATTCAATGCTGCGTAAGCTCGGCGTTGCCGGTCTCATCGCGGGTGCCGCTCTCGGCGCCGTTCTCGCCGCCACCCCGGCCTCGGCCTCCCACGGTGGCGACCAGCAGTACAACCAGAACCTTCAGGCCATTCCGGTCCAGCTGTGCAACACCAGCGCCGCCGTCGGCCTGGTCGGCGTGAACGTGCCGGTCCTGTCGCCGCAGACCACGGGCGACTGCGTCAACGGCCCGATCAGCACCAACATCGACTAGGAGATCCCGAAATGCTGCGTAAGTTCGCCACGGCCACCGCCGTCGCCGGAATCGCCCTCGGTGCCGCGCTGTTCGCCGCCCCGGCCTCCGCCTCGCACGGCGGTGACCAGCAGTACAACCAGAACCTTCAGGCCATTCCGGTCCAGCTGTGCAACACCAGCGCCGCCGTCGGCCTGATCGCCGGCGTCAACATCCCGATCCTGTCGCCGCAGACCACCGGCGACTGCGTCAACGGCCCGGTCAGCACCAACATCGACTAGGAGGTACCGCCATGCTGCGCAAGTTCTCGATCGCCGGTGCGATCGCCGGCATCGCGCTCGGTGCGGTCCTCGCCGCATCACCGGCCTCGGCCTCCCACGGTGGCGACCAGCAGTTCAACCAGAACCTGCAGCTCGTGCCGATCCAGCTCTGCAACACCGAGCTGGCGGTGGGCCTGGTCGGGGCCAACGTGCCGATCCTGTCGCCGCAGACCACGGGCGACTGCGTCAACGGCCCGGCGGGCACCAACATCAGCCACGACCGCGACGGCGGGAACGGCTACAACTAGATCACCACCCGGTGGTGACGGCGGGGCCCACGCCCCGTTGACGGAAAAGAGCGGTATCCAGAGGCCCCCCGGCGCACGCCGGGGGGCCTCGTCGCAACGAGGAGGGGTCATGCGGGGCATCGGACCGCGGGTCGCCGTCGCGGTGGTCGCGGCGGCGGTCGCCGGGTGCGGGGGAGGACAGGCGGAGGCGCCGGGGGCGGCGGCCCCGGACACCGCTCCCCAGGAGCCGGCGTCACCGGACGACGCCGGGGCGTACGTCCTCAACCGGTACGGGGACGAGAACGGGTTCGACGATCGCAGCCCGACCGAGTACGTCGCCACCGAGTTCACGACCTTCTCCGGGATGGAGTGGGACGAGTGGTCGCAGGACCGGGCGCGGGGGGAGGGCGACCTCCTCGGCACCTGGTGCATGGAGCAGGAGTGCCAGAACGACCCGTACGAGGTGGAGGTCGAGCTGGGCGACCCGGTCGACGTCGGCGGGACCCGCTACTTCACCACCTACACGATCACCGAGTACGACGAGGACATGACCGGCGAGGTGCGCCGGGCCCTGGAGGGCGCCGACGGCGGTCGGCTCGGGTACCCGGCGCGAGAGTGACCGGGAACACTCGGGCCGGGGTGCCCGCGAGAATGATGCCAAAGTTCCTCAAACGGCCATAATCCCAGGTCAGAGATGGTGATTCGAGGGGTCGAAGGGGGAGAACCCGACGTGCGCCGTCCCCGAGGTCTCTACCCTGCTGAGGTGTGGGACTCAACCAGTGGGCGGATGACCGCGCGGACGATGAACGAAGTGGTGGCGAACGGCCGGCGCCACGCCACGGCCGCGCCGCACTGCTGCGCCTGGCCTCGTGGTTCGAGGAGGCGGAGCCGGGGCGCGCCGACGCGCTGGCCGCCGCCGCCTACGCCCTGTACCCGGCCCGCCACCTGAAGGGGCGGGTCGACGAGAGCGTCGCCGCCACCACGGGCTGGTGGCAGGCCGAACCCGACCGCAGCACCGTCACCGAGCGGCCCGGCACCCGGCCGCCCGAGCCGGTCCGCGACCACCGCGCGCAGCAGGCCCGGCTGCGCGACGCCGCCGAGTCGTCGGCCCACTGGCGGCGCACCGGCGCCGCCCAGGTCCGCGCCCTGCTGGCGCGGCCCACGGGACCGCGCGCGCACCTGGACCTGTCCGGCGCGGGCATGGAGGTGCTCATGGAGCTCCTCACCGCCGCGCTCGGCTCCGGTGACGCGGGCCGCGGCCCCACCGCGGCGGGCGATCTGGAGTTCGCCCTGCGCCTGCACGTGGTGCCCGCGCCGGGATCCGAGGTGGTCGTCCAGGGCGAGGGCGGTGAGCTGACCCTCCAGGGACTGCGCCTGTGCGTGACCCCGTACGAACAGCACGAGATCCCGGCGGAACTCCTGGAACCCCTCGCTCCTGCGCGAACCCCGCCGCCCGGCGACGACGCCCCGACCCCGTCCGATGACGGCGCCCCGGCCGCGTCCGGCGACGACACCCCGACCCCGCCCGGCGGCCTGCCCCTGCCCACCCCGGACGACGACACCCCCACCCCCCCGCACGGCATCCCCGCGGTCCCGGACCCCAGGGCCGCCCGGCGCACCACCGCGCCCGACGCGGCCGCCCCGCCCGGCGCCCGACCGGCCCTCCACGGCTCCCCGAACACCGCCGCCGTCCCGGGCGCCCACGCCGACCACGCCACCGGCGACCCCGCGGACGGGGGCGACCCCGGGGACGAGGCGGACGGGCGGTCGCGGACGGCGACCCCGCCCGGGGGGATGGCGGTGGATCCGCCGACCGCGGCGATACCCGCGGTCCGGGAGGACGGCGATGACGACGACCGGAACACGGGACCGATCGACCTCGGCCGGGAGCGGCCGTGGACCCGGACATGGGGGTGATGAAGTCGGACATCCACAGCGAGGACACCGCGCTCATCGGTGAACGGCAGGCGGCGGCGCGCGCCCTCATGGCGCGCCCCCTGCTCACCGAGCGCACCCACCCCGCGGAGTTCTCCCTCGTCCGCTCGCACGCCGAATGGCTCACCCAGCGCTTCCACCGCGTCCTGGGCTACCGCCTGACCGTCGCCGCCGACCACGCCCGACTGGTCAAGCGCGGACCCGGCGCCCCCGCACCGCTGACACGGCCCACCGGCGCGCCCTTCACCCCGCGCACCCACACGTACCTGGCGCTGGGCCTGGCGGTGCTGGTCGAGGACACCGGCCCCCTCGGCATCCGCGAGCTGGCCGGACAGGTCCGCGAGGCCGCCTACGAGGCGGGCATCGACGCCGACCCCGCCCGCGGCCTGGGCGAGCGCCGCGCCTACTGCGCGGCCCTGGAGTTCCTGGTCGGCCTGGGCGCCCTCACCGAGGAGGAGGGCCGCATCGCCGACCACCGCGCCGACGCCCTGGCCGACGTCCGACTGGTCCCGCACACCCACATCGTCCGCGCGGTCGCCGCCCACCCGCCCAGGGCCGTCGACGACCCCGACTCCTTCCTCGCCGCGGCGGCGGCCATCGACCCCGACGGTGACAACCAGGGCGAGGTCGCCCTGCGCCGCCTCCTGGCCGAGACCGCCGTCGTCCTGCGCGAGGACCTCCCCGACCGGCAGCGCGACCGGCTCTGGGCCCACCAGTGGCGGGCCGCCGCGGCCCTGGCCAACCTGCTGGGCTGCGACGTCGAGGTCCGGGCCGAGGGCGTCGCCCTCGTCCTGCCGGACGAGGCCGGCGGCTTCCCCTCCGACGACCCCGTCGGCCAGGTGGCGCTCGCCCTGGTCCGGCACCTCTCCGGCCGCCTGCACCCGGGCCGTCCCGTCACCTCCGTCGACGTCCCGGACCGGGAACTGGACGCCGCCCTGGCGGTGTTCTGCGACGCGGACGCCCCCGAACGCGCCGAGTGGTCCCGCACCGCGGGACCCGAGGTCCCCGGCCCCGACCGGCTGCGCGCCCTGGTACTGGACCTGCTGACCGGACTGGGTCTGCTCCGCGGCGCCCCCGGGGCCTGGAGCCTCACCGCGGCGGCCGCCCGCTACGGGGCCGAAACGGACGATCGCGTCCCCCGAATCCAGGACAATGACCATGACAGCCGGACACAACCCGCCCGAACGAGCGGTTCCGGTCAGGAAGAAGACTCCCCCGACCCCCGGAACGACCTGAATCGGGTGGCGTCCGTGCTGCAAGCGGTGGCGAACGAGAAGGTGAGCGCGACCAGTGGTGACCCAGGAGACGACGGCGACGGCTGATCCCGCCGCCACCCCCCGCTACCGCCTCGAACGCGCGGGCATCCGCAACGTCTGGCAGTACGACGACCACGTCCTCGAATTCGCCGAGGGCCGCCTGCTGCTGCGCGGCCGCAACGGCGCCGGCAAGTCCAAGGCGCTGGAGATGCTCCTGCCGTTCCTGCTGGACGGCGACACCCGCCGCCTGGACACCACCGGCACCAACCGCACCAGCCTGCGCTGGCTCATGGCCGAGGACCCGCGCGCCGGACGCCTGCCCGACCCCGAGGACACCGGCCCGGACCTGCTCGGCGGCCCGGAGGAACCCGCCGAGGAGACCCCGGACGGACCGGAGGGCGCCGCCGACGGCGCCCCCGTGGTCCGGCTCGGCTACCTGTGGGTGGAGTTCACCACCGCCCGCGGCGACCGCGGCCTGGACGGCGCGGCCCGCGGCGCCGCCACCGCCTCCGCCCTGCTGGCCGCCGCGGCCGACGGGCCGGCCGGGGACGGGGACGCCCCCGAGCCCCGCCACCTCACCCTGGGCGCGGCCGTCATGGCGGTCGGGGACGCCGACCCCCGCTGCGTGTTCTTCGTCACCGAACGCCGTGTCGGCCACGACCTCGACCTCGTCGTCGACGGCCGCCCCAAGCCGGTCGACCGCCTGCGCTCGGAGATCGGCGCCGACAACTGCTACACCTCGGCCGTCCCCTACCGCGCCCGGGTGATGCGCGACCTCTTCGGCATCGACGATTCCGTCCGCTACCGCAACCTCATCCACCTGCTCTACCGGCTGCGCCGCCCCACCATCGGCGACCGCCTGGAGGCGGGCGAACTCGTCGGAGTGCTCTCCGAGGCGCTGCCGCCCATGGACGAGTCCGTCCTGGACGAGGTCGCCCGCAACATCGCCGACCTGGAGCAGGCCCGCACCGACAAGGACGCCCTCACCGCCGCGGGCGACGGCGTCTCCGCCTTCCTCGACGACTACCGCGCCTACCTGGTCGGCTCCCTGCGCGCCCGCGTCGCCGAAGTCCGCGAGCAGTTGGACGCCTGCGCCGACCGCACCGCCGAGACCGACCGGCTGCGCACCGAACTCGACGATCTCATCACCGCCGAGAGCCGCGTCGCAGAAGAGCGCGACCAGGTCCGCCGCACCCGCGACACCGCCTCCGCCGACGAGGGCACCCTCGACGGTGCCCGCGGCGCCGCCCGGGCGGCCACCGCCGGAGAGCGCCGCGCCCTGGACGCCGCGGTCGGCGCCTACATCCGCGCCGCCGAGGCCTCCTGGGTCGCCGCCGAGCACGCCGAACGCGTCGAGCGCACCACCATCGCCCTGCTGGGCGAGGACACCGACGCCATCGGCCGCGCCCTGGACGCCCTGCGCCAGACCCACGCCGAGGCGGCCCGCGCCGCCACCGCCGCCGGCCTGGACCCCGAGCTCCTGGGCGCCGTCCCCGACACCACCGCCATCGTCCACACCCCCCGCGAGAGCACCACCCGCGTGGACCTCCAGGGACTGGAGCAGGCGGTCGAACGCGAACCGGTCGACGGCGTCGACCTCGACGCACTGCGCGAGCACCTGGGCCGCCTGCACGACCGCCTCAGCGGCGCCGCCGAGCGCGCCACCGAACGCGCCGACCAGGCCGCCCGGCTCACCGGCCTCACCACCGCCGAGGCCGCCGCCGACCGCCGCCTGGTCGCCCTCACCAGCGAGGCCGAGAGCGCCGAAGCCGTCCTGGAGCACGCCCACGACCGCGAGCAGGCCTCCATCGCCGACCTGCGCGTCCGCAGCGCCGACTACGCCGACGGCGTCCGCGCCTGGGCGGCGCGCCTGCGCGACTCCAGCCACGCCCACGCGCTGGGCGAGGCCGTCCACCGGTTGGAGGGCAGCGTCGAACTGCCCATCACCGACTCCCTGCGCGTCCTGGACGCCTCCGTCCCGGCCACCGTCTCCCGCATGGCCCACGCCGCCGTCGACCCCCTGCTGGAGGAACTGCGGGCCCGACGCGACCTCGCCGTCGGCGAGGAGGGCCGGCTCTCCGACGAACTCGCCGAACTCGCCGACCGCCGCGCCCGCGGCACCGAACACGCCCCGGACCGCCCGGCCTGGGCCACCTACCCGCGGCCGGACTCCGAGGGCGTCCCCCTCTACCTCGCCGTCGACTTCGCCGACGGCCTCTCGCCCCGCCAACAGGCCGGGCTGGAGGCCGCCCTGGAGGCATCGGGCCTGCTCGCCGGGTGGATCCGCGCCGACGGCGGCCTCTACGACCCGGCCACCCGGGACCTCATGCTCACCCCGGCCCGCCCGGCCAAGGGCCGCACCCTCCTGGACGTCCTCGTCCCGGTGGCGGTCCCGGACCGGGGCGTGGGCCACGACTCCCTGCGCGCCCTGCTCGCCTCCATCGCCCTGATCCCGGAGACCGGCGCCGCCCCCGGCTCCCCGGAGGGCGGCGAGGCCAAGCACCGCCGCGACGACTCCGTCGCCACCGTCAGCTCCATGTCCACGTCCGGCGCCTGGCGGCTCGGCGTCGCCTCCGGCGCCCACTTCAAGAGCGAACCCGAGTACATCGGCGAGGCCGCCCGCAAACGCGCACGCGACCGCCAGTCCGCCAACACCGACCGCCGCATCGCCATCGCCGAGGCCCTGCTCGCCGAGGCGGGGGAGCGGCGCTGGGGGCTGGAGAACTCCTACGCCGAACTCCTGGAGGTCGCCCGCGACCTGCCCGACCCGGCCCCGCTCATCCGCGCCTGGGCCGCCCTGGACATCGCCCGCGCCGACACGGCCGCGGCCCGCCGCGCCCACGACACCGCCGCCGGGGCCGCCGACGCCGCCCGCACCGAACTCCTGGGCATCCGCGCCCGGCTGCGCGGGGCCGCCGACGAACACGGCCTCTCCACCGTCCGCGCCGACCTCGACAGCTCCCTGCGCGCCCTGGACCACCTGCGCGTCCTCATCGCCTCGGAGCTGCGCGACCTGGAGGTCCTGGCCTGGACCCTGGCCGACCACGAACGCCACATCGGCGCCTGGCGGAACGCCCGCGCCGACCGCGTCCTGGCCGAGGACGTGCGCGCCGCCGCCATCGACGACATGATCACGGTGCGCCGCCAGATCGAGCTGGGCGACCGGGCCCGGGGCGTTCCCGACGAGCAGCTCGACGCCGCCCGCGCCCAGGTCCGCGACCGCGCCGAGGCCGCCGCCCGCCGCCTGCCCGAGC
>NZ_JASFDV010000124.1 GCF_030766825.1 Nocardiopsis sp. CC223A
CGGACCGGGCCCCTCGTCGTGTGCCCCTCACCGTGCGTCCGAGCGGGCGCGGCTCAGGTGAGGTCGCGGACCACGGCGTCGGCGAGCAGCCGTCCCCGGCGGGTGAGCACGGCACGGCCCGCGCGGTGCGCGTCGGCGTCCAGCAGGCCTTCGGCGACGGCCCGGGCGGCGGCCTCCCGCCCCCGGGGTTCGAGCAGTTCCAGCGGGCACCCCTGCTCGACCCGCAGCTCCAGCAGCACCCGCTCGAAGCGGCGCTCCCGGTCGGTGAGCACCTCGCGGGCCTGGGCCGGGCTGGCGCCCTGTGCCAGGCGGGCGGCGTAGGCGGCCGGGTGTTTGACGTTCCACCAGCGCGTGCCGCCCACGTGGCCGTGCGCGCCGGGGCCCACGCCCCACCAGTGGGCGCCGGTCCAGTAGAGCATGTTGTGCCTGCTGCGGCCCTCGGGCGTGCGCGCCCAGTTGGACACCTCGTAGGGGGCGAACCCGGCCTCGGCGAGCACCGTGTCGGCCATGAGGTAGCGGTCGGCCATGGTGTCGTCGTCGGGTTCGGCCAGCTCGCCGCGGCGTACCCGGGCGGCCAGGCGGGTGCCGTCCTCCACGATGAGGGAGTAGGCGGAGACGTGGTCGGGTCCGGCCGCCACGGCGGCGTCCAGGGAGGCCCGCCAGTCGTCGTCGCTCTCGCCGGGGGTGCCGTAGATGAGGTCGAGGTTGACGTGCTCGAACCCGGCCTCGCGGGCCCAGGCGACGCACTGCTCGGGGCGGCCGGGGGTGTGGCCGCGCTCCAGGACGCGCAGGACGTGCGCGCGGGCGCTCTGCATGCCGAACGACACCCGGGTGAACCCGGCCTCGCGCAGGCGCGCCAGGTACTCGGGGGTGACGGTCTCGGGGTTGGCCTCGGTGGTGACCTCCGCGCCCGGTTCCAGGCCGAACCGGTCGGCGATGGCGGCCAGGATGCGGCCCAGGTCCCCGGCGGCCAGCAGGGTGGGGGTGCCCCCGCCCACGAACACGGTGCTCACCGGCGGCCGGGGGCCCGCCAGGACCCGGTCGGCCAAAGCGATCTCGGCGATGGCCTGGTCGGCGTAGGTGTCGCGGGAGGCGACCGCCGTTCCGTCGCGGGAGACCAGCTCCTCGGCGGTGTAGGTGTTGAAGTCGCAGTAGCCGCAGCGGGTGACGCAGAAGGGCACGTGGACGTAGAACCCGAGCGGCCGGTCGCCGAGTTCGGCGAGGGAGGCCTCCGGCAGGTCGCCGGTGCGCGGTACGGGTTCGCCGTCGAGGGCAACGGAAGGCATGTACCCAGTGTCACCGACCCGGGTGTGTGCCCGGTCCGCACCGCTCGGCCGGGAGGTCCCGCCCCTGCCTGGGAGGGGGCCTTCCGTCGCATGTCCGCGGCCCCGGGCCCTGCTCCTCCGAACTCCCTCCCGCGCCACGGGAGGTGGCGCGGGCGCCCGCTCCGGCAACCCCGCGCCCGCGGCCCCGGGATGCACCCGCGGTGAGCCGCGGGCTCAGAGCACGGCGGACCGGCCGCCGGCCGCCCCCGGCCGCACGCGGGACGGGCGCTCAGAGCGCGGAGCCCTGGACGGCGGCGCCGTCGTGGGCGCGGGGGGCGCCCGCCCCGGCCCCGGGAGCGATGCCGGTGGAGCCGCGCACGACCAGCTCGGGGCCGAACACGAACTCGGTGTGGGAGACGGGATGCCCGGCGATCTCGTCGCACAGTGCCCGGGCGGCGGCCAGCGCCATGGCGTGGACCGGCTGGCGCACGGTGGTCAGCGGCGGGTCGGTGAACGCGATGAGCTGGGAGTCGTCGTAGCCCACCACGGAGAAGTCGCGGGGGACGCGCAGGCCGCGCTGGCGGGCCGCCCGGATGGCGCCCAGCGCCATCATGTCGGAGCCGCACACCATCGCGGTGACGCCGCGGTCGATGAGCCGGGTGGCGGCGGCGTGGCCGCCCTCCACGCCGAACAGCGACAGCTCCACCAGGTCGGCCCCGTCCAGGCCGTGGTCGCGCAGCGCCGCGTGGTAGCCCTCCAGCTTGCGGCGGACCGGGACGTAGCGCTCGGGGCCGCTGGTGAACCCGATGCGGGTGTGCCCCAGGGCCACCAGGTGGTCGACGGCCAGGCGTCCGGCCTCGCGGTCGTCGCAGGAGATGAACGCCGCCGGGATCTCCTGGGCGAACCCGTTGACCAGGACGATGGGCAGCCGCCGGGAGACCAGGGAGCGGTAGCGCTCGTGGGAGGCGGTGGTGTCGGCGTGTTTGCCGGAGACGAAGAGGATGCCCGAGACGTTGCGCTCCAGGAGCAGTTCGACGTACTCGTCCTCCGTTATGCCGCCGGGGGTCTGCGTGCACAGGACGGGGGTGTAGCCGCGCTGGGCCAGCGCCCCCTCCGCCGCCTGGGCGAACATCGGGAAGACGGGGTTGTCCAGTTCGGGGATGACCATGCCCACGAGGCCGGCGGAACGCTGGCGCAGCCGGGCGGGGCGTTCGTATCCGAGGACGTCCAGCGCGGTCAGGACGGCTTTACGGGTTTCGCTGCCAACGCCCGGTTTGTCGTTGAGCACCCGCGAGACCGTCGCCTCACTGACACCTGCGTGCCGCGCGATGTCGGCAAGTCGTGGACCCATGGTCGCAACTCTAGTCGAGATGGCCGTCACATGGTTGAAAGTTGGCGGTAACCTTGCGCAAGAACTTGCAGCCACCGACCGGGAAGGACCCCCACGATGACCCATGAGTCGCACTGGTGGCGCGATGCGGCCATCTACCAGATCTACGTGCGCAGCTTCGCCGACGCGAACGGGGACGGCGAGGGCGACCTCGCCGGGATCCGCGAGCGCCTGCCCCATCTCGCCGAACTCGGCGTGGACGCGATCTGGCTGACCCCCTTCTACGTGTCCCCGCTGGCCGACGGCGGCTACGACGTGGCGGACTACCGCGACGTCGACCCCCGGTTCGGCACCCTCGGGGACTTCGACGCGCTGCTGGAGGCGGCGCACGGTCTGGGCATCCGCGTGATCATCGACGTGGTCCCCAACCACACCTCCTCCGCGCACCGGTGGTTCCGTGAGGCCGTGGCGGCCGAGCCCGGCGACCCCGCCCGCTCCCGCTACATCTTCCGGGACGGCAAGGGCCCCGACGGCGAGCAGCCGCCCAACAACTGGAAGTCGATCTTCGGCGGGGCGGCCTGGACGCGGCTCAAGCGCCCGGACGGCACCCCCGAGCAGTGGTACCTGCACCTGTTCGACGCCGAGCAGCCCGACCTGGACTGGACGGCCCAGGAGGTGCACGACGAGTTCGACGACGTGCTGCGCTTCTGGCTGGACCGGGGCGTGGACGGGTTCCGCATCGACGTCGCGCACGGCATGGTCAAGGACCCGGCGCTGCCCGACATCGCCGAGGACGCCAAGGCGGACCTGCTCGACGGCAGCACCTCGCTGCCCTACTTCGACCAGGACGGCGTGCACGACATCTACCGGCGCTGGTCGGCGATCGCCGCCTCCTACCCGGGCGAGCGCACGATGGTCGCCGAGGCGTGGGTGGAGGACGCCGCGCGGGTGGCCCGCTACCTGCGCCCCGACGAGCTGCACCAGGCGTTCAACTTCGAGTACCTGACCGCCCCGTGGGACGCGGCGCGGCTGCGCGAGGTGATCGACGGTTCCCTGGCGGCCAACGGCGCCGTGGGCGCGACCACCACGTGGGTGCTGTCCAACCACGATGTGACCCGCCACGTCACCCGGTTCGGCGGCGGGGAGCAGGGGCTGCGCCGGGCGCGCGCGGCCACGCTGCTGATGCTGGCGCTGCCCGGCTCGGTGTACCTGTACCAGGGCGAGGAGCTGGGCCTGCCGGAGGTCACCGACCTGCCGGAGGACGCGCTCCAGGATCCGACCTGGGAGCGTTCGGGCCGCACCGAGCGGGGCCGTGACGGCTGCCGGGTGCCGCTGCCGTGGGAGGCCGGCGAGGCGCCGTTCGGGTTCGGCCCCGCGGGTTCCACCCCATGGCTGCCGATGCCGCAGGGCTGGGGCGCGCTGGCGCGCGACGCCCAGCGCGGGGTGGCGGGCTCCACGCTGGAGCTGTACACCCGGGCGCTGGGACTGCGCCGGGAACTGGACGCGCTCGGCGACGGGGCGATGACCTGGCTGGACGCTCCGGAGGGCGTGCTGTTCTTCGAGCGCGAGCCGGGCGTGCGGGTGGCGGTCAACCTCGGTGCGGAGCCGGTGGAGGTGGCCACCGGCGGCGAGGTGCTGCTGGCCAGCGGCGAGGTCTCCGCACCGGTCGGGGGCGTGCTGTCCCTGCCGGGCGAGACCGCGGTGTGGCTGCGCTCCTGACCCGTTCGCGGAGCGGACCGACGGCCGGGCGCCGCGAGGGCGCCCGGCCGTCGGCGCATCCGGGGGCGGCGCATCGGGGTCGGCGGACGGCCGGTACGGACCGGTTGCCGGCAAGAACCGCCGGGTTGCGCCGGTTTCTTGCAGGTGGCGCCGCAATGGTGTGACCAAATGGTGCGCTCTCACAGATACGATCAGCCCAGGGTGACGGCACGGCGACGCACGGCGTCGGATCACACCGGCGTTTCCATGGCGTTTCCACATCTTTATCCAGGAGGCCTGCAAACTCTTTCAATGATTGCAAGTTATTGCTAACGTCACATCACCACGCACGGCGGCGGCAGGCACCGGATTCTCCGGCGGACCGCACGCACGACCTCCTCAGTCCGTCCTCCCGGAAGGAAGACACCATGAGATTGCGCAGCGCACCGGCGATCGCGGCCCTCGCCGCGACCGCCCTGATGGCGACCGCCTGCGGAGGCGGCGACGAGGACGCCCAGGAGAACACCGACACCACCCTCGTCATCTGGTCCGACCCCGAGCGGGCCGCCGCCATCGAGGCCGCCGCGCAGAACTTCGCCGACACCAACGGTGTCCGGGTCGACGTGCAGCAGCTCGCCTTCGGCGACATCCAGGGCGACCTGCTCAACGCCCACCAGGCCGGCAACGCCCCCGACATCTTCATCGGCGCCCACGACTGGACCGGCAACCTGGTCCGCAACGGCGCCGTGCAGCCCGTCGAGCTGCCCGAGCACCGCGCCGAGACGCTGGACGAGACCTCGGTGCAGGCGCTCACCTACGACAGCCAGCTCTTCGGCGTGCCGTACTCGCAGGAGAACATCTTCCTCATGCGCAACACCGCGCTGGCCCCGGACGCCCCGGAGACCTTCGAGGAGCTCGTCGAGGTCGGCACCTCCCTGAAGGACGGCGGCGAGACCAGCGAGGTGCTGTCCATGGCCGTGGGCCAGGAGGGCGACCCCTACCGGATGAACGCCCTGTTCACCTCCGCCGGCGGCTACCTCTTCGGCCAGGACGCCGAGGGCAACTGGGACCCGAACGACCTGGGGCTGAACAGCGACGAGTCCATCGCCGCCATGGAGAAGATCGCCGAGTACGGCGAATCCGGGCAGGGCGTACTGCGCCGCTCCATCGACACCCAGAACGACGCCTCCCTCTTCTTCGACGGCGAGGCCCCGTTCTTCATCGCGGGCCCGTGGAACATCGGCGACGCCGACGCCGCCGACCTGGAGTACGCCATCAGCCCCATCCCGGGCTTCGAGGGCGAGGGCCCGGCCCGGCCCTACATCGGCTACCAGGCCTTCTTCATCACCGAGGGCAGCGCCAACAGCGCCCTGGCCCAGGAGTTCCTGGCCAACCACGTGACCGACCCCGGGTTCATCCTCAGCCTCTACGAGTCCGACCCGCGCACCCCGGTCCAGCTGGAGGCCCTGGAAGAGGTCTCCGCCTCCGACGCCAACATCGCCGCCATCGCCGAGGCCGGCGCCGAGGGCATGCCCATGCCGTCCATCCCCGAGATGGGCGAGACCTGGGAGCCCCTGGGCAAGGCCGAGGCCGCGATCATCGGCGGGGCCGACGTGCGCGAGACCATGGAGAGCACCCACGAAACGATCGCCGAGAAGATCGGCGGTTAGGGGTGTCCTCCCGCAACAGCGCGGGCGCCCCCGGACCGGGGGCGCCCGCCCGCACGTCACCGCCCGGCGGCGGCCTCGCCGGCTCCGGGTCCCTCTGGGGCCAGGTCGCCAAGATCGCCCTGCTCGGCCTGTTCACGGCCCTGGGCGTCTGGGCCGCCCTGCCGCTGTACGTCGGCGGCAACTGGGCGGGCATCGCCGTCGTCGCGGCCGTGCTCGTCCTCGTGTACTGGGTGTACCTGTCCAAGAGGACGGTGCCGCTCAAGTACCTGCTCCCCGGTGTGCTGTTCCTGATCGCGTTCCAGATCCTGCCGGTGCTCTACACCATGAGCACCTCGGTCACGAACTTCAGCGACGGCCACCGCGGCGACAAGGAACAGGCGATCGCCGCCATCGAGGCGTACTCGGTGACCCGCGCCGAGCAGGGCCGCGAGTTCGGCCTCACCGTCGCGACCACCGGCGACCCCGAGACCGGCGAGCTGGTCTTCCTGCTCACCGACTCCGACGGCACCGCCTACGCCGGCGACATCGAGGGGCTGCGGCCCCTGGACGACGCCACCGTCGACCCCGCCTCCGGCCGGGTCACCGAGGCGTTCGGCTACACCGTCCTGACCCCCGCGCAGGTCAACGCGCGCAGCCAGGAGCTGGAGGAGTTCGCCGTCCCCGTCGGCGACGGCGCCGGCATCCGGGCCAACAGCCTCTCCACCGCCTACGAGGGCCGGGCCACCCGGGTCTACGACGCCGGGTGCGACTGCGTCACCGACACCTCGACCGGCGTCGTCTACACCGCGGACGACGAGCGCGGCGCGTTCTACAGCGAGGACGGCGAGCGGCTCGCCCAGGGCTGGCGCGTGAACGTCGGCTTCGACAACTTCGCCCGGTTCCTGTTCAACCCCACCTTCGCCTCCTCGTTCTTCACCATCCTGGTGTGGAACATCGGCTTCGCCGTGGCCGTCACCGGCCTGGTGTTCGTCGTGGGCCTGGCCATCGCCCTCACCCTGCACGTGCCGCGGCTGCGGGGCAAGAAGGCGTACCGGATCCTGGTGGTCCTGCCGTACGCGATGAGCTCGCTGGCCATGTACCTGCTGTGGCGGGACATGTTCAACACCGACTTCGGCCTGTTCAACCAGTTGCTGGGCACGAACGTCGACTGGCTGGGCGATGCCTGGACGGCCCGGTTCGCGGTGATCCTGGCCAACGTGTGGCTCGGCTACCCGTACATGTTCCTGGTCGCCACCGGCGCCCTCCAGGCCATCCCGCGGGAGCTGACCCAGGCGGCGCGGATCGACGGCGCCGGCGCCTGGCAGGCGTTCCGGCACGTGACCCTGCCGATGCTCATGGTCGCGATGACGCCGATCCTCATCGCGACGTTCGCGTTCAACTTCAACAACTTCAACGCGGTGTGGCTGATCACCAAGGGCGGCCCCTTCCCGCCGGACGACCCGTCGGCCGGGGCCACCGACCTGCTCATCACCTACACGTACCGGATGGCGTTCAGCCAGGCCACCGCCGAGTACGGTTACGCGGCGGCGCTGTCCGTGATGATCTTCGTGATCGTCTCGGTGATGTCGGTGATCAGCCTCAGCCGCGGCAAGGCCCTACAGGAGGTGGACCGATGACCGCGGCGACCCGGGGGTACCGGCGCAGCACCGGCTCCGCGATCGCGCTGTGGTCGGCGCGGTTCGGCTGGCGGCACGTCGTGATGATCGTGGTCGCGGCGTTCGCGCTGTTCCCCGTGCTGTTCGTGGTGTCGGCGGCGGTCAACCCCGTCGGCACGCTCAGCAGTGCCCGGCTGTGGCCCACCGGGGCCGGGTTCGACAACGCCGCGGACCTGTTCCGGAACACGCCGTTCACGACCTGGTACGCCAACTCGCTGTTCTTCGCGGTGGCCAACGCCGCGGCGACGGTGTTCCTGTCGGCGCTGGCCGCGTACGCGTTCAGCCGGATGCGGTTCAGGGGGCGCCGGGTGGGGATGGTCGGCCTGCTGATCATCCAGATGTTCCCGCAGTTCCTGGCGATCGTCGCCATCTACCTGATGTTCAGCACCGTCGGCGAGTACCGGCCCGAGGTCGGGTTCGACACCCGGTGGGGGCTGCTGCTGGTGTACCTGGGCGGGGCGCTGAGCATCAACACGTGGCTGATGAAGGGCTTCTTCGACACGGTGCCCAGGGAGCTGGACGAGTCCGCCCAGATCGACGGGGCCACCCACGCGCAGGTGTTCTTCCGGATCATGCTGCCGCTGGTCACGCCGGTGCTGGCGATCGTGGGGCTGCTGGTGTTCATCTCCACCATCAACGAGTTCCTGATGGCGAGCGTGTTCCTGCGCGACACCGACGCCAAGACCCTGGGGCTGGGCCTGTACCAGCTGGTGGAGTCACAGCGCAACGCGAACTTCGGGATGTTCTCGGTGGGGGCGATCATGCTGTCCCTGCCGACGCTGATCGTGTTCTGGTTCCTCCAGAGGTACATCACCGAGGGGCTGACCGCCGGAGCGGTCAAGGGCTGACCGTCCGCCGCACGCACGGCCGGGGCGCCTCCCGACGGGAGGCGCCCCGGCGTTCGTCCGGGCCTCCGGTGGCGGCGGCCCGCTCCCCCCGGCACCGACGAGGGGCGCCCCGACCGAACCGGACCCCAGAAGTCGGACCGGTGATTGAGAGGCCAGGCCACAAGGGCCTTTCGACCATGGGGTTTCCATCGCCCGAACAGGATACGGAGCGCCTGGCGGCCCACGCCGAGCGATGAGGCCGTGGTTTTGAAGCCGTGGCCGGCCTCGAACAGGTCCACAGTGGCAGCACGCTGCTCGCTGGTGGGTGAACTACGCGGGTTCATGCACATACTCCCCGGAAGCGGAACCGATTTCTCAGTCCAACTTCCGGGGAGCAGTTCAGACCGGGGCGCCCCTCGTCGGCTCGGACGGCGGGACTACTTCTTCTTCTTGTCCTCGCCGCCGGTGTCCGTGGACAGCGCGGAGATGAAGGCCTCCTGGGGGACCTCGACCCGGCCCACCATCTTCATGCGCTTCTTGCCCTCCTTCTGCTTCTCCAGCAGCTTGCGCTTACGGCTGATGTCACCGCCGTAGCACTTGGCGAGCACGTCCTTGCGGATGGCGCGGATGTTCTCGCGGGCGATCACCCGGGCGCCGACGGCGGCCTGGATCGGCACCTCGAACTGCTGCCGCGGGATGAGCTCGCGCAGCTTCTTGGTCATCTCGACGCCGTAGGTGTACGCCTTGTCCTTGTGGACGATCGCCGAGAAGGCGTCGACGGCCTCGCCCTGGAGCAGGATGTCGACCTTGACCAGGTCGGCCTGCTGCTCGCCGGTGGGCTCGTAGTCCAAGGAGGCGTAGCCCTTGGTGCGGGACTTGAGGTGGTCGAAGAAGTCGAAGACGATCTCCGCCATCGGCAGGGTGTAGCGCATCTCGACGCGGTCCTCGGACAGGTAGTCCATGCCCTGCATGTCGCCGCGCCGGTCCTGGCACAGCTCCATGATCTGGCCGATGTAGTCCGAGGGGCTGAGCACCGTGGCCTTGACCATCGGCTCGTAGATCGCGGCGATCTTGCCCGCCGGGAACTCGCTCGGGTTGGTCACCACGTGCTCGGTGCCGTCCTCCATCTCCACCCGGTAGACCACGTTGGGCGCGGTGGAGATGAGGTCGAGGTTGAACTCGCGCTCCAGCCGGGCGCGGGTGATCTCCAGGTGCAGCAGGCCCAGGAAGCCGCAGCGGAAGCCGAAGCCCAGCGCCGCCGAGGTCTCCGGCTCGAACACCAGGGCGGCGTCGTTGAGCTGGAGCTTCTCCAGGGCGTCGCGCAGCACCGGGTAGTCGGTGCCCTCGATCGGGTACAGGCCCGAGAACACCATGGGCTTGGGGTCCTGGTAGCCCGACAGCATCTCGGTGGCGGGCCGGTTCAGGGCGGTGATGGTGTCACCGACCTTGGACTGGCGCACGTCCTTCACGCCGGTGATGATGTATCCCACCTCGCCCACGCCCAGGCCGTCGCACTTGGTGGGTTCGGGCGAGCTGACGCCGATCTCCAGGATCTCGTGGGAGGCCCGGGTGGACATCATCTGGATGCGTTCGCGCGGGCTGAGGCGGCCGTCCACCACGCGGACGTAGGTGACCACGCCGCGGTAGGTGTCGTAGACCGAGTCGAAGATCATCGCGCGGGCCGGGGCGTCGGCGTCGCCGATCGGCGGCGGGATCTGCCGGACGATCTCGTTGAGCAGCTCCTCGACGCCCTCGCCGGTCTTGGCGCTGACCCTGAGCACGTCGGAGGGCTCGCAGCCGATGATCCCGGCCAGTTCCTCGGCGTACTTCTCCGGCTGGGCGGCCGGCAGGTCGATCTTGTTGAGCACCGGGATGATCGTCAGATCGTTCTCCAGCGCCATGTACAGGTTGGCCAGGGTCTGGGCCTCGATGCCCTGGGCGGCGTCCACCAGCAGGACCGCGCCCTCGCAGGCGGCCAGCGAGCGGGAGACCTCGTAGGTGAAGTCGACGTGCCCGGGCGTGTCGATGAGGTCCAGGGTGTAGGTCTTGTCGTCCAGCGCCGTGAACGGGATGCGCACGGCCTGCGACTTGATGGTGATGCCGCGTTCGCGTTCGATGTCCATGCGGTCCAGGTACTGGGCCCGCATCTGACGGTCCTCGACGACGCCGGTGATCTGGAGCATCCGGTCGGCCAGCGTCGACTTGCCATGGTCGATGTGCGCGATGATGCAGAAGTTGCGGATCAGCGCGGGATCGGTCCGGTTCGGCTGTGCCACCGTGCTCCGTTCGACTAAGGGTTCGGGGTGTGCGGCCCGCGGGGCCGTCGTCCATCCTCCCATGGAGGAGTGCGCGCCCTCCCCTTGGGCGGGCGGCGGACGGTGCGACATCATGGTCGCGCACGCGGGTCTGTCCGGTGTCCAGATTATGCGACCTCCGAGCCTCTCGGGGCGCACGAACGGTGGGGGTGGCGGCGGTGAAGTGGTTTCTGACCCGGCTGCTGGCGGGTGCGGCGGCGGTCGCCGTCGTCCTGGCCGGGGTGGGGGTGCTGCTGGCCGCCCAGTATTCGGGGACACCGGCGGCATGGGCGGTCTCCCAGGGGACCGACGCCGTGTGGGTGGACTCCGCCGACGACGCCGACGATCTGCGCGCGCTGCTGGACACCGGCGCGGTGGACACCGTGTACCTGTTCGCCGGGGAGATCGACGCCGAGGGGGACGTCACCGCCGCCGACGACCTGCGCCCCCTGGTGGAAGGGTACCCGGACGTGCGGGCGCTGGCCTGGCTGCGGCACGCCACCGAGGGGTCGTCGCTGCTGAGCGACCGGTTCGACCGGCAGGCCCGCGAGCGGCTCGCCCCGGCCGCGGCACGGGCCGCCGAAGGGTACGCGGGGGTGCACCTGGAGATCCGGCCGGTGACCGTCAACGACCCGTCGCTGCCGACGCTCATGGAGATGGTGCGCGGGGAGCTGGGCGGGGACGCGGTGCTGTCGGTGCTGGCGCACCACGTGGAGCCGGCCCCCGGCGGGCGCATCCCGTCGTTCGTCATGAACGGCGAGGAGAAGTACTGGTCCAAGGGGTACCTGGCGCGGGTGGCCGAGCACGCCGACGAGGTGGTGCTGCCGGGGACGGACCCGGGGATGCCCACGGACGCCATGGACGGCGGGTTCACGGTGCGGCAGGTGACCGAGGCGGTGGCGGCGCTGCGCACCCGGGATGAGGTGACGGTCCGCTTCGGGGTGCCGTCCGGCGAGCAGGCGGAGACGGTGCTGGCGGCGATCCGCATCGGAACGACCCGGGCGCGGGCGCCCGAGCAGGTGCGCCTGGGGGTGAGCCTGTCCGATCCGGCGGACCTGCGGCTCTACACGGCAGGGTGGCTGGGCTGAGCAGTGGGCGCCATGCGGCATACTGGAAGTCCGTGTCTCGGACTTCCACGTTCTTTCAAGCCCTGTGGAAATCACACACCCAGCGTCGACGCCCGTGTCGGCCGCTCACGGAACGGCTGCCCGTGAGCAGAGCCCGCGGACCGACCGACGCACAAGCACAGATCAACTGGAGCACGTTTTCGCATGGCGAACATCAAGTCGCAGAAGAAGCGCATTCGGCAGAACGAGAAGGCCCGTGTCCGCAACCAGGCGGTGCGCTCTTCGCTGAAGACGGCCGTCCGCCGGTTCCGTGAGGCTGCCGAGACCGGGAACGTCGAGCAGGCCACCGTGGCCCAGCGCTCCGCCGCCCGCGCCCTGGACAAGGCCGTGAGCAAGGGCGTCATCCACAAGAACCAGGCCGCGAACCGCAAGAGCGCGATCGCCAAGCGCCTGCACGACCTGCAGAGCGCCTAGAGCCCTTCACCGAAGGCCCGGCCCCCGTGCGGGGGCCGGGCCTTCGGGTTATCCACAGGCCGTACATCCCCGCTGGCGTGCCGTGACCGGGCTCCTTACCTTGGGCTCATGACCCCTCGACACGACCAGCAGGAACGACTCCGAGCCCTGGGCCTGGACGCCTCCCCGGCCGCACGCCGGCTGCGCGCCCGCATCCCGCGTCCCGCCCCCGAACCCGCCGAGGGCATCCCGAGCGCCCCGTACTCGGTGGACGCCTGGCCCGAGCGCGACCCGCACGACCGCGCCCCGACACCCCCGGACCCGGACGCCACCCGCACCGTGCGCACCCCGCCCCCGCGCGATCCGCCCCCGTGGACCGGCGCCCGGCTCCCCCACCCGCCGCCCACCGACGGCACCACCGAGCGCCTCCGCCCGGCCCTTCCCCGGAGCGACGATTCCGCCGTGGAGCAGCCCACCGGACCCGGCGGATCCACCGGTCGGCCGGGAGGCACACGGCCCGGCACCGCTCCGGGCCGCAGTACGCATCCGCCCGCCCCGCACACCGCCGCCCACCTCCGCGAGAACCGATCTCACGCCACCGACGCGAGCAGAACGTCCCCGGCCGCCGCCCCGGCCGGGGAGGCACGACCCCCGGCCGTGCGCCCCCGAGGGCGGAACGGGCCCACGCCGGGCGGCGGGACCCCGCACGCGGCCGATCAGGCGTGGGCCACCGACGCGGGCCGGGCGGCCGCTCCCGCCGGGTGGCCGGGGGACGGGCGGGGCGGCACCCGGCGGCCCGCCACGGAACACCCCCACACAGACGAGACGGCGGCCCCCACCGGATGGCCGAAGGACCGGCAGGACAGCACCCGACGACCCGCCACGGAACACCCCCACACAGACAGGACAGCGGCCCCCACCGGATGGCCGAAGGACCGGCAGGACGACACCCGACGACCCACCACAGAACACCCCCACACAGACAGGACAGCGGCCCCCACCGGATGGCCGAAGGACCGGCAGGACGACACCCGACGACCCACCACAGAACACCCCCACACGGACGGGACGGCCGCGACGGGGCGGGCTGAGGCTCACCCTCCGGACGCGGGTGCGGCGGCATCG
>NZ_JASFDV010000125.1 GCF_030766825.1 Nocardiopsis sp. CC223A
GGCCCCGGGACCGCCTCGGCGGCCGGACCGGTGACGCCCCCGGCCCGCACGGCGCCGCGGTAGAGGCCGGCGTCCGCCGTGCCCAGGACCGGGATGCCCAGGGCCGTGCCGGACTCGGTGCTCGTCTCGGAGATGCCGGCCGCCGGGAGCGGGCCGCGCTCGTCCTGGACGTCCCCTCGGACGAACTCGACGAGGCCACGGTCGCCGGCACCGGCTCCACGGTCCACGACCTCGTGGCCGGATACGTGCTCCAGTACCTGATGGCCCCGTCGTCCCTGCCCACGGTGGACCGGGCGCCGGCCGGACTGCGCGCCCCCACCGCGCGCTCGCGAGGAACACGGCGACGCCCCGGCGCCCGCACGGGCGCCGGGGCGTCGGAACACCCGCTTACAGGCCGAAGCCGGTCGGCCGGGAGCCCTCGGCGGCCTCGCGGCGCAGCCGCTCGCCCTTGGCGTGCGCCTGCTCGCGCAGCTCCACCTGGAACTTCGCCATCTTCTCCGCCAGCAGGGGGTCGTGCATCGCCAGCATCCGCACCGCCAGGAGCCCCGCGTTGCGCGCCGCGCCCACGGCCACCGTCGCCACCGGCACCCCGGCGGGCATCTGGACGATGGACAGCAGCGAGTCCATCCCGTCCAGGTACTTGAGCGGCACCGGGACGCCGATCACCGGCAGCGTCGTCACCGAGGCCAGCATGCCCGGCAGGTGGGCGGCCCCGCCCGCCCCGGCGATGACCGCCTTCAGGCCCCGGCCCGCCGCGTCGGCGCCGTAGGACACCATCTCGTGCGGCATCCGGTGCGCCGACACCACGTCGGCCTCGAAGGGGACGTCGAACTCGCGCAGGGCCTCGGCCGCCTCCCGCATCACCGGCCAGTCGGAGTCCGAGCCCATCACGATGCCCACCACGGGGTCCTTGCTCACTGGTCGTCTCCTCGCAGGTAGTCGGCGGCGGCGCGGGCCCGCTCCAGCAGGTCGCGGTGATCGTCGCCGGTCACGGTCACATGCCCGATCTTGCGGCCCGGACGCACGTCCTTGCCGTAGAAGTGGATCTTGATCTCCGGGTCGACGGCCATCACGTGCAGGTAGCGGCGGTAGACCTCGGGGTCGTCGCCGCCCAGCAGGTTGGCCATGACGGTGTAGGGGGTATTGGTGCGGGGCGAGCCCAGCGGCAGGTCCAGCACGGCGCGCAGGTGCTGCTCGAACTGGGAGGTGCGGGCGCCCTCGATGGTCCAGTGGCCGGAGTTGTGCGGGCGCATCGCCAGCTCGTTGACGACCACGCCGTCGGCCGTCTCGAACAGCTCCACGGCGAGCACGCCGGTGACGTCCAGGGCGTGGGCGATCTCGATGGCCAGCTGCTGGGCGCGGGTGGCCTTCTCCTCCGGCAGGCCCGGGGCCGGGGCGATCACCTCGTGGCAGATGCCGCCGCGCTGCACGGTCTCCACCACCGGGTAGACGGCGACCTGGCCGTGCGGGGAGCGGGCCACCTGGACGGCGAGTTCGCGTTCGAACGCGACCTTCTCCTCCACCAGCAGCGGGACGTCCTCGGCGGCGGCGCGCGCCACGACCCGCGCGGCCTCGTCGGCGTCGTCCACCACCCACACGCCCTTGCCGTCGTAGCCGCCGCGGGCGGCCTTGAGGACGACCGGCCAGCCGGTGTCGGCGGCGAACGCGGTGACGTGCTCCGGTGCGGTGACGGCGCGCCACCGCGGGGCCGGGGCGCCCAGCTCGGTGAGGCGGGTGCGCATGCGCAGCTTGTCCTGGGCGAAGCGCAGCGGGTCGCGGCCCGGGCGCAGCAGGCCGCCCGCCTCCTCCACGGCGCGCAGCACCCGCTCGGGGACGTGTTCGTGGTCGAAGGTCACCACGTCGTTGGCCTTGGCGAAGGCCAGGACGTCGTCCAATCCGCGGTCGTCGCCCAGGGTGACGTTCCCGCAGACCAGGGCCGCGCTGTCGGTGGGACCGGCGGCCAGGACCCCGAAGTCCACGCCCAGCGCGATCGCGGCCTGGTGGGTCATGCGGGAGAGTTGCCCCCCTCCCACCATTCCCACGCGGGGGACGGTGCGGTTACGCTCGCTCACAGTTCCTCAACTCATCTGCTCGAACCGCGGTGACGGGACGGCTCCGCGCGCGACGGAGCCTGGCCGGAACGGCTCGGAACCCGCGGCCGGGGTTGCTCCTACCCCCGGTCAGAAGTCTAGGGTGTGCCGAAGGCCCCGTCCGAGCCGCCCCGTCACCGCTGGTGATCCCCATCCCGGAGGCCCCGTGCGCGCGTTCCTCACCCGGCATCCGCGGCTCGCCGCGCTCATCGCCCAGCTGGGCAAGTTCGGTTCCGTGGGGGCCGTGGCGTACGTGGTGCAGTTGGCCGTCACCAACCTCCTGTGGGAGGTGGCGGGGATGGACGCGCTGCCCGGGCAGGTCCTGGGGACGCTGGTGTCGATCGCGGTGGCGTTCGTGGGGAACCGGTTCTGGACGTTCGCCGACCGGGCCCGGACCGGGTACGGGCGGGAGACGCTGCTGTTCCTGGCGATGAACGGGGTGGGGCTGCTCATCCAGCTGGGCTGCCAGGCGTTCTCGGTGTACGTGCTGGGGTTCGACGACCCGCTGTCGCGCAACATCGCGGGCAACGTGGTGGGTGTGGGATTGGGCACGCTGTTCCGGTTCTTCTCCTACCGGACATGGGTGTTCCCGGAGCGGCCGGCCGAGGCCCGGGAGAGCGTCTGATGGGTCAGACCGCCGAGAGGCGGCTCAGGCCCGCACGGCGGGCCGCCCCGCGGACCAGCAGAACGTAGAGCCCGGTCTGGGCGGCGGTGAGCACCAGCACCAGCGGGGTCCCCGTCCCCGGGGCCAGCCCCGCGCCCAGGACGGCACCGGTCCCGATGGCGGTGATGCCGCCCGCCAGGACGGTGAGGGTGAACTGCACCAGCGCGGCGACCACGTGCAGGCCGATCGCGGCCTCCAGGCCACCGGTGCGCCAGGTCAGCCAGGACAGCGCCAGCCCGAGCACCGTCAGTGCGGCGACGGTCCAGGGCCGGTCCTGGTGGGTCGAGGCGTAGACGGCGGGGAACAGCGTGCCCCCGGCCAGCACCGCGGGCCAGGGCGAGCGCAGGACGCGGGCGACCGGACCGGAGCCCGCGGGCTCGCCCGGGCGGGCGCCGAGCGCGCCCACCAACTGGATGACCAGGCCGCGCAGCGTGAGCTCCTCGGCCAGCGACTGGAACGGCACCAGCAGGACGATGACCGCCAGTGCGGCGAGCAGGACCCGGCCGTCCCCGGCCGCCTCGGCCGTGACCGGGACCGTGCCGAACCGGTCGGCCAGCAGGAGGTAGGCGGCCGTGCTCAGCATCACCGGGACGACCGCCAGGGCCGCGCAGCGCAGCAGCCAGCGGAAGCGGGTACGCCCCGCCACCGACATCAGCGAGCCCACGCGGCGCCACTGCACCACCCGCACCAGAAAGACGGTGATGGGAACGAACAGGGCCGAGGTGGTGAGCCCGAAGGCGAGCCCGGCGATCTCGCCGACCCTCACCGAATCCGGGGCCAGGCCGCTGCCGCCCAGCACCGCGACCAGGGTGACGGCCAGCGCCATCGCCACCCACAGGAAGAACGCCAGGACGCCGAGCACCGAGAGGGTCAGCAGCGGTGTCCACCAGCGGTGCCACGGGGTCCGCCCGAGTCTGTGATAGGGCTCACCCTCCGGCACCGCGGCGGGGGCGAACGGGTGGGCCTGCCTGGTCCGCACCGGTCTCGGTGGCGGCCATGCCCACACACCGCGGTCGGCGTTCACCACGGGGTGCCCCTCGGGCGGGGTCAGCCGCCCTCCCCCGGGCGGCCCCGCCCAGGTCTGCTCCTGGGCATGGGTCCGCGACGCCTGCCCGTCCGGCCCCCCCGGGGCGGCGGGCCAGGACGAACCCGGCGGTGGCGGAACATTTCCCATCGTGCGCTGAGGTTACTATCCGGCCATGTATTGCCTGCGTTAAGTCCGCGCCGTTATCGGACGGTCACGGTGCGGATCCGGGCGGGCCGCCACCGGCGGACATGCTGACCCGGCATGGAATAGCGGGGCGACCCCCCTTCGTTGGAATGAAAGGTCCGTTGGGGGCAGACCGCGGACCGAGTACCCCGTCCCGCTGACCTACGATTGGGCACATGTCCTCCACACCAACCACCGATCAGGTGCACAAGGCCCTGGCCACGGTGCAAGACCCGGAGATCCGCCGTCCCATCACCGACCTCGGAATGGTCAAGAGCGTCGACATCGGCGACGACGGTTCCGTGCACGTCGGCATCTACCTGACGGTGGCCGGGTGTCCCATGCGCGGCCGTATCGAGAAGGACGTGACCGAAGCGGTGACCAAGGTCGCCGGGGTCACCTCCGTGCGCGTCGAACTCGACGTGATGAGCGACGAGCAGCGCAAGGAGCTACAGACCAAGCTGCGCGGCGGCCAGGCGGAGAAGGAGATCCCCTTCGCCAAGCCGAACTCGCTCACCAAGGTCTTCGCGGTCGCGTCCGGCAAGGGCGGCGTCGGCAAGTCGTCCGTCACCGTCAACCTCGCGGCCGCCATGGCCGCCCAGGGGCACAAGGTCGGTGTCGTCGACGCCGACATCTACGGGCACTCGGTGCCCCGCATGCTCGGCGCGTCGGACTTCCCGACCAAGGTCGAGGACATGATCATCCCGCCGACCGCGCACGACATCAAGGTCATCTCGGTCGGCATGTTCACCCAGGGCAACACCCCGGTGGTGTGGCGCGGGCCGATGCTGCACCGCGCCCTACAGCAGTTCCTGTCGGACGTGTACTGGGGCGACCTCGACGTCCTGCTCATGGACCTGCCCCCGGGGACCGGCGACATCGCCATCTCCGTGGCGCAGCTGCTGCCGACCGCCGAGCTGCTGGTGGTGACCACCCCGCAGCAGGCCGCCGCGGAGGTCGCCGAGCGCGCCGGCTCCATCACCGCCCAGACCCACCAGCGGGTGGCGGGCGTGATCGAGAACATGTCGTACTACGAGCACGCCGGCGAGAGGATCCCCCTCTTCGGTGAGGGCGGCGGGCAGACCGTCGCCGACGCCCTGGGCCGCACGCTGGGCACGAACATCCCGCTGCTGGGCCAGATCCCGCTCGACACGCGTCTGCGCGAGGGCGGCGACGAGGGCAGGCCGCTGGTCCTGACCGACCCCGACGCCGAGGCGTCCAAGATCATCGAGTCGATCGCCGACAGCCTGGTGGGCCGCCCGCGCGGCCTGGCCGGGATGCAGCTCGGCATCTCCCCCATGCGCAGGTAAGAGGGCGCGGAGGACGGCGGAGGCCCCCGGGTGCGCCCGGGGGCCTCCGCCGTCCGCGGTCAGTCGCTGGAGTCGAGGGTGATCGTGGTGGACTCGGTGTTCCCGCCGCGCTCGTACTCGGCCTCGACCTCGTCGCCCGGGGAGCGGTCGCGGATCATCGCCAGCAGTTCCTGGCCGGAGTTGACCGTGCGGCCGTCGAACCTGATGATGACGTCGCCCGAGCGCAGGCCGGCCCGGTCCGCGGCACCGCCGGACTCGACCGATTCGACGGCCGCGCCCGCCAGGGTGCGCTCGACATCGATCTCGGCGCCGAGGTCGGCGTAGGTGGCCTGGCCGTCCTCGATGAGCCGCTGCACGACCCGCTCGACCTCCAGGGAGGGGATGGCGAAGCCCAGGCCGATGTTGCCGGCGCTCTCACCCGCGTAGCCCATGGTCACGATCATCGAGTTGACGCCGATGACCCGGCCCCGGGTGTCCACCAGCGGCCCGCCGGAGTTGCCGGGGTTGATGGCCGCGTCGGTCTGGAGCGCGTAGAACCGGCTGGCGTTGGGTCCGTCGCCGGAGGTCACCGGGCGGTTGACGGCGCTGATGATGCCCTGGGTGACGGTGCCCGAGTAGCCCAGGGGCGCACCGATGGCGATGACCTCGTCGCCCACGATGACCTGCTCGGAGTCGCCGAACTCCAGGGGCTCCACGTCGATGGGGTCCTCCAGGGAGAGCACCGCCAGGTCGGAGCTGGGGTCGGCGCCCACGACGGTGGCCGGGGAGAGGCTGCCGTCGCTGTACTCCACGAGGATGCCGTCACCCTCCAGTTCGGAGGAGACGTGGTCGTTGGTGACGACGTAGTCGCCCTCGATGATGAACCCGGAGCCGCCGCCCATGATGCTCCGGTCGGCGCTGCGGATGGACACCACGCTGGGGCTCACCCGCTGTGCGACGCCCGCGATGGTGTCGGGGTCGCGCTGGGGCGCCTCCGGCGGGGGCTCGTTCATGGTCGGGCCCTCGGCCTGGGCCGGGGCCTCCTGGACGGTGCCGCCCGCGAAGGCCCCGCCCGCCACACCGCCGGCGCCGCCGGCGATGATGGCGACGACCAGCATGCCGCTGAGCGCCATCCACGCGGGGATGCCGCGCTTCTCCCGGCGCTGCGCGCCCGCAGCCGCGTACGCGTACGGCCCTGCCGGGTCCGCCCCGGCGGGGTCGCCGGCGCCGCCGGTCCCCGGACCGCCGGGTCCGCCCGGCCCGAACGACGCCTGTTGGCTCGTCGGCGCCGCGAACCCGGGCCCCGGGGGTGCCGCGGGCGCACCGGGGGCGTTGGGGTCGCCGGTGCCGAAGGGGGCCTGCCTGCCGGTGGGGCCGGAGGGGGCGGTGGGGCCGGAGGGGTGCCGGCCGGTGGGAGGGTGGCCGGGGACGGGCTCGGGGGCGCCGAAGGGAGGGCGGCCCTGGGGATCGGGATGCATGGGTTCTCCACTGCCGGGAGGCGAGGCGTGGGGGCGGTGAGCGGGGAGCGCGGTGCCCGACGTCGGTTCGGGTACGCCGAAGCCGGGGGGCGTGCCGCCCGGCGGGGTAGGCCGTCCCGGGCCGCTCCCCTGTTCCGAACGGCCGTTTTCCTCAGTCAAGACCTGCTCCGTGTGTCGCTGTGGCTTTCGGTCGGGCGCGGCGAGGGCCTACAGCAGCCCCAGGCGTGACATGCCCCGGTGGACCCGGGACCAGAAACCGGAGTCGTCCGGTCCGGGCAGGGCCGTCACCGCCGAGGCGGTCAGGTCCGTCGGTGCGTCGGCCAGGACCGTGTAGACGAACCCGTCCGCCTGCCACATGCCGTGGTACCGGCCGCCGTCGCCGCCGAAGATCGTTTCATGTTGTGGTGTGACGCCCGTTCCCCCGGTTCCGGTTCCGGTGGATCCGCCGCGGACCCCGTTCGGGGCGTCTTCGTCCAGCTTCCCACGTTGGGAGAAGACCGACACCTGCGACAATCCATCCGAATAGACCGCGTGGACGACTTTGTGTCCGGCGTGGACGGTGGCGCGCGCGTCGATCAGGCTCAGGTTCCAGGCCAGGTTCTCGGGCAGGACCCAGCCGTCCGCGCGCAGCGCCTCACGTTCGCCCGGGGTCAGAACGTCCCCCCACGGGGAGTCCTCGGTGACCTCTTCCGGCCAGTGCCGGTCGCCCGGCTCCAGATCGGTCAGCCGGAAGCCGAGCACGTCCCGGCCGTCGCGACCGTACACCGAGCCGCCCACCAGGACGCCGGTGTCGACGTCCACCCAGAACCGGCCCGCGACCGTGCCGTTGGCGCGGACCGCCTCCACCGTGTGCGCGGGACGGCCGTCCACCTCCCCGACTCCGGCCTCGGTGACCGTGTAGACGCGCTCCAGGGTGGCGAGCAGCCGCTCGTCGAGCTCCTTGAACGGGCTGTCGGCCACCACGAAGGGATCCGCGCCCCCGGTCATCGGGATGAGCGCCACACCGTCCCCCGGGCGGTCGACCACCCGGGTGGGCGGGGTGCCGTGCCCCGCCTCCCCGGTCATCTCCCGGATCGCGGTGTAGGCGACGTCGCCGGCGGCCGAGCGGCGCAGCACGGCCATGCCGTCGTCGGGGCCGTCCCCGGGCACCGCGTCGGCGCACGGGTGGGCACCGCCGGTCAACAGCAGGCACAGGAGCACCACGGCCGCGACGGCGGCCGGTACCGGGTGCGCGGAGGGTCCCCCCGCGTTCACCGCGTCGGCAGATCCGGTCCGGGCCCGGAGTGGGCCTGGGACGGCGGGGTGTCCACGACCGGGATGACCCGGCTGGTCACCGCGTGCTCGACCGCGAAGTCCGACAGGCGGGGCTCCACCACCGGGGCGTCACCGGTCTCCCCGCCGGCGACGAACGCGCCGCCCAGCAGGGCCGTGGCGACCGCGACCCCCGCGACCGCGTAACGGCCGCCGGGGAGGGTGGGGAACAGGTGGGAGAACCGCTCGCCGCGGCGGCGGGTGCGCCGCTCCGGGGGGACCACGGTCTCCTCGGTCAGCAGCGGGGCCGGCGGAGGAGTGGGCCCCGGGTCCGGGAAGCCGCCGAGGGGGCGGGAGGAGCCCAGAGGCGGACGGGAGCCGAAGCCCGCGCCTCCGGACGGCGGCTCAGAAGGGCCCCGGTCCGGACCCCCCGGGCCGTCCCCCCGGGACAGTCCCACGAGGCGCCCCATGAAGTCGAGGTCGGGCTCGGGCTCGCCCAGACCGTGCAGCCGGCGCTTGAGCCGACGCATCATGTCCGCCTCGAACCGGCAGCTCTCGCACTTGGCCAGGTGGATGAGGGCGCTCTCGTGGTCGGCGGGGCCCAGTTCCCCGTCGATGAGCGCGGAGAGTCGCTCTCCCAGGTGTTCTCTGCTCACTCCGCCTCCCCGGTGTTCTCAGCGGCGGCCAGGGACCGTCGGTGCTCCAGGGCGCGGCGCAGTTGGGCGCGGCCCCGGTGGATACGGCTGCGCACGGTGCCGAGTTTGACGCCGAGCGTCGCGGCGATCTCCTCGTAGGAGAGGCCTTCGATGTCACAGAGGACGACGGGGGCGCGGAACTCCGCGGGCAGCGCGTCCAGGGCGGCCTGGACGTCGGCGTCGAAGTGCCGGTCGTCGTAGCGCTGGGCGGGCGAGGGCTCACGGCCCTCCAGGCGCTCGTCGGCGTTGTCGGCCAGGCCCTCGAAGCGGATGCGGGCCTTGCGCCGGGCCATGTCCAGGAAGAGGTTGGTGGTGATGCGGTGCAGCCACCCCTCGAAGGTCCCGGGGGTGTAGTTGGCGAGGGAGCGGAAGACCCGGATGAAGACCTCCTGGGTGAGGTCCTCGGCATCGTGCTTGTTGCCGGTCAGCCGGTAGGCGAGTCGGTACACCCGGGGGGAGTGGGTGCGGACGACCTCGTCCCAGCTCGGCGGCTCCCACGCCTCGAACTCCGCGGCAGGGCCGGTTTCTGGCACCGCTTCTCCCTTCATCCCGTCGAAGCGCCGCAGTGCGCTCGGGGGGAGTACTGCTTCGTGGTGATCAACGTACGTTCCTCCCGGTTCAACGCCGACGGACGCCGATTAAGTTCCCGTCGCCACGCTCGGTCCGCCCACCGGATCACGTTAGGCTTTCTCTTGGCCGTGACCCGATCGCGATCATCCTTCCACGGTGGGTGACTCTACGCCGGTCGGACGCCCCGGCCACAGTTCTCACAGACCATCGCAGCGGGAGGGCGTCATCACCGGCGTGGAAGAGACAGCGGCCCGGCTCGGCTGGGTCCGCACCGAGCAGGCCCGGTTCGAGCAGGAGGCACTGCGGGACGATGCGCTCGCCGACGCCTACGACGCGGCGGCGGGATCGCTCGCCCCCGCCGTGGATCCGTCGGCGGGGTCCGCCCTGCGGTTCCTGGCCGCCTCGATCGGCGCCCGGTCGGTGGTCGAGATCGGGACCGGGTACGGTGCCTCGGGGCTGTGGCTGCTGCGCGGTATGGCGCGCGAGGGCATCCTGACCACTATGGATTCCGACTCGGTCCATCTGGACGGTGCCCGGGCGGTGTTCGCCCGCGCCGGGTTCGGCGCGGGGCGGGCCCGGCTGATCCGCGGCACGGCCGCGGAGGTGCTGCCCCGGCTCACCGACGGCGGCTACGACCTGGTGTTCGTGGACGCCGAACGGCGCTCCTACCCGGCGTTCCTGGACGAGGCGCTGCGCCTGCTGCGGCCGGGCGGCATGGTGGTGCTGCACGGGGTCCTGTCCGGTCCCGGTGAGCCGGACGGCCCGCTGCGCGCCCCGGACCCGGCCGAAACGGCGGTCCGCGAGGTCATCGGGCGCATCCGCGAGGACGAGGCGTTCATTCCGCTGCTGATGCCGCTGGGCGAGGGCCTCCTCACCGCCATCCGCCGCTGACCGACGACGCCGAGGGGCCGCCGCACGGTGTGCGGCGGCCCCCATGCTCGCTTCGGGCCGCGCCCCGGCGGCCGGGGAACGGGAGCCTCCGGCCCTACGCGGCCGTCCTCGTTCCTCGGGTGTCCGCGCCGGGCCTTCCGGAACCCCGTGGGCGCCTTCGCCCTTCCGGTCAGGCCTCGGCGAGCCAGCGCAGCAGCGTGCGGGTGGCGAACGCGGTGCCGCCCCGGGTGAGGATACCGCTCTCCTTCATGGATCGGCCCGGACCGGCGATGTCCAGGTGGGCCCAGGGCAGGCCGCCGGTGAACTCGCGCAGGAACAGGGCCGCGTCGGTGGCGCCCGCCGGGCCGAACTCCTTGCGGGTGCCGATGTTGGCCAGGTCGGCGATCCGCGACTTCGTGGTGGGGACGTACTCCTCGGTGAGGGGCATCCGCCACAGCGGTTCGCCCGCGGCCTGCCCGGCCTCGGTGATCCGCCCGGCGAGGGCGTCGTCGGTGCTGTACAGGGCCGCGATGCCGGTGCCCAGGGCGAGCTTGGCGGCGCCGGTGAGCGTGGCGACGTCGACCAGGATGTCGGGCTCCAGCCGGTCGACGGCGTATCCCAGCGCGTCGGCCAGGACCAGGCGGCCCTCGGCGTCGGAGTTGAGCACCTCGACGGTGGTCCCGGAGTAGGTGGTGAGGACGTCGCCGATGCGGGTGGCGTCGCCGGAGAAGGCGTTCTCGGCCAGCGCCAGCAGGCCGGTGACCCGCACCGGCGCGGACACGGCGGACAGCGCCGACAGCACGGCCAGCACGATCGCCGAACCGCTCATGTCGGTCTTCATCAGCGACATGTTCTCGTTCGGCTTGAGCGAGAGGCCGCCGGTGTCGAAGGTGATCCCCTTGCCGACCAGCACCACGTGCGGGGCGTCGGGGTCCTGCGGGGTGTAGGAGAGCCGGACCATCCGGGGCGGCCGGGACGAGCCCTGGCCGACGGCCAGGATGGCGCCGAAGCCCTCGTTCTCCAGGTCCTTCTCGTCCCAGACCTCGATGCCGAGCCCGGCCTCGGCGGCGACCTCGGCGGCGCGCTCGGCCATCCAGGCGGGGTCCTTGGTCCGGGAGGGGGTGTTGATGAGGTCGCGGGCCAGAGCGGTGGCGCGGGCCAGGACGGTGCCCCGGGCCAGGGCGTCGGCGGGGGCGTCCCCGACGACGTCGATCACGGGGGCCGGGCGCTGGGCGGCATCCGGCTCCGCGGTCTTCAGCGTGAAGGTGTAGGAGGCCAGCAGCGCCCCCTCGGCGAAGGCCGTGGCGGCGGCCTCGCCGGCGAGGGCCCCGGGCCAGGCGAACGCGACGCGCTCGCGGCCCCGAGCGGCCCGGGACAGGGCGGCCCCGGCCTTCCGGAGGTCGTCGGGGGAACCCGATCCGACCCCCAGGAGGGCCAACCTGGCCAGACCCTGGTCCCGGGACACCGGGAACTGGACCGACTCACCGGCCTTGCCGGTGAGCGAGTAATGCGTGAACAGATCGGTGAGCGGGGCCGGGAGCACCCGGCTCAGGCCGCCCTCCTCGATCCCTTGGACCGCCGCCGGGCCTTCGTCCACCGCCTGCACGGGCAGGACGAGGAGGTCGGCCGCGGTGTCGTCGAGGGCCCCGGTGACGGGGTTGATCTCCGTGGCGAAGGGCACAGGTCGCTCACAATCGTTCACTCGTTGGGAGGTGTGACCACCTCGGGGGTGTCGGGGCGCATCCGGCCCTGGGTGGGGGACGGTGGTGCCGGTGCTAGCCGACGACGCCCTGGAGCGCGTCCCGGAGCTCGGTGGCCTCGTCCGGGGTCAGTTCGACGACCAGGCGGCCACCGCCCTCCAGCGGAACCCGCATGATGATGCCGCGACCCTCCTTCGTGACCTCCAACGGCCCGTCACTGGTCCTCGGCTTCATTGCCGCCATGCCATTCCCCTTTCTCGTGTTCCTCGCGGGTGGCCGGGCCACAGCACCGACGCCGATCCGCTGGGTACGTCTCGGCTTCGAAACCGTGGGCCGGTTCCGTGCGACTCGCGCCCGTGTGGCTTAAGGGGCGTGAATCACTCTTCGACCATTATCTCGGAGGTTCGCCCTCGTGTGTGCGACGGGCCACGGCATCCGGGGGCTTCGCACACACCGGCCAACGAGGAATCGTCGGTCAGTAAGGTTATATCGGTCCCGGCCGAAACCCCGCGAGAGCACGGGAAGCCGACCGGTCTCCTCCCCTTCCCGGGGCGCTTGAACCGCACCGGACCCGGTTTTCCCGATAACGATGCCGCCCGGTGACCGTGCCGCCCGGTGGCGGCACCGGACCGCGGTGTCAGGTGGCGCTGGAGAGCAGCCCGGTGGAGGTCATCCGGGTCCCCTCCCGGGTGACGGAGGACCATTCCGCGTGGAGCCCGTCCGCGCCGGGCCAGACGGTCAGCTCGGACTCGTCGACGCAGCGCTCCTCGGGGTCGGCCGTCTCGGTGTAGGCGTAGACCCTGCGGTCGTTGTCGGTCGCCGTCAGCTCAAGCGTCCCGGAACAGGTGAAGGTGGTCCAGGCGGTGCTGCCGCGCTCGGCGCCCTCCTCGATCCGGACCTCGGCGTGCCAGTCGGCGACGTGCTCGCCCTCCGTGTCGACCTGGGTCATCTCGCCCGCCCACGAGCCGACGAACTCCACGGCCGGAACGGCGGCGTTCGGAACGTCCTCGGCGTCCTCACCGATCAGCGCCCACGCGGCGGCGGTACCGCCGGCGATGAGCAGGACGGCCGCCGTCCCGACGGCCAGCCCGGTGATCCGGCGGCGGCGTCGGGCACTGCCCTGGACGGAGCGGGGCGGCGACCACAGGGACACCTGCTGCACGGGAACGGCGGAGGTCGTCGGCGCGGCGGCGCCGTCCCGGTCCTCGGCTCCCGACTCCAGCTCGGCTGCTGCGTCCATCCTCGACATCCTCACAAAGAATGCACCCGCTCCGGGGATGGGGCGGGGGTACACGAGTACAGCGACCGAGGATAGAGCACGCGAACACGACGGATCAGCCCGAGAAGGACGGCGCTCATGTGATGCACGGCATACCCGGGGCCCGCGGTCCCGTCGTCCCAGGGCGTGTGCGGCGGATGCCTTCGTGCGGTTCGGCGCTCGCGCCGAAGGACACGGGCGGCCGCCGGGCGATCTCCCGCAAAACCACGAGTGCAGGTGCCCCTACCGTGCCCTGCCCCGCAGGCTCGGCGGTGTCGCACGGCGGGGCCCGCCCGGGT
>NZ_JASFDV010000126.1 GCF_030766825.1 Nocardiopsis sp. CC223A
GCGACCAGCGCCAGGGTGGTGCCGCCGAGCACCACCGGCAGTCCGCGGGCCCGCAGCCCGGCGGGCACCACGGCGGCGACCACGGCCAGGGCGACCGCCAGGAACCCGGCGTTGGCCAGGGCCGCGGCCACCCGGGTGGCGAGCAGGACGCAGAAGTCGTCGGTGAGGGCGCCCACGACGTGGGCGGCGGTGAACAGACCGAGGAGGCCGGTCAGGGTCCACCGCGGCGACCACCGACGGCCCAATACGGCCACCACCGGTGCGCCGACCACCATGCCGACGGCGAAGGACGAGGTCAGCAGCCCCGCCTGCGGCGTGGAAACGCCCAGATCGGCGGAGACGGCGGGCAGCAGCCCGGCGAGCATGAACTCCGAGGTGCCCTGCGCGAAGACCGCGAGGGCGAGCATGTACAGCAGAAATGGCACGGGTGTCCCCCGGGGGCGTCACGTGAAGGGAAGGCGGGTGTGCGGCACCGCCGGTGTTCACGAGCGCATGGGAGGCGGACCCCGCTGCGGGGGTCCGGATTCTCGGCCGACGGCGGAGTGCGTCGGCGGCGCCACGTGCCTACCGGCGGACCGGCGGCACGTGTCTGGACGCTTCGGGAGAGGACACGGAACAGAACCTATCCGTCACCCCCGGGTCGGCGTCCACACGTTTTCCGTCGCGCACCCCCTGGAGATCCACCCTGTGGACAACCCCCTTCCGTCCCCGGTCTCCGGCACCCTGAAGTCATGGATGTGACGGAGATATTCGAATGGCGCGGACACCGGATCGCCTGGGGACGCCGGGGTGCGGGGCCGCCCCTGGTGCTGTGCCACGGGACCCCGTGGTCCTCGCGGCTGTGGTCGCCGTTCGCCGACGCGCTGTCCCGCGACTTCACCGTCCACGTGTGGGACATGCCCGGTTACGGCGCTTCCGGCAAGGACCCGCGGAACCCGGTCGACCTGGGGGTGCAGGGCGAGGCGTTCGCGGCGCTGCTGGACCACTGGGGGCTGGACCGCCCGCGCGTCGTCGCCCACGACTACGGCGGCGCCGTCTCGCTGCGGGCGGCGCTGCTGCACGGCGCCGCGTACCTGGCCCTGTGCCTGGTGGACGTGGTGGCGCTGCGGCCGTGGGGGTCGTCGTTCTTCCGGTTGGTGCAGGAGAACGCGACGGTGTTCGCCCGCCTGCCGGACGCGGTGCACGAGGGGGCGCTGCGCGCCTACATCGCCGGGGCGTCGCACCGGGGACTGAGCCCCGAGGACCTCGACATGCTGGTCGGTCCGTGGCTGGGCGAGGAAGGGAAGGAGGCGTTCTACCGGCAGATCGCCCAGGCGGACGAGCGGTTCACCGAGGAGGTGGAGCCGCACCTGGCGGAGCTGCCGTTCCCGGTGCACATCGTGTGGGGGACGGAGGACACCTGGATCCCGGTCGACCGCGCCCACCGGCTACAGGCGGCGATCCCGGGCAGCACGCTGTCCCTCATCCCGGAGGCCGGGCACCTGATCCAGCTGGACGCCCCGGTCGCCCTGGCCGACGAACTCCGCCGCTGGTCGACCACCCGACCACCCGTGTCCTGAGCCCGGGGCCCGCCCTGCGTCCCGCCGTCGGTGAGCCGCGCGGTACGTCCGGCCGCCGGGAGCGATCGGCGTGATCGGCACGGCGGGCGGCCTGAGCGGCTACCGGTCCCGAACAGCCCGCGACCGGAGCGACCAGCCCCCCCGGGAGGTGTGTCGGCGGCAGGTGGCCGTGACCGGCTCGGGCCCCGGAGCAGCGCCGAAGGCCGACCGGGTCAACGATGAGCGGAATGGAGGTGGTCGACGGCGGGACAGGGGGTGGGCCCGGTGTGCAGGGTGCGCAGAACACGTACCAGGTGAAGGATCGCCTCGGCGTCCTCCGCGGTGCCCTCCGCCAGGTCGTACACCATCTCCAGGGAGGCGATGACCTCTCCCAGGGTCGGCTGCGGGAGCGGCCATTCCCAGCCGGTGGTCCGCCTCACGGTCTCCCGGTGTGCGCCCCGGGTCGTGTCCCGCCTGTCCTGAAGCATGAGCAGCGCCTCGTACACGGATGCGGGCTCGGTTCTCACGATGCCGAACCTCCACGCACGCGTTCCTCGATCCCGAGGGGTCCCCGAGGCGGGCCCTCGCCGGGGATCACCACCGTCCGGGTTCCGGTACGCGGGCCGCGCAACCGCGCGGTCACGACGGCGCGGTCCGGGTCGCCGCCGGGGCCGGAACGCCGGAGGGCCGCCCTGGAAGCCGCCCTGGAAACGGTGCGTGCGGGGGCGCCCTTGGAACGGGTGCCGCCACGCGCGGGCACACCCGAGGCCGCCGGAACCCCCTCGGGGCCGGCAGCGCCGAACGCACGGGGAAGGCTCCCCGCGACGCGCGCGTCGGTGGCCGGCCGGTCATCGGCGCCGTCGGCCTCCACCGGGGCCGGGCGGCCGGGGACGGCCGTCGGCGGCTCCACCGTGGGCGGGTTCGGCGCGGGCGCCGGCAAGGGGAAAGGGGGCCGTGCCGGTGTCGCAGCCGTGTGCGGGAGCGATTCGGCCGGGGGACGTCGGTGTGCGCCGGTGGTCCGCGCGTCGTCCCCGTTCCCTCGGGGCGCCGACGGCCGTACCCTCCCCGTGCCCGTTTCCAGGCGCCGTTCGGCTTCGCGCAGCCGCTCCATCAGTCCCTCCGCCGTGGGCGCGCTCTGCCAGCGGACCGCGGCCTCACCCTGGTAGAACGCCACGTAAGCGCGCAGGCCCGGGGCCCACATCACCGTCCACGTCCGGCCCGCCGCGGCGTTGAGCCGCCGGGCCGCCTCGTACTGTTCACCGTCGTCGGCGCGGTTCCAGGACATGGCCGGGCTCACCCGCGATCCAGCTCGAACCAGACCGTGGTCCGCCCGCCCTCGGACAGGGTCCCCCACCTGTCCGCCTGCATGGCGACCAGCCTCAGCCCGAAGCCGCCCTCCCGGTCCAGGTCCTGTTCGCGCACGTGCGGGGTTCGGACACCGCCGCCGCGCGGCCCCTGGTCGGTCACCCTGACCTGCACCCGCCCCCGCAGCCGGTGCAGCGTCACGGCGACCCTGCCCCCGGGAAGCCCGCTGCGCGTGTGCCGAACGGCATTGGTGAACAGCTCGGTGACCAGCCCCTGGAGGACGTCGGTCTGCGCCTCGGGCAGCAGCGCGAGCGCGGAGAGCTGCCGGCGCAGCACCCCCGTCTGCTCGGCGACGCCCGGGACCGTGATCGAGTGCCCCAGTTCCCCGCTCTCGACCTCTACAAGGATCGCGACCCGGTCGCGCGGGTCGACGGTCCGGCGCTGGAGCGGCACCCTGCCCGACGGCGTGGGACAGGGCGGTCGCGGCACCACCTCTTCGATGTCGTCGTTGGAGGCCGTGTTCCGCTCTCGACGGGGTTCCATGCGGGTCACCGATCCCATTCTGCGCTCATCCGCCTTCCGCACCGTTGTCCGATGACGCCGAGAACCACCCAGAGGAACCGAGAAGGGTACAAAGTCCCTTTCGGTTACCGTGCGCCTTCGTGACAACACCTTGGGCCAGCAGTTCGGGGAAAGGCCAGCGAATCAACCACAGGGACAACATTTCGGTGAATCGGTTGCGGGCGGTTGAGAGGGCGTTGCATCGTGGTTATCTTCGGTTTCCCCCCTCGTTTGAGCAGGTGACGAATGACGGATCGCCGCAAGCCCGAATGGGCCAGGGTGGGCAGGGAACTCAAAGCCCTCCGCCGCAGGGCCAAGCTGACCCAGGCGGAGCTCGCGCCCTACGCCAGCGTGGTTGCCGCGCATGTATCCGCCTGGGAGAACGGCAAGCGGGGCATGAGCAAGGAGCAGGTGTCCCTCCTCGACCAGGCCCTACAGGCCAACGGCCAGCTGGTCCGAACATGGGAGAGAAGCCAGGAGACCGAAACCATCCCACCCTGGTACAAAAAGGTCCCGAAGCTGGAGCAGAAATCAACCGAGCTCCGTGAGTACCAGTCCCAGATCTTCCCCGGCCTGATTCAGACCCCTGAATACGCCCGCGCGACCATCCAGCAGACCTTGCCCTGGGCCACCGTCGACGAGGTGGAGGAGATGGTGCTGGCGAGGCAAAAGAGGCAAGAGATACTCGCGAGGCCCCATCCTCCGCTAGTGTCTGTTGTGGTAGAGGCGTTCGTCCTAGACCTCGCCATGGGGGACGAAACTACCCAAATCGCCCAGCTGGACTGGGTGGCACACCTTGTCGAGGAAGGCAAGATCCGCTTCCAGGTCACACCCCCGAGGACCCAGTATCACCCCGGAGCCGCTGGCCCGTTCCGGATCTACACCTTTCCCGACAGCCCACCGCTGGCCTCTGCTGAATATGCAGGTGGCGAGGTGCTCATGGACGACCAAGAGACCGTGCAGAAGCGCATGACCATCTTCGGGCTTCTGCAAGCCGAGGCACTGCCCATGGGGGCCAGCGTTGAATTTGTCAGGAAGGTCAGGGAAAGCATTGAAGAGCAGGCACGAGCGCATCCAGCTGCCATGGCACAAGAGCAGCTACAGCGCGGGGGAAGGTAGCTGCGTCGAGGTCGCCGAGGGCCGGAGCGTCCTTGTCCGTGACACCCAGAACCGCCCCCTCGGGTACATCGGCTACTCCGCCGAAGCGTGGGCATCCTTTCTCCAGGGCGTGAAGATCCACGCCTGAGCCCGAGCGGGAGGGTCGCCGTGGAGAAGCGGTACAAGAGCGGCTACAGCTCTGCCGAAGGCAGCTGCGTCGAGGTCGCCGAAGGGCCTCTCGTCCTTGTCCGTGACACCCGGAACCGCCCCCTGGGCCGCCTCGACCACGACCCCGGCACCTGGACCGCGTTCCTCCACGGCATGAAAAATCGGGCCTTCTAGGTTTTCAACCCCGCTTGACGGCCGACCGGCACCCACCGGTCGGCCGTTTTCTCTTGCCCGCCCCCCGAAGATCACATCAGGGGCATGAACCAACCGATAACCGTGGACTTCGGACGTCCCGCACCAACCTCCACCTGCGGGAACACGGTTCCGAATGCGACCCCGGAAAATCTCCCCGTTCAGGCGGCACAGGCGACATCCGCCCCCCGATTCGGCTATAGCCTTCTCCCGAAAACGACTTCACATGCCCTCATACGGCAGCGACCTCGCGACGCCTGATCGGCGCCCGAGGTCGTGGTCGGCGAGTTCAACCTTCAACCCGGGGAATGCCGACGCGAACCAGTCTGGTGTCGCGTTTCCCGGCCGTGCCCTGCGCATGGTGGGAGCAGTGCTGTTCACCCCTCTCCGTGGCCGCCGCACCCGGCCCGCGCTCTTCGGATTCCGCCGCATGTCCAAGCGCGTCCGCCGCTACTCCGAGAACCCGCCCCAGGCCCGGCGCGGCACCCCCGACCTGCCGCTCTCCCGGCCCCGCCCGAACCTCGCCCCGCCGGCCGCGGCCTTCGACGCCGCCGAGATCCCCCTGGTAAGGCGGCCGTGGACCGCCACCCGCCGAGGGGTCGTCCACAGCCTGGGGATATCGCCCGGCCTGCCCGTGGGGCGATCTCGGCCACCACACCTGGGCGTCGTTCCTCCTCCCGGCCGCCGCCTCTGGGTCACGTCCCCGGGAGTGGTGTGATTTTCGTGCGGGTGCGTCCTTGCGGGTCATCGCGATGGTCGGCCGAAGCCGGGCAGGCCGCCGCGTACCGGCGGCCCGCCGGCCGGGATGAAGAAGCCGCTGGAGGCGGCGGTGCACCGATCCGCCCGGCACCGCTGACGCGCATCCGTGGGAACAGGGCCGGAAAATTTACACCACTCGATGGGACACCATCCGCCTCTGAAGCCGGTGTCCGCGGAACCGGGCGCCTTCCCCGCGCCCGGCCCCGCGGCCGCCTCTCCCTCCGCGAACGACAGAGGAGTCCCATACCGAGTCGATCCCATGAGATCCCTTTGCGGATCATCCAGAACAGGCCCGAAACGGTCCCGGTCCTGCTCCGCGAAGCCCCGGGATACCCGGTCCCCGACCACACCGAAGCGGTCCTGACCTCCTCGGTGCCCACCGACTGCGACCCCGGGGAATGGAACGCCGACGGCGCGGTCCTGCTCCGTAACGGCGACCGCCCCGTCCTGGCCGCGGTGATCGAGCGCCAGAGCGACCGTGACACCGAGAAACGCCATGGCTGGTCCGCCCACCTGACCACCCTGTACAGGCGCCTGGAGTGCCCGACCGTGCTGATCGTGCTGTGCCCCGACGAGGCGACCGCCCGGTGGTGCGCACACCCCATCGAGAGCGGACTAGGTTCGGAAGATATGCGCGACATCCGGGTGATCCTCATCGGCGGCACGTCCCACACCGGCAAGTCCACCGCCGCGCGGGCGCTCGCCGAGCGGCTCGGCTTCTCCCACGCCACCACCGACCACCTGGCCCGGCACCCCGGCCGACCCTGGCGGACCGCCGACCGGGAGGTACCGCCGCACGTCGCCGAGCACTACGGCACCCTGCCCCCGGACGAGCTGATCGGCTCCGTCCTGGCCCACTACGAGCGGCAGTGGCCGCGCATCTCGGCGATCGTCGCCGAACACGCCACCGGCGAGGGCCCCGGCCTGGTGCTGGAGGGGTCGGCCCTGTGGCCGACCCGGGTCGCGGGCCTGACCACCCCGCGCACGGGCGCCGTGTGGTTCACCGCCTCCGACGACCTCCTGCGCGAGCGCATGTACACGGGCTCCGGCCACGCCGCCGCCACCCCGCGGGAGCGGCACCTCATCGACGTGTTCCTGGCCCGCACGCTGCGCTTCCAGGAGCTCATGCGCGCCGAGGTCGAGCGGCTCCACCTCGCCGAGCTACCCGTCGACGGTTCCCGCACCGCCGGGGAGACCGCCGACGCGGTGCTCTCCGCCGTCTCCGACCAGCCGACCGTGGGACGCACCCGCACGCCGCGCACCTGATCCGGCCGCCCGCCGCCGAGGCCGGGCCCGGAGCAGCGCGTGTCACGCCGGACGCGTCACTCCGATGACCCGCGCCGTCCCCTCAGCATCACGAGCGGGTCCTGCACCCACCTGTCGGCCACGCCACCGACCGTCGCGGTCCCGGCACCCCGCGGTCCCGGCGCCCCGTGGTGCCGGGACCGTTCCCGAACGCCTCACGGACGCCCGTCTCCGCAGTCGACGTAGTCGGCGATGCTGCCCTCGTACTCCTCATGCGTATCGAAGACGTCCTCGAATTCCTCCGTGTAGGCGTTCACGAACGTCTCACCGTCCACCGGATCCCCGCACCAGGTCACCTCGTTCGGCCACATCGCCCCGCCGAGTGCCGCGTCCAGTCGATTCAGACGGCCGATGGCGTCGATGTCCCACTGGTCCTTGTCCAGGACGACTTCGTGCCCCTCACCGTTCTCAACGGGCCGGACCACCTTCGACTCCAGCAGCACGTCCTGCGACCGCTCGTCGGTGTTGCCCAGGACCTCCTCCGAGCCGGTCTCGGCGAACATCCGGTTCAACGTCTCGACGCTCACCTCACGCTCCATCCAGGTGAGGGTGACGACGGTCCTCTCCGCCGGCTCCGTGTCCCCGTCCCCCGAGGTCTCGCCCCCGCATGAGACGAGCAGCGGCAACGCCAGCAGTACGCACACGCTCCTGACGACTCCGCGTGCGCCGTCCCGGCCCCGCAGCCCGTCACTCGCCATCGTCGTCGCCCTCCTCGCCCGAGTCGAAGTAATCTCGCACGCCGTCGTATCCGACACCGAACTCCCCCGTGAACTGGGTGACCCGGTCGTCACCCGGGTCCGTTCGCCCGTCGCTGGTAGTGAAGGGCATATCGCCGATGACGTTGCCCATGGAGGCGTCCATGGACCACCTGCCCCCGTCCTCACGGAAGTCCTCGTTCCAGTTGTTCGAGTCCTTCTCGACGGAGACCGTGACATCAGGGCCGAACGTGAAGTCGTCCGTGATGTCTTCGGCATCGAGCACCGTACCGTCCTGCCGCACGGTGATCACCCCGCCCTCGACCAGATCCTGGAGGTCCCCGTTGTACTGGACCTCGTTGAACCTCGACGGGTCGTGGTGCGCGACGTACTCCAGGGCCTCCACCTCGAAACTGCGTATCCGATTGATCTCGCTGCTGTACGTGGCCCCCCGGGGGACCACCTCGTACTCACCGTCGATGATCGCGCCGACGATGCCCTCCTGGCCCAGTTCCATGCCCTTGGACACCGCTGTGCCGATGAGCGGGATCTTCTCCGACAGCCCCGCCGCCTCGCCGACGAAGAACTCGGCGATCGCCGTGTCCCGTTCGATCTGGTAGTCCAGGTCGGCTTCCCGGTCCCGTGCGTCGCGCGCAGTGGCCTCCTCCAGGAGCGCCTGCAACGTCCCCAGGCCGCGGGCGTTCTCCTCAGGGCGCCCGTTCTCCAAGAACGCCGCCGTCTCGACCTGCTGGTAGACGTCGACCGACTGGATCAGCCGTGCCGCGGACTCGTCCCCACCCATCAGGTACTGCATGAACCGGGCGCGTTCCTCCGCCCCCAGGCGCACGGTCCCGTCCTTCGGGTCGAACGGGCCCACCCCCTCGACGCGAACGTCCTCCGACTCCCACACGTCGCTCTTCGAGAAGCTGTAGATGTTGGCGTCGAACACGTCCACGAGCCCGAGCCCCAGTTCCGTGTTGAACTGGGTGAACACCGCGTCCTCGTACTCGTTGTCCCCCTCGGTGACGTGTACGCCCGTGTTGGTGAGCTGCTCGTACATCTCCTCGTCGGTGAGGGTCTCCATGAGCCCCGCGAACGCCGTCCCCGCGCGGTCGCGGACGTCGTCGTCCTCGCTGAGGGCGTCCTCGGCCATCCAGTCGACGAGCCCGCGCGCGGTGGCGCCGTCGTCGTGCCAGTCGTAGGTGAGCAGGCCCTCGACCGCGTTGGTGCGCTCGTGCGGGGCGAGCTCCGGCAGTCCCGGGATGTTCTCCTGCCCACCCGGGTACTCACCGGTGAGCACGTAGTGGTTAGCGTCCTCGTTGCGGGTGCCGACCTCCACCAGCGGGGCCAGCTCCTCCGAGACCACCCAGCCGTTCTCGCCCTCCGCGCCCCAGTAGTGCATGTACGCGCCCGCGCCCAGGGTGAGGTTGGTGGAGAGCGCGTCACCGCCCTGGAGTTCGTCGTCGGTGTACCGGAGCAGCTGTGACAGGGCCCGCGCGTCCTCCTGGTAGGTGACCAGTTGGTACGGCGGCTCGTTGTCGCCCGTCTCATAGAGGAACGGCCCCTCCACGGCCCGGCGCACGCTCTGCGGCAGCAGGTCGTACCCGCCGCCCAGGTCGTCGTCGGAGAGTGTGAGCAGCCCGTCGCCGAGCACCCCCAGCGCGTGGGAACGCTCCTCGCCGCTCATGTGTTCGCCGTCCATCCACGCCGGGACGGACAGGACGCCCGTGTAGTGGCCGCCGCCCTCCAGCTCCAGGTTGGTGTAGAAGGCCTCCAGGAAGTCGATCTCCGCGGAACGGAACCCGCTTCCCGTGTTCTGGGCCTGTTTGGCGTTGGTGCCGATCATCGCCATCATGAGCATCAGCTCGTGGTAGCGGTCGTCCAGCGGCCTGTCACCGGACCAGTAGGCGGCCAGCTCGGTGGACCACTCCCGGGCGTTCTCCTCGGTCAGGTCGTTCTGGTCGACGAGCATCGTGTACGTGTTCGGGTCGAGGTTGTAGAACGCCCAGTTGGCGTACCCGCCGTCGATGAGCCTCTGCACGTTGACCTTGGTGGCGCCCTCCTCCAGCATGTCGCCGATCTCCTCGGCGTGCTCCTGGTAGGTGGTCCACAGGGTGTCGAACCGCCCCTGGACGCTCGTGCGCTTCCCGACCAGCTCGTCGTACAGGTCCCGACAGGTGTTCTCGTCGCTCCAGAGCCAGGTGCGTTCGGGGAAGGTCGCCGTGATGTGGCCGGAGGAGTACTCGCCGGGCACCCGCCCCTCGCAGTCGGCGACGGCGGTGTTCCACTCCTCCACCAACTCCTCGCGGCCCTCGCGGAACTCCTCGACGTGGTCGGCCCACATGTCGCTGACCATGGCCGCGTAGGTCAGCGCCACGGCGGCGTCCACCCACAGCTGCCGGTCCTCGGCGGACAGGGTGCTGATGTCCCAGGCCAGGATGCTCGTGAACTGCCCGGCCGCGCCGTCCAGGGTCGTCTGGAGGTCCTCGGAGTCGCCCAGGACCCGGGCGTCCAGGTCCTCGAAGTCGGTGGTCCGGGCCCGGATCAGGGCGGGGATCGCGTCGGTGGTGCGCAGGGTGAGGGAGAGGTCGAAAGAAGCCACGGGGGGTTCCTCATCGGGGAAGCGGGGGCGGGGGGAGGGGTCAGTAGAAGTTGACGTTGCCCAGGCCGGGCGGCACGTCCTGGGTGGCGCCGGACAGCTCCTCGGAGCTGTCCAGGTCGTTGAGGGCGATCTCGCTCGCCCCGGCCTGGATGTTGTCGGCCAACTGGAGGCCGTGCCCCTGCACGTCCACGAACCCCTGGAGGTGGTTCTCGCGGAAGGACCGCCACCCGGCCTCGACGTCCTCCTCGCCCGCCACCCGGATCGCGTCGTCGACCGTCAGGTCGAACGCGTCGGCGAGCCCGGCCATCGCCGTGGCCAGTGCCTCGGCGTCCTCACCGCCCTGGCGTGCCTCGTTCGGATTCGCACCGGTTCCACCGCTCATCGCGGGACACCACCTTCGTCACACGGGAACCACCTGTACCCGTAGATCGCGGGGGAAAGGTAGCAGTTGAGGTTCTCCCGCATGGTTACGGCTTCGTGATCACCGAACGCAGTACCGGGAACACGAGAACGGGGGCCGTCGGCATGCAGCCGACGGCCCCCGTTGCACGGTCCGGTACCGCTGGGGCGTGTTCCGCGGATGCTCACCCTGCCGCGTGGCGCCCCGGCACATCCCTCGCCGCGTTCTCATCGGTCGACAGGAGAACCCATCCCGGCTCCTTCGTCGGCCTTGCGATGAATGCACCGGGACCCCGCTCGCGACCAGCGGCATCCACGGAAAACGCCCCAGAACAGGCCCTAGTACTCGACCGGGATCTCCTCGAACTCACCGAACGGGCCGGCGCGCAGCGTCAGCGCCTCCACGCTCGTGGCCGGGGCCGGGAACACCGCCACCAGGTTGTAGGTGTTGCCGGGCTGGAGAACGTGCACCTCCTCGGCGAAGCTGCTGTAGCGGCCCTCGCCGAAGTCCATCTGCGCCACGTACCGCACCAGGCCGCTCTCCGGCTCGAACAGCTGGAAGCCGCCCAGGGTGCCCTTGCTGAACTGCTCCGGACCACCGGCGACCACGTCCGAGCCGCCCATCTCCGGGATCAGCGGCTCGTCGGTGGTGTTGGTGAACGCGACGGTGCCGATCACGTAGGCGCCGTCGCGCCGCAGCGGGTAGACCTCCAGGAGGATGCCGTCCTGCTCGCGCTCGGCCACCACCGAACCCGGGTCGTCGTCGTACGGGGCGGGCCAGGTGACGTTGCGCTGGGCGGTGTTCAGGCCGTCGTCGTCGTACTCCTCTTCCTCCGTCGCCTCGGTGGTGTCGTTGAAGACGTACGAGAACTCCACCCGGCGGTTGCGGGCGCGCGCCTGCTCGTCGTCCGGTCCGCCCTCGCGGGCGATGGGCTCCTTCTTGCCGCGTCCCTCCACCTCCAGGGTGTAGCCCGCACCGATCTCCTCCGCGAGCAGGTCGCGGACGCTCTCGGCGCGCTGCACCGAGAGGCGGTCGTTGTAGGCGTCGTCGCCGATGCCGTCGGTGTGGCCGATGATCGTGATGGTCGGCTCGTCCGGGTGGACGTTGGCGGCCAGGGAGGTGGCCGCCCGGCGGACGACCTCCTCCGCCTCCTCGGTCAGGTCGGAGCGGTCGAACTCGAACATGACGTCGGAGTGCAGGGAGATGATCTCGCGGTCGCCGTCGCGGGTGGTGGAGGCGATCTCGGAGTCGACGAAGCTCTGCACCCAGCCCTCGTCGGCGACGGCGTCCTCGTCGGGGCGCCGGTTGGCGAAGGTGAGGTTCTCCCCGCTGGGCGGCGGGTCGTCGAGGGAGAGGTGGTCGGGGCCGTTGGGGCTCTCCGGGTCGGGGCGCTCGTCCTCGACGTCCTGGACGGGGATGCCGGTCATGGCCCCCAGGCCGCTGCCGACGAAGGTGACCTGCGACACCTCGTCGGGGATGCGCGGGAAGTAGCGGACGTACTCGTTGGTGACGCCGTCGTGGACGGGGAAGAGCCCGTCCTGGTTGGGGCTCTCGGAGCCGTACTTGAGGCCGTCCTCGTCGAGGAACTGCCGGTAGACGCGCCCGGTGAGGGGGTCGACGAGGGTGTCGGCCATGCTGAGGTTCCGGTTGGGGCCGGAGAAGTCGTCGAGATAGGTGATCTCGTAGTACATGACGGTGTACTCGTCGGTGCGCTCCAGCCCGGTGACGGCGAAGCGCATCTCGGTGTCCTGCCCGGTGTCCTGGAAGATGCGGCCCTCCCGGACGTAGGGGAACTCCTCCCTCACCTCGGGAGGTCCGGACGCACTCCCGAACGTCTCGGACCACCAGTCCGATATGTCCGCGGTGATCGTGCAGCCGCTGAGCAGGAGGCTGCCCGAGACCATGAGCGCGGCCGCGGCGAGGGGCGTCTTCCGCACCATGTGGGGGAACTCCGATCGTTGGGGAGACGACGTACGGGAGATATCCTCCAGCACTCCGGGAGTCGAACCGACCGTGGTGCCCCACAACGGGCGGAAAGTCCGCCGGGCCTGGCGCTGCGACGGTGGATGGGCGATTCTTGCTGGTATGCCAGCATCTGCCGCACCCCGTTCCACGGGGCCGCTCATCGGCCTGGCGACGGCGGCCGCCGCGCTGGGCGCCGCACAGCCGACCGCCGCACTGCTGGGGGTGTCGCCGCCGGTGACGGTGGTGGCCGACGCGGTGGTCGACAACAGTCCGTTCGGGCTGGTGGCGTGGGCGATCTCGGTGTTCGGCACGGCCGACAAGGCGGTGCTGATCACGGGGATCCTGCTGGTGCTGGCCGCGGTGGCCTGCGGCGCGGGCACGCTCGCCCTGCGCCGCCCGGCCGCGGGGTACACGGTCCTGGGCGCGGTCGCGCTGGCGGGC
>NZ_JASFDV010000127.1 GCF_030766825.1 Nocardiopsis sp. CC223A
GGACCCCGGCGGCGACCGCGGACCCGAGGGTCGCGGCCGCCACCAGGGCGGAGGCGGGCCAGGGCGGCAGCAGCAGCGCGCACGCCAGCAGCCCGCCGCACAGGACCCCTTTGACCGCGGGGTGGTACCGCCGCCACCGGCTCCGGTAGGCGGCGGTGTCGATCGGTGTCACCGGGGTCGGGGACCGCCGGGGGTGTCCGGGTCCGCGGCGGCCGTACCGGTCGCGGAGGCCTCCCGGTCCTTGTGCCGGGAGCGGGTGCGGGCCACGCCCAGCACGTAGCCGACCACCCCGGCGCCGACCGCGGCCTGGAGGGCGAACAGCCCCGACTCGACCTCGCCCGAGGGCAGTTCGACCAGGGGGTCCAGCCACGGCTCGTAGCCCGGGTTCAGTTCGCCCACCAGGGACTCGGCCTGGCCGTCGGCCCCGGCGAACGGCTCCTCCATGCCCTCACCGGCGCCGATCACCAGCGGGAACACCGCCAGGACCACCACCGCTCCCAGCAGTGCCCAGGTCACCCACGCGCGGGGTGCGGACCGGTCGCTCATGCCTTCTCCCCCTTCTTCTCGTCGCCGCCGGCGGCCGCGGTGCCCGCGGTGTCGGCCTCCCGCCCCGCAGTGCCCTCCGGCGCCGGGGGCGCGGCGGCCCGCAGCACACCGAGCCGGACGAGGTCGCCGCGGTTCACCGAGCTGAGGAGCCGGACGGCCACGACGGTGACCAGGCCCTCGATGACGGCGATGGGGATCTGGGTGACGGAGAAGATCGTCGCGTACTTGACGAACGCCCCGAGGACGCCGCCCTCGGGGTCGGGGTGGGCCAGGGCGAGCTGGAGGCTCGTCACGGTGTAGGTGCCCAGGCTGGCCGAGAACGCCGCGGTGAACACCGCCAGCGACAGCGACGTCCCCTCGGGCAGCCGGCCGGTGAGCCCGCGCACCAGCCGGAACGCCCCGTAGGCCACCCAGGGGCCGACGACCGCGAGGGAGAACGCGTTGGCGCCCAGCGTCGACAGCCCGCCGTGGGCGAGCAGCAGGGCCTGGAACAGCAGGGTGACGGTCCCCAGAACCGCCATCACGGGCGGCCGGAACAGGACCGAGCCCAGACCGACGCCCGCCGGATGGGAGCTGGTCCCGGTCGCGGAGGGGATCTTCAGGGCCGAGAGGACGAAGCAGAACGCGCCGGCCGCGCCGATCAGGAGTTTGGCGTCGGGATCGGCGCGGACCCGGCGGGTCAGCGAGCGCACGCCGTGGACGACGAAGGGGGCGGCCGCCGCGGTCCATGCGGCGGCGTGCAGGGGAGGCAGCAGGCCTTCGGGTATGTGCATGTGTGGGGGACCTATCTCCAGCACCTCGTGGACGGTCATCGGTGCCGTGGCCGGTCTCCTGGCTGCCGGGCCGCGCCCCCGCACCCGCCTTCCCAGGCCGGGCTCCCGAAGGAGTCCGCTCCCAGTGGCGTGGTCCGCGTTCCGTCTCCGGCGGGGACGGCGCGCGGGGCGTGGGGACTTCCCGTGCACAGTGGCGAGGGCCGCGCCGGATTCCCACCGGACTTCCCGAACACCACGGCAACCCGAAGGTAGGCCCTGGCCGGGGGAAGGGCAAGGGGCGGGGACCGGTCGGCCGTGCCACCGGGACCGGCCGCGCCCGCCCGGGGCGGCGTTGGTATCCTGCCCGGGCCAGTCGTACCACTCCGGTGGTCAGGGAATCCGGTGCGAATCCGGAACTGACGCGCAGCGGTGAGGGGGACGGGCGGGGTACTGCGCCACTGGGGCGGGACCGTGTCGGCCGGGAACGGCGGCGCGGACCGGCCCGGGAAGGCACTCCGTCCGGGTGAGCCCGAGTCCGAAGACCTGCTGGCCCCGCGCGCCGACACCGCGCGGGCGACCCATGCCAGGCTCCGCGTCCGAGCCCCGACAGGCAAGGCATCCCCATGTACCGCCGTACGCCCCTCGCGGGCCCCCTGCTGCTCGTCCCCGCCCTCCTGCTCACCGCCTGTTCCCCGGCCTCGGAGGACGGGTCGTCCGCGGCCGACTCCGCCGCGGCCGGCGGAGCGTCCCTCGACAACTGCGGGCACGAGGTGCCCGTGGGCACTCCCCCGGAGCGGGTGGTCTCCCTCAACCAGGGCACCACCGAGATCCTGTACTCCCTGGGCCTGGAGGACCGCGTCGTCGGCACCGCCACCTGGACCGATCCGATCATGGCGGGTCTGGAGGAGGCCGACGAGGGCGTCCCGCGCCTGGCGGAGAACAACCCGTCGTTCGAGCGCGTCCTGGAGGCCGAGCCCGACTTCGTCACCGCGTCCTTCGAGTCCACCCTGGGCACCGGCGGCGTCGCCGCCCGGGAGCAGTTCGAGGAACTGGGCGTGGGCACCTACGTCTCCCCCTCGGACTGCGCCGCGGGCAAGGACAACGACAGCGGCGGCGACGGCTCCCGCAGCGAACCGCTGACGCTGGACGTCGTCTACGGGGAGATCGGCGACCTGGCCCGGATCTTCGGCGTCGAGGAGCGGGGCGAGGAGCTCGTGGCCGAGCTGGAGGGCCGGGTGGACGCCGCCACCGCGGACCTGGACGCCTCCGAGGTGTCCCTCATGTACTGGTTCGCGAACTCCGAGTCCCCCTACCTGGCCGGGTGCTGCGGGGCCCCGGGCGCCATCACCCGGGCGGTCGGGGCGGAGAACGCCTTCGACGACACCCACGACGAGTGGCCCCAGATCAACTGGGAGACCGTCGCCGACCGCGACCCGGACGTCATCGTGCTGGGCGACCTGACCCGCGAGTCGCAGACCGCCGAGACCGCCGAGGCCAAGATCGAGTTCCTCCGGGGCCACCCCGCCACCCGGAACCTCACCGCGGTGCGCGAGGAGCGCTTCATCCTGTTGAGCGGCCAGGCCATGAACCCGTCGATCCGCACGGTCGAGGGTGTGGAGCAGGTCGCCGCCGGACTGCGGGAACTCGGGCTCGCTCAGTGAGGGGTGCGCGCCTCGCGCTGCTCGTCGCCGGGGGCCTGTCGGCGGTGGCCGCGTCGGTCGCCGTCGCGGTGACCATCGGCCCCGCCGACATCACCGTGTCCGAGGTCGGGCGTTCGGTGCTCGCCCGGCTCGGCTACGGCCACAGCCCCCTGTCGGTGCTGCGCGACGGCATCGTGTGGAACCTCCGCATGCCCCGCGCCCTGCTGGCCGCGGTGTGCGGGGCGGGACTGGCGCTGTGCGGCGCGGTCATGCAGTCGCTGCTGCGCAACCCCCTGGCGGACCCGTTCGTCCTGGGGGTGTCCTCGGGCGCCTCCACCGGGGCGGTGCTCGTGATCGTCCTGGGCTGGGGCGCCGGAGTGGTGTCGCTGTCGGCGGGGGCCTTCGTCGGCGCGCTGCTGTCCTTCGGGATGGTGGTGCTGCTGGCCCACACCCTGGGCGGGAGCATGGACCGGGTCGTGCTGTCCGGGGTCGCGGCGATGCAGCTCTTCTCGGCTCTGACCTCGTTCATCGTGCTGACCTCCGCGGACGCCGAGACCACGCGCGGTGTGCTGTTCTGGCTGCTGGGCTCGCTCTCGGGCGCGGGGTGGGCCGACGTGGTGCTGTGCTCGCTGGTGCTGGCCGCCGTGCTGGCGGTGTGCCTGTCGAACACCGGCACCCTGGACGCCTTCGCCTTCGGGGAGGAGGCGGCGGCGCACCTGGGCGTGCGGGTGGCCCGGGCCCGCCTGCTGCTGTTGACCGTCACGGCCCTGCTCACCGCCGCGCTGGTCAGCGCCGCCGGGGCGATCGGGTTCGTGGGGCTGGTGCTGCCGCACGTCACCCGGCTGCTCACCGGGTCCGGCCACGCCCGGCTGCTGCCGGTGACCGCGCTGACGGGCGCCGTCTTCCTGGTGTGGGTGGACACGGCGGCGCGCACGCTGCTGGACCCGCAGGAGATCCCGGTGGGTGTGGTGACCTCGCTCATCGGGGTGCCCGCGTTCATCGCCGTGCTGTACCGGTCGAGGAGGGTGTCATGACCGACCGTGAGACCGCCGTGGCGGGGACGGCGTCCCCGGACGCCCCTCTCCCGGGACGGGAGCGGGGCCTGCGGGCCGAGCGGGTGAGCCGTCCGGCGGGAGGGCGCCTGGTCGTGGACGGGGTGACCCTGGCCCCGAGTCCCGGGGAGACGGTCGGGTTGCTGGGACCGAACGGCTCGGGCAAGTCCACCCTGCTGCGGGTGCTGTCCGGTGTCCTGGCGCCCTCCGCCGGGGTCGTCGTCCTGGACGGCCGGCCGCTCGCCCGGACCCCCCGCAGGGAGGCGGCGCGGCGGGTGGCGGTCGTGGAGCAGCACGCGGAGACGCGGACCGAGCTGACGGTCCGCGACGTGGTGGCGCTGGGCCGCATCCCCCACCGGCGCGCCTGGACGCCCGCGTCCGCCGCCGACGCCGCGGCGGTGGCGGCCGCGCTGGAGGCCACCGGGCTCACCGGGATGGCCGACCGGTCCTGGCAGACGCTGTCGGGCGGCGAGCGCCAGCGCGCCCAGATCGCCCGGGCCCTGGCCCAGGAGCCGGGGGAGCTGCTGCTGGACGAGCCGACCAACCACCTCGACATCCAGTACCAGCTGGACCTCATGGAGCTGGTCGTCGGCCTTCCGGTGACCACCGTGATCGCCGTGCACGACCTCAACCTGGCCGCGATGTACTGCGACCGGCTGCTCGTGCTCCGCGACGGCCGGGCGGTCGCCGAGGGGACACCGGGCGAGGTGCTCACCCCCGACCTCATCGGGGAGGTCTACGGGGTGCGCGCCGAGGTCTCCGAGGGGCCCGGCCACCCGGTGGTCCGGTTCCTGCGCCGGGTCCCGGACCGTTCCCTCGACGCCGCCCGCCCCACCCGCCTTCCTCCTGCGAACACCGACGAGCCCGACGACCTACGGCCCACGACCCCTTGGGGAGGTATCCGGCCATGACGGTACGGATCACACTGCTGTCCACCTCTGACACCGACCTGCTCTCCGCACGGGGAAGCGGCGCTTCCTACGTGTGGGCGAACCCGTCCCGCGCCTCCGACGACGAACTCACCGCGGCGGTGGAGGGCGCCGACCTGGTGGTGGTGCGGCTGTTGGGCTCGTCGCACGACCTGTGGCCGGGCCTGGCCGCCGTCCGGGAGCGGGGTACACCCCTGGTCGTGCTCAGCGGCGAGCAGCAGCCCAGCGCGGAGCTGATGGAGCACTCGACCGTGCCGATCGGGGTGGCCACCGACGCCCACCGTTACCTCGCCCAAGGCGGGCCCGCCAACCTGGCCCGGCTGCACGCCTTCCTGTCGGACACCGTCCTGGTGACCGGCGAGGGGTTCGAGCCGCCGTTGGAGCTCCCGGTGTGGGGCGTCGCCGAGCGCGACCGGGACACCGACCCCGGGCTGCCCCGGATCGGCATCCTGTACTACCGGGCCCACGAGGCGGGGGGCAACACGGCGTTCGTCCACGACCTGGCCGACGCGGTGGACGCCACCGGCCGGGCGGTGGGCGTGCCGGTGTTCGCCGGGTCGCTGCGCTCGGCGCCCGACGATCTGTACGAGGCGCTGGGCGGGTTCGACGCGCTGGTGGTGACCGTGCTGGCGGCCGGCGGCAGCACCCCCGCCGCGGCGAGCGCGGGCGGGGACGACGAGGCCTGGGACGTGGAGCGCATGGCCGCCCTGGACGTCCCGGTCCTCCAGGGGCTGTGCCTGACGAGTCCGCGCGCCGTGTGGGAGGAGTCCGACGACGGCGTCACCCCGCTGGACTCGGCGAGCCAGATCGCCATCCCCGAGTTCGACGGCCGCATCATCACCGTGCCGTTCTCCTTCAAGGAGATCGACCGGGACGGCCTGCCCCGCTACGTCGCCGATCCCGAGCGCTGCACCCGGCTGGCCGGGATCGCGGCGGCGCACGCCCGGCTGCGGCACGTGCCGCCCGCCGAGAAGCGGATCGCGGTGGTGCTCTCGGCCTACCCCACCAAGCACGCGCGGATCGGCAACGCGGTCGGCCTGGACACGCCCCGGTCCCTGGTACGCCTGCTGCGGCGGCTGCGGGAGGAGGGCTACGACCTCGGCTCCCCCGAGGCACTGCCCGGCCTGGACCTGCCCGACGAGGCGCAGGCGGGGGACGCGCTCGTCCACGCCCTGATCGCCGCGGGCGGCCAGGACGAGGAGTGGCTGACCTCCGGCCAGCTCACCGACGCCCACGTGCGCATCACCGCGCAGGAGTACGCCGACTGGACCCGGAACCTGCCCGCGGAGCTGCGGGAGGCGATGACCGAGGCCTGGGGCCCCGCCCCGGGGAACCTCTACGTCAACGACGACGGCGAGATCGTGCTCGCCGCACTGCGCGCCGGCAACGTCGTCGTCCTGGTGCAGCCGCCACGCGGTTTCGGCGAGAACCCCATCGCGATCTACCACGACCCGGAACTCCCGCCCAGCCACCACTACCTGGCCGCCTACCGCTGGCTGGAGCACGGGTTCGGCGCCCACGCGGTCGTCCACCTGGGCAAGCACGGCTCCCTGGAGTGGCTCCCGGGCAAGAACGCGGCCCTGTCCGCGGCCTGCGCCACCGACGCCGCCCTGGGCGACCTGCCGCTCGTCTACCCGTTCCTGGTCAACGACCCGGGCGAGGGGGCCCAGGCCAAGCGGCGCGCCCACGCCACGGTCGTGGACCACCTGATCCCGCCGATGGCGCGCGCGGAGACCTACGGCGACATCGCCCGCCTGGAGCAGCTGCTGGACGAGCACGCCAACATCGCCGCCATGGACCCGGCGAAGCTGCCCGCGGTCCGCGGCGAGATCTGGGCGCTGATGCGGGCCGCGGAGATGCACCGCGACCTGGGGCTGGCCGAACGCCCCGACGACGAGGAGTTCGACGACTTCCTGCTGCACGTCGACGGCTGGCTGTGCGAGATCAAGGACACCCAGATCCGCGACGGCCTCCACGTGCTGGGCGCCGCACCGGAGGGCCCGACACGGGTGAACCTGGTCCTGTCCGTGCTGCGCGCCGCCCAGGTGTGGGGCGGGGTGGGCGGGGCCGTGCCGGGGCTGCGCGCGGCGCTGGGCCTGAAGGAGGGTGCGCCGACCGCCGAGGTGGACGCGGTGGAGGCGCTCGCCCGCGGGCTGGTGGAGCGCATGGAGGCCGCGGGCTGGGACCCGGCCGCGGTGCCGGGCCTGCACGACGACGAGCAGGTGCGCGCCGTTCTGGAGTTCGCCGCCGCGCAGGTCGTGCCGCGCCTGGCGCGCACCACCGACGAACTCGACCACGTGCTGCGCGCCCTGGCGGGCGGGTTCGTTCCGGCCGGGCCGTCCGGGTCCCCACTGCGGGGCCTGGTCAACGTCCTGCCGACCGGGCGCAACTTCTACACCGTGGACCCCAGGGCGGTGCCGTCCCGGCTGGCCTGGCAGACCGGCCAGGCCATGGCCGAGTCGCTGCTGCGCCGCCACCTGGAGGAGACGGGGACCCACCCGGAGTCGGTGGGCCTGTCGGTGTGGGGCACCTCGGCGATGCGCACGTCCGGCGACGACGTGGCCGAGGTGCTGGCCCTGCTGGGGGTGCGGCCCGAGTGGGACGAGGCGTCCCGCCGGGTGGCGCGGCTGGACGTGGTGCCCCTGGAGGAGCTGGGGCGGCCGCGGATCGATGTCACGGTGCGCATCTCCGGTTTCTTCCGGGACGCCTTCCCGCACGTGGTGGCCATGATGGACGACGCCGTGGCCCTGGTGGCCGGGCTCGACGAGCCGGCCGACCGCAACTTCGTGCGCGCGCACGCCCTGGCGGACCTGGAGTCGCACGGGGACCTGCGGCGGGCCACCACCCGGATCTTCGGTTCCGCCCCCGGGTCCTACGGGGCGGGCATCCTCCAGGTGGTGGAGTCGGGCAACTGGCGCGACGACAGCGACCTGGCCGAGGTGTACACCGCCTGGGGCGGCTTCGCCTACGGCCGCGGGCTCGACGGCGTCCCGGCCGCCGACGACATGCGCGCCAACTACCGGCGGATCAAGGTGGCGGCGAAGAACATCGACAGCGCCGAGCACGACATCGCCGACTCCGACGACTACTTCCAGTACCACGGCGGCATGATCGCCACCGTGCGCGCGCTCACCGGGTCCGACCCCAAGGCGTACGTGGGCGACTCCACCTCGCCCGACGCGGTGCGCACCCGTCCGCTGTCGGAGGAGACGGCCCGCGTGTTCCGGGCCCGGGTGGTGAACCCCCGCTGGATCTCGGCGATGCGGGGGCACGGCTACAAGGGCGCGTTCGAGCTGGCCGCCACCGTCGACTACCTCTTCGGGTTCGACGCGACGGCCGGGGTCGTCCACGACTGGATGTACGAGCGGCTCGCGGCGGAGTACGTGCTCGACGAGACCACGCAGGAGTTCCTGCGCGCGTCCAACCCGTGGGCGCTGCGCGGCATCGTGGAGCGGTTGCACGAGGCGGCGCGGCGCGGCCTGTGGGCCGAGCCCGACCCCGCGACCCTGGAGGCGCTGACCGAGGTGTACCTGGAGGTCGAGGGCGACCTGGAGGAGCGGGCGGAGTGAGGGTGCGCGTCCTGGGGATCGGTATGGGTCCCCGCCAGCTCACCGGCGAGGCCGCCGACGCCCTGCGGGGGTGCGACTACGCGGTCGCCGCCCGCAAGGGCGACGAGGACGGGCTGCTGGCGCTGCGGCGGGAGGTCTGCGCGGCGTTCGGCGTCCCGCTGGTGGAGGTGCCCGACCCCGTGCGGGACCGGGACGCCGCGGACTACGCGGCGGCCGTGGCGGCCTGGCACGAGGCCCGGGTGCGCGCCTACGAGCGGGTGCTGGGCGAGCGCGGCGGGACGGCGGCGTTCCTGGTCTGGGGCGACCCGTCCCTGTACGACTCGACGCTGCGGATCGTGGAGGCCGTGGCCGCGCGGGGCGCCGTGCCGGTGGAGTACGACGTGCTGCCGGGGATCAGCGCCCCGCAGCTGCTCGCCGCGCGGCACCGGATCGTGCTGCACGGGGTGGGCGGGCCGGTCCACGTCACCCCGGCCCGCCGCCTGGCGGAGGCGGTGGCCGCGGGGCACCGCGACATCGTGGTCATGCTGTCCGGGCGGCACGGGTTCGACGACCTGGCGGACTGGTCCGTGTGGTGGGGCGCCAATATGGGCACCGACAGCGAGGAACTGGTCGCGGGGCGGGTCGGCGACGTGCTGGCCGAGATCGAGGCGGCCCGGCGGCGGGCGCGGGGGAAGGCGGGATGGGTCATGGACACCGCGCTGCTGCGGAGGCCGCGGTGAGAGCGGGCACCGGGCCGCAGGCCTCCGTTGAGAACGGAAGCCAACGCCGGCACGAAGCGCCCGCACCGGACGGTGGTGGGCGACGGACAAAAGACACCGGGCCGCAGGCCTCCGTTGAGGACGGAAACCAGCACCGACACGAAACGCCCACACCGGACGATGCCGGGCGACGGACAAAAGACACCGGGCCACAGACCCCCGTTGAGAACGGAAACCAGCACCGACACGAAACGCCCACACCGGACGATGCCGGGCGACGGGCGGGAGTGCTCGTCGCCGGAACCACCTCCGACGCGGGCAAGAGCGTGGTCACCACCGGCCTGTGCCGGGCCTTCGCGCGCCGCGGCGTGCGGGTCGCCCCGTACAAGGCGCAGAACATGTCCAACAACTCCATGGTCTGCCGGGGCCCGGACGGGCGGCCGGCGGAGATCGGCCGGGCGCAGTGGGTGCAGGCGCTGGCCGCACGCGCCGAACCGGAGCCCGCGATGAACCCGGTGCTGCTCAAGCCCGGCGGCGACCGGCGCAGCCACGTGGTGCTGATGGGCCACCCCGCGGGGGAGGTGTCCTCCGCGGACTGGGAGTCGGGCCGCCGCCACCTGGCCGAGGCGGCGCACGCCGCCTTCGACGACCTGGCGTCCCGGTACGACGTCGTCGTCGCCGAGGGCGCGGGCAGTCCCGCCGAGACCAACCTCCGGGCGGGCGACTACGTCAACATGGGGCTGGCCCGGCACGCGGGCCTGCCCGCGGTGGTCGTGGGGGACATCGACCGGGGCGGCGTGTTCGCCGCCCTGTACGGCACGGTGGCCCTGCTGGAGCGGGCCGACCGCGACCTGGTCGCGGGTTTCGTGGTCAACAAGTTCCGGGGGGACCCGGCCCTGCTCGCACCGGGGCTGGCGGACCTGGAGCGTCGCACGGGCCGGCGCGTCTACGGCGTCCTGCCCTGGGACCCGGGCCTGTGGCTGGACTCCGAGGACGCCCTGGACCTGGAGGGCAGGCGCGCGGACGGGGAGCGGGCGCGGCGCGTGGCGGTGGTGCGCCTGCCCCGCATCAGCAACTTCACCGACGTGGACGCGCTCGGGCTGGAGCCGGACCTGGACGTGGTGTTCGCGTCGGGTCCGCGCGACCTCTCCGACGCCGACCTCGTGGTGCTGCCCGGCACCCGCGCCACCCTGGCGGACCTGGAGTGGCTCCGCTCGCGGGGGCTGGACCGGGCCGTGGTCGAGCACGCCCGCCGGGGGCGGCCGGTGCTGGGGATCTGCGGCGGCTTCCAGATGCTGGGCCGCACCGTCTCCGACCCCGGCGGGGTGGAGGCCCGCGGCGGCGCTGAGGCCGAGGGGCTGGGGCTGCTGGACGTGCGCACGGACTTCACCGCGGACAAGACCCTCGGGCTGCCGTCCGGGGAGGCGTTCGGTGTCCCCGTGAGCGGTTACGAGATCCACCACGGCACGGTGTCGCGCGGTCCGGGGGCCGAGGCGTTCCCCGGCGGGGCCCGGGAGGGCGCGGTGTTCGGCACCCTGTGGCACGGTGCGTTGGAGGGCGACGCCTTCCGGGCGGCGTTCCTGGCCGAGGCGCTCGGCCGTGAGGCGTCCGGGGTCCGGTTCGCCCAGGCGCGGGAGCGGCGCCTGGACCTGCTCGCCGACCTGGTGGAACGGCACCTGGACGTCGACGCGCTGCTGGCCCTGGCCCGCGGGGGCGCCCCCGCCGGGCTGCCCGAGCCGCACCCGGAGGGCGCCCGGTGAGGCCGCTGCGGAACGGAACCCACGCGTCCGCGCGGGCGGGCACACCGCCGGGGGCGTCCGGGGCCCGGTCGCGGTCGAGCGCGTTGCGGCTCCCGGCGTCCGGTCCCCCTCCGGCGGCGGGCCCGGACGCGCCGCGGAGACCGCTCGGACCCCGTGAGGAGGGAACACGGTGAGACTGCTCCTGCTGGGGGGCACCTCCGAGGCCCGCGAGCTGGCCGCACTCCTGGTGGAGGCCGGAGTGGACGTCACGTCGTCGCTGGCCGGGCGGGTGGCACGGCCGCGCCTGCCGGTGGGCCGGGTCCGGATCGGGGGGTTCGGCGGGGTGGCCGGGCTACGGGCGGCGCTCGCGGACTACGACGCGGTCGTGGACGCCACCCACCCCTTCGCCCTGGGCATGTCCGCGAACGCGGCCGCGGCCTGCACCGACCTGCCGCTGCTGCGGCTGGAGCGGCCCGGGTGGGAGCCCGAACCGGGCTGGCACCACGCCGCCGACCACGAGGAGGCGGCCCGGACCGCGGCGCGGCTGGGCACCCGGCCGTTCCTGACCGTGGGGCGCCAGGAGCTGGCCCGGTTCGCCCCCGCCCTGGGCCCGCTCCCGGTCCTGGCCCGGGTGGTGGACGCGCCGGAGCAGGCTCCGCCGCCCGCCTGGCGGCTGGTGACCGGGCGGGGTCCGTACACGCTCGACGGTGAACGCGACCTGATGGCCGGGCACGGGTCGGATGTGCTGGTCACGAAGAACTCGGGCGGGACCTACACCCGTCCCAAACTGGAGGCCGCGCGTCAGCTCGGCGTCCCGGTCGTGGTGGTGCGGCGCCCGCCGGGGCCGCCCGGCGTCCCCGCGGTGCACGACGTGGCGTCGGCCTTCGCCTGGGTGCGCGGCCTGGGCTGAGCGGCCCGACGGGTCCGGCCGACGCGGATCGAAGGGGACACCTCCTTCGCCCGGCGCGGAACCCGGACCGCGCAGCCGGGCGGGCCGGGGGCGGGTCCGGCCGACGCGGGGCACCGGCCGCCGCCCCGGCCGGGGTTCACACCCGTGCGGGCGTCGACGGCTCCGTGATGGTCTCCAGGGCGGCCAGGAACCTCGCGGTGGCCTCGGGCGGGCGTACGGCCACCCGCACCCAGGCGGCGTCCAGGCCGGGGAAGGTGTCGGCCCGCCGCACGGCGATGCCGCTCGCGCGCAGGCGGGCGTGGCCGCCCTCGCCGACCCGGGCCAGGACGAACGGGGCGCGGGAGGGGACGGACTCCAGCCCGGCCCGGCGCAGACCGCCCTCCAGCAGGGCCCGCCACCCCTCCAGGGTGCGGGCGCGCTCGGCCGCCTCGGCCGCCGCCCGCGGATCCGCCGCGCAGGCGACCATGGCCGCGACGGCGGGTGCGGACACCGACCACGGCGTCTGCCCCCGGGCCAGTTCCCGGACGACCGCCGGGTCGCCGACGACGTACCCGGCGCGGATGCCGGGGATCGACCAGTGTTTGGTGAGACTGCGCAGGACCACCACCCCCTCCAGTTCCGCCCCCGCCAGCGACTCGGGCTCGCCGGGGACGGCGTCCATGAACGCCTCGTCGACCACCAGGAGGCGTCCGGGGCGGCGCAGGGCGCGCAGCACCTCGACCGGGTGCAGGACCCCGGTGGGGTTGGTGGGGTTGCCCACCACCACCAGGTCGGCGTCCTCGGGGACGGCCTCGGGGTGGATCGCGAAGCCGTCCCCGGCGGTGCACAGCACCGGGGTGACCCGGTGTCCGGCCTGCTCCAGCGCGGCGTGCGGCTCGGTGAACTGGGGGTGCACGACCACGGGCCGGCGCCAGGGGCGCAGCCGGGCCAGGAGCGTGAACGCCTCCGCGGCGCCGGCGGTGGGCAGGACGCCGTCGGGGCCGCGGCCGTGGCGGCGGGCGATCGCGGTGCGGGCGGGGCCGGGGTCGGGGTAGGCGGCGGCGTCGGCCAGGCTCGCGTGCAGGGCCCGGTCGAGCCAGGCGGGGCGCGGGCCCGCGTACACGTTGACGGCCAGGTCCAGCAGCCCGTCACCGGTCTCGGCGTCGCCGTGGTGGCGCAGCGGGTCCCGGGCGGGCGTGCCGCCGGGG
>NZ_JASFDV010000128.1 GCF_030766825.1 Nocardiopsis sp. CC223A
TAGGGTGCCGCTGCTCGGGACGAGGATGCCGGACATCATCTTGATCGTCGTGCTCTTGCCCGCGCCGTTCGGTCCCAGGAAGGCGACCAGTTCACCCGTCTCCACGGCGAAGCTGATACCGTCCACGGCACGTACCAGCTCGTATTCCCGGGTGACAAGGGAGCGGAGACCTCCGAGAAAGCCTTCGAACCGGCGGGGTCTGCGGTAGTGCTTGGTGAGCGCTTCAGCGTGAATCAGCGGTGCCACGCGGATCCTCTCTGATTATCTTTGACCGTTTCGGTATGTGACGGGTGACCCTCCGGGACCTGAGTCGGAACCAGGGCTCAGCGGTTTCACGGGAGTCACCCGGGAGGGCGGTCAAAAGGGGTCCGCGATCGGATGGCGAGAGAGTATCCGGCGTTCCTCCTCCGGACCCGAACTCCTGTAATAGACCACCTCGTGTTCGCTATTGGAGCATTGGACGATGCGGGGTATCTCCCTGTCCGCGGTGCGGTCAAGGACAAGCAGGTGGCCCCTGCCCGCCCAGTCGGCCAGGGCGCCGATCACTTCGTTCCTGTTCGCCTCGTCCACCCTGACCACGCGGTACTCGACCCGTCCCGGAAGACGTCCGTGAAGAGCTCGCACGGCGTACTCGAATCGCTGGCAGCACTCCAACCACGACAGGTCCCGGGTACGCGGATCGAACGACCGGGCCAGGATCCGCTGGGCCGCCACCTCAGGGACGCCGTGTTTGTCGGTGAAAAAGGCAAGATTGCGAAGCCACTCGTCGTACATGTCCTCGCGGATGACCTGCTCGTACAGGTGGTAGGCGACCGCGTGACGGTTGTAAGCGAATCCCAGGCCGAATCGCCGGAGCCGGTAACCAAGCTCGGAGTCCTCCAGCCCCCAGCCGACGAAGGACTCGTCGAAGCCGCCCACGGCCAGCAGGTGCTCACGACGCACGGAGGCGTTGCAACTGAAGAGGTAGTGCCAAGCGGTGGACAGGTTGTCGAGGTTGTGTGAGAAGGCGTCGAGGACGCTCTCTCGCGAATCGCCTCCCACGACCTGCGGGACTGCTTCGAGGGTGAACCCCCTGGCGAGCCTGTCGACGTCGAACCGCCCCTCTCCCAGGTGGTGGCGGGGTCCCAGTACGACCATCGCGGCGTGGTGCATGTGGTATCGGATGTGTTCGGCGAGGAAGTCAGGGGGCAGCATCTGGTCCGCGTCGACCATCACGATGAGTTCGCCCGAGGCCTCCCGTATTCCGGCATTGCGAGCGGCCGCCCTCCCCGACTCGGGTCCCCTCGGCCTGTGGACGTAGTTCAGCTCGAACGGATAGTGCCTTCCCCGGACGACGTCCCGAGTCCCGTCAGACGATCCGTCATCCACGACGACGACTTCGAAGGAGTCGTCGTCCGCGATCCGTTGGTGTATGAGGGAGAGCAGGCATATTTCTACGCCTTGTTTGGAGTTGTACGCCGGAATCACCACGCTTGCTTTCATGATCGACCGACCAAGATGGATCCGACCACTCCGTGACCGGGGGCGGCAGCCTGGCGTCCACCGACTTCTCCGATCGGTGTCACGCGGAAACCACCCCCCTACCCTTGATTTTCATGCCGCTCCCTCTGTGTAACTAGGCCCTTCATATCCTCGGGTCGCCAACGCCAGCGAGGCTACCGGATGCCCGCTGAAAATCAAGGGCCCGGACAGGGCCCCGAGCAATGAATGGGTGTTGCTGAAGTTCTGATTGTTGCCGTAGTGACTCATGGATTTCGGAGCTCCACTGGCCCCCTGAGCGCATATTCTTCCGATTTCTCGCTTCATTTTCTTGCTATGCGATAAATCCGAGGTGCACTGGAGCCGTTTCGTGACCATGGGCGCACCCGAGCCGTCGCGGCCACCGACACTCGGAACGCAGACCCGCGCCAGCGGACCGCGACCGCGCCAGCCCTCTTCGGGCCTCGCGCTCGGACGGTGACGCACCAGGGCCGCTCGACGCGCACGGGTGCACAGCGAAACCGAAGTCAGCCGCTCCAACGGGGGTGGAAGGCGCGACATGATCCCAGCCCCGCCAGATGCCGGCGGCGCGTGGAGCGGATTTAGTGCCGAGAAGCCGCGACTCCTGGCATCGGCGGTTCAAAAATCCGAGGGAGCTTCGTCCAGCCACAGGTCTGGCCCTCCAGGGTCCGCTTACCTCTCCGCGACCACCAGCGAATATATAGCCGCACACATCCTTAATTATCATAAAGCCAAGAGCTCACGGAACTCTAACACCGGCCTCGCAACCTCCACAAGGAGTGATGTTGAAAAGGGATGACAGGCGCCCCAGCGGATCGGCCGAGAAGGCCAATGGACTGCGCGTTCAATCGCGACCTCCAGGCACCACATGGCCGGATTTGGTCAGACACTCCTACTGTTGGCAGAGTTCACCACAGTAATTAACAAAACGGACATATCGCACTAGTGGAAGCTTCCGATCTATGCCACACTTCTATGTGGTCGATCCAATCAAGACAAGGGATTTCCCACTAGGCCTGCCTTCCCATGGAGGCAACAACAGCCTCAGTCGCGCCTTGTGCTGGGAGCCCACCCTGAGTCGGTCAGTCGTCGTATTGCTCCGCGGTCACACACAGACCCGCATTACCACACTCCCCCAGCCAGGAATTCACTGAAAGGAAGAACATGAAGGTATCGAACTCATGGAAGATACGGCTCGGTGTCGTCGCCGTCGGCACGGTGGCCCTTGGACTGCCACTGGGGCCAATCGCGGCACAGGCTGGCGCTCAGTCCGACGCTAGTGACCCATGCCCGTTCTCCAACACGCTCTGCCTGTTCGAGAGAACGGAGTTCGGCGGTGAGCGCTTCACCGTAGCCCCTTTGATACCCGGGCAGGGAGTATGTGTCGACCTCGTGGAACACGGCTGGGGTGGTCGCGCCGCCTCCGCCATCAACACCAGCACGAGCTCCAACGCGATGTTCCAGAGCGATGACTGCACCGGTCAGCCGATGGAGATCCCCACCGGCTCGACCCCGCACCTCTCCTTCAGTCCGAACAGCGTCTTCGTATCCTGAGCCCACTACCACGCATCCTGGACCAATGTCGTGGAAGCGCTCTCAATCGCATTGCGGAAAGGCGGATGTTCACCATTCGGCCGACGGCCTCACGTGGAACGATCCGGCTGTCACCGGACTTTCACTGGCTCTGCCCAGCCTCCACACCGATCACCCTTCCTGGTGACCGAGGGCTCTCCACAGGGGCGGAAGCCGCCCATGCGGGCGGGATGGTCGGTGGGCGTCTCCCACCCTGGGCTGGGAAACTTTTACGAATTGATGTGTGATGGCGCGAGCCCTGAGCATGGCCTCAGGCCTTCAACGTAGACGTCCCTGGAAAGGGCGTTGAGACCCCGGCGCACTGCCATGTACGGGCCCCTGCACGCCGTCCTTCAACGTAGACACCCTGTTCGGGGTCGTTGAGACCACGCCCGGGCCGGGTCCTGCCACTCCAAGGTGGATCTTCAACGTAGACGGCCCACCCAGGGACGTTGAGACACGTCACCAGCTGGCACACCACCTCACCCAGGAATCTTCAAGGTAGACGCCCTGTCGGGGGCCTTGAGAGACGGTCCACACCGTGTCGGCGCGGGTGTCGATGGCCCTTCAACGTGGACGGCTCCTACTCGGCCGTTGAGACAACTCCACCAGGATCAGGGACTGGTCGGCCTTAGCGCTTCAACGTGGACGCCCCACTCAGAAGCGTTGAGACCTCCCGGTGGAGGAAGGACAGATCGTAGGAGGCGTTCCTTCAACGGTGGACGGCTCCCGAGGAGCTGTTGAGACCGGGCGGAAGCTCGGGCTCGTCAAGTACAAGACGCAGCGTCAACATAGACGCGCCTTACGGAGCCGTTGAGACTGATAACCACGAAACCGGACGACCCGTGGCACTGGCTACTTCAACGTAGACGCCCCATGCCGGGACGTTGAAACCTCCCATAGCCGCGGTACCGGTTCCCGGCCAGGGTCCTTCAACGTAGACGTCCTACTCAAGGACGTTGAAATCATGCTGGCCAGCGCGGCACCGAAGCCGAGCGAGATGTCTCAACGGCTCCTCAAGAGCTGTCCACGTTGAAGGGTCCTCACCGAGCCCGGGGTGCGCCGCCCGCTGCTGTCTCAACGGCTCCTCAGGAACCGTCCATATTGAAGGTGGGTCCACCTGACCGGCAGCGCACACCGGGGCAAGTCTCAACAGCTCCTCAGGAACTGTCCACGTTGAAGGACCGTGCGGCGGGACACCCCGGCCTCGGTCGCGATTCGGGCCCGAGTCGGCAAACGGGAGTTCTCCGTGTTCATCGCCGCGGCCGTCGAGCGGAAACTGAGGAGGCAGATGCTGGACGAGTACCTGGCCGACTACGAGAGCCGCAAAGGACCGGTATCCGAGCAGGCGAGACTGCAGGCGCGGCAGGTCCTCGACGAGATCCTCGCCGAGGAGGGCCAGCGGTCCACCACAAGCTGAGCCACGAGGGAACACTGGTCCTGGACAGCAAAGGGCCCTCCAAGCTGCTCGCCGATGACGAGACCACGGTGGCCCTGGTCGCCGAGGCGCGCTCACGCGGCATGGAGGTGGTGATCTGCGCGCTCACCATCATCGAGGCCGTGCACACCCGCACGAACAAGGCCCGACTGAACTGGGTGCTGTCCGGTCTGCGCACCGTCCCTGTGGGCGATGAGGAGGCGAAGGCCGCTTCGGCACTGTTGATGGGGGCCGGGCTGCACGGCCCCACGTACGCCATCGACGCTGCCGTGGCCGAGACCGCGCTCCGGCAGCACCGTCCCATGGTCATGCTGACCTCCGACATCGACGACATGACCAAGCTCTGCGGCGACCGGGTCCGTCTCGTCTCCGTGTAAGTCGCCGGGGCCGCTTCGATCCGACGAGCTCATCGGCCGCTGCCTCGGTGGTGGGCCTGGTGCGTATGTAGGCCATCCGCACGAAATCCCCGCCCTGGATCGATCAGCGAGGTTCTGCGGGTTTCGCGCGAAACGGGCGTCGCGGTGGAGGAAGAGCACTCTGGACTAGTCCGAGCCCACTGTCTGGCACCGGTCATGACACTCGCGCCGGTTCCCGCGGCATGAGGGGCGCGGAGTACGCCGAGGCTTTGGAAGCCGCTTCGGAGACGGGTTCTGGCGGCGTGGCGAATACGTGGCGAAGGGTGGCCCAGGCGGGGCCGATGCGGTGCCGCTGACCTGGGCTTATACATGGGATGATGGGACTACTACGGATCAGAAGGTTGGGGGTTCGAATCCTCCCGAGTGCGCCACCATGAGACAGTGGCATTACGGCCCTGAACGGCGGAAACGCGGTTCGGGGCCGTTCTGTGTGCGCCCCGGTCCCACGCCCAGCCCTGGCGTGGGAGCCAAGTCGACTCCAAGCCACACCCACTCTGACCTGCGATTATGCTTGTAGGGCCCGTGGGGGCCAACCGTTTCAGATGTTCGGCCGACTTTCTCCGGATCGCCATTGCTGTATCCACGCCCCCGGAACACCGCCCTTTGACCCGAAGGTGGGGATCAGGCCGTCAGCAGGCCTTTCAAGGTCGATTCCCCCACCCAGGAGCGGAAAAACTCCGCGCGGAGGATGTCACCGCCCGGCGCCGTGCAGCGACCGCCTGCGCCCGGACCATCCTAGGTTGCACGTGGACGGTACCGGCGGTGCGAGGGCCTCCCTGCGCGGTGACCGCAGGCCCCGGAACCGGCTTCCGCACAGGCGTCCGGGGAGAAAGGGTGTCGTGTCGCTGACACTGTCCGGGGAAGGTCGGGGAAGAAGGGGATTACTGGTGTTCCCAGGAGCGGCGTCGGCCGCTCCGTACCCGGAGAGCGGTGTTCACCGATGATCAGAGCCGTGTGGAACGGTGTGGTGCTGGCCGAGGCCGAGCGCACCGTGATGGTGGAGGGCAACCACTACTTCCCCCCGGACTCCCTCAACCGGGAGCACTTCACGGACTCCGCCTCGCGGACCCTGTGCCCGTGGAAGGGCGTGGCACGGTACTACGACGTGACGGTGGACAGCCGGACCTACCCCGACGCCGCGTGGTCCTACCCCAAGCCCAGCCCGCTGGCCCGCCGGATCAGGGACCATGTGGCCTTCTACCCCGGGGTCGGCATCGAGCGCACACGTGAGGCCCGCTCTCTCGGCCGCGACGGTTCGCCGGAGCACGGGGGCTCTGCACCGGACGTCTCCGGCCGCGGCCGGCTGCGTACCTTGCTGAGGGGACGGGAGTGAACATGGACCTGCCCCGAGCCGAGAAGGGCCTGCTCCGAGCCCCCGCCCGCAAGGAGATCTCCACGGTGCGGATCGGGCTGCTCGGCGGCCTGGTGGGGATGCTGTGCTGTGTCGGACCGACCGTGCTCGCCCTCCTGGGGGTCGTCAGCGCCGGGACGGCCTTCGTCTGGGCGACCGACCTCTATGACGGTTACGCGTGGTGGTTCCGGCTGGCCGGGCTGGCCGTGGTCGCCGCCCTGGTGTGGTGGTCGCTGCGCCGCCGGGGCCAGTGCTCGGTCGCCGGGGTGCGCAGGGTGCGCTGGCGGATCCTGGGCGTTCTGGCGGTGGCCGCGGCCACCTACGGTGTGCTGTACGCGGTGACGACCTGGCTGGGGACCCTGGCGTGAGCCACGGCTTGGTGGTGATCGGTGGCGGTGCCGCCGGGCTCGCCGCGGCCCGCACCGCCGTCGCGCGCGGGGTGCGGCCGCTGATGGTCACCGAGGGGCCGCCGGGCGGCGAGTGCACGTTCACCGGATGCGTCCCGTCCAAGACACTGATCGAGGCGGCGGCCCGTGGCGAGGACTTCGCCGCGGCCATGGGCCGGGTGCGCGCGACCGTGGCGAGTATCGCCGCCACCGAGGACGAGTCGGCGCTGGCCGGTGAGGGGATCGAGGTGCTGCGGGGGCGCGCCGCCTTTCTGGCGCCGGACCGGATCGATGTGGGCGGGCGGATCCTGTCCGCGCCGCGGGTGGTGGTCGCGACCGGCGGCGGTCCCCGTGTACCGGGCATCCCCGGACTGGCCGAGACCGCTCCGCTGACCACCGACGACGTGTTCGCCCTGACCGGGCCGCCGGAGAGCCTGGTCGTCCTGGGGGCGGGGCCGGTGGGCTGCGAGCTCGCCCAGGCCTTCGCCCGCCTGGGCGTCACGGTGACGGTGGTCGAGGAACGCGGCCGCCTGCTGCCCGGTGAGGCACCCGAGGCCTCACGGGTCATCGCCGAGCGGTTCGTGAAGGAGGGGATCGCGGTGCGGACCGGTGCGTCGGTCACGCGCGTCTCCCGTGAGGCCGGCCGGTGCAGGTTGGAGGTCGACGGCGGCGCCCCCGTGGCGGCCGAGCGGATCCTGGTCGCGGCGGGGCGCACGCCGGGCACACATCACATGGGCCTGTCCGAGGCCGGGGTCCGGACCGACGATCGCGGGTTCGTGCGCACCGACGACCGGCTGGCCACGACCTCGCCGTCGGCCGTCTACGCGGCGGGCGACGTCACCGGGCGGATCGCGCTGACCCACGCGGCCCACCTCATGGGACGGACCGCCGCGGCCAACGCCCTGCGCCGGGGCCGGGGCACGCGCCTGGACGACTCCGTCATCCCGCGGGTGGCGTTCACCGACCCCGAGGTCGCGCAGGTAGGGCCGACCGAGCACGAGGCCGCCGCCCGCCATCCGGGGGCACGGGTGGCGTACCTGCCGATGAGCGAGGTCGACCGGGCCGTGACGGCGGGCAGGACGGAGGGGTTCGTCGAGATCATCGCCGGTCCGCGCCCGCTGCTCGGCCATGCCGGCGGCGGCCGGGTGCTGGGGGCGACGATCGTGGGGGAGCGGGCCGGGGAGCTGATCCACGAGATCGCGCTGGCCATGCGCACCGGGATGTTCGCCGGGCGCCTGGCGCAGACCGTGCACGCCTACCCCACCCATGCGATCGCCGTGCAGCAGGCCGCGGCCCAGTTCGTCATGGAGTACGCCGGGCGCCGGGCCCGGCCTGCGCGGCCCGGGGAGCACCCCACCTGAAGCGGCGGAAGGCGGACGGGTATGGACGACCGGGAGTGGCGGCGCTACCTGGGGGACTTCCACGACACGCGCCCGGGGGTCACCGAGGAACTCCTCGCCCTCGCCGGAGAGGCCCCGTACACGTGGCTGGCCGAGCCGCTGCGGCCGATCACCGGGACCGTCCTGGACCTGGCGTGCGGCTCGGCACCCACCCGCCCCCTACTGCCCCGGGTCCGGTGGGTCGGCGTGGACGCCTCGCCCGGAGAGTTGGCCTACGCCGCCGCCCTGGGGCGCGGCCCGCTCGTGATGGGCGACGCGGCCGCGCTGCCGTTCGCCGCGGGGTCGGTGGACGCGGTGTGCGCGGCGATGTCGCTCCAGGTCCTCACACCCCTGGACACGGTCATGGACGAGGTCGAACGGGTACTGCGGCCGGATGGTGTGCTGGCAGCGCTGGTCCCGGCCCGTCTCGGCGCCTCGCCCGCGGGCCTGCTCGCGTGGGCGCGGGTCCTGTTAGCCCTCCGCGAGACCGGGTTGACCTGGCCGAATCCGCACGCCTGCGACGGGGCCGGCCGGCTTCTGGCCGCGCGCGGGTGGGCCGTCGTGTCGAGCGCGCGCCGGGTGCTGTGGCTGCCCATGGCCGGGCCGGAGCACACCTCCCTGCTGCTGCGGGGCTTGTACCTGCCGGGCACGGCACCGGAGCGGCTGCGGTACGCGCAGCGCTCCCTCGCCGCCTGGGCGCGTCCGGGCCGGGCGCTTCCCCTGCCGTTGCGCCGCGTCGTGGCCACGGCGCCGCGGTAGCGCCGATGGCGGGTTCTCAGCCGCTTTCCTTCCGGGCGACGATGAGGGCGTAGCCGATCCGCCCGTCCGCGACGGCCCTGCGGGCGGCGTCCAGGTACGGGGCCAGTGCGTCGGTGTCCACACCGGCCGCGACCAGTCGTTCGGGTGCGGTCATGCGCAACAGCCGGACGCGGGCCTCGATCCGGTCGATCATGCGTGCCAGCGCGCCGTCGTGCCGCTCGGTGGTGACGGTGGCCAGCCCGGCCTGTGCCAGGAGCGCCGAGTAGTCGGCGGCGGGGCGGGCGTCGGCGACGCAGGCCACCCAGCCCGCCAGCCCCGACAGCTCGTCGGGCAGGCCGCCTTCGGCGACGGTGACGTCGGTGATCCCCGCATGCCCGCCCGGGCGCAGGACCCGGGCGAACTCGGAGGCCGCCGCGGCCTTGTCGGGGAAGGTGCACAGCGCGCACTCGCACACCAGTGCGTCGTACGCGGCATCGGGGGCCGGCAGGCGCTCGGCGTCGCCGCGCAGGAAGCGCACCCGGTCGGACAGCCCGGCGCGCTCGGTCTCGGCGCGGGCCGTGGCCAGGGTGTGCTCCCCGAGGTCGACTCCGTCGACCCGCGCCCCGGGTTCGAGGGCGAGCAGCCGGGCGGTGGCGCCGGGGCCGCAGGCCACGTCCAGGACCCGGTCCCGCGCGCGTAACCCCATGCGGGTCGCGAGCAGGCGGGTCAGCGCCAGGCCGCCCGGGTGGTAGGACTCGCCGAGCAGCAGGGCGACGGCGTCGCGCCCGTAGGCGGCCGCACAGCAGGACTTGGTCTCCTCCGGGTCCATGGGCAGGGGCAGGGGCTCCACGGCTAGTCCACCGCCCGTCGGCCGGTGTTGGTGGAGTCGGTGACGGCGGGTCCGGCCGGGCCGGCGGTTCCGTCGCCGTTCGTGGAGGCGGGCCGGGCGATCCGGGAGCCGTAGGGGGACTCCACGGTCATGTCGGCGAGCCCGCGGGCGTTGGGCACGACGTCGGCGACCGGGACACCGGACATCTGCGCGCGGACCTGTTCGCGGTAGCCCACGGAGTTGTAGGCGCAGAAGGGGATGATGCGCCCGTCCGGGGTGATCTCCTCCACGCAGCACTTCATCAGCTGCTTGACGTTGAGCGTGTAGGGGTCCAGGAAGTCCTGGACCACGATCATGAACACCTTGTCGCCCAGGTCCTTGGCGGCGGTGGGCAGGTCGATGCCGCAGGAGGCGCACTCGGCGGTGGCCGCGGCCAGGCCGTCCATGGTGCCGGGGGCGCCCATGAACGCCGAGGCGCTCCACAGCCTCTCCAGGGACTCCCGTAGCGCGGGGTCGGGCAGGACCCGGTTGCTCACGTAGTCGAGGTGGTCGTGCACGTCGACCAGGCGGGGCAGGGGGATGACGTCGGTGCGGCCGCCCTCCTTGCGGTCCACCAGCAGGTAGGTGATGGAGCGGCAGGTCGGGAAACAGCAGGGGACGGGGACGAAGTCGCCGGGCCGGAACCACTCGGGTCGCTGGGCGTTGATCATCTCCATGACGTCGGAGTTGGTGAGCCGGGTGAGCGGGTCGAACTCCACGTGCCGCCCCGAGTGCGTGACCGGCTGGAAGGACACCGCGCCCACGGCCGGGTGGTCGATGCCGTACTCGATGATGTCGCCCAGCTCGTGGTCGTTGAGGCCGCGCTCGACCGCGGCGACCAGGGTGACGGTCAGCCCGACCCGGGCGCAGTTGTCCAGGGCCTGCCTCTTGCGCTCGCGCAGGTCCCTGCCGCGGATCTCGCGGTGGGTGCGCTCGTCGAATCCGTCGAATTGCAGGTAGACGTTGACCGTGGTGCCGTTGCGGCCGTCGAGGTCGGCCAGGGCGGCGACGAACCGCTGGTCGGTGGCCAGCCGGATGCCGTTGGTGTTGAGGTTGACGATCTTGATGGGTCGGTCGGTGGCCATCTCGACGAACGCGAGGATGTCCTTGTGGATGGTGGGCTCGCCACCGGAGAACATCACCACCTCGGGTTCGCCCTCGGCCGCCACGAAGGTGTCGAGCATCAGCGCGCACTGCTCCCGGGTGATCGAGTAACCGTCGGGCTGGTGCCCGGAGTCGGCGAAGCAGATCGGGCAGTCCAGGTTGCAGCCGGTGTTGACCTCGATGATGCCCAGACAGGCGTGCTGTTTGTGCTCGGGGCACAGGCCGCAGTCGGACGGGCAGCCGTCCCTGACCTCGGTCTGGAAGGCCAGGGGCAGGGTGCCCGGCTTGTTGAACCCGGCCGAGTCCGTGTAGAGCTGGGCGTCGCCGTAGACCAGGGCCTCGAACCACCCGTGTTCCTTGCAGCGTTTGCGCAGGTAGACCTTGTTGTCGCGGATGTTGACCTGGGCGTCGACGACGACTTTGCACACCGGGCAGATGCTCTTGGTGAACTCGACGAAGATCTCGTCCCGGTCCCGGGAACCTGGGGCCACGTTGGTCGTTCCTCTCCTCGGGGTGCGCCGTCCGCATCGGCGCACCGGCAGGGTGCGGGGCGGACACCGCGTCACCCTGGGTTCCTTCCCGTACCTGTTCGTAGTGCACCGTGTTCGTGCCCGGCGCCGGGAGAGAGTGTCGGCGTGCTGACAGATCAGGGCTCGGTCGCCGATGCCGGGGCCAGACTCGGAGCACACGTGCAGGAAGCGCGACAGGGGCGAAGAGGTGGGGCATGCGGGGCTCGGGAGGCGGGCGGATCACGCGGGGGACCGTGGTCGCCGTCGCCCTGGCACTGGCCGCCGCGGCCTGTGCGGCTCCGGGCGGGGAGGAGGAGCGCCCGACGCCGGCCGCGCCCGGATCCGGTCCGGTCGAGAACGTCCCCTCGGCACTGGAGGACCCTGCCGCTCCCGGCCTTCCGGACCCGCTCGTGGACGTGGACCGTCTGGTCAGCGGCGGCCCGCCGCCCGACGGGATCCCCGCCCTGGACGATCCCGCGTTCGAGGACGCGTCCGGCATCGACTGGCTGGAGGACGCCGAACCGGTCCTGGGGGTGTCGGTGGAGGGAGAGGACCGTGCGTACCCCGTGCGGATCCTCATCTGGCACGAGATCGTCAACGACACCGTCGGCGGCCGCCCGGTCGCGGTCACCTACTGCCCCCTGTGCGACTCGGCGCTGGCGTTCGACCGGCGCGTCGGCGACCGGGTGCTGGACTTCGGGGTGTCGGGGATGCTCTACAACTCCGACCTGGTCATGTTCGACCGCCAGACCCACTCCCTGTGGCCGCAGATCGAGGGCAGCGCCGTGGCCGGGACGCTGACCGGCACCGAGCTGGAGCGGGTCAGCGTCACGGTTCTGCCGTGGGAGCGGTGGCGGGCCGATCACCCCGACGGGTCCGTCCTCAGCCAGGACACCGGCCACGACCGCGACTACGGACGCAACCCCTACGTCGGCTACGACGACCCCGACAGCGAACCGTTCCTGCTGGACCAGGACGCCGACCCGCGCATGCCCGCCAAGGCCCGCGTCATCGGCATCGGCACCGGGTCCGAAGCGCTCGCCCTGCCCACGGACCGTGTGCTGGAGGAGGGCGTGGTGACCGTCGAGGCGGGTGGGGAGCCTGTGACCGTGTGGGCCGTGCCCGGGGCCGCCTCCGCCCTGGACGACGAGGTCATCGCGCAGGGCCGCGAGACGGCCGCCACCGGCGTCTTCACCCCCGTCCTGGACGGCCGGGAGCTCGCCTTCGAGCGGGACGGCGACGTCTTCACCGACGACCTCACCGGGAGCCGGTGGGACATCTCCGGCCGCGCCGTCGACGGCGAGCTGGCGGGCCGCGAACTCACCCCGGTCGACCACGTGGACACGTTCTGGTTCGCCTGGGTGGCCTTCACCCCCGACACCGACATCCTGAGGTGACGATGAGGACGATCCCGCATGCGAGCGCCGTGGCGGCGTTCCTGGCCGCGGCCCTGGGCCTGGCGGCCTGCTCCGCCCCCGGAGAAGAGCCGCGGGCCGGAACCGACACGGGCACGGGCACGGCCCGGCAGTCCCACGCA
>NZ_JASFDV010000129.1 GCF_030766825.1 Nocardiopsis sp. CC223A
TGTCGGGCCCGCTGTGGGGCAGGGGCAGGGGCACGGGCGCCGACCCGCGCCGGGGTGCGGGCACCTCCGGGACCGCGTTGATGCGGGCGGTGGCGGCGACCACCGCGGTGGAGGTCTGCTCCAGCAGCAGGGTGGCGGGCGCGGCCTCGGGCAGGGAGCCGCCGCCGATGAGCGCGGCCAGCACCTCCATGGCGGTGGGCCGCCGGTCGGGGTCCTTGTCCAGGCAGCGCTCCAGGACCGGGTGCAGCCGCTCGGGGACGGCGGCCAGGTCCGGCGGGGAGGTGAGCACCTGGTCGACGATGGCGAGCGTGGTCCCGCCGTGGAAGGCGCGGTGGCCGGTGGCGGCGTAGACCATGACGGCGGCCCAGGAGAACAGGTCGCTGGCCGGGCCCAGGGTGTGGCCGCGGATCTGCTCGGGGGACATGTAGGCGGGGGTCCCGGCGACGGTGGTGGTCTGCCGGGTGGCGTCGACCAGCCGGGCGATGCCGAAGTCGATGACGCGGGGGCCGTCGGGGCCCAGGATGACGTTGCCGGGCTTGAGGTCGCGGTGCACGACCCCGGCCTCGTGGACGGCGGCCAGGGCGGTGACGGTGGCGATGGCCAGCCGGTCCAGGTCGGGGCCGGTGCGGGGGCCGTCGTCCTCGATGGCGGAGCGCAGCGTGGGGCCGGGGACGTACTCGCTGGCGATGTAGGGCGGGTCGGCGTCCATGTCGGCGTCCAGGACCGCGGCGGTGCAGAAGGGGGCGACGCGGCGGGCCGCGGCGAGTTCCTGGGCGAAGCGGTCGCGCTGGCGGGAGTCGCCCTCCCAGGTGTGGCCCAGGACCTTCACCGCCGCCTGGGTGCCGTCGGCGGCGCGTGCCAGGTAGACGGTGCCCTGTCCGCCGCTGTCGATGCGGGAGACGACGGTGTAGGGGCCGATCGTGGACGGGTCGGTGGGAAGGAGCGGTGTCGTCATGTTTCGCGCCCTGTCGGTGGGGGGCCGCCCGCTGCGGCCTCCATCTCTTATTGTGACGCGCAGGCCGTGGGTTTGGATCTGTCGAAAGGTATTGACTTCTCATTCCTCCCGTGAACCGGAGCCGGTCCGCATGGCGCGCGGACCGGCCCCGGGGGTGTACGGGCCGGGTCAGAGCCCGAGGGCGTGCATGGAGAAGTCGAAGACGAAGACGCCGGTGAGGATCCACATGAGCCAGCCGACGTCGCGGGCGCGTCCCTGGACGGTGCGCAGGACGGTGTGGGCGATGATGCCGATGCCGATGCCACTGGCGATGTCGAAGGCGAAGGGCATCATCGCGATGGTGAGGAAGGCGGGCACGGCCACGCCCATGTCGGACCAGTCGATGTCGGCGATGTGGGTCATCATCAGCGCCCCCACCAGCACCATGGCGACCGAGGCCGCCTGGGCGGGGACGATGGAGAAGACCGGTGCGAAGACGATCGCGGTGAGGAACAGGGCGCCGGTGACGACGCTGGACAGCCCGGTGCGCGCCCCTTCGCCGACGCCCGCGGTGGACTCGACGAAGACGAGGGTGGCCGAGGAGCTGGTCAGGCCGCCGACGACGGCACCGGTGCCGTCGGTGACGAGGATCTGGTTGACGCGGGGCATGGCGCCGTTCTCGTCGGTGATGCCGGCCTTGGCGCCGATGGCGAGGATGGTGCCGACGGCGTCGAAGAACCCGGCCAGGACGAGGGTGAAGAGGATGACGCCGGCGGTGGTGGGCCCGGCGGTGGTCCAGGCGCCCAGGAGGTCGACCTGGAAGAGGAGCCCGAAGTCGGGTGCGGCGACCAGGGAGCCCGGGAGTTCGGGTGCGCCGCCGCCCCACTGGGCGGCGTCGAGCCCGAAGGCGTAGTGGACGATGACGGCCAGGGCGGTGGCGCCGACGATGCCGTAGAAGATGGCGCCGGGGATGCCGCGGACGAGCAGGATCGAGGCCAGGGCCAGGCCGATGACGAAGATCAGGACGGGCCAGCCCAGCAGGTGGCCGCCGTCGGTCTCGGCGCCCAGTTGCAGCAGGCTGCCGCCTTCGCCGCGGCTGACGAAGCCGGCGTTCTTGAGGCCGATGAGGGTGACGAAGAGGCCGATGCCGACGCCGATGGCGATCTTGAGGTTGCGGGGCAGGGCGTTCATGACGGCGGTGCGGACGCCGGTGACGACCATGGCGATGATGATGAGGCCCTGCCAGACGACCAGGCCCATGGCTTCGGGCCAGGTCATGTTGGGTGCGGCCTGGTAGGCGACGACGGCCATCACCCCGAGGGCGGCGGCGCAGGCGATGGGGGCGCGCCCGACCACGCCCATCATGATGGTGACGAGCCCGGCGGAGAGGGCGGTCATGGTGGTGAGCTGGGCGGGGTCGAGGTGGTCGCCGTTGATGTCGGTGGCGCCGCCCAGGATGACGGGGTTGAGGACGATGATGTAGGCCATCGCCATGAAGGTGGTGAGTCCGCCGCGGAGTTCGCGGGCGGGGGTGGAGCCGCGGGCGGTGATGGAGAAGTAGCGGTCGAGCCAGGATCGACCTTCGTGGGGGGTGGTCTGCGGGCGCTGGGCGCTGTCGCGTGTGGTCATGTCCCCTCCTGGAGGGAAACGGGGCGGCCGTTGGTCGCCTGATGAGAGAGGATGGTCACTCTGGGTGACCGTCCGTGGGCGTGCGGGGGCGTCGTCGCCCTCGTGCCCTGGGCGGTGGCGCGCGCGTGCGCGGATGGTCGCGTGCGCCGGTGGGCCGCTCACCGGGTGGGTGAGGGAGGTCGGGCGGTGCGGCGGGGTGGCCGCCGCACCGCCGGTGTCTTACAGGGTGATGCCGACGATGTCCTCGGGCCGTACGGGCGCGTGGGTCAGGGCCTTGCCGGTGGCGGCGCGGACGGCGGCCACGACGGCGGGCGTGGAGGACAGGGTGGGCGGTTCCCCGGCGCCGCGGACGCCGTAGGGCGAGTGCGGGTCGGGGTGTTCGAGGACCTCGATGCGCATGGGCGGGGTGTCGAGGATGGTGGGGATGAGGTAGTCGGTGAAGGACGGGTTGCGGATCTGTCCGTCGCCGACCTGGATCTCCTCCATGAGGGCCAGGCCCAGGCCCTGGGTGGAGCCGCCCTGGATCTGGCCGATGAGCTGGAGCGGGTGCATGATCTTGCCGACGTCCTGGACGGCGTCCAGGGCGATGACCTTGACCAGGCCGAGTTCGACGTCGACGTCGACGACGGCGCGGTGGACGCACATGCCGAACTGGGTGTGGGAGGCGCCCTGGCCCAGGGTGGGGTCGAGCATCTCGGTGGGCCGGTGGTGGTATTCGCGGGTCTGCTCCACGACGGTGCCGTCGGCGAGCAGGTCGGTGAGCGAGACCAGGGCGCCCAGGGTGCGGGAGACGATCTTGCCGCCGGTGAGGGTCAGGTCCTCCTCGTCCAGGGCGGCCGGGACGTGGCCGCGTTCGCGGGCCAGGGCGTAGACCTCCTCGCGTACGGCCAGGCAGGCGGTGCGCACGGCGCCGCCGGTCATGTAGGTCTGGCGGGAGGCGGAGGAGGACCCGGCCGATCCGACGTTGGTGTCGGAGGGGGCGATGACGACCTTCTCCACGCCCAGTTCGGTGCGGGCGATCTGGCCCTTGACGGTGACCAGGCCCTGGCCGACCTCGGCGGCGGCGGTGTGGACGAGGGCGACGGGTTCGCCGTTGACGACCTCCAGGCGCACGCGGGCGGTGGAGTAGTCGTCGAAGCCCTCGGAGAAGCAGAGGTTCTTGAGGCCGACGCCGTAGCCGATGCCGCGGACGACGCCTTCGCCGTGGGTGGTGCCGGCCACGCCGCCGGGCAGGGTGCGCAGGTCGGCGGGGTCGGGCAGGGTGTCGCGGTCGGGCGGCAGGGGCAGGTCCTTGGCGCGGGCGAGCATCTCGGCCATGGGCAGGGGCATGTCGACCTCTTGGCCGGTGATGATGCGCGAGCCCTGGCTCATGGAGTTCTTGATGCGCAGGTCGACGGGGTGCATGCCCAGTTCCCGGGCGAGGCGGTCCATCTGGGATTCGTAGGCGAAGCAGGCCTGGACGGCGCCGAAGCCGCGCATGGCGCCGCAGGGCGGGTTGTTGGTGTAGACGCCGTAGGCGTCGACGCGGGCGTGGGGGATCTCGTAGGGGCCCAGGCCCAGGGAGGAGGCGACGCCGACGACGGCCGGGGTGGCGGAGGCGTAGGCGCCGCCGTCGACGATGACCTCGGCGGTGGCGTAGAGCAGGGTGCCGTCGGCCAGGGCGCCGTGCTCGTAGCGCATCTTGGCGGGGTGGCGGTGGACGTGCCCGTAGAAGGACTCTTCGCGGTTGTAGACGATCTTGACGGGCTTGCCGGTGTGCAGGGCGAGCATGCAGGCGTGGATCTGCATGGACAGGTCCTCGCGGGCACCGAAGGCGCCGCCGACGCCGGCCAGGGTGACGCGCACCTTGTCCTGGGGCAGGTCCAGGGCGGGTGCGATCTGGCGCTGGTCGACGTGGATCCACTGGGTGGCGACGTAGAGGTCGACGCCGCCGTCCTCGGCGGGGACGGCCATGCCGGACTCGGGGCCGAGGAAGGCCTGGTCCTGCATGCCGACCTCGTACTCGTCGGCGACGATGACGTCGGCGCGGGCGCGCAGGGCCTCCAGGGCGGCGTCGGGGTCGCCCTGGGTGAAGTCGCCGGTGCGGATGGGCTGGTGGCGCAGGCGGTTGCCGCGCTGGTTGTACTCGGGGTGGTCGGGGATGCTGCCGGGTTCGTGGACCAGGGGGCAGTGGGGGTCCAGGGCGGCGCGGCGCGAGTCGGTGATGGGCTCCAGGACCCGGTAGTCGACGCGGATGCGCTCCATGGCGCGGCGGGCGGTCTCGGGGTGGTCGGCGGCGACGATGGCGACGGGTTCGCCCTTGTAGCGGACCTTGCCGTAGGCCAGGACGGGCTGGTCCTCGAATTCGAGGCCGTAGCGCTTGCGGCCGGGGACGTCCTCGTGGGTGAGGACGGCTTCGACGCCGGGGACCTTGAGGGCCTCGGTGATGTCGATGGCGAGGATCTCGGCGTGGGGGTGGGGGCTGCGCAGGGTGGCGCCCCAGAGCATGTCCTCCATCCACATGTCCGAGGAGTAGGCGAATTCGCCGGTGACCTTCAGAGTGCCGTCGGGGCGTAGCGGGCTGGCGCCGATGCCGTCCCTGGTGGTGCTGGTGAGGTCGGTGACGGTGGTCGCTGACATCAGCGGTTCGCCTCCTGGGTGAGTCGCGCGTGGGCGTTGCGGCCGCGGGCGGCGGCGGCCTCGCGGGTGACGGTGGTGAGTTCTCCGCCGGTGACGACGGGGCGGGCGCCGACCCACAGGTGGGACAGCGGCGGGGTGGGGCCGAAGACGGCGGCGACGACGGGGTCCTCGATGACGTCGTAGCCGAAGCCGTCGACGCGCCACAGGGCGATGTCGGCGAGCTTGCCGACGGTCAGCGAGCCCAGTTCGGCGTCGCGGCCCAGGACGCGGGCGCCGCCCAGGGTGGCCATGTGCAGGGCCTGGCGGGCGGTGAGGGCCTGGGGGCCCCTGCGGGCGCGGGCCATGAGCAGGGCCTGGTGCATCTCCCCGGCCAGGGGGGTGAGCTCGCTGGAGGCGGGGCCGTCCACGCCCAGGCCGACGGGGACCCCGGCGGCGAGGAGTTCGGTGGTGCGGCAGATGCCGGCGCCCAGGCGGGCGTTGGAGGTGGGGCAGTGGGCGATGCCGGTGCCGGTGGCGGCGATGCGGGCGATGGCGTCGTCGGAGAGGTGGACGGCGTGCGCGAACCAGACGTCGGAGCCGAGCCAGCCGAGTTTCTCGGCGTACTCGACGGGGGTGCAGCCGAACTCGGCCAGGCACTGCTCTTCCTCGTCGAGGGTCTCGGCGAGGTGGGTGTGCAGGCGGACGCCCTTGTCGCGGGCCAGGTGCGCGGCCTGGACCATGAGGTCGCGGCTGACGGAGAAGGGCGAGCAGGGTGCGACCGCGATGCGGGTCATGGACCCGGGTGAGGGGTCGTGGTGGGTGTCGATGGCGTCGGCGGTGCCCGCCAGGGCGCCGTCGAGGGTCTCCACGACGCTGTCCGGGGGCAGGCCGCCCTGGCTGTGGCCGCGGTCCATGGAGCCGCGGGCCAGGTCCAGGCGCACGCCGACCCCGAGGGCGGCCCGGACCTGGGCGTCGACGATGTCGCCGCGGCCGGCGGGGTGGATGTAGTGGTGGTCGGAGGCGGTGGTGCAGCCGGACAGGGCCAGGTGGGCGAGTCCGGCGGTGGTGGTGTCGGCGACGACCTGGGCGTCGAGGCGGTGCCAGATCTCGTAGGAGCCGACGAGCCACTCGAAGAGGGTGCCGTCGGTGAACAGGCCCTGGGTGGCCCACTGGTAGAGGTGGTTGTGGGTGTTGACCAGGCCGGGGGTGGCCAGGTGGCCGCGGCCGTCGACGCGGGTGGCGTCGTCGGGGACCAGGTGGGCGGGTGCGGGTCCGTCGCCGACGGCGGTGATGACGCCGTCGCGGGCGATGATGTGCCCGTTCGGGTGTTCGGCGCCGTCGACGGTGGCGATGTGGGCGCCTTCGATGACGAGGGAGCGGTGGGCGCTCATGCGGTGCTCCCCGCGGGGTCGGTGTCGGTGCGGCGTGCGGCGGCCAGGCGGACGGCGTCGAGGATCTTCTCGTAGCCGGTGCAGCGGCAGAGGTTGCCGGCGAGGGCTTCGCGGATCTCGGGGTCGGTGGGTGCGGGCCGCCCGGCGTCGACGGTGCGGTTGAGCAGGTCGTCGGTCTGGACGAGCAGGCCGGGGGTGCAGAAGCCGCACTGGACGGCTCCGGCGTCCAGGAAGGCCTGCTGCACGGTGTTCAGGGGGCGGTCGCCGCCCTTGCCGGGGCCTTCGGCGAGGCCTTCGACGGTGCGGACCTCGCGGCCTTCGGCCTGGCCTGCGGCGACCATGCACGAGCAGACGGTGACGTCGTCGAGGTAGACGGTGCAGGAGCCGCATTCGCCCTGTTCGCAGGCGTTCTTGCTGCCGGGCAGGCCCAGGCGCTCGCGCAGGACGTACAGGAGGCTCTCGCCGGGCCAGACGTCGTCGGCGGTGACGTCCTGGCCGTTGACGTTGATGTTCACGCGCATGGGGCGGCTTCCTTGCGGTAGTCGGTGATGGACCAGGTGAGGGTGCGGCGGGCCATGACGGACAGGGCGTGGCGCCGGTAGGCGGCGCTGCCGCGCTGGTCGTCGATGGGTCGTGCGGCGGCGGCGACGAGTTCGCCGAAGCGGCGGACGGTGGCCTCGGGCAGGGGCCCGGGGGCGTCCCAGTCGATCTCCTGGGCGAGGAAGTCCTCGGCGGCCTCGGCGCGCAGCGGGGTGGGCCCGGCGGAGCCGATGCCGGTGCCGACGGTGCGTTCTTCGGTGTTCAGGGCCAGCGCGAAGGAGGTGACGGCGATGACCATGGCGTTGCGGGTGCCGATCTTGGCGAAGTGCTGGGGTCCGGTGGGTGCGGGCAGCCGGATCGCGGTGATGAGCTCGTCGTCCCGGCGTGCGGTGGTGCGGAACGAGAGGAAGTAGTCGCGGGCCTTGACACGGCGGGTGCCCCGGGTGGAGGCGAGTTCGATGACGGCGTCGGTCGCCAGCAGCGGCGGGAGGGCGTCTCCTGCGGGGGAGGCGCCGCCGAGGTTGCCGCCGACGGTGCCCCGGTTGCGGATCTGCGGGGAGGCGACCGTGCGGGAGGCCTTGGCCAGGCCGGGGGCCGGGGCGGACAGTTCGGTGATGATGCGGCTGTAGGGGACCGCGGCGCCCAGGCGTGTGCCGCCGTCGTCGGTGGTCTCCCAGCGGGAGAGCTCGGCGATGCGGGTCAGGTCGAGCAGTGTGTCGGGCCTGCGCTTGTCGAAGTTGAGCTCGACCATCACGTCGGTGCCGCCGGTGATCGGGACGGCGTCGGGGTGCTCGGCCTTGGCCTCAAGCGCCTCCTGCAGGGTGGAGGGGCTCAGGAATCGCATGTGTGAAGGTCCTCGCGTTTACTTGACCGGTGGGTTGTGTGAAGTACAGCACTCCGGTGTCGCGGGTTCCAGGCGGTGATGACATGAAGTGATGGCGGAACGAACGGTTATCGTTGGTCGTTTCCTACAAGTGGTGTCCGTGGGAGCGTTCGTACTTCCCCACCACTCAAGTCCCGTAAGGTCTCGGGGACCATCATCGACACACGGACTCAAGAAGGACGTTCATGCGTCTTGGCGATTTGATCGCGGTCGACCGGCTGCACCTGCGCTTCCTGTCGGGGGCGGAGCGGGCCGACCGTGAGGTGGGGTGGGCCTACACCACCGACCTGTTGGAGCCCGCGCGGTATCTGCGCGGGGGCGAGCTGGTGCTCACCGGGATGATGTGGCGTGAGGGGCCCGAGGACTCGGACCGGTTCGTGGCGTCGGTGGAGTCGGCCGGTGCGGTGGCGATCGCGGCGGGCACGGCGCTGGGTTCGGTGCCCGAGGACCTGGTGCAGGCGTGCCTGCGGCGGGGGATGCCGTTGGTGGAGGTTCCGCCGGAGACGTCGTTCGGCGCGGTGACGGAGGAGGTGCTGGGTTCGCACACCCGGCGCCGGTTCGCGGGGTTGGCGCGGCATCGGGACCGGTTGCGCCAGGCGGTGGCCGAGGTGGCCGCCGGCGCGGATTTCGCGGAGGTGTTCGCACGGGCGTCGGCGCAGGTCGGGATACGCGCGTGGGTGATCTCGCCGACGGGTCGGCTGGTGGCCGGCGACGGTGCCGGGCTGGGGGCGGCCGAGCGCGAGTGGCTGGCGTCGCGGGCCCTGTCGTGGCCGCTGCTGCCGCACACCACCCGGGTGGCGGGCGCCGGGGAGGCGGTCGTGACGGTGCGGGAGGTGGCCACGTCGCGGTCGCATCCGCTGTCGCGGTGGCTGCTGGTGTGCGCCGGCGACGAGGCGGTGTGGTCGGAGGAGGAGCGCGAAACGGTCGCGGAGCTGGCGTCGGTGGCGGTGCTGGCCCGGGGGCGGGTGGAGGACCGGTGGAGCACCGAGGCCCGGCACCTGGAGGGGGTGGCCCGGCTGTTGGCGGCGCAGCGGTTCGACGAGGTGGCGGCGCTGCTGCGGGGCACCCCGCAGGGCGGGGGAGAGGACCACGTGGTGATCAGCGCCGTGATGCTGCCCGCGCCGCGGTCGGGTGAGCTGACCCGGCACGTGGTGGCCGAGCTGGTGGCCGGCCTGCCCGGCGCGGTGGTGACCGGTGACGGTGACGGCGACACGCTGGCACTGGTCCCGGTGGCCGCGGGCGGTGACGTCCGGGAGGGGGCCGAACGGGTGCGCACGGCGCTGGTGGCCGGGGCGCGGGTGCTGGAGGGCGGCCTGCTGGACCACCGGTTGGCGCTGGGGTCGTCCTCGGCGGCGCGCGGTGTCCCGGAGCTGCGGGGCGCGGCGGTGGAGGCCCGGCACGCGCGGCGGCTGGCGGAGCTGCGCGGGGGCCGGTGGCGGGTGATCGCGGGGGCGGAGATCGACTCCCACGAGCTGCTGCTGGCGTCGGTGCCCGAGGAGGTGCAGAGCTCCTACCGGGAGCGGCTGCTGGGTCCGCTGGTGGCCTACGACCGGGACCACCGGTCGGAGCTGGTGGAGACGCTGGAGCGGTTCCTGGAGCATTCGGGTTCGTGGCAGCGGTGCGCGGCGGCGATGCACGTCCACGTCAACACGCTGCGGTACCGGATCGGCCGGGTGGAGGAGCTGACCGGCCGCGACCTGAGCAACCTGGAGCACCGGGTGGACCTGTTCCTGGCGCTGAAGCTGCGGGACTGATCCGGCCCGACCGTGTCGTGTCGGTGGGGCGCGGTAGGGTGCGCGCCCATGGGCACGGATATTTCTCGGGAGTCGTTGCGGGGCGCGGATCTGGCGGGGGCCGATCTGCGGGAGGAGTGGGGGAGCGCGGGGGGTGCGCCCCGGGAGCTGGTGGAGTGCGATCTGTCGGAGGCGGATCTGCGCGGGGCGGACCTGGTCGACGCGGTGGTGCGGGACTGTCGGCTGGACGGGGCGCGCCTGGACGGCGCGGAGCTGGAGGGGGCCCGGTTCGTCGGCGGCGGTGCGGCCGGTGCGGTGTTCGGCGGGGCCGAGTGCACCGAGGCGCGGTTCGAGCGGGTGGACCTGGCCAACACCCGGTGGCAGGGGGCGCTGCTGACCGACGCGGTGTTCTCGGGGTGCCGGATGACGGGGGCGGGGCTGACGTCGCTGCGCGGGGTGGGGTACGCGTTCGAGCACTGCAACCTGATGCTGGCCCGGTGCAAGGGCATCGACCTGCGCGGCCGGGTGCTGGAGGGGTTGCGGTTGGACGAGGCGGACCTGTCGGCGGCGGACCTGCGCGAGACGGTGTGGGTGGAGTCGCGGCTGCGCGGTGCCGCGCTGGTCGGGGCGAGGCTGGCGGGTGCGGACCTGCGCGGCGCAGACCTGGGCGAGCTCACCCTGGAGCAGGCGCAGTACCTGCGCGGGGCGATGATCGGCCCCGCGCAGGCACGGCTGCTGCTGGGTGCGTTGGGGATCACCCTCGCCGACTGAGGGTGTCCTCCAGGGAACGCGGCGGGCGGCCCAGGACCTCCTCCACCCCGGTGGACAGGTGGGACTCGCGCCCGCGCGCGAGCGGGCCCAGGACGTCGGCCCAGATCAGGGCCACCTCCTCGGGGATTCCGTCGGCGACCTGCGCCGCGACGAACTCGTCCATGGAGATCGGGGTGTGGGTCAGGGGCGTGCCGGCGGCGGTGAAGGCCGCGGCGACCTCCCCCGGGGTCAGCGGGCGGGGGCCGGACATCTCGTAGACGCGGCCGAGGTGGCCGTCGCCGGTGAGGGCGGCGACGGCCACCTCGGCGATGTCGTCGGTGTCGACGTAGGGGCAGGCGGCGTCGTGGACGGGCAGCCGCAGGTCCCCGGCGGCCACCAGGGGGGCGAAGAAGCCCTCGGTGAAGTTCTGGGTGAACCAGGTGGGGCGCAGCACGGTCCATTCCAGGCCGCTGCCGGCCAGGGCCTTCTCCCCCTGCATGTGGCCGTTGTCGAGGTTGGGGCGGTCGGTGTAGTAGTCGGGGTCGTCGTTGCCGCGGGCCGAGAGCAGCACCATGCGCTCCAGGCCGCTGTCCCGGGCGGCGTCGATGAGGTCGGGGGTGCGCGGGTCGGCGTCGTTGGGGACGACGTAGGCGGTGCGCACCCCGTCCAGGGCCCTGTCCCAGGTGGCGGGGTCGGACCAGTCGAATCGGTGGGCGGAGGTGCGCGAGGCGACGCGCACGGCGCGGCCCTGTTCGGTGAGCAGGCGGGCGACACGGCGGCCGGTGGTGCCGGTGCCGCCGATGACCAGGATGGGGTCGGTGTTCGTCATGGAAGAAGTCCACCACCCGGAACTGAGACGATCCATGGGTTGAAAACTCACCGGCATGTGCGATCGTCTACGGCATGGACGCACTCTCCGACCTCCTCGACGGGGTCCGGGCCCGCGGGGCCCTGTTCAGCCGTTCCCTGATGGAGCCGCCCTGGTCGGTGTGCTTCGACCATTCCCTGCCGCTGTCGCTGATCACCATGGTGCGCGGCCGGTCCTGGATCGTTCCCGAGCACGGTGACCCCGTCGCCCTGGCCCCCGGTGACATCGCGGTGCTGCGCGGCCCGGCCGTGCACACGGTGGCGCATCCGGCCGACGCCGCCGCCACCGGCGCCGTCCTGTCGGGCACGGGGTGTGTGGGCCCGGACGGGCTGGAACTGGACGAGGACGTCGTGCTGGGCCTGCGCACCTACGGGCACTCCCTGGACGCCCCGGACCTGATGCTCTGCGGGAGCTACGACGTCACCGGCGAGGTCGGGCGGCGGCTGCTGTCGGCCCTGCCGGGGGTGCTGGTGGTGCCCGCCGACGCCTGCCACGACCCGTTGACGCAGATGATCCTCAACGAGGTGGACTGCCAGGTGCCGGGTCAGCAGGTGGTGCTGGACCGCTTGTTGGACCTGGCGCTGGTGTCGACGCTGCGGACCTGGTTCGACCGGCCCGAGGCCGATCCGCCCGCCTGGTACACGGCGCTGGGCGATCCGGTGGTGGGCACCGCGCTGCGGGCGGTGCACAACCGGCCCGACGCGGCGTGGACGGTGTCGGGGCTGGCCGAGGTGTGCGGGGTGTCGCGGGCGACGCTGGCCCGGGACTTCGCGGCGTTGATGGGGGTGCCGCCGATGGCGTACCTGGCCGAGTGGCGGATGACGCTGGCCGCGGATCTGCTGCGCGACACCGAGGAGACGGTGGGGGCGATCGCGCGCCGGGTGGGCTACGCCGACGCGTTCGCGTTCAGTGCCGCGTTCAAGCGGGTGCGCGGGGTCTCCCCGACCGGGCACCGCCGGGGCGGGGCGTCAGCCGGGCAGGTGGAGGCGGCGCACGCATAGGGCGACCTGGAGTCGCAGCCGCCCCGGGACGGTGCGCACGCTCCACCCCAGGAGGCGTTCGAGGCGTTCCAGGCCCTGCTGGGCGGTGGAGTGGTGCACGTCCAGCGCGATGGCGGCCGCGCGCACGCTGGGCGCGGTGGCCAGGGCGTCGGCCAGGGCGATCAGTGCGGTGGAGGTGCGGGCCAGCCGGTCCAGGGCGGCCACGTCGCGCGGGGGCGCGTCGCCGGGGGCGACGGTGTCGGCCAGGGGCAGCAGGGCGCCCAGGTGTTCGGCGCGGACGAG
>NZ_JASFDV010000130.1 GCF_030766825.1 Nocardiopsis sp. CC223A
TCGGGCCGGCCGCGGACGGGGCGGGGTCCGCGGCGGCCGGTCAGCTGTGCGGGGCGAGTTCGGCGGTGCGGTCGAGGGCCAGGACGTCGCCGGCGGGCGCGGGCAGGGCGCCGGCGGCCAGGGTGCGGACCAGGTCGCGCACGCCCGCGGTGTCGTTGTCGTGCAGCAGGGTCTCCAGCAGGGACAGCGCGGCGCGCTGGTCGCCGGGCCGTTCGCGGACATGGCGCCACTGGGGCTCGGTGGCGGCGTCGGAGAGCATCAGGGTACGGCCGACCTGGCCCAGCGCGGTGAGCAGCAGGGTGTCGTGGGGCCGGTGCTCCAGCGCCGCGTTGACCTGCTCGGCCTGGTCCTCCGGGTCGACCTCTTCGGCGGGCTGGGCGCGCAGGAAGTCCAGGATGCGGTCGGGCGGGGCCAGCGGCCGGATGGCCGGCATCGCGGCGATCATGGCGTGTACCTCGGCGAGGTCGCCGCGGATCTCCCCGGTGTTGGCGAGGTCGCCCATGAGGCGCTCGGCGCGGCGGGCGGAACAGCCCGCCACCCACAGGGCGCCCCGCCCCACGGCCAGGCGGGCCGCGGCCAGTGCGAGTTCGGCGCCGCGCCGGGGCGCACCCACGCGTTCGAAGTAGCGGGACCAGGTGGTGACGCGCACGCCCAGCCGCCAGTCGTTGCGGACGATGCCCTGGCAGACCAGGTTCTCCACCGCCTCCACCCAGGCCGGGCGCAGGAACGGGTGGGCCTCGGCCTCCTCCACGGTGGGCAGCGGTGCCACGGCGTCGCGGGCCGGGCACTGGCCCAGGCGGGCCACCCAGGACAGCAGCCGGGCGCGCTCGAACCGGATGCGGCGGCGCAGCGCGGGCCTGCGCGGGTTGTTCGGCTCCAGCGCGAGTTCGGCCTCCATCCGGTCCAGCACCTCCAGCGCCTGGGTGTGCGCGTCGCGGCGGCGCAGGGCGCGGACCAGGGTGAAGATGCCGTCGGCGCCGAGCAGGGCGGGGCCGGTGGCGGTGTGCTCGTAGCGGCGCAGCTCGGCCTCGGCGCGCTCCGGGTCGTCCTCGTCGATGAGCAGGTGCACCCGGGCCAGGGTGAAGGCGGGCCAGGCGGGGGTGCGCTCCCATCCGGCGAGGTTGCGCGAGGACAGCAGTTCGCGGCGCAGGCCCGTGGTGCCCGCGGCGTCGACGTTGGCGTGGCAGCGGACCAGGGTCTCCAGCGCGGAGACCGGCAGCGGCCCGTGGGTGTGCGGGCCCGGCGCGTCCTCGGCGGCGGCCACCGCGCGGGGCAGCGCCCGGCCGCCCTCGGCCAGGGCCGCGACCCGGACCGCCAGCGGCCAGTGGGCCAGGAAGAAGAGGGTGGCGGGGCCGAACACCCCGGGCACCTCGGCGTTCTCGGCGCCCGCCTCGGCCACCAGGCGGCGGGCGGTGCGCAGTGCGGAGCGGGCGACCGCCTCCACTTGGACGGCGTCACCCGCCTCCGCCAGCTCGGGTAGGCCGACGACGGCCTCGGCCAGCTCGGCCTGTCCTGCGTTGGCGAGTCGGCGTGCGGTGTCCCCCGCCCACGTCCACATCGGCATCATTGTCTCCCCCTGTAGTGCCGTGAAAGCAGAACGTAGCAGCCGGTGTGCGGGCCTGTCCGGAAAACGCGTGAAACCGGTGCAGGACAGACGGTCGAGGCCTCGGATCGTGAATGTCGCATCGATAGACTCGGGGTCACCCGACCGCACTACCTCCGTTAGGGGACAAGGACACCGATGGGATGGCGAGACCGCTTCGGTTTGCGCAAGGCCAACCGCTCCGGCAAGGCCCGGTTCGACCGCGCCACCGAGGACGGTGACATCAAGGCCCTGATCGAGTTCGCGGAGAGCAAGGTGGGGGTGGAGCTCTTCGTCGAGCCGGAGACCTTCGCGACCCAGACCACGGCGGTGGCGGTCGCCACCGACGGCGAGTGGATCCGGCGCCGCTGCGGTTCCCCCGCGGTCATCCGCAAGGTGGCGTCCAAGCGGGGCATCCCGGTGTACGACGTGCAGATCATGGGCTACCCGCAGCGGATGCGGGACTGGAGCGCCCGCAACAAGAACGGTCGGTCCCTGGACTGATCCCGGCGCGTCCCGATCTCCCTCGCCGCCGACCGGATCCATGAGATGTAGATCACCTTCTGTGCGCGCTCGACGCTGTTCCCCCTCCCCCACGGACAGGGACACGTCCGGACGAACAAGGTGAGAACGGACACGCCGAGAACCGGGATCTGCCCACGCGAAACCCGTCACCGGGTCATTTTGGGCATTGATGACGAGTCCTTGCCGCGACTTCCTCGCCGAACGGGTTCCCTAACGACCCGCATCCGTCGCATACTCACCTGGGAGGGGGGACTCTGATGAAGCAGGATCTCACGGCCCTGTGCTGCGAATGCGGCACGATTCGCGAGGTGAGCGACTACCAGAGTGTCGGCGAGGCCCAGTCCGCCTACGGACTGGCCCGGTGCGTCGTCTGGCGCAAGTGCCGCACCTGCAACCGCCGCACCTACCACGCCTACCTGCGTGCCGACGAGGACCGCGACGAGCTGGAGGACGCCCTGCGCCTGGACGGCGCACTGGCCGCCGAGGCCCTGGACGAAGAGGTCGAGCAGCTGCGGCTGTGCGGGGTCGATGTCGGCCACGCCCCCGTCCCCGCCATCTGGGACGGACAGTCCGTGGGCATGGTGACGCAGCGGCTGACCGACCGCGCGTACTCGATCGTGCTGGACCCCGAGGCGTCGGTGGTCTCCCGGCTCAAACTCATCGACATGATGTGGAACGAGCTCCTGGTGGGGGAGCACGACGACCGCTGGTTCATCCAGGAGGCCGAGGACGACTCCCCCGGGTACGCGGTCCGGCTCTTCGGATACCGCACCCGCGGCTGACACGGACGTGCGACGGCCGGGCGCCCCGAGAGCGCCCGGCCGTCGCCGTGTTCACCACTGGCTGTTCTTGAATGCCCTCCTGTGCCACTGGGGGGTTCGCGAGGCGCCGGTGGGGTTCTGGAGGCCCGGAGAAGACATCCGAGGAACGAGGATGTCGACGCAGGGCCGAAGGTTCCCGCCCCCAGGGGGCGCCGAGCACGGACCAAAGCGAAGCGGAGGTTCAAGAGAACACGGGTCAGGCCGCCGGAGTCGCGCGGCCCGAGAGCCGGCGCAGCGCCGACCGGGCCACCTGCGGGTCGGTGGTACCCCAGTACGGCGGCAGCGAGGCGCGCAGGAACCCGCCGTAGCGGGCGGTGGCCAGCCGCGGGTCCAGGACCGCGATGACGCCCCGGTCGTCGGTGGAGCGCAGCAGGCGCCCCGTGCCCTGGGCCAGCAGCAGGGCGGCGTGGGTGGCCGCCACCGACAGGAAGCCGTTGCCGCCGTGGGCGGCCACGGCGCGCTGGCGGGCCGAGGCCAGCGGGTCGTCCGGCCGCGGGAACGGGATGCGGTCCACGATCACCAGCGACAGCGACGGCCCCGGTACGTCCACCCCCTGCCACAGCGACAGGGTGCCGAACAGGCAGGCGCTCTCGTCCTCGGAGAACCGGCGGACCAGCTGGCCGGTGGAGTCCTCCCCCTGGCACAGCAGCGGGTGGTCCAGGCGCTCGCGCAGTTCCTCGGCGGCCTGCTGGGCGGCGCGCATCGAGGAGAACAGGCCCAGGGTGCGGCCGTCGGCGGCCTCGATGAGCTCGGTGATCTCGTCCAGGTAGGCCGGTGAGAGCCCGTCCCGGCCGGGCGGGGGCAGGTGGGCGGCGACGTAGAGGATGCCGCTGCGGGCGTGGTCGAACGGGGAGCCGACGTCCAGCGCCCGCCACCGGGGCTCGCCCGCCGCGCGGTGCGGACCGTCCTCGCCGCCCCCCTCTGCGGGCGCGGCCTGCCCGGCCTCCGCCTCCTCCAGGCCGACCTCCCGGCCCAGTCCCCACTGGCGGGCCAGCGAGGAGAAGGAGCCGCCCAGGGTGAGGGTGGCGGAGGTGAGGACCACGGTGCGGTCGCCGAAGAGCTTCTCGCGCAGCAGCCCGCCCACGGCCAGCGGGGCGACGCTCAGCACGGGGCGGCGGCCCGGGGCCTTGGTGAGCCACACGACGTCGGTGCGGTCGCGCAGCGCGGGTTCGAAGGACTCCAGGACGCGCACCGCGGTGTCGTGGACCTCGGTGAGGGCGGCCAGCGCCAGGCGGCGTTCGCTGGCGGCCTCGGCCTCCTGCTCGCCGGGAGAGGGGCCGATGGCGGTGACACACGCCGCGGCGGCGTCGCGGACGACCGTGACCGCCCCGGCCAGGCCCTCGTCGATGTGGTCGATGCGCCCCTCGGGCGCGTCGGCGAACATCAGCGCCAGACCCTCGCCCGCCTCGGTCAGCCGCTCGGCGACCATCGGCTCGATGAGGCGGCCGGCGCGTTTGGCCGCGATGGTGACGGTGCGCTCGGCCAGGGTGCCGGTGGCCACGGAGGTGGCCCGGTCGACCAGCTCGTGGGCCTCGTCGATCATGATCGTGTCGTGCTCGGGCAGGATGTGGTTGCCCTGGGTCATGTCGATGGACAGCATCGCGTGGTTGGTGACCACCACGTCGACGCCCTTGGCCTCCTCCCGGGCGAACTCGGCGAAGCACTCCTGCCCGAAGGGGCAGATGCGGGCGCCCATGCACTCGTTGGCGGCCACCGAGACCTGCCGCCAGGCCAGGTCGGTGACGCCCGGGACCAGCTCGTCGCGGTCGCCGGTGGTGGTCTCCTCCGCCCACTCGTGCAGGCGGGCCACCTGCTTGCCCAGGGAGGACAGCTGGCGGGGGTCGAACAGCTCGGCCTCGTCGGAGTCGTCGGCCGCCGTGTGCAGGCGGTTGCGGCACAGGTAGTTGCGGCGGCCCTTGAGGACCGCGAAAGTGGGCTCGCGGCGCAGCCGGGGCCTGAGCGCCTCGGCCAGCCGTGGCAGGTCGCGCTCGATGAGCTGGTTCTGTAGGGCGATGGTGGCCGTGGAGACCACGACGGAGGTGTCCTTCTCCATCGCGTGCCGGATGGCCGGGACGAGGTAGGCCAGGGACTTGCCGGTACCGGTGCCCGCCTGGACGACGAGGTGCTCGCGTCTGTCGACGGAGTCGGCCACGGCGGCCGCCATGGCGGACTGGCCGTCGCGCCGGCTGCCGCCCAGGGCGGCCACGGCGGTGTCGAGCAGGGTCGGGACGTCGGGGAGATCTGCCACGGATCGACAGTACCGGCCACCGGGGACGGACCGGGCCCTGTCCACAGGCCCCGGTCCGCCACGGGTCACGCGAGCTTGCGGAGCAGCCCGTCCAGGGCGTCCAGGGACTGGCTCAGGCCGGTCTCCATGCCGGAGGCGACCATGCCGTCGCGGTCCTCGACGCTCTGGTAGACGGAGACGTTGGTGTAGAGGGTGCGGCCGTCCCCGCTCTCCTCCAGGGTCATGGTCTCCATGGCCACGTGGCCGGGCATCCCCTCGAACTCGAAGGTCTGCACGACCCGCTCGGGGGCGGTCACCTCGTGGTAGACGCCGCGGAAGGCGTACTCCTCGCCCCCGGCCTTCTCGACGAACCGCCAGCTGCCGCCGGTGCGCGGGTCGGCGTGGTCGATGACGGTCTCGGAGGTGGCCAGGCCCCACCAGGCGGCCAGGTGCTCGGGTTCGGTCATGGCCCGGAACACCACGTCGCGGGGCGCGTCGAAGCTCCGCTTGACGACGATGTCCTGCCGACCGGGCTCGGCGATGATCTCAAGGTCGCTCATTGTTCTTCTCCCTGGTCCTTCTCGGCCTGTTCCCTGATCCTGCTGATCTCGGCGTCCAGCCTCCCGAAGCGGTCCTCCCACCGGCCGCGGTAGCGGCCGAGCCAGTCGGAGACCTCGCGCAGCGGCTCGGCCTCCAGTCGGCAGGGGCGCCACTGGGCCTCCCTGCCCCGGGTGATGAGCCCGGCGCGTTCGAGGACCTTCAGGTGTCGGGAGATCGCCTGGAGGCTGATGGGGAACGGCTCCGCGAGTTCGTTGACGGTCGCCTCGCCCTCGGCCAACCGGGCGAGCAGGGCCCGCCGCGTGGGGTCGGCCAGTGCGGCGAAGGTGAGACTCAACGGGTCGTCCGCCATCCGCTTATTCAACCTTCCGGTTAATCAACTGATGTGTTGATTATGGCTCAAGCCACCGACAGAACACAAGGACCGGTACGGTCTTCTCCCGGAGAAGTCTCGAAAGGGGTCCGGATGACGGTGATCGACTCTGCGGGCGTGGCCGCCCTGACCGGCGAGGTCGTGGAGCGCGCGGCGTTCCGCCGGGCGGAGCTGCTCCTGGGCGAACGCGGCGTCCTGGCCGTGGTGGACGCGGGGGGCGGGACCGACCGCAGCTGCGTCTGGAACGCGGAGGAGGTACGGCTCGTCGGGGATGTGCCGCTGGCCGGAGCGCTCGGCGAGTGGTATCCGCGGGGGGACGACCGCCCCCTGCACGTGGCGGTCCGCCTAGCGGAGGGGTACCTCCACCTCGGCGAGGGACGGCACATCCGCTCGGGGACGGCCGTCCTCCCCGGTGAGGGCCCGCATCGGCTCACCGAGTTCGTGATCGAGCCGTGCGCTCCGTTGGAACACGGGCTTCTGGACCTGGTGCGTCCCGTCGAAACCGTGGCACTGCCCGGGCTCGGCTGGCTGGAGAGGGTGGCGGACGATCCGATGCGGGCGCTGGAGGAGTTCGCCGCCGGGTGGTATCCGGCCTCCGGGCCCTCGGGGGGACCGGAACACCCGGGGGCGCCCGAACCTCTGGCCCGGTTCCACCGGCTGGCCGCGCGCCGACCGGAACTCCTCGGCGGACAGAACTTCCTCCGGCCACCGCAGGAGCCGGACGCCGGCTCCGACGAGCCGTACACCCTCGGCACGGAGAACCAGGGAGTGTTCTCCTGGGAGCTGCGGCGGACGCAGGACGGATTCGGGGACGACCCGGCCGTCTGGTTCGTCGGCGAGGACGGGGAGGCGGTGCCCGAGGAGGAACCGCTCAGCGGGTTCCTGTTGCAGTTCGCACTCCATGAGGCCGCGGTCTGCGCCGACCACCTGGCCCTGGCCCCCGACGCCTCGGCGGAGGAGGCCGCCGAGGTCGTCGCGGCGCTGCGCCCGGTCCCCCTGCGTCCGTTCCTGGCGCCTTTCTCCCCTCAGCTGTTCCACGTCGCCCCCGGAGCGGTCGCATCCGTCTCTCCCGGCCGGCGGGAAGGACGCTTCCAGGTGTGGGCGGGCGCCTCTCACCGGAGCGCGCTGGCGCCGCTGCGGGACCTGCCCGTGCGGTGGAACCGGTTCGACGGGTGAGGCCGGGCCGCGACCCGGAATGATCCGCGGAGCACGCTCTGGCCCTCGGGTCCGGTGTCGGCGGGCAGGCGGCCGGAGCGCACCGCGGCCCGCAGGTTCTCGTAGTCCTCCGGGCACACGTCCGCGTAGGCGGCCGCCCGGTCGGACACCGCCTCGTCGAACCGGTCGCCCCCGCCCGGGTACCCCGCGACGGCGGCGGCTCCGGCGGCCGGCCGCGGGCCCGGGTCGGCGGCCGGCCGCACCGAGGACGCCGCCCGCGTCGTCTTCAACGGTCACCTGCTGCGGGGGCGCCGGGAGATCGCCGAGGTGCACCGCGGCCTGTTCGCCGGGCCCCTGCGCGGTTCCCGGACGACGAGGGCCGACGGGTCCGCGCCGCGGGTCGGCGGCGTCACCCCGGAGGGGCGGAGTTCACCGGGGACCGCCGGCCGGTGGTGTCCTTCACGCCGGTGGAGACCCCGCGGGGAGGGAAGGCGACAGCGTTCCAGAACACCCGTCGGCCGGACCCGCGGGACCGACCCGTGCCGTCCCCGAGGGCGCCCCGCCCGCGAGGACGGTCCCTCCCAGCAGGCGCAGCGCGTCGGCGGAGGCGGCGTTCTGCGGGGTGTAGATCTCCAGCCGGTGGTCGGGGCTGTCCGGCTGGATCCACACCTGGTAGTCCACGTCCACGTCGCCCAGCACCGGATGGCTCAGGTTCATCGGCCCCGTCGTGCAGTCCGCGACCTCGACCCGCGCCCACAGGGACGCGAACTCGGGGCTGTGCATCATCAGCTCGCCGACGAGCTCCGCCAACCGCCCGTCGGTGGGGTACCGGCCGCTGGCCAGACGCAGGTAGGCGACATGGGCACGGGCCAGTTCCTCCCGGTTGCGGTACAGGCCCCGGGTGTGCGGGTCCAGGAAGAACAGCCGCGCGTTGGTGGGGCGCAGGGACGGCTCGTCGGGGGCGGTGAAGTCGACGTGTTCGGCGAACAGGGCGTGCCCGGTGCGGTTCCACGCCAGCACGTCGCCGCGGCGGCCCCACACGATCGCCGGAACGCTCTCGCCCAGCGACCGCAGCAGGGTGAGCACCCGGGCGTGCGGGCGCTCGGGCCGCGGGCGGACCATCCGGGGGGCGGCGGGGCGGCGGGCGAGGTTGTGCAGGTGGGCGGTCTCGTCGGCGTCCAGCAGCAGGACCCGGGCGAGAGCGTCCAGGACCTGGGCCGAGGCGGTGCCCGCCTGGTCCTGTTCGAGGCGGGTGTAGTAACCGGCGCTGACCCCGGCCAGCTGGGCCAGTTCCTCCCTGCGCAGGCCCGGGACGCGCCGGGCGGTGCCGTAGGTGCGCAGGCCCACGTCGTCAGGGGTGACGCGGTCCCGCCTGGTCTTGAGGAAGGCCCCGAGGCTGTCCGATGACATGACCCGATCGTAGGCTCGGGGTGGACCGGCCCGCCTGCACCTGTGAGGTGTACCCACGGCAGGTGTCTGGCCGCGGTGGCGGGGCGGCGGCACTGTTGCGGCCATGGACACGAATCGAGAACGAACGACCGCACGGACCTGGTTCGGCCTGCTGGTCGTGCTGGGTCCGGTGCTGCTGGTGGCGATGGACGCCTCGGTGCTGTACCTGGCGATGCCGCGGGTGATCGCCGACCTGGAGCCGGGGGCGGACCAGGCCCTGTGGATCCTGGACTCCTACAGTTTCGTGGTGGGCTCGCTGCTCATCGCGTTCGGCAACCTGGGCGACCGGTACGGGCGGCTGCGGCTGCTGATGATCGGGGCCGCGGTGTTCGGCGTCGGCTCGGTGGGGGCGGCGCTGTCCCCCGCACCGGAGGCCCTCATCGGGTTCCGGGTGCTCATGGGGCTGGGCGGGGCGACGCTGCTGCCGTCCTCGCTGGCGGTGATCGGCGAGCTGTTCACCGATCCTCGGCGGCGGGCGCAGGCGATCGGGGTGTTCGCGGCGACGTTCGCGGCCGGGTTCGCCATCGGGCCGGTGGTGGGCGGAATGCTGCTCAGCCGGTTCGAGTGGGGGTCGGTGTTCCTGATCAACGCGCCGGTCGTGGTGGCCTTCCTGCTCCTGGCCCCGCAGGTGCTGCGCGAGGTGCGGGCGGGTCGGCCCGGGCGGGTGGACGCGGCGAGCGTGGCGCTGTCGGCGGGCGGGCTGCTGTCGGCGGTGTACTCGGTCAAGGGGCTCGCGGCGCACGGGTTCTCGACCGCCGTGGTGGCGGCCGGGATCGTGGGGGCGGCGCTGCTGGTGTGGTTCGTGCGGCGCCAGCGCACCCTGGACCACCCCCTGGTGGACCTGGACCTGTTCCGCGACCGGGTGTTCACCCTCGCGATCATCACCAGCGTGTCGACGCTGGTGGTGTGGGCGGCGTCGATCTACCTCACCGGGGTGTACCTCCAGTCGGTGCTGGGGCTGCCGGTGCTGACGGCGGCACTGTTCGCCCTGCCGGGGGCGGCGGTGCTGACCCTGAGCTCCGTCGGAACACCGCTGCTGGTCCGGCGGATCGGAGCCCGGTCGGCCCTGGTCCTGGCGCACGCGAGCATGGGCACCGGGCTGCTCCTGCTGCTGACGCTGGCCGTGGACGGCGGGCTCGTGCCGTACGTCGCGGCGACGATGACCGCGGGCGTGGGATACGGCATCTCGTTCAGCCTGGTGGCCGACATCGCGGTGTCGGCGGTTCCCAAGGAACGGGCGGGCGCCGCGGCGGCCATGGCCGAGACCGGGAACGAGATCGGACACGCGCTCGGGATCGCCCTGCTGGGGTCGCTGGCGGCGTTCGTGTTCCGGCTGCTGGGGCCGAACACGGCGGGCACCCTGGATGAGGCGCTCCGGACTCCGGGGTTGACGGCCGCCGCGGCGGACCAGGCCCGGGAGGCGTTCGTGACGGGCCTGCACGTCACCGTCGCCGTGGGCGGGCTGCTGGCCCTGGGCCTGGCCGTGCTGGCCGTGCGCCGGCTCCCCCGCGAAGCGGTCGGCGAGGCGCCCGAACCGGCCTCCCGCTGAACCGCGGTCAGGGGGTCAGCCGGTCGACGTGCCGGAGCATCTCCACCAGGACCGCCCGGTCGAACGCGTCGGCGTCCTTGAAGGTGATCGCGGCCGCGCCCGCCTTCACCCGGCCGAGCCGCTCGGCGTACGCCTTGGAGAGGTACCGGCCGTCCTCGACGGCGTTGACGTAGAGGCTGTAGTGGTTCTTCTGCCGGGCCAGGCCGACCGCGAACCACTCGACCGCGGGCCCGCGCGGCCGGGACTGCACGATGTCGGCGTATCCGATGATCTCCTGCTCGGTGCCGCCCCAGAACACACCGGTCCACAGGGTGCGGCTGCGCCCGGGGAGCGCCCCGGTGATGATGGCGTCCATCGCGGTCATCACCGGGTCGCCCAGGCGGCTCAGGTACTGGTCGACGTTCGTCTTCGTCCGTTGCACACGGCCACCGTACGCCCGGACCTCCTCCCCGGGGAGGAGGTCCGGGCCCGCCTTTCGGCCGATGGCGTCCCGGACCCGGCCCTGCCTACGCTGAACAGGGACGAAGCCACGAAGGGACCCTGTCATGCCCGAGCTCACCGAACAGCCGGCGAAGATCCCCCCGCGATGGTTCGTGCGGACGGCCTGGGCCGTCCACCGCGCGCTGTACCGGGTCACCGGGGGCCGGGTCGGCACCTGGCGGCCCAGGGGCACCCGCTGGGGCGCGCTGCGCCTGACCACCACCGGGCGGCGCACCGGCCGCGAACGCAGCGTGATCATCGCCTACCTGGAGGACGGGCCGAACCTCAGCGGGATCGCCATGAACGGCTGGGCCGAGGGCGAACCCGCCTGGTGGCTCAACCTCCGCGCGCACCCCGACGCGACCGTCGAACTGCCCGGGGAACCCCCGCGTCCGGTCCGCGCCCGCGAGGCGACGGGAAGCGAACGCACCCGCCTCTGGGACCTGTGGCGGGGCCTGGAGGGGAACCTGGACGACTACGCCGCCCTGCGCTCCCGCCCCACCGCCGTCGTCGTCCTGGAGCCCCGCCCCTGATCCTCACGTCGGTTCCGACGCGCGCTCGTCCAGGGCCGCCAGCAGTTTCCGCAGGACCGCGTCGAACGCGCGCATCTCGTCCTCACCGAGCAGTGACAGGAGGCGGTTCTCGTTCGCCGTGTGGTCGGTGACGGCGGCGTCGACGAGCGCACGGCCTTCGGGGGTGAGGCCGATGCGGAGACTGCGCCGGTCTCCCGGAGCGGCGCCCCTGAAAACCAGGCCACGCGCCTCAAGGCGGTCGACGCGCTTGGTCATCCCCGCACGGGTGATGAGGAGGACGTCCGCGAGCTGAGTGAGCGACAGTTCGCTCGGGGAGCCCGTGCGGCGCAGGCTGGCCAGGACGTCGAACTCCCCGCGGTCCAGGCCGTGGGCGGCGAGGACCTCCTCCACGCGCCGGTTGCCGACGATGTAGAGGCGGGCGAAGCGCGCCAGCGTGGCCATTGCGGTGAAGTCCAGGTCCGGCCGTTCACGCCGCCAGTGGGCGACCGCGATGTCGGCGAAGTCGGGGCGGGGTTCGAAGTCGTCTGCCATGCGACCATCCTAATGAAACTGGTATACATTCAACCAGTTAACAAAAATGGGAAGGTGTCCCGCATGAAACCCATCACCGCACGCTCCTCGATCGCCGTACACGCCCCCGCGGCCTTCGTCTGGGACTTCCTCCGCGTCTACGACAACGATCCGCTGTGGCGGTCGGGCTTGGAGAGGATGGCCCAGGACCCGCCGGGCCCGGTGCGGGACGGCGCCCGGGTGGAGGAGACCCTCCGTGTGCTGGGCAGAACCGTGGAAAGCCTGGTCGAGGTCTCGGACGTGCGCGACGGGGGGTTCACCTGGCGGGTCACCCGGGGCGCGATCGCCGAAGGCAGCCGCTCGGTGACCACCACCGGCGCGGACTCGTGCCGGGTGGACGTCGTCAAGCGAGTCACGCTCACCGGAAGCGACCGCCTCCTGACCCCCTTGCTCACCATCGTGATCAGACGCACCGAACTGGGAGACCTACAGCGGGCCAAGCACCTCCTCGAACAGTCCTGGAAGGACCGCCCATAGTCCCCCATGGAAGGGTTTCCAACCGGCGCAGCCCGCATCACGATGCAAAAGATCCACCCGCCGACCTCAACGACGCACGCGACCTCCGCCACAGGGGGCCCACCCCGGGGGTTCGGGGGGTCTCCCCCAACAAACACGACAGGCGACCCGACCAGGGCGTCCAACGCGCGAGGCCGTCAGCGGGCGCAGCCCGCATCACGATGCAAAAGATCCACCCGCCGACCTCAACGACGCACGCGACCTCCGCCACAGGGGGCCCACCCCGGGGGTTCGGGGATCT
>NZ_JASFDV010000131.1 GCF_030766825.1 Nocardiopsis sp. CC223A
CGGCCGCGCGGAGCGCCCCCCGGGCGGCGAGGCGGCGTGGCATACGCACGGAATCGCCGGGAGCACGGGGCGCGGCGCGGCGCGGCCGCGCCGTTGGATACTGGGGACGCGCCCGGACCGGGCGCCGGGGATGACGACGAGGGGACCGCCATGGGGGATGCCGGCATCGACCTTTCGCTGATCGGTGACCTGTACAGGAAGTACCGCGACCCGCTGGCGGAGGTGAGGAAGGCCCAGCGCGAGTTCCTGTGGGAGACCCGGGGACGGATGACCCCGCAACTGGACGACCTCGAAGCCGAGATCACCTACCTGCTGCTGCGCGAGACCCGGCCCGAGACGGTCATGGAGCTGGGCACCTTCCACGGCTGGTCGACGACCTGGATCCTGTCGGCCCTGCGCGACAACGGGACCGGGACCCTGCACTCGTTCGACATCGTCGACAACGTGGTCTCCAACGTCCCGGCGGCCCTGTCCGAGGGGCGCTGGCACTTCCACCGGGGGGACGTGCGCAAGAACCTCGGCGAGGTCCCCGAGGGCATCGGCTACCTGTTCGTGGACGCCGCCCACAACGCCCGGTTCGCGCGCTGGTACCTGGCCGAGCTCTTCCCGAGGGTCGCCCCGGGCACCCCGGTCAGCGTCCACGACGTGTTCCACGGCAGGCGTGCGCTGCCCCTGACGGAGGGCGCGGTCGTGCTGGCGTGGCTGCGCCGGAAGGCCGCGGAGTACCTGACCGTCTCCCGCAGGCGGGCGCCCGCACCGTACACGGCGCTGCTGGAGCTGCGCGAGGACCTGGGGCTGGGCGAGCCCGTGCGCGACAGCACGCACAACCCGATGATCTTCTTCCGCATGCCCGAACACTGACGTCCCCGCCCCGGGTACGCCGAACGCCCGCACCGTGGTCGCGGTGCGGGCGTTCGCCGGTGCTCAGAGCGCGGCGGCCTGGCGGGCCAGGTCGGTGATCCGGCCCCAGTCCCCGGCGGCGACCGCGTCGGCCGGGGTCAGCCAGCTACCGCCCACGCAGCCCACGTTGGGCAGCGCGAGGTAGTCCGGGGCGGACACGGGAGTGATGCCACCGGTCGGGCAGAAGCGCACCTGCGGCAGCGGCCCCGCCAGGGACTTCAGGAACGCTGCGCCGCCCGCGGCCTCGGCCGGGAAGAACTTCAGCTCGGAGACGCCGCGCTCCAGCAGCGCCAGTGCCTCCGAGACCGTGGAAACGCCGGGCAGGAACGGCAGCCCGGTGTCGGCCATGGCGGCGGCCAGGGTGTCGGTGCTGCCGGGGCTGACCAGGAACCGGGAGCCCGCCTTGGCGGCGGCCTCGGCCTGCTCCGGGGTGGTCACGGTGCCCGCGCCCACCACGGCCTCGGGGACCTCGGCGGCGATCCGCTCGATGGCGCCGAGCGCGGCGGGCGTGCGCAGCGTCACCTCGATGCCGGGCAGACCGCCCGCCACCAGGGCGCGGGCCAGCGGCACGGCCGCCTCGGCGTCGTGCAGAACGACCACCGGCATCACCGGGGCCAGGGCGAGGATGTCGCCGCCCGTGCGGGGCGTCGTCGTCATGGGGAGGTTCTCCTGTTCGATCGCGGTCAGTGGCCGAAGACCCCGGCGCCGGCCTCGGCGGGGCCGACGGCCGCGCGCAGGGCGCCGAACAGCTCCCGGCCGGTCCCCGCGGAGGAGTCGACGCTGGGCCGGGCGGGCTCGCGTCCGGCCAGGTCGGCGCGCACCTCCAGGGTGCCCGCGCGGGCGTCCAGGCGGACGATATCGCCGTCGCGGACGTAGGCGAGCGGGCCGCCGGCCTCGGCCTCCGGGGACACGTGGATGGCGGCGGGGACCTTGCCCGAGGCGCCCGACATGCGGCCGTCGGTCACCAGGGCGACCTTCTGGCCGCGGTCCTGGAGCACCGCGAGCGGCGGGGTGAGCTTGTGCAGTTCGGGCATGCCGTTGGCGCGCGGGCCCTGGAAGCGGACCACCGCGACGAAGTCGCCGGTCAGCTCCCCGGCGGTGAACGCGGCCTGCAACTCGGCCTGGTCGGCGAAGACCCGGGCGGGCGCCTCGACCACGTGCCGGGAGGGGTCCACCGCCGACACCTTGATGACGGCGCGGCCCAGGTTGCCGTCGAGCATCCGCAGGCCGCCGTCGGGGGCGAAGGGGTCGTCGGCGCCGCGCAGCACCGAGGTGTCGCCGCTCTCCTTGGGGCCGTCCACCCAGCTCAGCGCCCCGTCGTCGAGCCGCGGGACCTGGCGGTACGCGCTCAGGCCGCGGCCCATGACGGTGTGCACGTCCTCGTGCAGCAGCCCGGCGTCGAGCAGGGAGCCGATGAGGAAGGCCATGCCGCCCGCCTCGTGGAAGGCGTTCACGTCGGCGGCGCCGTTGGGGTACATGCGGGTGAGCAGCGGCACGACCTCCGACAGGGCCGCGAAGTCGTCCCAGGTCAGATCGATGCCCGCGGCGCGGGCGATGGCCACCAGGTGCAGGGTGTGGTTGGTGGAGCCACCGGTGGCCAGCAGGGCGACGACGGCGTTCACGACGGCGCGCTCGTCGACCTGCTCACCCAGCGGAACGGGCGAGTCGCCCAGGCCGGTGTTGGCCAGGACACGGCGGCCGACCTCGGCGGTGAGCGCCTCGCGCAGCTCCGTGCCCGGCTGTTCGAAGCTGGCACCGGGCAGGTGCAGGCCCATGACCTCCATGAGCATCTGGTTGGAGTTGGCGGTGCCGTAGAACGTGCAGGTGCCCGGCGCGTGGTAGGCGGCCGACTCGGCCTGGAGCAGCTCCCGCCGGTCGGCCTTGCCCTCGGCGAAGCGCTGGCGCACCCGCGCCTTGTCCTTGTTGGGCAGGCCGGAGGGCATCGGCCCGGCCGGGACGAACGCCACCGGCAGGTGGCCGAACGACAGGGAGCCGATGAGCAGGCCCGGCACGATCTTGTCGCAGACGCCCAGCATCAGGGCGCCGTCGAACATGTCGTGGGAGAGCGCCACGGCGGTGGCCATGGCGATGACGTCCCGGCTGAACAGGGACAGCTCCATCCCCGCCCGGCCCTGGGTGACGCCGTCGCACATGGCGGGCACCCCGCCCGCGAACTGGGCGACGCCGCCCGCCTCGCCGACGGCGGCCTTGATGATCGCCGGGTAGGACTCCAGCGGCTGGTGCGCCGAGAGCATGTCGTTGTAGGAGGAGACGATCGCCAGGTTCGGGGTGACGTCCCCGGCCAGGGCGAGTTTGTCGGAGACCCCGCAGGCGGCGAACCCGTGGGCGAGGTTGGCGCAGCCCAGAGCCGTGCGGGCGGGCCGGGCCGGGTCCGCGGCGGTGCGGATCTTGTCCAGGTAGGCGGTGCGGGACCGTTCGCTGCGCTCGGCGAGGCGGCGGGTCACCTCGGCGACGACGGGGTGGACGGCGGGGACGTGCGCGGTCATCGGGGTTGCTCCTCTTCGTACCACGTGCGGCCGGTGCGGCCGATGAGCCGGTCGGCGCCCGCGGGGCCGGCGCTCCCGGCCGGATAGGTCTCGGGGACGAGGTCCAGGTCGGCCCAGGCGGCGATGACGGGGTCCGTCCAGCGCCAGGCCGCCTCGACCTCGTCGCGGCGCATGAACAGGGTGGAGTCTCCGGCCAGCACGTCCATGAGCAGCCGCTCGTAGGCCTCGGGCGCGCGGGTGGCGAACGTGTCGGCGAAGCTCAGTTCCAGCGGGACCGACCGCAGCCGCAGCGCGCCCGCGCCGGGGGCCTTGGCCAGCATGGTGAGGTGGATGCCCTCGTCCGGCTGGAGGCGGATGACGAGGCTGCCGCCGCCGGTGGCGGCGCCGGGGAAGATGGTGTGCGGGACGTCGCGGAAGCGCACCACGATCTCGGAGCGGGCCCGGTCCATGCGTTTGCCGGTACGCAGGTAGAAGGGCACGCCCGCCCAGCGCCAGTTGGCGATCTCGGTCCGCAGGGCGACGTAGGTCTCGGTGGTGCTGTCGGCGGGTCCGCCCGGCTCCTCCAGGTAGCCGAGGACCTCCGAGCCCTGGACATCGCCCCGGCCGTAGCGGCCGCGCACGGTGTCCTCGCGCACGCGCTCTCCGGTGAGGGGCTTGAGGGCCTGGAGGACCTTGAGCTTCTCGTCGCGCACGGCCTCGCGGTCGTAGCTGGCGGGGGGCTCCATGGCGGTCAGGCACAGCAGTTGGAGCAGGTGGTTCTGGACCATGTCGCGCATGGCCCCGGCGGTGTCGTAGTAGCCCTTGCGGCCGCCGACGCCGACGGTCTCGGCGGCGGTGATCTGGACGTGGTCGATCCACCGGGAGTTCCACAGGGGTTCGAGGAAGACGTTGGCGAAACGCAGCACCAGGAGGTTCTGCACCGTCTCCTTCCCGAGGTAGTGGTCGATCCGGTAGGTCTGCTCCTCGGTGAAGATCTCCCCGACCTCGGCGTTGACGGCCTGTGCCGAGGCGAGGTCGCGCCCCAGGGGCTTCTCCATGACGACCCGGGCGTCCGGGGTGACCAGCCCGGCGTCGGCCAGGCCGCGGCAGATGGCGCCGGAGATCATCGGCGGGACGGCGAGGTAGAAGACGCGGTCGCGGTCGGGGTCCAGGACACCGGCCAGGTCGGCCCAGCCGGCGGGGTCGCCGCCGACGTCCACGGTGACGTGGGAGAGGCGGTCCAGGAAACGGCGCAGCACACCGGGTTCGGCGACCCGGACGGCGTGGTGGCCCTGGACCGCGGCGTCGGCCTTGCCGCGCAGGTCGGCGTCGGTGAGGCCGTCGCGGGAGACGGCGATGACGCGGGTGCGCGGGTCGAGGTGGCCGTCGCGGTCCAGCAGGTAGAGGGAGGGCAGGAGTTTGCGCATGGACAGGTCGCCGGTGCCGCCGAAGACCACCAGGTCGGTGGGGCGGGGTACGGACTGCTGCGGCATGTCGGAGTGCTCCAGCGTGCGAGGAATGACGGAAGGACTGCGGAAGGTGCGGGGTACGCCGGGCGCGGGGGTGTCCCAGGAGGCGTGGTCCGTTCGTCCCTTTCGACCTTAAGGCCCGCTATGGTAAAAAACCAAGCACACTTCAGAACACTTCTTTACATAAGATCCCATATTTGGAAACCTGACCGAGTGGTTGAATGAGATATGGCCAGAACCCCGGGACGCCTGTCCTCCGCTGCCACCACGAGCGGTCACATCCTGGAGCTCATCCGCACCGGAGCGGCGACCAACCGGTCCGAGCTCTCCCGCGCGACCGGACTCTCCCGTCCCTCCGTCGCCCTGCGCCTGACCGAGCTCATCGACAGCGGGCTGGTGGTCGAGGGCAGTGGCACCGCCTCCACCGGCGGACGCCCCCCGTCGCTGCTGGAGTTCAACGCCGACAGCGGGCTGCTGCTCACCGCCGCGCTGGGCATGGCGCGCAGTCAGGCCGCCGTCTGCGACCTGGCCGGTGAGATCCTCGTGCGCACCCCCGGCTCCCCGGACATCGCCTCCGGCCCCGACACGACCGTCCCCTGGCTGCTGGAGACCTGGGCCGAACAGCTCGTCTCCCTGGGCCGCGACCCCCGCGAGGTGCGCGGCGCGGGCATCGGCCTGCCCGGCACCGTCGAGTTCCACGCCGGACGCGCCGACGACCGCCCCCTGCTCGGCAAATGGGCGGGGGTGCCGCTGGCCCCGCTGATCGCCGAGAGCTTCCCCGTCCCCGTCATGGTCGACAACGACGTGAACGTGATGGCCCTGGGCGAACACCTGGCGGGCGGGCACGGCCACCCCTCCGACATGGTGTTCGTCAAGGTGTCCACCGGCATCGGCGCCGGGCTGATCTCCGGCGGCAGACTGCTGCGCGGGTCCCTCGGGGCGGCCGGGGAGATCGGCCACATCCCCGTGCGCGACGGGCAGGGGCTGCCCTGCCGCTGCGGCAACACCGACTGCCTGGAGGCCGTCGCGGGCGGGCCCCGGCTGCTCGAACTCGCCGCCGAGGAGGGCCGGGTGGTCGCCGGCCTCAAGGAACTGGTGGCCCTGGCCGCCGCCGGCGACCCCGTCGCCGTCACCCTCGTCCGCGAGGCCGGGCGACGGCTGGGCGAGGCCCTGGCCGGGGCCGTCAACCTGCTCAACCCCGAGGTCGTCGTGCTCGGCGGCGACCTGTCCGAGGCCTACGACCACCTGGTCGCGGGCGTGCGCGAGATCGTGTTCCAGCGGTGCACCGCACTGGCCACCCGGCAGCTGCGGGTGGTGGCCAGCGCCCTGTGGGACGACGCGGGCGTGCGCGGCTGCGCCGCCATGGTCGCCGAGGAGATCCTGTCCCCCGAGGCCGTGAACAAATTCCTGGCCGGATAGATCCCATACAAAGGGGAACAACCCTCCAGACCCACCTGCGACGACGCCGTCGGGGGCACGTCGCGTGCCCGCGGCTCACTTGACAAGCACCCCCTCCGTACCGAATAGTCACCCACCACCTGACCCCCGCCCCGCACACCCCCTGACTCCCCACCGTGCGGACCCCCGCCCGGAAAGGTCATCCGAACCGTGCCAGACGTCCTAGAGAACCCGATCGTCCTGATCCTGATCGGCGCCGCGATCAGCCTGGCCGCCAGCGTCGTCGTGACCGGCCTCCAGGCCCGTCTGCTGCGCCGGAACGACGTCCGCGAGGCATCCCGGGCCTCGGCCCGCAGGCTCACCAGCGCTTTCATCACCGAACGCGACTCCGCCGACGCCGCCGACGGTTTCCTGACCGAGGCCGAGATCACGGTCATGTCGATGACCGACCGCAAGACCCGCGAGCGGCTGACCGCCGTGCTGCGGCTGCTGCGCGAGCGGGCACTGCCCGAACTGGAGGAGCTGAGCGGGATCAAGGCCGACCGGGCCCGCCGCCTGCTGTGCGAGCACGCCCTGGAGGTGCTCGGCGCCCACCTGCGTTCGGAGCGGCTGCCGGAGATGCCCGGCGAGGTCAAGCAGATGCTCCGTGTGGAGGAGGAGGCGCTGAGCATCCGCTCCGGCGAGAAGCCGCGCCCGCCGGCCGCCCCGGCCGAGCCCATCACCAAGAGCCAGGTCACCGCGCGGCCCCGGCACACCGGGAGCAAGGCCTCCGGTGGGACGACGGCGCGCAAGACCACCAAAGCGACCGGGCGGAGCACCGCCAAGTCCGGGGCCAAGACGGAGGAGCCGCCCGCCGGGGAGGGCAGCGCTTTCTGGGACGACTGACCCCGGGACAGAGCTCATGGTGACCCGTCACCCCGCACCGAGGCCCCGCACCAAGGCTTGGTCAGGGTGGCGGGTCAGAAGTGTTTTTTACGGGCACCGGTGAGAAAGTCGGACATGCGCGCGTCGACCGGCGGCGCACACCGACGAAGGAATTGTGCGGCGCAATTGTGGTCACCGGCCCCGCGCTCGGACATGTCGAGCGCGCACTCTGCGGGAACTTCACCTAGGATCTCCACCACACGCGGGATCCCCCGTCGTCCGTGCCCTCCGTGCCGCGCACCCCTGTCCCTCCAGGACGCCGCACGCCACGACGCCCCACCCCACGGCCTCCCGTATCCACACCGCGCGCGACCTCCGCCGTCCCACGAACACGGACCCGTGACCCGTTCCTGTCGGGTCGGTGTCCGACCGTTGGCACGTCCCGCCGTCCGAACTCACCGAGATTGCACGATGCCCGCTGACGAGAACGCCGCCACCGAAGCCGGAGCGGACACCACACCGGAACCGAACCCCGAAACCGGTTCGGAGCACACGCCCGAACGGGATGCGGACGCCGCCGGGAAGCGCGCCGAACCCGCCTGGCGCATCGGCCGTTCCGGCCGCCTGGAACGCGTCGGCCGCGAGGAGCCGACCGTCCCGGAGGACGACGACGTGATGGCCTTGGTCAATGCCGTCGCGCCGGTCCGTCCCGCACCCGTGATCATCAACACCGCACCCGTGCCGGCGCCCGTGCCGGCGCCCGTGCCCGCCCGGAAGGCGAAGGCCACCGCCGCGGCCCGGGCCGCCGGGGGCGAAGCGGCGGAGGGCGCCGAAGGCACCGGAGCGGATGGGGCCGACGGTCCCGCCGACGGCGAGAACGGCGCGGACGACGGATCCGCGGCGGGCGGAGGCGGTACCGGAGGAGGAGCGGGCGGAGGCGGTACCGGAGGAGGAGCGGGCGCCGCCGGGGGCGGCGGGCGGCGGAGGCTGCGGCGGATCGCCGTCTGGACGGCCGCCGGTCTGGCCGTCCTGCTGACCGCCGGGATCGCCACCGCCTACGGCTACTACCACTCACTGCGTTCGGGGATGGTCCAGCACGACCTGGAGGCGGCCCTCGACGAGGGCGAGCGCCCCGAGAAGATCAGCGACGCGGTCAACATCCTCTTCATGGGCTCCGACGGCTACGAGGAGGGCAGCACCGCCTACACCACCGAGTTCGAGGGCGAGCGCTCGGACTCGATCATGCTGGCGCACATCTCGCCCGACGGCCGGGCCTCGGTGATCAGCTTCCCCCGGGACTCCCTGGTGAACCTGCCGCAGTGCGACCCCTACGGCACCGCCGAGGGCACCTACGGCTACTTCGGCATGATCAACGCCGCCATGTACCACGGCGGCCCGCCCTGTGTGGTGCGCACCATCGAGTCGCTCACCGACGTCCGCATCGACCACTTCGTGCACCTGAGCTTCATGAGCTTCCGCGACGTGGTGGACGCCATCGGCGGGGTGGACATCTGCATCCCCGAGCCGATGAAGGACGAGCGCTCCAAGCTCGACCTCCCCGCCGGGCGGCAGACGCTCAGCGGCGACCAGGCGCTGTCGTTCGTCCGCGCCCGCTACGAGATCGGCGACGGCGGCGACATCGGCCGCATCGACCGGCAGCAGATGTTCATGGCCGCCCTGGCCGACCAGGCCGTGCAGGGCGAGGTGCTGGCCGACCCGCGGAGACTGCACGGCATCCTGACCGCGGTGGCCGAGCACAGCGCCACCGACAGCCGGCTGACACTGGACCGGATGCTGTCGATCGCGGTGTCGCTGTCCGACGTGGACCTGAGCGACATCGAGTTCCACACCGTCCCCTGGTACCAGGCGCCCTTCGACCCCAACCGCATCCTCTGGTACGAGGACCGGGCCGAGGAGCTGTTCACCGCGGTGCGCGAGGACCGTCCGCTGCCCCCGCTGATGGCGGCCGACGAGGCGGCCGTCCCGGCGGAGCCGCCGGGCGCCTCACCGAGCGCGGTCGACTCCCCCAGCGCCTCGCCGTCACCCGAGGCGCCCGCCGCCCGCCCCGGCGAGGGGCGCGACGCCACCTCGAACCCGTGCGCGGACGGCCTGGGCTTCGGCACCGGTGAGGAGATGTACTAGCGGAGAACGAGAAGCGGCCCCGGACACCCGTCGGTGTCCGGGGCCGCGGTGCGCCCGGGGCGGCGGAGACCCTCCGTGCGCCGCGTGCGCCGAGGAACCCCCACAGTCCTTCGGTGCCGCCGCGCCTGCCGGTCCCGCCACCGCCCCGGGCGGTCTGCGCCCGCCACGACCTGCGGGCGCAGTTCCCGGTGAGGCTTTAGGCGAGGGCGCCGAGCGGGGCGCCGTCCACGGTGGGCTCGCCGACGGCGGGCAGGCCGTTGACGCCGACCAGGTCGCCGCCGACGGAGTCGGTGGCGGGCAGGGTCGAGGTCACGTCGCCGACCGCGGGCAGGGCCACGGGCGACTCGGGCAGGGAGTCGGTGGCCGCGGACTGCGGCAGGGCCGAGGTCACGTCACCGAGTCCGGGCAGGGTCGCGGGGAGCTCCGGCAGGGAGTCCACCGGAGCGGCCTGCGGCAAAACCTCGGTGGGCAGGGCCACCGGCAGCTCCGGCAGCGCGTCGACGGGGGCGTTCTGCGGCACCACGTCGGCGGGCAGGGGCAGGGCCACCAGGTCCTCGGCGGAGGCGGCGTCCTCGACCAGCAGCGAGCCGTTGTCCTGGACCACGGCGAACGGGAGCTCCGGCTCCACGGCCCCGGTCTGCGGCAGGACCTCGGCGGGCAGGGCCACCGGCAGCTCGGGCAGGGGGTCGGTGGCCGCGGACTGCGGCAGGGTGGCGGCGGAGTCGCCCAGGACCAGGTCGGAGACGATGTCCGCGGCACCGCCGCTGATGTCGGTGTTCTGCCCGTTGACCGGCATCACCGCGTCGTTCGTCGGGACGGCCTCGCCGAGGGAGGCCGCGTCCAGCTCGGTCAGGCCGGTGCCGACCTCGTGGGCGCCCAGCTCGGTCACGGCGCCGTCCACCTGCCCGACCGTGTCCCCCAGGGGCAGCGGGCTCTGCGCGGGGTGGCTCAGCGGCAGGGTGCCGCCGCCGGTGTTCAGGCCGACCGCGTCCAACAGGCCCAGCCCGCCGACCGCGCCGGTCACCGGGTCGAGGGCACCGCTCTGCGGGACGGTCGGGGCGCCCGTCGGCAGGGCGCCGGAGACCGCGTCCAGGCCCACGTCGGTGCTGTTGCCGTCCAGGGCCAGCGGGGCCTCGACGGGCAGGCCGTCGGTGAGCGAACCGGTGGGGGCGGAGTTGTGCTGCACGTCGGGGGTCGCGGAGATCGTTCCGGGCTGCACGCTGGCCAGGTCGCCGACCGGGGAGCCGACGCCCTCGGTGAGGGCCGTGGGCACCTGGCCGCCCAGGTCGTTCAGGGGGAGGCCGTCGGTCACACCGCCGAGGGTGTCGGCCCAGGAGAACCCGGAGCCGAAGGCGATGAATCCCGCCGCGCCGGCTGCCAGCAGCAGGGTCTTGGCTGAAGTGCGGGCGGTGGTGTTCATGAGTGTCCTTCCGGGGTGGCCGCGTTCCGCGGCTCGTGGTCTGTCTCTCTGTCGGGGAGCCACTCCCCTGGCCAGGAGGGAGGTGCTCGGTTTCTCAGCGGGCGACCTGGCGGGCCGTCGACTGATGTGAACCCCGCGTTCGGGTGCGCGGCTCACATCAACCCCCAGAGGGTGCGGAAGGGATCACTCGGAGCACAGGGCTCGGGCGTTCCGCGGCTGGGAAGGTGTGCCAGGAGAACGGTCGGCGTGCGACCGGGAACGCCGCGCTAGTCGGGCGAGAAGGTGGGCTCGTCGGCGTCCTCGGCCGGAACCGAGCGCAGGACGTGCCAGGCGGCCTGGACCAGGCCGGGGGCCGGGGTCGGGGCCCCGGGGGCGGACAGGTAGCCCGCGATGAGCGCACCGCCCTGGGCGGCGGACCCCGAGGGGGTCGCCGTGGCGGTGGCGGTGGTGCCCGAAGCCGTCGGCGCCGGGGCGACGGCGGTGTCGGGGTCGGTGTCGGCGGTCCCGGATGCGGCGACGGACCGCTCCTCGGCGGCCGGGGCCAGCGTCGAAGTCCGCACCGTGTGCGCGGCGGGCTCCGCCGGGGCGGCCTCGGCGGCAGCGGCCTCCGGACGCGGGGCGTCCACGCGGGGCCGTTCGACGCCCTGGTCGGGCTCCGGCAGGGTGATCTCGGACGGCTCGGGCAGCGGTGCCGCCTCCGCGACGGGCGCGGTGACGACCTGCCGCACGGCCGTGTCGAGGTGACGGGCCACCTCGGGGCCGGCGGGGGCCTGCTCGGCGGCGGGCTCCTCCAGGGCCTGGCGGGCCCGGTCGACCCCGGTGCCCACGGTGGCGACGGTGTCGGCCAGCGGGGCGCCCAGG
>NZ_JASFDV010000132.1 GCF_030766825.1 Nocardiopsis sp. CC223A
ACAACAGTCACTGAGGCCTCCTGCTCGGCACGGGCTTCGGAGGTGAGCGGCGCATCGTCCTCCTCTGCCACTGATGATGTAGCCGTGAGTAGGGACAACGCCAGGGTCGCGGCAGTAGTGACGGCTGTCGCGCGGGCCAGGGAACGACGCATGGGGGATGCCTGTCTTCGTTTGTGCCACGAGACGCCCTGCACACCGAAGAGTGGCAGACACCTCAAATCGGACAGGAGCGTACTGAGTTCCACTCGGTTCGCACAAGCCCCCACCGGCGATTCACGAACGCCTCGAGCACCAAGCAGCCGTCTGGTGCAGCGACCTCGAACAATGCTTCCGCCAGGCACCCAGATGAGACACCCTCAACTTTTGATAGGGCGCGTCCGAAACTCCAAGTCAGGTACGCAGCTACTAAGCGATAAGGCGTGCGGCCAAGTGCTCGGCGTGAGGCTTCAGGCGAACATGAAGAGGATCCCGGTCGGCAGCTTGGATGATCTCGGCACAGATCACCCACTGCGCAAGCCGACCAGACGGGGTGTCGAGCACGTCGGCGAACACCTCTCGCACCCGCGCCGCAGTCGCGGGTGCGAGGAGGGAGTAGGCGTGCAGGACCGCGATGTCGTACCCGGCCGGGGCGCTGCCCCAGCCTTCCCAGTCGATGATCTGGAGCGGGTCGGTGGTGAGGTTGGCCCAGTGCAGGTCTCCGTGGGAGGTCTCCCACCGCTCCACGGTCAGGTCCCGGCCGTGGAGGGCGGGGATGAAGCGGGGGATGCGGTCGATGTAGTCCTGCGTCACCACCCTGCGTCCCGATGAGGCCGGTGCCCGGTGCAGGTGGTCCAGAGCGGTGCGCAGGTCGTTCCACCACCCTTCCGGAATTGGGGCTGGGGTGTTCAGGTTCGGGGTCTGGGAGGGGGTTTCTCCTTGGAGGCGTTCCCAAAGGTGGGCCTGGAACACGAGACCGTTCTCGTCGTTCCAGGTGAGGTGGCCGAGTAGGGCGGGCCTGGGGACCTCCTCCGGCAAGAGGACGTCGGCCAGGTTCGCGCCCTCCCAGATCTTCCCGTCCGCCTTGGGTGCGGCCATGACCCGCAACCACCCCCGGACACCCTTGGCGGTGACCGGGCCGCCGAGGGTTCTACCGACCATCCCCGCCCGCAACAGCCCTGCGGGCTCGAGGGTGGCGGTGAGTTCGCGGGCGGCCCAGTGCCAGGGCCCGGTCAGGTCAGGTGACGGGTTGGAGGAGGTCACAGATGTCCTTGAGTCGAAGCGGCGGCAGGCGTTGGCCGGTGACCGTCTCGGTGGCCTGCCGCCAGTGGCCTGTGCTGGTAGTACCGAGCAGCACCCCGGTCAGCCCGGGGGTGGAGGCCGCGACCATCAACGCCGCCTGCACCGGAACGGCCCCGAATGCGATGTAGTCGGCCAGGTGGTCGTTGATGCGGGCGGGCAGGTCTCCGCCGTGCAGCGGCGCCGATCCCCACACTTCCCATCCTGCATCGCATGCGGCGATGATGGGGCCGTTTGCGGTGAGGGCCTGGCGGATCGGATCGATTTCCACCATGGATACCGGCAACTGCACCGCGGCCAGCCCGGTGTTCGGGCCGCCTGCCGCTTCCTCGGCAAGGCGGGCGAGGTCGGGGACGGTGAACGCGCCATCCCGGAACCCGGACCAGGTGGCGACCCCGTACCCGAGAAGCAGGCCTTCAGCACGGGCTTCCTCCAGAGCGGTGAACGCCTCCCGAATCCGGACGTGTAACCCCTGTCGGTCTCCGTTGTGGTGGTGGTCGGGGTTATGCAGGTACACCAGGTCCAGCATGGGGCGCTGGAGTTCGGCCCGGCTCATCCCCACCTGGTAGCGCGCATAGGCCGGGGCGATGCTGTGCCGGGTAGCGGCCTCATCCTCGGTGAGCACCCCGTCGGCCAGGGCGGCGCGGGCCTGGCCGGTGGTCATGTGCCCGACCTTGGTCGCGATCCGCACCCTGGGGTGTTCCTTGAGGATCGGGGACAGGGCGGCTTGGTGGGTGCCACCGCCGTAGACGGGGGCGGTGTCGATGAGGGGGCATCCGGCCGCAGCCGCGATGGTCGCCGAGGTGACCACGTCGCGGCTGCGGTAGGTGCCCAGGCCCAGCAGGGTCATCCCGCCTCGCCCTCCCACACCAGGGCCCCGTCCTCCAGCAGCCTGCACAGCAGATCGACCAAGGCGTCCCGTGGGACGGCGGGGACGAGCTGGGCCAGTTCCTTGACCGTGGCCGTGCCGGTATCGGCCAGGTAGGAGAGCACCGAGGCGGCTGCGGGAGCGATGCGCCAACGGCGACCCTGCGCGGCGTAGACGGCCTCGCCCCGTCCGGTGGTGAGGGTTCCGCGCCAGGTGGCCAGCCGCAGCAAAGAGGTGTCGGTGAGGTTCCCTGTCACAGCTGTGGGAAGGCTGAACGCCATCCGGGCCGTGGCGGTCTCGCTATCCGTCCGCCAGTACTCGCCCACCACGCTCGGGTCCTGGAGGCGGGCGGTGAGCAGTTCGCTCATCCGGTACGACCAGTCCGCGAACGCAGCCGGGTCCCGAGGCACGTCGGTACGGACCTGTTCGTGTTCGACCATGCGTGAGGTGAGCCAGGACAGGAAGTCGGCCCCGGTGGTGGTGTTCAGCCCGCAGGTCAGGTGCAGGCTGGGTTCGCCCTCGGAGGCGGCGACCGCGTGCCAGCAGCCTCGGGGGACGTGGAGGATGTCGCCGGGTTCCATGACGAACTCATCGATCGGGTCGGTGGGCGGGTCCTCGTCGAACTCGACGTCGTGGTGCAGGGGTGCGGTGCGGGTGGTGCCGTAGATGCGCCACCGCTTGCGGCCCAAGACTTGGAGCACGATGACGTCGTGGTCGTCCCAGTGCACGCCGAACCCCTCCTTGGGGGTCCAGCTGGCGTAGGCGTTGGTCTGGATGCCAGTGCCCAGCCAGGCCTCCATACCCGCGACCAGGTCGCCGATGGGCGAGTGCATCTCATCGATAGCGTCCACCACCAGAGTTGCGCCCTCGCGGAGGTGGCGGTGGAGCAGGTGAGGGACGGGAGCGTTCCAGTCGGGCATGCGCCGGTACCGGCGCCGCTGGGTGTAGTGGCCGACGTCGATGGTCTCCCCGGCTGAGAGCCGTACGCGCGGGGTGTCGATCCGGTGGGTGGCCAGGAGCCGGTTCAGGTCCTGCCAGGTGAGCAGGTCGGCGAAGACGTCCGGGTTGTTGTCGGGGGCGGGGTAGCGCTGGTGGTGGCGGCCGAGGACCTGGGCGGGGAAGGTGTCCCCGCCCAGACGGCCGCTGATCAGATCAGCGGACAAGGGTGCTCCTCAGGGGGTTCCTAGTGGAAGCCGTCGTTGGTGTCGGAGCGGCCGGTGCCGCCGCCGTCGGAGGGCTGGTCGCCGCGCGAGCGCAAGGCGGCGATGTCCTCGACCGCGATGAGCAGGCCGTTGTCGGGGGCCGTCCGCGGGGCGGGGGCCTGGGTGGTGTCCGTTGCCATCAGCGGTTCACTCCTTGGATGAGGGTTCTGTTTCTGCCGGGTCGGTAGCGGCGGAAGGGGGTGCGCGGGCCATGGCCATGGGTGACGGCTTTCTCATCGCGGGAGGTCTCGTGGACTCCGCCCGGCTCACCGTGCGATCTCCGCGTACACACCGGTACCGACCTTCAGTACTCCCCACTTCAGGCACAGGGCCTCGACCAGGAGAAGACCGCGGCCGTGGGTCGATGAGGCGTTCCGGGGGCGGAGCCTGGGAGCACGTCCGGGTTTGGGGCCGGCGTCCTTGACCGCGACCCTGATGCGGTCCTCATGGACATAGAGGCGGAGGGTGACGTTCTCACCGGGCAGGCCGCTGCGGGTGTGGGTGAGAGCGTTCGTGACCAGTTCTGACACGATCAGCGTCAGCATGTCGGGGACCTCGATGCCCCACTCGTGGAGGTGGTCCTCCACCCAGTGGCGGGCAGCAGCGACCGTGGTCAGATCACCGCCGGGGAAGGTGCGCCGCGCCTGGTACAGCGCTTGCCCCACTGGGGCCACCGCAGTCACCACCCTGTCCGCTCTCGGTAGGCGGACTGCGAGGCCGACGAGAGTTCGAGAGCGGCCACGGTCGGCGCGAAGAGCGCGGTCCGGAAGCCGTAGGCGATCTCCTCAGCGGTGAGTGGTGCCCGGTCGTAGGCGGCCCACTGCCTTTCATGAACGGCGCAAAGCAGGACACGCACCACCCATCCGAAATGGTGGAGGCCGACGATGTGGGACAACGTGCGCAGCCCTGGAGGGACAGCGTCCGGGACGGTAGAATCCGACATGTTCTCACCTCGGGTGTAGGGGTGAGGGCCGTACCCGGAGCTGATCGCACAGCTGCCGGGTTCCTTATTGCACCCTCACCGAGAAGCGATTCCGTGGCGCTTTCGTGCCACTCGGTACGCACACCCTCGCTGACCAGCAACGCAGCGTCCAGAGACGTGCCATTTCTGGAGAGCGAATCACACAAGCACTACCAGGCTGCTTGCGTTTGTGGTTTCTTGGTGCCATGACTGGAAAACCGAAGATCGTTGATGAAGTCGCCCAGGAAGAGTTTGCCCGCGAATTGATACGTTTGAGAACAGAGGCCGATTTGTCCCAGCGGGAGCTGGGGAGACTCACAGACACCTCGGGCCAGCAGGTCGGGGCCATCGAACGACTTCAGCGCCGCCCTTCCAAGGATTTCACCGTCGCCGCCGACAAGGCACTCGGCGCCAACGGTCGGCTACGAAATCTGTGGCCACAAGGTCGGGCAGCACCATCCCGTTGGCTTCAGAAGTACGTTGACATTGAGGCGAAAGCCCTGGTCATCCAGCAGTTCCAAGCTCAGGTCGTTCCAGCGCTCGTGCAATCAGAGCCCTATGCACGAGCAACACTGGAAGCGGCCTATCCTCCAAGCCCGCCAGAGAAACTCCACGACCTGCTGCAATCACGCCTACAGCGGCAGAAGCTGCTGGACCGGAGCACACCTCCGCTGGTCCAGTACGTCATCGATGAAGCGACGCTGCATCGGACCATCGGTGGCCCTGACGTCATGAGGGAACAGTTCCAGCGGATCGTTGATGTCGTGACGAGCAAGCCCTTCGTCACGGTCCAGGTACTGCCCTATGGACGCGGAGCGCACTGCGCGCTGGAGGGGAGCTTCACCCTGCTCGGCATGGCCCCGAGCGAGTACCTTGTGTACAGCGAAGGCGCTGGACGTGGCACCCTCTACACCGAACCTGATCTAGTTGCAGCGAACACCCTCAGGTTCGGCGCTCTACGGTCGCTTGCACTGACACCGGCCGAAAGCGTGCAGATGATCCAGTCACTGGCGGAAAGGGGAGCAGCATGAGCTCCGTCCCTTGGCACAAGTCCAGCTACAGCGGCAACACGGGCGAGTGCGTGGAAGTCTCGGAGGGCCCGGAGACTCGCGTCCGAGACACCCAGCACAGGGACCTAGGACTCCTCTCCGTCTCGGCTGCAGAGTGGTCGGCGTTGATCAACGCCATCACCAAGTAGGGCTCCGATCTGACGAGTGTAGGTCCCGCACCAGACGCAGTGGTGCGGGATCAATCCGTATCCGAACCGTCTCGGGTCGTCCAGCGCGAGCCTGGGTCTTCAAGCAGCACGCACGCGGTCGGATTTTGACCACCCCGTCGGCCCTCGGCCGCGAACGCGGAGCTATCCCGGCGTCTCACCGCCCCGGTGCAAGGTGTCGACACGGCTCCGTGATGAGCAGAAGAGGTTGGAGCAATGAACAAGTCACCGGTGCCGCCTGGCACGGACTGGCACAAGAGCAGCTACAGCAACGGGGGCACCAACTGCGTCGAAGCGCGTGAGGGCTCGCAGGGAGCCGACGTGCGCGACTCGCAGAACCCCCTCCTGGGTCACCTGAGTTTCGCCTCCCCGGAGTGGTCCGGATTCCTCCAGGGAATCAAGACCGGCCGCCTGGCCTGACCCACCACGCACTCACCGCCAAGCCCCGGAACCACCGTTTCCGGGGCTCCTCCGCCCTTGCTCCCTTTTCACGCAGTGGCACCTCTGACCTGCGGGGATGGAGTAACGGATTATGCGTCCGCTGGAAGTCGGCGCCGACCAACGGATTTTCGGAGCAGCGGGGCGAAAGCTCCCGGTTCAGCCGGGTTTGGAAGGTGCCGAACGGGAGTGTTGCTCCGGGTTGCTCGGCGAGGTGGGAGACACGGCGAAGACAACGGAGCACGTTCGGAGCAATCGGCGATCGCCGGAGACGTGAAGAACCCAGGACCGAGACCTTGAAAAGGGGCTCTGACCTGGGGTTTTGTGGGTAGGCCCCCAGGGGCTCGAACCCTGAACCCACGGATTAAAAGTCCGCTCCCACCCCACCGATACGCCCCACTATGTCCCAGTAGCTCCCTCATCGCCTCGCAGCGCCAACACCACGCAGGACCACCCGGCACCACCGAAAACCACCCCGCTCCCCAGCACCGGAGCAACCACCGAGCAACCGCCCCACCTCCCGAGTCACGGATCGAATCCACGGGAAAGCCCTGCCCGGAAACCTCGGGACACCTCAATCGCTATGAGGCTGCACAGCCCCGGATTCCGAGGGATCGGTCACATTCCTCGGCAGGCCTTGTGTAGTGCCCGGCCTCCATCCCGGAAGGGGTGCCTTTCACCTGAGAAAACCTCGTGAATCCCTGCAACGGGGTGGCCGGTACCGGCCACCCCGACGAAAGCTGGGGGGCCGTGGTGACGGTTTGTGGTGGCGGAGGCTATCTTCGTGTTCGCTCTCTGTGTTGGGCTGCATGGGCAAGGACCGAAGCGACGGGCGAGGGTGAGGTCTTCCCTTGATCATCCTTCGCCGCAGCATGGTTTTTGTTTTCAAAAAAGGAGGAATTGGAATGCCGAGTGGCGTTGGGATGGACCCTTCCGAGGGCTATACAGGAGGCAGTGCTTCCCTTATCGCCGCCTCACGTCTCCGTGACCTCCCTCTGGACTGGTCGGAGACGATCAGTGCTGTCGCCGAGATCATGAAGTCCACTCCGGTCGTCACCGGATGGACGAAATTCGGCTCTGACCAGGAAGAACATATGCAAGAAGTCCAGGAACACGCCAAGAGGCTTGCCGAGAACATCCAGTCCGCGTCTTCCGAGGGGTCGAGGACGGACACTGATTCCTCCGAAGGATACAGGTTCGCAACTGACGAGACCGTGCTTTCCAGGCCACTCAATATCGAGGCCTACTGATTTTCTCTTAGGCTTCCATGTTCGATCTTGATTGACCGAAAGGTTTGAGGTGTCCGGCTACGAGCTCCCGCATAAAAAGGTTGAAGCCAATGTTGGCGCCCTCAAGCGCCATGCTTTTGCCTTTGATGACATGTTTTCGAACATCACCGGCCGTTCGGCGAGTTTCAACGCCATCACCAATACGACGGCAACGAGCTTCTCCGAGCTCATCGATGATGACATCAGGGCTGCGGCCGATGAGAACCAAGGGGCTGGGAAGATGCGATTCTGGCGACCATACACGCCCAGGGCATCATCACCCTCTATGTGACCGCAGTGGAGACGTACGAGGAAGGGATCGAGTCCCTCAAAGAAGATCTGGCAAGGGTCGTGGCATCCTCGGACGACCATGCCGAGAAGCAGGAGTGGGTCGAGTACTACAAGGGGAAGGCCGACGAGAAGTGGGCAGCTCTGGAGACCTCGGCCGGGCAGGCCTCCGAGAGTCTGGCCTCAGGTCCGACCCCTGAAGGGATCAGGGAGCTCGTCGAAGGCGGTCACCTGGGAGACATTCCTGGAGGACTCGGTTGGGTTGTGACCGGGGATGACCGTTACTTCTCTTTCCCACCAGGGATCGACGGGAATGACCTGGCCAGGACCTTCGACCGCGCCGCTGATGGGGATGAAGAGGCCCTGCGGGAACTGGACGAGAATCTGGCTCTCGTGAACGCCTTCCTCTCCTCGGTGGCGAGCAGGCAGGGGAAGGGCGACCCGCTGACCGAGCGGGAACTGGAAATCCTCGGTGACCTCGTAGAGACCATGGATCTCGAAGAGCCGGGCTATCCAGACGATGGTTATTTCTTCGCCAACATGAACGAGTTCAAGGAAAGCGAGCACCTGACGCAGGAGCAGAAGGACCAGATCCTGGCCACCATGGGCGGATCCGTCCTTGCCCTCTCGGATGAGAGCATCGGTGGTGGATACGACCAGCTCCCCCAGTCGATCCATGAAGTCGTCGAAGGCCCGCTCAGCTATATTCCCTATTCGTCCCAGGGAGGAGCCTATTCTCCTGGTTGGGCCTCGGATTTCGAGATCCTGACAGAGATGTTCGACGGTGCGAACGGCATGTTCAATGAGGGTCAGGATGGCCCTCTCATCGGCGGAGCAGAATTGTCCGCGAACCTCACCGGGACCATTGCCGGTGTGGTCGAGGATCCGCTGACCGGAGGCACCGACGACGAGACCCTGCAGACGATGCTCGACATCTCGACTCAAAACAAGGACGCCAACTACGCGATCCTCACCGGGGAGTACCCCGATGGGGAGAGCTATATGCACCCGACGTACTTCTCGGTCGGGGGCGGGAAACAGGGAACAGAGCTTGGAGAACTCATTGCCAGCCTTTTCTCCCATGAATGGGAAGACGACGGAGCTGCTGTCCGTGGATTGACCGACTGGATTGACGAGTATCAGGCAAGCGAAGATCCCGAACAGAACCGAATGGGCTCTGACGCTTTCCTCTCCATGATCGAAACCATCACCTCGGAAGAGATGCAGGAACTCCTCAACCACACAGGACACGATGTCGAGGACGAGGATAACGGTGTGACCTGGCGGGACGTTTCCTTCACACAGTTGAACCCGGAGATCGCCGACTCCTTGGCCGACCTCTTCCTGTCTAATATTGAGGTTATGGAGAGCCCGGCTGGGTTCAACATTACGGACTCCAGGGAAATGGAAATCGAGAGTATAGATAACGGCTATAATCGCCATGGTGAACTAAGGCTGGATCCAGCAACCAGACTCGCGTTCGCCGAGTACATCATGGGAAGCGAGGAGGCCGCCATTCGGCTTCACAGCGCCTCATCATTCCGGACAGACGAGGGCATGGCAGAGTATTTCGGCAGCTATCCACCGGATCCTTCTCGGGCGCGCGAATCCGGCATCCTTCGCGGCCTGATCGAAACTGCCCTCAAGAATGAGCACGAAGCCGCGGTGGACAGAACCAATGGTGCTATCGACTATCAGAATACAGTGATGAGTGGCAGCGTTGACCTCACCGCAGCGGTATTTAATGAGATCGACGTACCTGGTGTGTCCAGTGTCACTGAAATGATGAAGCTCGGCTTCAAATATGTCCTGAACGAGGAACATATCGATGTTTCCCGAGACGCCAGTGGCGACTACAGTCCCCTGGCCACGGGAAACAGGGAAATTCTTCATGCCGCAACCGCCTTGGAGGAACAGGGGGCAGCCAGGTTCGAAGGCGTTGACCAGATGCGCGACCCCAGGACTGGCGATATCAGCCTCAATCCCGAACACTGGGTGGCCAAAATGGAAGGCAGGGAAACCGAACCTCTGGATCCCGAAGAAATTCTGGCTTATATCGACGACATGGAACAGGATATGAGGCAGACCGTATGGCCTGGCTCCGAGACCCCGGCTGAATCTGCCGTGGCAGTTGTTGGAACCTTTGAGACAGATTATAATAAAGCGGTCGCGGCACTGGATAACATCGGATAATTCTTGTCTTCAGAAATTCCCTTTTTCGGCCAACTATGGCAGGTACTACCGAATGTTTTTGCGAAGTGAAGCATGGGTGGCGGGGGTCGTTTTCACGCTTTTCGTCACGGCCTGCGGAGCTAACGAGGGGAGCTCGCGGCCGCTGCACGAAACCAGCGATGAGGCCTTTCAGTCTCCGGGCCCGGTCGATTCGGTCTCCGGAGTCGGCTGGGAGTGGGAGCCGTCCGAGGGGGCCCGGGCCCATGACGTTCATCCGACTCCTGTCGGGGCCGTGGTGGTACTCGATAGCGGATTCGTCGGCCTTCGGGGCGATACCGGTGAGGAACTATGGAGCTATACGCTCCCCGACACCGATCAGATTCATACCGACGTCTCCTCCGACGGAACTCGAGCAGCCGTCCGCTACACCAATGACGAGGGGGAACCCGTCGCAGTCCTACTCGACACCTCGACCGGTTCGATCGTGTCGGAGGATGCCCACTGGGACGGGGAGTCTCACTTGCTCGATGCAGAACTCCAGATCCATCGTCACTACGACGAGGATGGCTTTTCAGTGGAGGTCGCCGACCTGGCTGATGGACGGACCATGTGGCGCCAGGAGGAACCTGTGGCGTGTTCTGAAGGGCCTTCCCGGCAGGTCAGGGGCTCTTACCACGCTGATGCGGTCGTGCTGCTGGCCTACTGCGCCGACGATGTGTCCGAGGAAGCCATGTACTCGGCCGGGCAGCAGGCCACCCACGTCCTCGTAGCCCTGGACCCCGGCAGCGGACGGGAATTGTGGCGCCATGAGATCTCGGTGGACGACACCCAGGGTTACTTTCCAGAGAGCCGACTGACCCAGTATGGGGACACGCTGGTAGTGAAACTTCCGGGAGTTTCGGAACAACTGCTGCTTGACACAGCCACGGGTGATCTCCTTGAGGAGCTTTCCGGACATGTTCTCGACGTGACCGAGGAGGCCTACCTGGCCCGTATGGGGACGATCGAGAACCCCGTGTTCGAGCTCCGAGGATTCGACGGCCAGGTCCTCCATACGCTCCCCACCGATCCGGGTGATGTCGTAGCGGTCTTGGACGAGGGTCTGCTGAGGGTTCGCATGGAGCGCGGCCCGGACGGAGACACGATCGGTGCCGAGGTCACGCCTTGGCAGGGCGGGGACGGCACTGTTGTGGAGACAGGTCTGGTTGTGGAGTCCGCGGACAGTGAGGAGCCGGGTCGTCTGCTCAGGATGCCGGGTGCTGTGCTCCTGTACCCGTCGGTCGGCCCATCAGCGGGAGTTGACGCGATCGAGCACATCGTTGCTCTCCAGTGACCCGGTGGTGTGTCCTGCGTTTTTCGGAGTCGGTTTTTGTTTCGTGCCGGGTGTGATGGAGGCTCTCAAACCTGGGAAGGATGAGAGTCATGCCAGCACCGAGGAAGTACCCGCCTGAACTGCGCGAACGAGCGATCCGGATGGCCGTGGACGCCCGCCGCGACCCGACCACCCGCGACGGGGCCATCGCCCGCGTGGCCGACCGGTTGGGCATCAACCGCGAAACGCTGCGCAACCGGGTCACCCAGGCCGAGGCCGACGCCGGCCACCGGCCCGGCACCACCACCGACCAGGCCCACAGGATCGCCGAGCTCGAACGCGAGGTGCGGGAACTGCGCCGGGCGAACGCGATTCTG
>NZ_JASFDV010000133.1 GCF_030766825.1 Nocardiopsis sp. CC223A
GGCGGGGGTGCGGGAGGCGCCTCACGGGCCACCAGGAGCGCGTCGCGCAGCGCCAGGGCCACCAGGGCCCCGGCCGCCCACCCCCAGGCCCCGCCGACCCCGGCCAGCACCGCGCCCACGGCCAGGCCCAGGTAGACGATGTACTCGCGCAACTGGGAGAGCATGGCGGCCAGCCACAGGGTGAGGGCGTCGTGGCGCCCGGCGCGCATGCGTTCGCGGACGGAGTCGCAGAACAGCACCGCCACCAGGAAGGCCGAGCCGGCCAGCCCGCCCACGGTGTCCGGCCGGGTGAACCAGACGGCGGCGCCGACGGAGACCATCACGGCGATCCGGCTCATCCCCGCCCGGGTGACGTGCCTGCGTTCGAGGAAGCGCGCGGTCGACCGCGCCACGGTGCCGTTGGCCATGGACGTGTCCCTCTCGAATTCTCGGTGAGGGCAACCGTCGCCCACGCTCTGTGGTCAATCAATCACTGACACGCCAGAGGTGTCCGTTTGGCCTGTTCAGAGCGAGCATGCCGGTATTTCGGTCGGGCTGGAAGACAAAGTGCGCACCGCCGGAATCCTCCGGCAGCGCGCACTGTGCTTCTTCGGCCTTCCGCTGCGACCGCTCGTCGCCCGCCACCACCCGCCACCACCCTCAACGGATGGCCTGCGGCCGGCCGCCTGCTTCTTTCACCGTGCGGGGCCCGGAGAGCGGCGGCCTCGGCTCCGGGTCTCCGGAACCCCGTGAGCGCCCTCGCGGAGAGAAGGCGGGGATGTCAGGCGGCCTGGCCGCCGTCCTTGCCCTCGCCGGCCTTCTTCTCGGCCTCCTCCGCGCGCTTCTTCTTGGCCTCCTCGGCCTTCTTGCGCTTGGCGATCTCGGCCTTGGTGTCCTCGTTGTAGGCGGCCAGCGCGGCGTCGATGTCGGTGTCCAGCGCCAGCGCCCCGCCCTTGATGTACAGGCCGCGGTTGCAGAACCGGCGCAGGTCGCCCTCGTTGTGGGAGACCAGCACCATGGTCCGGTGGTTGGCCAGCATCCGCTCGATGGCCTCGTAGCACTTGCGCTTGAAGGCCTTGTCGCCCACCGCCAGCACCTCGTCGACCAGCATGATCGGGTGCTCCAGCTGGGAGATCAGGGCGAAGCCCAGCCGCACCTTCATGCCGCTGGAGTAGTGGCGCACCGGGGTGTCCACGAACTTCGGCTTGATCTCGGCGAAGTCGATGATCTCCTCGAAGCGCTCGTCGATCTGCTTCTCGGTCATCCCGTGCAGCGAGCCGACCAGGTACACGTTCTCGCGGCCGGTGAGGTTGTCGTTGAAGCCCGCGCGCAGCTCCAGCAGCGGCGCGACCTTGCCCCGGACCTGCACCTCGCCCTCGTCGGGGATGAGCACCCCGGCGATCATCTTCAGCAGGGTGGACTTGCCGGTGCCGTTCTTGCCGACGATACCGACGCAGTCGCCGCGGGCGACCTCGAAGGACACGTCGCGCAGCGGCCAGAACTCGTCGCCCTCGGCGTTGGGGTCGCGCTTGGTGCCGTGGATGAACATCTCCCGCAGGCTGCGCTTGCGACGGCGGTTGACCGCGAACTTGACACCGAGGCCCTTGGCCTCGATGACCGGGCCGTTCGCCAGGTCGGTGCCGTAGTCGGTCTGGGCCATCACAACTCCTTCAGGACGGACATCTCCAGGCGGCGGAACGTCCAGTATCCGATGACGAGCATCAGCAGGGAACCGACCACCGCGGAGGCGATCGCGACCGGACCCGGGGTCAGCTCCTCGAACCCGGAGAACCATACTGCCCGGTGCATCTCGAAGATACCCAGCAGCGGGTTCAACTGGTAGGCGACCTTGAGCCACTCCGGCACCCGCGCGGAGTCCATCACCATGGCCGCCGGGTACAGGATCGCCGATCCGTAGAACAGGATGCGGGAGGCGATGCGCACGAGCCGCTCGACGTCGCGCACCAGCACGTTGACCGAGGACAGCAGCAGGGTCAGCCCCAGGCCGATCGTGAACTGGAGCAGGATCGCCAGCGGCAGCCAGACCAGCACGCCCTCCCAGGAGGGGCGCCCGCCCAGGAAGATCACGAAGAGGAGCAGGATCGGCCAGGTGAGCAGGTACTCGATGAACTTGGTGCCCACCGTGGCCGTGGGGAAGATCTCCCGGGGCACCTTCATCGTGGTGATCAGTTTGGAGTGCGTGATCATCGCACGGGGGGCCTCGCTGAGGATCGCCCCGAACGTGTTCCACGGCAGGATGCCGGCCACCAGGAAGAGAAGGAAGCCGCCCTGCTCCATCGCACCCGCGGGCATCCCGCGGTCGGCTCCCAGGATCAACCCGAAGACGACGAAGTAGACCAGGGTCAGAGCCAGCGGCTCCAACATCGTCCAGGCGTATCCGAGAATCGACTGCTGGTACTTGACCTTCAGGTCGCGTCGGACCAGGAGGCCGACGACCTTCCGGTGCTCCCAGACGGCCAGCGCCCTTGACGCCACCGCCACCTCCAAGGATCGAAAGAATTGCCGTCCGGTCCACGCTCGCGCCACCGGACAGGTGGGTTCTCGTGCCTGCGCGCACCGGCCGACACGCGCGATCCACGGCCCCGGTCGGACGACGACCGGGGAAACGGGGGGACGTGTCCGGGCGACCGGGGGATTGTCACGGACCGCGCCCGACTCGACGACCACGGTGAGATGCGGTCGGACCGGGCACATTGAACAGGCGTCCATAGATTACCGCTGCGACGGACGGGGCGCGCCCACCGACCTGCTGCACATCCGTGTCCGGACCGTGACCGCACGTGGCCGGAACCGGTCGGCTAGCCTCGGCTCGTAGGAAGCGGGAACACGGATGCGGCATCCGGGACACCGTGACCACGGATGTTCCCGTGGGAAGCCGGAACCGTCGCGTCGACACGGTGTCGCCCTCCGTTCCGTGTGCCTGCACCAGCGGTTTGCCATCGATGGGAAACCGGCCGAGAGGAGGAGATCGGTGGACGAGGTGGACGGCGCCGGGCGCCCGCGGGTGATCGCGGCGGTCCTGGCCGGCGGGGTCGGGGCGCGCATGGGCGCGGACGCCCCCAAGCAGTTCCTACCGCTGGCCGGGCGGACGATCCTGGAACACGCGGTGTCCGCGTTCGAGGCGTGCCCCGATGTGGACGAGATCATCGTGCTCATGGTGGACGGGTACGTGCCCCGGGTGGAGAAGCTGCTGGCCGACGCCGGGTTCGCCAAGGTGACCCGGGTCCTGCCGGGCGGCGCCACCCGCACCGACACCTCCGTGGCGGCCCTGGCCGCCGTGTCCGACGCCGCCGACGACGACCTCGTGCTGCTGCACGACGCCGCGCGGCCGCTGGTCTCCCCCGCGACCGTCTCCGCCTGCGTGGCCGCGCTGGCCCGGGCGGACGCCGTGGGCGTGGCGGTGCCCAGCGCCGACACGGTGGTGCGCGTGGTCGCGGGCCCCGGCGGCGAGGCGATCGCCGAGGTCCCCGCGCGCTCCTCGCTGCGGCGCATGCAGACCCCGCAGGGCTTCCGGCTGGGGACGGTGCGCCGCGCCTACGCTCTGGCGACCGCCGACCCGGACCTGGTCGCCACCGACGACTGCGGGGTGGTGCTCCGCTACCTGCCCGGGACGGAGGTCCGGATCGTGCCGGGCGAGGAGACGAACATCAAGGTGACCAACCCCGGGGACGTGGAGGTGGCCGAAGCGCTGCTGCGCCGGTCCCGGGTGGACGCCCCCCTGCGTGAGAAGACGCCGTGAGCGGGGTCTTCGGTCAGGCCACCGAGGTCATCGGCCACCGCGGCGTGGGCCGCGGCGTGGTCGACCGGGCCCGTGAGAACACCCCGGAGTCCTTCACCGCCGCGGTCGCGGCCGGGGCCGACTGGATCGAGATCGACGTGCGGCGCACCGCCGACGACGAGCTGGTGCTCTACCACAACGCCGCGTTGGACGACGGGCGCGCGGTGGTGGACCTGACCGCGGCCGAGTGCTCCCGGGCCGGGCTGGTGGGCCTGGAGGAGGGCCTGGCCGCCATCCCCCGGCAGGTGGGCCTGGACGTGGACGTCAAGACGGTGATGGAGGACGCCGTGGACGCCCCCGCCCGGCGGACCGCCTCGCTGCTGATGCCGTACCTGCGGCGGGAGGCCGGGCGCCGCCGGGTGTTCGTGTGCTCCTTCGACCCCGGTGTGCTGCTGGCCGTCCACGAGGGCGCCCCGGAGGTGCCCACGGCGTGGATGCCGTTCGTGCGCAACCCGCTGGACCAGGCGGTCGCGGGCGCGGTGGGGCTGGGTTGCCCGATCGTGGCAGTGGACGTGCGGTCGTTCGGGCTGACCGACGACGGGCCGCTGCCCGGGCGGCGGTCGGTGGAGTACACCGTGGACCTGGCCCACCGGGCGGGCCTGGAGGTGGCCTCCTGGTGCCCGGACCCGCAGGACGCGGCGATGTTCGCGGCCGCCGGAATGGACGCGGTGGTGGTGGACGACGTGCCCGGCGCGGTGGCCGCGCTGCGCGAGGCGGAGCTGGCGTAGACGCCGGACCACACCAGGCGCAGGGTGGTCCCGTCCAGGGTGGCGGTGCCCTCCCGGGTCTTGATGTGCAGGGGCGTGGCGGGGACCGGCCCGGTGACGGTCTCCGGGGCCGGCCCGCCCTCGGCCCGCCCGGCGGCGAACCGGATCTGGTCGGCGAGGTACTCGGCGACCAGCTCGGTCCTGGCGGGCCCGGTGAGCCGGAACGGCTGGAGGTCGTCGCGGAGCATGGCGCCGACCGCGGCGTAGGGGTCCATGCGCTCGCGCAGTACGAGCCGGAGCAGCCACCCCCTGCGGCGCCCGCCGCCGGGGGTGAACTCGACCGCGACGATCGCGCCCACCGGCACGTTCAGGCGGCCGAGCCCCTTCAGGAGCGCGCTACCGGTCCAGGATTTCTTGTAGACGATGTCGACGGTCTATCCGTCGAAGCCCCGATCCGCCCGATCTCCCTGCAATTCGCCCATGGGGACATCATGCCGGAGCGGCACCCGGTTCAGGAGGCCTCTGCGCCCCGGGACGCCTGCGCGGTACGGGAGTCCGAACCCAGGCCGGGCGGGCTGGTGATGAAGCCCGCGCCCCACGACATGTGCATGGTGGCCAGGGCGACCGGGATGAGCGGCAGGGAGGCGGCGGGCAGGCCGCGGCCCAGCGGCAGCGACGCGGCGGCCACGAGCGCCAGGTAGGCCGCGGGGACCAGCCACAGCGGCCACCACAGGAGGCCGCCGAGCAGGCCCAGGACCACACCGGTCAGGGCGACCGGCGGGGCCAGGTAGCGCAGGTTGATGGTGCCCTTGTGCTGGCGGGCCACCACGCGCCGCCAGCGGCCGTAGTGGAAGTACTGCTTGGCCAGCAGCCCGACGTTGCGCCGCGGGCGGTAGGAGACGCGCATGCGCGGCTGGAACCACACCACGCCGCCGCTCTCGCGGATGCGGTGGTTCATCTCCCAGTCCTGGGCGCGCAGGAACGCCTCGTCGTAGCCGCCCACGCGCTCCAGCGCCGAACGCCGGAAGACGCCCAGGTAGACGGTGTCGGCCGGGCCGCCCTCGCCTCCGGTGTGGAAGCGGGCGTTGCCCACGCCGATCCTGGAGGTCATGGCGGCGGCGACCGCCTGCTCCCAGGGCGTGGTGCCCTCGGCGGCCATGATGCCGCCGACGTTGTCGGCCCCGGTCTCCTCCAGGGTCTCCACGGCGACGCGGAGGTAGTCGGAGGGCATCATCGCGTGGCCGTCGATGCGGGCGACGATGTCGTGGGAGGAGGCGCCGATGGCGGCGTTCAGGCCCGCCGGGGTCCTGCCGGTGGGGTTGTCCACCACCTTGACCCGGGGGTCGGCGGCGGCCAGCCCGTCGGCGACCTCGCGGGTGCGGTCCGCGGAGGGCCCCACACCGAGCACGACCTCCAGTTCGCCCGGGTACTCCTGGGCGAGGACGTGCTCCACCGCGGCGGCGAGGTGGCGCTCTTCGTTGAGGACGGGCATGACGACGGAGACCGGCGGCCAGGACACGGGCACTTCCCAGGATAGAGACGTGTCGGACGGCACGGCGGATGCGTGGGGCATCAACGCTCGCGCGCGTCCAAGGTACTGCACCGCAGGCGGCGGCCGCGCCGGTCGTCCGGCGCGGCCGGCCGGGTCAGGCCTGGTTCTTGATCGGGAGGCCTTCGGAGTCCTCGAACTTGCCGAGCAGCACCATGATGAAGTCGATGAGGGACCACACGCCCACACCGCCGCAGGTGATGAGCATCAGGATGCCGGTGCCGGTCTTGCCCACGTAGAAGCGGTGGACGCCGAGGTAGCCGAGGAAGAAGGAGAGGAGAACGGTGGTGAGCCAGTTCTTGGGGGAGACAGGGGGATGCGTCATCGGTTTCTCCGGATTATGAGGGGGACTGCGGACATGGAGACCTCCATGTCCGGGAAGGAGACCGGTGGCGGGTGCCGCACCCCGTTCGATGCGGCGCCGGGTACCGGCCAGACCGGCGACAAGGTACCACAGACCAGTGCCTTCGGCCCGCAGTGGAATCCTCGCCCCCTTTTCTCCCCCATCCCGACGGGGACGCCCCAAGCCGAGAACAACACGCCGAGGATCGACATCTCACACCGCGCGGGGGATCGGGTGACAACCTAAGAGATCGAGGACACCGTTGACCGGGGTGGGACGGGGACACCGATGAGCGACGACAACGGAGGGCGGAACCGACCGGGCGGCGGCGAGTTCCGCCGTGAGCGGTCCCGGCCGATCCCGCCCGAGGGTCGGCGCTCCCCCCGGTCCGGCCGGATCACCGTGCCCTCGCCCTCCGTCCGCCGCCGCCGCGCGGGCCTGGTCGTGATGTCGGTCCTGTCCGTGCTGGTCCTGCTCGCCTCGGGGACCTCCTGGGCGATCACCGGGTGGATGTCGGGCAGCCTCAACCGCTTCGACGTCTTCGGCGGCCTGGCCGACGGGGACCGCCCCGAGGAGACCGGCGGGCTGACGTTCCTGGTCATCGGCTCCGACAGCCGCGAGGCCCTGGCCGAGGAGGACCGCACCGCGCTGAGCGTGGGCTCCACGCCCGGGCGCCGTTCGGACACGATGATGCTGCTCCGGCTCAACCACGAGCGCGACCGGATCACCGTCGTCGGCGTGCCCCGCGACCTGTGGGTGGACATTCCCGGCGAGGGCGAGGACAAGATCAACGCCGCCTACGCCTACGGCGGCCCGCAGCTGGCGGTGCGCACCGTGGAATCGGTCACGGACGTGCGCATCGACCACTACGTGGAGGTGGACTTCGCCGGGTTCGTCGGCGTGGTCGACGCGCTCGGCGGCATCGAGGTGTGCCTGCCCGAGGCGATCGACGACCCCAAGGCCCGGCTGGACATGGCGGCGGGCACCCACCGGGTGGACGGTGCCGAGGCCCTGGCCTTCGCCCGCACCCGGGCCACCCCGCGCGGCGACCTGGACCGCATCGACCGCCAGCAGCAGGTGTTGTCGGCCATGTTGGACCGGGCGCTGAGCAGCGAGACCCTGTCCGACCCCGGCAAGCTCACCGCGTTCCTGGACAGTGCCCTGTCGTCGGTGACCGTCGACGAGGGGCTGGACACCTCCACCATCAACCAGCTCGCCTACCAGATGCGCGATCTGGACATGTCCGCGGTGAACTTCACGCAGGTGCCCATCGCCGACATGGACTTCTGGACCCCGCGCGGCGACGTCGCCCTGCTGTGGGACGAGCCCGCCGCCCGCGACCTGTTCGCCGACATCAACGCCGACCGCCCGATCACGGAGCCCTCCGCCGGGCCCTCCGCGCAGGAGGAGCGCGAACCGGCACCGGCCGACATCCGGGTGCGGGTGTTCAACGGCACCGGCACCCCCGGGCTGGGCGCGTCCCTGGACGGCTCCCTGACCGGTGCGGGGTTCCAGGTGCCCGACGCCGCCTCCGACTGGAGCAGCCGGAACGTGCCCGCCACCCAGATCCGGCACGGCGCCGACGACACCGCGGCCGCCGAGTACGTGGCCCGGACGATCCCGGGTGCCGAGACGGTGGAGGACACCACTCTGGACGACGAGATCCAGATCGTGATCGGCTTCAACTACACGACGTTCAACGCTCCGGAGGTCGAGGCCCCCGAACCGGAGGAGTCCCCCTCTGCCGGGGACGCCCCGCTGTCCACCTCGACCGCCCGGGACAACATCTGCGGGTGATCCCCGCGAAAGAAGGTGCTCCCGTGCTCCGCCACCTGCTCGGCCTGCTGGTCGGCATCGCCCTGGCCCCTCTGCTGTGGATCTCCGTGTCCTGGTCGGCGGGCGAACTCCCCGGGCTGTCGGAGGGCGACGTGGCGGTCGCCACGGTCGCCGCCGCGGTGCTGCTGGTCCTCGTGGGGTTCGCCTGCGCGTACCTGGCGGCGGCCCGCATCTCGCCGCTCACCGCCGGGGCCGCCGGGTTGCCGCTGAGCGTGCTGGCGCTGTGGCCGGCGGTGCACCCGGCGTCGCTCGCGTCGGCGATGTCCTGGCTCGATCCGGAGGGCTTCGTGTACCCGGGTGGTCCGGGGGTGTCCGTGGCGCTGCCGCTGGGCGCGCTCCTGCTGTTCTCGGCGACCCTGCCGGGCCGCTGGCGGCGGCCGGTCGCGGCCACCGGGCCCGCCATGGTGGCCGCCCCCTGGGAACGCGTGCACGGGCCGCGGGAGGAGCTGCCGGAACCGCCGGTCGGCGACACCGTGCCCGAGGTCCCCGGCCGCCGGGCCGCGACCGAGGTGTGGGAGCCGCGGGAGGGCGATCCGGCCGGGACGACCACCCCTTTCGCCCGGGGCGAGGACGGGTGGACCCCGCTGGGCGGGGAGTCCGAACGCCGGGATTGAGGGGCTCCGGGGCCTTGTGTCCGATACCGCGCACGCACCGGTAATCTGAGCGCCTGATGTGTTCACTCCCTGTTCGGGCGTGGGCCATGCCCCGGAGCGTAGGGTGATGCTCCGCGTGCGGGGTTCCCCCGACGCCGACTCATGTCCGCCTTTCCGCCCTCCCCCGGGTGCTCACCGCCGTCAGCGGGAACAACCATGGGATACGGGCGCGGACGAAAGCGAGGAAGGACTCAACCAGTGATCGAAGCGGACCGTATGCGCGTCTCCGTCATCGGTACCGGTTACCTGGGCGCCACCACCGCGGCCTGCCTGGCCGAACTGGGGTTCGAGGTACTGGGCCTGGACGTCGACGAGGCCAAGATCGAGATGCTCCGCTCCGGTCGGGTGCCCTTCTTCGAGCCCGGACTGGAAGATCTGGTGGTCTCCGGGCTGGAGTCGGGGAGGCTGCGCTTCACGACCTCGTTCGCCGAGGTCGCCGAGTTCGCGGACCTGCACCTGATCTGCGTGGGCACCCCGCAGAAGGACGAGTCGGGCGCCGCGGACCTGAGCTATGTGAACTCCGCGGTGGACCGGCTGGCGCCGCACCTGGCCCGCCCCGCCGTGGTGGTGGGCCGCTCGACCGTGCCGGTGGGCACGGCCGCGACCCTGGCCGCCCGGCTGGCCGCGCTGGCGCCCGCCGGCGAGGAGGCCGAGCTGGGCTGGAGCCCGGAATTCCTGCGTGAGGGCTTCGGGGTGGAGGACACCCTGAGCCCCGACCGGATCGTGCTGGGCACCGACTCGCCCCGGGTCGAGAAGGCCGTGCGGTCGCTGTGGCAGAAGCAGGTCGACGAGGGCGTCCCGTTCCTGGTGACCGACCTACAGACCGCCGAGCTGGTCAAGGTGGCGGCCAACGCCTTCCTGGCGACCAAGATCTCCTTCATCAACGCGATGGCGGAGGTGTCGGAGGTGGCCGGGGCCGACGTCATCCAGCTGGCCCAGGCGCTGTCCTACGACGACCGCATCGGCGGCAAGTTCCTGGGCCCGGGCCTGGGCTTCGGCGGCGGCTGCCTGCCCAAGGACATCCGCGCGTTCATGGCCCGCGCCGACGAGCTGGGCGTGGAGCCCGCGCTGTCGTTCCTGCGCGAGGTGGACGCCATCAACCAGCGGCGCCGCGCGCGCACCATCGACATCGCCCGCCAGCTCATCGGCGGCGGTTTCGCGGGCAGCCGCGTGGCGGTGCTGGGCGCGGCCTTCAAACCCAACTCCGACGACATCCGCGACTCGCCCGCGCTGGACGTGGCCGCCACCATCGCCTCGCTGGGCGCGCAGGTGACGGTGTACGACCCGGCGGCGCTGGAGCGGGCCCGCGCGGCGCACCCGGAGCTGAACTACGCCGACTCCATGCGCGGGGCGGTCACCGACGCCGATGTGGTGCTGCTGCTCACCGAGTGGGCGGAGTTCCGCGAGGCCGACCCGGACGAGCTGGGCGGGCTGGTGGCGCGCAAGCGGATCGTGGACGGGCGCAACGCCCTGGACCCGACCTTCTGGCGGGCCTCGGGCTGGACCTACCGGGCGCTGGGCCGCCAGTAGGCCCCTTCTCCTCCGAACGGTGACGGCCGGGACCCCGCGGGGTCCCGGCCGTCACCGTTCCCGGACGGCCCCGATCATGCTTGACTACTCCTAGTAGCTATTTGGCGACGCGTGGTCGCGTTCTCGCGCGTCGGTGACGAACGGAGTCCGATCGGTGAAGTTCCGTCTGGCCGCGGGGGCCGCCGCCCTGGCCCTGCTGGCGGTGGCCGCCCCCGCCCACGCCCACGCCTCGGCCCCGCCCGCCCCTGCCGGGTGCCCGGTGCTCGACCCGCCGCCCACCGCCGAGGACCTGGAGCGGTACGTGTGCGGCGACCGCCGACTGGGGCCGGCCGAGCTGCCCGACGAGGGCCCGGTGGCGGAGCTGCTGGTGGGCTACGAGAGGTTCGGCGGGCTCACCCCTGCCGGGTTCCTGGACCGCTGGTGGGGCCCCGACGGCTGGGAGTACCCCGACCACCTGGGCTTCGAGGTCGTGGACGGCGAACCCGTCACGGCGTCCGCGACCCTGCCCGAGGGGTGGATGCTCGACCGGTTCGGGTCGCCCTGGGGCACATTCCTGGCCCCGGCGGGCGCCCCGTACGCACAGCGGGCGCTGCCGCCGGACTCGCTGAACACCTGGCCGGACGGGCCGGAGAACAACTACACCTGCTTCGAGGTGACCGACGAACTGCCCGTGCTGGTCGGCCCGATCGCCCCGCACTTCGAGCAGCCGGGCGGCGGTGAGCAGGTGCTGGTCCCGGCCGAGGGGCTGCCCGAGCCGGTGGAGGGCGGGCACGCCCGCGTGAACGAACTGCTCGACCTGGGCTACCTGGAGGCCCGCCCGGCCGGGGAGTGCGTCGCGTTCCCCGGTTACCCGTACCCCGGCCACACCCTCTCCTGAGCCCGTTCCCCCGGGGCCGGGCCCTCCGGGGCCCGGGGGAGGGCGGCGCGGGGCGACGGCCGCCGCCCCGGAGACGG
>NZ_JASFDV010000134.1 GCF_030766825.1 Nocardiopsis sp. CC223A
GGACGGCGGCCAGGCCCGCCGCCGCGGCCTCGGCCGCCGACCGGGCGTCGGGCGCTCCCGCCTCCGGCCAGGACACCGCCGTGAGCTGCTGGAACAGGAGCCCGAAGAGCGGGCCGCTGGTGCCGCCCACGTCGTCGAGGAACGCCCGGGCCAGCGCCTGCACACCGCCACCCGCAGCCCCGTCCAGGGCCTGCGCCCGGCGCACCCCGCCCAGGAGGTTGTCGCCGAAGTCCCCGTCCCCGACGAGCTGGTCGAGCGCGGTGAGGTCGTCGCGCGACTCCGCCACGGCCTCCGCGAAGCGGTCCAGCACGGCCCGGCCCGACGGGTCGGCGGCGCCGTCCGGCGCGGCACCCACCGCGGACCGCACGACGGCCCCGGCCGCGCCGTCCGCCGTCAGGGTGCGGGCGGGGAGCACCAGCGGGGTGTCGGCGACCGCCGTCCACAACCCGGTCCACTCCGGCTCCATCCGGGTCAGGGTGAGGGAGAACCCGGACATGTCCAGGGCCGCGGTGAAGGTCCCGGGCACCACCGCCAGGGGTTCGACACCGCGCGCGACGAGTGCGTCGTACAGCAGCGAGCCGATGGCGTGCAGCTCCAGGCCGGTCGTGGCGCCCAGGCCGTTGACCAGCGCCAGCACCCGCTCCTGTCCGCCGGGCAGCGCCGCGAGCAGGTCGTCGGCCATGCGTTCCACCAGCTTCTCGACGGGCAGGCGCTCGACGGTGCCGGTGCCGCGCTCGCCGTGGATCCCCACCCCGTACTCCAGGGTCCCGGCGTCCAGCGCGAAGGCCGGCTCCCCGGTCGCCGGGGAGGTCTGCGCCCGGGCGGCCACCGCGATGCTGCGCGAGCGCGCCACGATCCGCGCGCCCAGGTCGGCGAGTTCGTCGAGCCCGGCGCCCTGGTCGGCGCGGGCGCCGAGCAGCTTCTCCAGCACGACGGTCGCCGCGGTGCCGCGGCGACCGGTCGCGGAGTCCTCGCCGTCGGTGGCCAGGTCGTCGTCGACCAGGACGGTGGCGACCGGGATCCCCTCGTGGCGCAGGCGCTCGGCGGCGATCCCGAAGTTGATGACGTCGCCGGTGTAGTTCTTCACGATGAGCAGGACCCCGCCGTCCTTGGCGACGGCCGTGCAGGCCGCGTGGATCTGCCGGTTGTGCGGGGAGGCGAAGACCGCGCCCGGGCAGACCGCGTCCAGGCCGCCGGGTCCGAGCAGGCCGGTGTGCAGCGGTTCGTGGCCGGAGCCGCCGCCCGACACCAGGGCGACGGTGCGGCCCGGCGCGCTGGTCTTGGCGCGTAGGAACAGGGGGTCCTCGTGGACCTCGACGAGGCCGGGGTGGGCCAGGGCGAGCCCGCGCGCGGCGGTCGCGACCGGGTCGGCGGACGGCAGGAAGTGGGTCATCGTCGGTGCTCCGTTCGTCGGTACATGGGACGGGTCATCGGCGTGCTGTCAGTGGGCCGATTGGTCGGTGGGCGGTCGGCGGGTCGAGCGGTCGGTGCGCGGGCTCAGTGCCAGGCCAGCCGGGACCGCCGCGCCCAGTAGGCGTCGGCGGGCTCGGCCAGGCCGGCGAGCCGGTCCCGCTGCCCGGGGTCCAGGTCGATGTCGGCGGCGCGGAGGTTGGCGGTGAGCTGGTCGACGGTGGCGGCCCCAGAGAGCACGATGTCGGCCCAGGGCTCGGCGATGACGGCCGCCATCGCGACGGCGTCACTCGTCGTACCCGTTTCCCGGGCGATCTCCGCCACCGGGTCCATTTCCGGTGCCGGACGGCGCCCGGCCAGGCGGCCGTTGGCCATGGCCTCCTTGACGATCACCGTGCGGCCCTGCGCGTGCGCCTGTGCCAGGGCCTCGCCCGCGGAGCGCTCCAACAGGTTGTAGGTGCTCTGCACGCTGCCGAAGAGGGGCCGTCCGCCCACCGTGACCTCCAGCGCCGCCCGGATGGTCTCCGCCTGGCGGGGACCGCTGGTGGACAGGCCGACGGTGACCCCCTCGGCGGCCAGCCGGGCCAGCTCCCCGTGCAGCTCGGTGTCGCCCAGCGCGGGGCTCTCGGGGGTCACCGAATGGATCTGGTAGACGCCGAGCCTGCCGCCGAGCAGGGCGCGGGTCTCGGCGAGCTGGCGGCGGTACTCGCCGACGCCGTGGTCCTTGACCTCGTGGACGTCGGCGTCGGTGCGCCAGCCGGCGGTGTAGGTGTAGCCCCACTTGCTGCCGACCACCGCGTCCGTGACCCGGGGCCGGGCCGCCAGCCACCCGGCCAGGAACTCCTCGGCCAGACCGTAGGAGCGGGCGACGTCGAAGTAGCGCACGCCGCGGTCGTAGGCGGCGTCCATCAGGGCGAACGCCCGTTCCCGCAGCGCCTCGGGCGAGCGCACGGCGGGCAGGTCCGTGTCCCGGCCCAGGTTGATGTAGCCGGGCCGCCCGACGGCGGCCAGGCCCAGGCCGATGCGCAGGGGCGGTGCGGTCCGTGGAGTCGCGGTCAAGAGGGAGCCTTCCGAACGGTCTGCGGGCGGTGCCGTGCGGGCGGCGGTCCACCCGCACCGGTCACCCATCCTGCGCGATACCGGCGCCGATCGCCACGAGGGCGGCCCGCCGCCCCGGACCCGGCGGCGAACGCCGCCGCGCCCGCCGGGATTCCGGCGACCGGGGTGGCCTTTCACACCGGGCTTTCCGGCGCGTGGACACCGCGCCGCGGCGATCGGCGCTTGTAGGGTCCCAGGGGTAGGGGCGGATCGCGCCACGGCCCGCCGGGCGGCGATCCGCCGAGAGGATTCGGATTCTCGGTCCAGGAGCGGACGAACATGGGCACTACGGCTCAGATCGGTGTCACCGGCCTCGCGGTCATGGGGCGCAACCTCGCACGCAACTTCGCCCGCAACGGGTACACGGTGGCCGTGCACAACCGGACGGCGGCGCGCACCCGCGCCCTCGTGGAGGAGTTCGGCGACGAGGGCGACTTCGTCGCGACGGAGACCGCCGAGGAGTTCGTGGCGGCCCTGGAGCGACCGCGCCGCCTGGTCGTCATGGTCAAGGCGGGCGAGCCCACCGACGCCGTGATCGCCGAGTTCGCCCCGCTGCTGGAACCCGGCGACATGATCGTCGACGGCGGCAACGCCCACTTCGCCGGCACCCGGCGCCGCGAACGCGAACTGCGCGAACGCGGCATCCACTTCGTCGGCACCGGGGTCTCCGGCGGCGAGGAGGGCGCCCTGAACGGGCCCAGCATCATGCCCGGCGGGTCCGCGGAGTCCTACGCGTCCCTGGGCCCGATGCTGGAGAGGATCGCCGCCAAGGCCGACGACGGCGCCCCCTGCGTCACCCACGTCGGCCCCGACGGGGCCGGGCACTTCGTCAAGATGGTGCACAACGGCATCGAGTACGCCGACATGCAGCTCATCGGCGAGGCCTACCAGCTGCTGCGCGACATCGCGGGGTACACCCCGGCGCAGATCGCCGACGTGTTCCGGCGGTGGAACACCGGCCGCCTGGACTCCTACCTCATCGAGATCACCGCCGAGGTGCTGTCCCACGTGGACGCCGCCACCGGGAAGCCGTTCGTGGACGTGGTCCAGGACCGGGCCGAGCAGAAGGGCACCGGGCGCTGGACGGTGCAGATCGCCTTGGACCTGGGCGTCCCGGTGTCGGGTATCGCCGAGGCGGTGTTCGCCCGGTCGCTGTCGGGGCACGCCGACCTGCGGGCCGCCTCCCGCGGGTTGCCGGGGCCGTCGGCCGAGCCGCTGCCGCCGGGCGAGGCCGCGGCGTTCGCCGACCGGGTGGAGCAGGCGCTGTACGCGTCCAAGATCGTGTCGTACACGCAGGGGTTCCACCAGATCGCCGCCGCGAGCGCGGAGTACGGCTGGGGGATCGACGCGGGCGCGGTGGCCCGGATCTGGCGGGCGGGGTGCATCATCCGGGCCGCCTTCCTGGACCGGATCACCGCCGCCTACGAGGCCGACCCGGACCTGGTGTCGCTGCTGTCGGACGCGGAGTTCGCACGGGAGATCGGCCAGGCCCAGGACGACTGGCGGTCCGTCGTGACCGCCGCCGTCGCCGAGGGGGTGCCGGTGCCGGGGTTCGCGGCGGCGCTGGCGTACTACGACGGGATGCGCGCGGACCGGCTGCCCGCCGCGCTCACCCAGGGGCAGCGGGACTACTTCGGTGCGCACACCTACCGCCGCACCGACCGCGAGGGGGTCTTCCACACCCTCTGGGGCGGCGACCGCTCCGAGGTCGAGGCCTGAGGGGACCCCTCGCCCGCACGGGTGGGACCGCGGCACGCGGTCCCACCTTTTTTGTCACTTGTGTGTTTTTTGACATGTGTTAATTTATTCGCGTGGAGAGCGACCGCAAGACCGACCGCAGGGTGCGGCGCTCGCGGGCGGCGCTCATGCGCGCCGCCGTGGACCTGGTGACCGAGCGCGGCACCACCGCCATCGCGGTGTCCGACCTCGCCCGAGCCGCCGACGTGAGCCGCCAACTCGTCTATCTGCAATTCGGCGACCGCGACACCCTGCTGCTGGAGGCCGCGCTCGACCTCGCCCGGCGTGACCTGGTAAAGGGTGCCGCTCCGGGTCCGGCCGACGTCACCGGCCCCGGCCGGCTCCTGGCGGCGACCGAGCACTTCGCGCGGTACCGGGCCTTCTACCGGGCGATGGTCACCGGCCCCTGCGGCTACGCGCTCACCGCGGCGCTCAGTGACCTGCTCTCCCCGTTCAGCCGGCTCATGGTCGACCGGATGACGGCGGGTACGGCCTCCCCCGAGCTGGCCGAGGACCTGACCCGGTTCGTCGTCGGCGGATGGGCCGCGTCGATCAACACCTGGCTGGTCGAGAGCCCCGACCCCCTCGACGCCGAGGCGTTCGCCGCCCGGCTCGGACGGATGGTGCCGGTCCTGACCGGCTCCGACGCCCTGCCCACCCCACCTTAGGGAGTCCCCATGACCGCAGCCGAACCCCGAGCCGAGGCCGTGACCGACACCGGCCGGGTCCGCGGCCGCCACGAGAACGGCCTTGCCGTCTTCCGCGGCATCCCCTTCGCCGAACCCCCCGTGGGACCCGACCGGTTCATGGCGCCCAGGCCCGTGCGCGCCTGGGACGGGGTCCGCGAGGCGTTCTCGTTCGGTCCCCCGCCGCCCCAGGAGATGCCCGCGCCCGAGGGCACCGCGCCCGCCGACGACGGAACCGACGGCGACTGGCTCACCGTCAACGTCTGGACCCCCGACGCCGACCCGGCCGCCGCCCGCCCGGTGATCGTGTGGATCTACGGCGGCGCCTACAAGTTCGGTTCCTCCGACGACCCCGGTTACGACCCCCACCGCATCGCCCGTGACGGCGGCGTCGTCGCGGTCACCTTCAACCACCGCGTCGGCATCGAGGGCTTCGCCCGGATCGACGGCGCCCCGGCCAACCGCGGCGTGCTCGACCAGATCGCGGCCCTGGAATGGGTGCGCGACAACATCGCGGCCTTCGGCGGCGACCCCGCCCGGGTCACCGTCGTCGGCGAGTCGGCCGGCGCGGGGGCGGTCGCCTCCCTGCTGGCGGCGCCCGCGGCCCGGGGGCTCTTCCACCGCGCCGTCGCCCAGAGCCTGCCGGGCACCTTCTTCACCCCCGAACTCGCCGGGGACATCACCGCCGCCATCGCCGGGGAGCTGGGCCTGCGCCCCACCGTGGCCGACCTGTCGGGGGTGGCCCCGCGCGTGCTCCCCGCCGCCGGGGCGGCGGTCGGCCTCGCGATGCGCGACCGCCAGGACCGGTGGGGCGCGGTCGCGCTCACCCCGACGCCGTTCTCACCGGTCGTGGACGGCGACGTCCTGCCCGTCACACCGTGGCAGGCGCTGGCCGACGGCGCCGGGCTGGACGTGGACCTGATCGTCGGCCACACCCGGGACGAGTTCCGGCTCTTCGTCGCCATGGCGGGGCGGCTCGGACGGATCGACGACGCTCAGGCGGCCGAGGCGCTGCGCGCCTTCGGCCCGGGCGCGGACGGAGAGCGCGCCTACCGTGCGGCCTACCCCGACGCCGCCCCCGAGCGACTGTTCGAGCTCGTCCAGTCCGACTGGCTCTTCCGCATGCCCTCGCTGCACCTGGCCGAGGCGCAGGTCCGCGGCGGCGGCCGGGCCCACATGTTCGAGCTCACCTGGTCCGCGCCGGGCAACGGCGGCATCCTGGGCGCCTGCCACGGACTGGACGTGCCGCTGCTGTTCGGCGTCTACGACGCGGGTCTGGGCCAGATGCTCTTCGGCCCCGGCGACGCCCCGAAGGCCGAGGCCCTGTCGGCCCACATGCGGCGGGCCTGGACGGATTTCGCCACCACCGGTGACCCGGGCTGGCCCGCCTACGACACCGAGCGGCGCCTGACCCACCTGCTGGACACGGAACCGAGCACCGAGGCCTACCCCGAGGAGGTCTCCCGCCGCCTGTGGCAGGACCACGTCTTCGCGCCCCTGCCCCTGGTGCGGAACGGGTAGGAACCGGTCCCGGTGCCGTCGCCGCAGGGCTACTCGGCGCCGGTGGCGGAACGCCGCCGCAGGGTCCGCTCCACGTCCAGGCCCTCGGCGGACACGCCCGTCACCCCGTGGGTGGCGGCGGCGATCGCGATCGCCTCGCGCCGCTGGTCCTCGGTGACCGGCAGGACCGAGGACAGGGTCACCCGGCCGCCGGTGCTCTCGACCGCGATCGCCTCCTCGGGCAGGCCCAGGCGTTCGGCCAGATCCCCGCGGATCTTGGCGCCGATGAGTCGGTCCGAAAGCGCGCTTTGTGTGGCACCGGCCATCGCGGTCCCCTTCCTCTCCTCGCGGGCGTCCGCCCTGCTTCGGACATACTCCTGGTCACCGGCGGCCGGAGCCAGGAGTCCACCCGCCGCGCCCCGCCGGGGGCGGAGCTTCGTGGGTTTCTGGGGTGTTTCGTCCCCGCCCGGTGCCCGACCGGCCCCGGGATTCGGCCCTGCCGCGCCACCCCTTTCGGTCGGCCCTCGTCGGTCCCCGACCTCCGGCGGTACGCTGCAACCCCCCGAGCGAAAGCGAGCGCGCCCATGCCCCCGAAGACCCCGACGGCGCCGGCGCCGGTGGGCCGGTGAGCGACTTCGGAGAGGGCCTGCGGGACCTGGCGGCGCGGATCGGCGCCGACCCCCGCGTGCCCTGGCCCGCCGACCTCACCGAGCTGTTCTGGTGGCGTCCCGGCTTCGGCCGTTGGCGGAGAGGCCCTCACCACGGAGAAGCCCTATGACCCTCGCCGACCCCCGTACGCTCTTCGACGCCGTCAGGGACCACCCCGGGGCGTTCGGATTCGGTCCCTCCTTCGGGGAAGCCGTCGCCTTCCTCGTCGGATACGACGTCTCGACACCCGGAGGGCCGCTGACGGGCTTCCGTGAGTGGCTCGCCGCCGACCTCGGGTTCGGGAGCAACCTGACCTGGCAGGCCCTGGTGCTGTGGCGTGCCTTCCCCGACGAGCCCGACAGGCGTGCGGTCCTGCCCCCGTTCGATGACCCAGCCGTCGACGCCGTCGCGGTCGAGGTGCTGTTCGAGGCCCTGAACGCCTTCCTGGACTTCCACCGCGACCACGGCCTCGACGCCGTGTACGCCCGCTACTCCGAACTCTTCCCCCTCGCACTCCGGGAGCCCCGATGACCGACCGCGCGGAGTGGGATCGCCTCGCCGAGCGGCTGCGCGTGGCCCGGTCCGGGCGCGACGCCGACGGCACCCTCCTGCACCTGCACGACACCTGTTCGGGCGCCGACGAGGTCCGCCTGGTCTGCGGCGGGCAGCTCGGGATCTTCCGCCGCGACGCCCTGGTTCCTCTGGACGCCGCCCTGGCCGCGATGACCGACCACCTGGCCGGACGTACCGGGGGCCGCGGCCCGGAGTGGGGGCGCACCCCCGATTCCTGAACGCCCGGCGGCGGTGCCCGGGAGCACCGGCCCGGAGGTCTAGCATGGTCGGTACCGCAGCAGGAACCACCCGCAGAGAGGTGCGCGCCCCGTGACGTTCGCAGATCTCCACCGGCCCGGCCGACCGTTCGTGCTGCCCAACGCCTGGGACGTCGCCTCGGCCCGGCTGCTCGCCCGGGAGGGCTTCCCCGCGGTCGGCACCACCAGCCTGGGCGTCGCCGCCTCCCACGGCCTGGCCGACGCCTCCCGCAGTGCCGGGGAGGCCACCGCCCGCCTCGCCCGCGACCTGGTCGGCGCGGGACTGGGCCGGTACCTGACCGTCGACATCGAGGACGGTTTCTCCGACGACCCGGCCGCCGTCGCCGAGTTCGTCGCCGGACTGGGCGTCGACGGCGTGAACATCGAGGACAGCACCCGCGGGGAACTGATCGCCCCCGAGGTGGCCAGCCGCAAGATCACCGCGATCAAGGCGGCCGTCCCCGCCGTCTTCGTCAACGCCCGCACCGACGTCCACTGGCTCGGCGGCACCGACCTCGACACCACGCTCGCGCGGCTCGCCGCCTACGCCGAGGCGGGCGCGGACGGCGTGTTCGCGCCCGGCCTCGCGGACCCCGGCGCCATCGAGGCCGTCGCCGTCGAGATCGCCCTGCCCCTGAACGTCCTGGCCGCCCCCGGGCTCGACCTCCGCCGACTGGGCGAGCTGGGCGTGGCCCGGGTCAGCACCGGCTCCCTGCTCTACCGGGCCGCCCTCGGCCGCGCCGTGGACACCGCACTGGCCGTCCGCGACGGGCGGCCGCTGCCCGAGGCCGTCTCCTACGGCGACGTGCAGGCCCTCACCGGGGAGGTCCCGCCGGGGGAGTAGCCCGGCCGGACGCGGGCGGTGAGGGCGTCCGCGCGCCCCGCGGGCGCGGTGCCCGCGGTCACCGATCCGGGTCCCGGGCGTCCCCGGCCCGGAACCCCGGCCACCCCTGGTAGACGCCTCCGCCGGGGGCGCGGGAGGCCAGGGTCCGCCAGACCGAACGCCACTCCTCCCGGATCCGGGCGGGCGGCCAGGGCGCCGGTCGCAGCTCCGGCGGGATGAGGGGGTCGTGCCTCATCGCCTCCTCCACGGCGTCCGCGACGCGCAGTTGCAGCGTCGTCACCTGCTCGGCCGCCACACGGTGGGCCACCTCCGCGACCCGGCCGACGACCTCCTCCAGGGCCCGGTACCCGTCGACGACGGGGGCCGCAGGCCACAGCAGTTCGACCACCTCGCGCGGGTCGGTGGTGCCGCGTACGTCCACCCGGGCGGCCTCGGCGCGGACGAGGGCCTCCCCGGCGGCGTCGAGCAGCCCCTCCAGGGGGTGCGGGCTCAGGTACAGGCCCGTGGACACGGGGGCCGCGCCCAGTTCGGTGAGGCGGCGCCGCAGGAGGTCGCGCCGGGCGCGCTCCGCCTCCGGCAGGCTGACCGCCGTCAACCGCCACACCCCGTCCCAGGGCGCGCGGCCCTCGTCCTGGGCCTGTGCGAGCACGAGGCCGGCGCGGTCCCGTGCCAGCCGGGAGCGGCCGGCCTCGGTGAGCGCCACGGACCCGCGGCGCCCGCGCCCGGTCTGGACGACCTCACCGGCGGCGACCATGCGGCGCAGTGCCAGCCGCACCGGCCGGTCCTCCAGGCCCGCGGCGTTCGCGGAGTCCAGGACGAGGTCGAGCCCCACCGCGCCGGCCATGGGCAGCCACGCCTCGATGACGGTGCGCGGTGCGATGTCCCCGGTCATGTGTCGCCCCTTCCGGTGACCCCGCGCCGCAGGGTGGTGTAGCCGTCGAACCCGTAGATCCCGCGCAGGACCCCCATGGAACCGGAGTCCACCGTTGTGAACCCGACCCGCCGGTACAGGGCCTCGGCCCGGGGGTTGGTGTCCACGACCGTCAGTCGGACGCTGCGCAGGCCGTGCCGCCGGGCATGGTCGGTGCAGGCCGCCAGCAGGCGCGAGCCGATGCCCGCCCCCCGGTGCTCGGGGGAGACGCAGATCCCGTCGAGCACGAGCGTATCCGGTTCCGGACGGCGTGCCAGGACGCCCAGGACCAGGAGGAGCCGTGCGGTGGCCACCGGTCCCAGGCGTCGGCGGGTGTCGGGCCACGCGGGGTCGAACGCGCCCCGTGCGCCGTACTGGAGGCCGCACACGCCCAGGACCTCGCCGCCGACCCGTGCCGTGAGCAGGCGGTCGGGGCGCATCGCGGCGGTGATGAACTCCCGGCCCGTCACGTCGTCGGCGAACGCGGGACCGAGTTTGCGCCGGAAGGCCGTCCAGTACAGTTCGCCGACCCGGGTGCGCTCGGCCTCGTCGAACCCCGTGCGTATCTCCACTGCCATGTCCATGGATCAAAAGTATCATGTAATCTACGAACGTGAATAGATCGAAACATTCAATGGATCGGCGCAGGGCCGCCGGAGCCACCGCCCTGCTCCTGTCCGCCCTGCTCCTGATCGGCGTGTGCACCGCCCTCGCGGGCAACGGCTACCGGCTCACCGAGACGACGGTGGACATCCCCGTGCCCGGAGGCACCGTCGAAGCGGTCATCGCCTCCCCGGACACCGGCGAACCGCGCGGAACGGTGCTGTTCGTCCACGGCGACGGGCCCGTCGACGCCACCCACGACGGCCTCTACCGGCCCTGGTGGGAGGCCGCCGCCGACGCCGGGTACACCACGGTCTCCTGGAGCAAGCCGGGTGTCGGCGGCTCCAGCGGCGACTGGCTCGACCAGGACATGGACGACCGGGCCGCCGAGGTGTCGGCCGTGATCGACTGGCTCGCCGAGCAGCCCGGCACCCCGCCCGGCCCGCTCGGCCTCTGGGGCGCCAGCCAGGCCGGATGGGTGCTGCCCAAGGTCGCCGCGGAACGCGACGACGTCGACTTCGTCGTCGCGGTCTCCCCGGCCGTCAACTGGCTGCGCCAGGGCCGCTTCCACCTGCTGGCCGAGCTCGACCGCGTCGGCGCCGACCCGGCCGAACGGGACCGCGCGGTGGCGGACAGCGACCGCACCAGGGAACTCCTGGCGGCCGGCGCCGACTACCGGACCTATCGTGCGGGTACCACGGACCCCCGGCCCATGGACCCGGCGCGCTGGGACTTCGCCCGGCTCAACTTCCGTGCCGACGCCACCGCCGACCTGCGGGCCCTGTCCGAACGGGGCATCCCCGTACTGCTCATGCTCGGCGATCACGACCTCAACGTCGACGTCGACGAGACCGCGCGCGTCTACACCCGCCTGCTCGGACCGGACCTGCGCGTCGAACGGTTCGACGCCGCCCACTCCCTGGCCCGCCCCGCGATGGAGGAGTCCGCCCTCCTGGGGGTCGCGACCGCCGTCCTGTGGCCCCGCGCGCTGTTCGCCCCCGGCACCCTGGACGCCTACCGGTCCTTCCTCGGCCGGGTGCGGTCGTGAGCGCGCGCGGC
>NZ_JASFDV010000135.1 GCF_030766825.1 Nocardiopsis sp. CC223A
GTGCCGGTCCCGCCCGTCGGTCCCGTCGGCCCCCCGGACCCGCGGGCCCGGGTCGACACGACCACCGCGGCACGCGGCTTCGTGCGCGGGGCGGGCCACACCGGCACCACGGGGCCCCTCCCCTCCGCCGCGCCGACCGGCGCCCCCGCGCCCAAGCTGTCGTTCTCGGTGATCGCGGTGTGCGCGATGCTCGGGCTCAACGCCCTCTACCTGCTGGTCCTGGCCCTGCTGTCACTGGGCGGCTCCGGCACCGGCACCGTCTTCGCCGGGTGGGGCGGACCGATCCTGCTCTCCCTGTGGGGCGGGTTCTCGGCGGCCGCGGTGGTGGGCCTGCTGCTGCGCTCGCGGGTGGTGTACGGGCTGGTGGTGCTGTTGCAGATCGCGGTGTCGGTGGCGCTGGTCTTCACCATGTTCGGCGTGGTCGTCTACGCGCGCGAGGAGCTGCCGTTCTACCTGGTCCTGCTGCTGTTCAACGCCCTGATCGGCGCCCTGCTGCTGATCCCGCCCAAGGCGCGGGCGTACTTCCGGCTGGGTGCGGCGTTCGACTGACGCGGCCGGTGCGGCCGGGCGGCCTCACCAGCGGGTGACCTGCAACTCGCCCAGTTCGGCGAGGGCGACGCGGCCCTCGTCGGCCAGCACGCGCACCATCTCCTCCGCCTCCGGGAGGGTGACGTGGCGACCGCTGGCCAGGCGCTCGTCGGCGGACGGGCTCTCCATCCACAGGCTCGGGCCCTCCTGCCACATCATCTGGACCACCGCGCCCGAGCGTGCCGCGAACACCCCGAAGGTGCCGTCTACCGGGGTCAACCGGTAGACGAGGTCGCGGGCGGCGGCGCCGCTCAGGGGTTCGGCGTAGTCCACGAACCCCATGCCGCCGGTCGCCGCGTCGGCGTAGGTGACGTCCAGCGGGCTCGGGCCCGCCGTCCGGGGGTCCGGCGCGAGTGGTGCGGGCCAGCCCGCGCCCACCGCCCAGCAGGCCAGGACGTCCTCGATCCGGTCGCGGTCCAGGACCGGGCCGCCCTCCACGCGCAGGAGGTCGAAGTCACGGGTCAGGACCGCCGTGCGGCCGCCCGCGCCGACCGTCGCGCGCACGCCGCGGGGCAGCCAGGGCAGCACCAGGCGGGCGAGTTCTCGGACGCTCACGCGGCCGCGGTGGCGGGTGACCCATTCGGGGAGGCGGTACGGGCCGGGGTTGGCGAAGTCGGCGTCCACGTGCGGTTCGCCGTCGGAGGCCGGGCCCGGGAAGGCCGCCAGGCGGTCGTGGCGGCGGCGGCTCCAGTCCATGCCCACCTCGATCCTGCGCTCCGGGTCGCCGTCCCAGTGGACGGTGAGACCGTGGGCGCGCAGGGCCTCGGCGACCTCCGCGCCGACGGCGGCGCGGCGGACCCGGTGGGTGGACTCGAAGCCGACCGTCAGCGGGGCGCCGTCGGCCGCCGACAGGGTGTCCTGCCAGTGGTAGTAGGCGTAGCCGCGGCTGCCGGAGGCGGCGGCCTCCGCGTCGAGGTCGGCGCGGGCGCAGCCGTCGCAGCAGAGGAACTCCTCGCGGGCGAGGATCCCCGAGGCGTCCAGGGACCGGAACGCGCGGGTGAGGCGTTCGGAGTCGGTGCGGGAGGGGCGGCGGCGCTGGCGGTGGACGTGGTCGGCCAGGACGGCGTCGACGTACTCGGGCAGGGTGTCCGCGAGAGCGCGGGCCCGCGGATCGTCCGGCGGCAGGTGCTCGGGCAGGCCGGCCTCCAGGTCGCGGCGGGCCCGGTCCAGCAGCTCGGCGTAGCCGCCGCGGGCCGCGGCGGCCCGGACCGTGACGCCTTTGCGCACCGAGGCGAGCAGATCCTCGCCCTCCCAGTGTTCGATCATGCGCCCAATGTGTCAGAAGCCGGGAGTGCTCGGGACGGTTTGTCCGAGATATCGCTGTCCGCATGCGGCCGTGTACAGAAAACGGAGGTGGCGGGGGTGGGCCGGCGTCCGGATGCGGCCACGGCGGGGGCTCCCCGCCACGGTGGCGTCGGGCGGGGTGCGTCACCCGGGCTCCCCGGGCGGCACGGTCAGAGGAGGAGGGAGTGGTCGGCGAGCCGGTCCATGTGCTCGTCGCGGACCCGGCGGGCCGCCTCGGCGGTGGCGGCCAGCTCGGTCACCTCCGGCGACCCCGCGCCCAGGAACGCCGCGGCGGCGCGGTGCTCGACGTAGGCGGCGGTGGAGTCGGCTGCCTCCTGGCACTGCTCCCACTCGCGGTGGGCGGCCACGGCCCGCTCCACCAGGCGGCCGTATTCGACGATCTGGTCGACCCGGGTGTGCACGGCGTCCTCCACCGCGCACAGGTGCTCGCGCTGGGGCCGCAGCGCCTCGCGCACCCGCGGGGAGTCCGCGCGCTGCCAGCGGCGCAGGTGGGCGCGGCGCAGTTCGCGCTGGCGGGCGAGCAGGACGGCGATGCGCCACTCCTGCTCGCGCAGCACCGTCAGGGCCCGGTCGGTGTCCAGGGAGTCCCCGCCGCCGAACGCGCCGCGGGCGCGTTCGACCAGGTCTATGGTGTGCTGAACAGCGCAGAGCGCGGTGTGGTCGGACTCGCTCAGGTCGTCCGGGTGGACGACGGCGCCCTCCGGGACGTCGGCGGGTTCGGTCTCCTGAACGCGGGAGGTGAGCGCGTCGGCGGAGACCAGGGCCACCAGAACGCCGAACAGCCCCCAGGGGATGCCCGCGGCCGGGTCCCCGGGCAGGAGGTCGAGCAGCCAGACCGGGATGGCGGTGAGGGCGCCCGCGCCCGTCACCACGCTCGCGGCGCGGGTGGCGGGATGGGCGTCGCCGCGGAGGGCGAGGGCGGCGACGTGGGCGATGAGGCCGATGTTGACGATGGCCATGCCCAGGTACCAGCCCGCGGTGACCAGGGACAGGGCGAGGGTGCCCCCGACCGCGAGCAGGTGGACCGCGGCCTCGCGCAGCCGGGCGCGGCGGGTGACGAGCTCGCCGCTGGGCCACTGCACGAGCGGGCGGGGGGTGCAGGCCCGCCTTCGCAGCTCGTCCCGTTCGGGGGCGGGGAGGGCGGGGTCGATGACGGGTCTGGGCCGGCGGATGACGTCCTCACTCATGGGCGGTCCCTTGTGAGTGTGTCGGTTCGGGGCGGTCGGCGGCGATCGGGCGTAGCGGGAGGAACCCGACAGGGTAAGAGATGCCCACCCGGCGCCCCGACCGAACCCGGCCGCGCCCGGAGCTTGCCGGGCGGTCCCGGTCGGGGCGATCGGCGCAGGCCGGGGGCGTTCGGTGACCCGCTCCGGCCACCGGCGGCCGGGCGGGGCCGACGGCGGACGCCGCACCCGGCGACGCGGAGGCGCGGAGGCGCGGAGGCGCGGAGGCGCGGACCGCCGGGGTGAGCGGCCCGCGACCGCGGCGACGAACCGGGGCGGGGCGGCCGACGACCGCGAGACACCGGGTGAGGCGGGCGAGACGGCGGACACCGTACCCGGCGACGCGGAGGCGCGCGGAGTACTGCTCACCGCGCAGATCGCGGCGGCCGCGGAGGCGCGGACCGCCGAGGCGGGCGGCCCGCGACCGCGGCGACGAACCGGAGCAGGGCGGCCGACGACCGCAGGGCACCCGGTGGGGCGGGCGGGGCGGGGTGTGCGCCGCGCCCGGCCGCGGTCAGCCCTAGCGGGTGGTGGTGACCAGGTCCTCGTCCCCGGCGCCCGGGCGGCGGCGGGTGGGGTTGGTGTCCAGCCAGCGCAGCAGATCCTCCGAGACCAGGTCCACGGAGATCCGGGCGGCCCGGCCGTCCAGGTCGCGGAACAGGCACTCGCCGTTGCCGAGGTTGCGCAGCACCGCCAGGTGGTCCTCGGTGGGCTCCACCCCCAGCAGGGACATGACGCTCTCCACCTCGTAGCGTTCGCTGGAGCGGAACGCGAACACCGAGGACAGACAGTTGGTGACCTGCTCGTTGAGCAGGTCGCCCGCGTTCTGGGACACCAGGATGAGAGCGGTGTTGCGGGAGCGGCCCATCCGGGACACCTCCGGGACCAGCTTGGCGCCCTCGGGGGTGGAGGTGACCGCCCACGCCTCGTCCAGGAAGATCGCCTTGGGCAGGTGCCGGTCCAGGCCGTTCATGAGGCGGCGGGCGAACTGGGACACCAGGTACAGCAGGGCCACCGACAGCCGCTGCTCGTAGGAGTAGTCGTCGCGGCGCAGCCCCGAGTCGGGCAGGGTGAGCCCGCCCAGGGTGAACACGGTGGTCCACCCCTCGGTGTCGATCTGCGCGTCGCCCTGGGGGTCGAAGCACAGGGACGCCAGGCGCATCTCCGACATGGAGCCCAGGACGGCGCCGAGGTTGCGGGAGGCGGCGTCGGAGGCGTTCGACAGGTGGTCGACGACCTTGGCCAGGGAGGGGCGGGGCTGGTTGGCGACCGCGGCCACGGCCTGGATCATCGCCGACTCGCGCTCCTCGCTCATCCGGGGCAGCAGCAGGCGCAGGGTCTCGGTGGCCATGGTCTTCTTGGCGGCCAGGTCGTCGCCGAACGCGAACGGGTCCAGCAGACCGGGCTGCGCCGACCCCAGGGACATGATGCGGGCCTTGCGGCCGCGGCGCTGGAGGAGCTGCACCAGGGACTCGGCGTCGCCCTTGGGGTCGATGGCGGCGACGGTGACGCCGCGCAGGGCGAGCTGGTAGAGGAGCAGCAGCGCCAGTGTGGTCTTGCCGCCGCCGGGCTCGCCGGTGATGGCGATGGCGGTGGGCCGGTTGCGGGCGGCGGCGACCAGCGGGTCGAAGTGGACGATGGAGCGGGCCCGGCCGATGGTCTCACCGATGTAGGGGCCCACCCAGCCGCCGCCGGAGCGGTCGGCCCGGTCGCCGACGTCGACGGTGGCGGTGGGCATGCCGCCCGCGATGGTGCGCAGCGGCTGGCGCTGGGCGTAGGCGCTCAGCCTGATGCGGTCGCCCGGCAGGGACTCGTTGAACAGGGAGAACTGGTCGCCGGTGGAGTTGATGACGTCGATGCCGATGTCGCGGTAGTGCTCGATGACGGCCTCGACGTGCTGGACCAGGAGGCGTTCGGTGGGCGCGGACACCATGAGGCGGTGCCAGCCGTAGACGAACGGCAGGCGTTCCTTGGTGATGCCGTGTTCGAGCATGCGGGCGGCGTCGATCTGCTCGGCCAGGGCGATGGGGGCCTCCACCCCGGCCTCGCGGATGTGGGCGTCCATGTCGCGGGCGTGCGCGAGCTTGCGGCCGACGTCCTTGGAGGCCTTGGCCGGCGGGATGAGCTTCATCCGCAGGGACACCTCCACCGGGAAGGGGAGGGAGTCGGCGTGGTGCAGCCAGGGTTCGCCGTCGGGGAAGGGCATGAGGTCGGGGAAGCGCGCGAAGGAGAGGAAGGCGACCCAGGTGGAGCCGGAGGGCTGTTCGAGGCGGAGCATGGAGCGGCCGTTGTGGAGGGTGCCGTCCACCAGGGCCTCGATCTCGCCGCGGCCCCAGGTGCGGCGCCCGGCGGCGGAGGTGCGGGGTTCCTCGGAGCTGCCGGTGACGGAGTGGCGGATCAGCCAGGCGATCTCGTCGGCGGTGGCGTGGCGGGCGTGCAGGGAGCTGGCGGCCAGTGCCCGGCCCAGGCGTTCGGCCTGGTCGGTCCAGCGGGAGAGCTCCTTGTCGTCGACGGCGTCGTCGTCGATGCCGAGGATCTCCTCGGTGCGCTGGTAGGCGCCCCGGAACTGGGAGAACAGGCCCAGGCCCGGGCCGGAGCCGCGCAGGCCGAGCCGCACCCCGAGGTAGACCTCCTTGGTCCAGAAGTCCTTGGCCCACACGTGCCGGTAGGTCTCGTCGAGGTGGTCGTACCAGCCGGGGCCGGAGTCGGAGGTCTCGTCCAGGCGGGTGGCCCACTCGGCGGCGGGGTAGGTGCGGTGGGCGACGCGGAGGTGGACCTCGGCGTCGTTCATGCGGATGGCCGCGAGGGCGATGGTGATGTTGGTGGCCAGGGCCTGGCGTTCTTCGGGGGTGGTGAACTCGTAGGAGACCGTCGGCAGCCGGAAGTAGGCCCAGGCCTCGCTCTCGCTGAACAGCACGCGGTCGTCGAAGTAGCGGACCGCGAGGCGGGTCGAGCCGCGGGTCCCCCATGTGCCGGTCATCTTCTGCCGCCCCTCCTGGTCGCGTCGCGCGGCGGCCGCACCCGGCGGGGGCGCGGCCGTGCCTGTGCCACCCCCATAGTGTGCTGCATCGGTACCCGGCGGTAGAAGCGGAACGCTTTACGGCGAGCCGGAAAGCGCGGTGGCCCGTCCTGAAAGGCGGGACCCGGTGCGGCCGCGGCGGGCGGGCCCCGGCCGACGGGGGCAGGGGCGGGGGCACGGGCACGGGTGTGCGACGGCCCGCCCCGGGGACCGGGGCGGGCCGCGGACCGGGGTGCGTCAGCAGCGGTCGTCGATGGTGTTCTGGATGGAGGACTTCTCGGAGTAGGTGACGGTGAGGTCGTAGCGGTACTTCACGTTGACCCACGCCTTGACGTAGGAGCAGTGGATCGCCGTGTTCGGCGGCATCCACTGGGAGGGGTCCTTGTCGCCCTTGGAGCTGTTGACCGAGGTCGTGACCGGCCACAGCTGCGGGGAGTCGACGTCGTTGGCGAAGTCCCGGCGCTCACCGGTGGTCCAGGAGGCGGCGCCGGTCTTCCATGCCTCGCTGAGCGGGATCATGTGGTCGATGCTGATCTGGGAGACGTCGCCGCTCCAGTCCACGTTGTCATAGGTGCTGTACCAGCTGCCGGAGGTGGGCTGGCAGTTGGAGTTGGTGACGACGTCGTGCCCGTCGCGGACGAGCACCACCTGGCGGGCGGTGCAGGGACTGTCGACCACCACCCAGTGCGGGAACAGGGAGCGGTCGTAGCCGGTCTGGGGTCCCTTGGCGGCGACGGTGAGGGAGTCGAGCTGGGACTGCGCGGCGGCGGTGGAGGGGATACCGGGCGGCAGGACGTGGTGCGCGGAGGCCGGGGCGGCCCAGCCGACGACGACGGCGAGGACCAGTGCGAAGACCGTCGCCAGGGCAGCACGAAGCCCACGGGGGGTGGGGGTCATATTCTGTTCTCTCCTCTTGAGCGGGTCGAGGGAAGGACCTCCATCACTGTGCGGCGACCCGGGCTTTCGCACCAGTCCCCCGTATGGGAATTCCAGGGGAACCCGGTGTTAAGGGCGCGGTTCGGGGCCGCCGCTTTTGCACCAGGTTCCGCACCATATCCCTGTGAACTGGATCACGGAAAAAAAGCGGGTGGCCGGTCGGGGGTTTGGGCGGTTGGCCCGCTCCCCGCACACCTGGGGCGATGAACACGGTGCGACCGCGCGCGGCACACGGCGTCACGGCGGGCGCGGGAAGGCCGGGGGCACATGGGAGAACGCCGCACCAATGGACGGCAAGAACACAAAAGGCGCCCTTGACCTTTCCGGCGGGCGCCCCAGAGTAGGCCCACCCTACCCGCGGAGAAAGCGGATAAACCAAGCGAAGAAAATCATCGGGGAACGGACGCCAAGGCGTTTGTTACGTTCGGATGTCGTACGGACCGTCCAACGCAGAGACAGCGACACCGAAAGGATCACCCCGCACAGGGGCTCGGCCATGACGTTGCAGATGGATCTCCCGACACTGGACGACTACCCCACCCGCAAGGGCACCGAGGCCGCACTCCTCTACCGGAGGGACCCCACCGTCTGGGGCACCGCCGAGGACGGCCCCCTCACCGACGCGCGCCTACAGGAGCACGACCGCCGCGGGTACACCCGGTTCGCGTCGCTGCTGGACGAGGGCGAGGCCGCCGGACACCTGAGCGAGGCCGACCGGCTGGTCGGCGACCCCCGGCTGCGCCGTGACGAGCGCGCGGTCGTGGACCCCGCCGACGGGGGCATCCGCTCCGTGTTCGAGGTGCACCGGGTCAGCGAGGCGTTCGAGGCGCTGGTGAACGACCCCCGGCTGGTGGAGCCCGCCCGCCAGATCCTCGGCTCCGAGGTGTACGTGCACCAGAGCCGACTCGACCACCGCCCCGGGTTCGGCGGCGGCCCCCTGTACTGGAGCTCGGACTTCGAGACCTGGCACGCCGAGGACGGTATGCCGCGCATGCGCGCCGTCGGGTTCTCGGTGGCGCTGACCGACCACCACCCGCACAACGGCGCGCCGCTGGTGATGCCCGGCTCGCACCGCACCTACGTGTCCTGCCTGGAGGAGGGTGACGGCGGCCGCGCCGGGACCCCCGACCGGGGGACGCTGACGATCCTGGCCGACCGGCACGGCATCGACGCGCTCCAGGCGGCGCCCGGGGACGTGACGGCGCTGGACGCCAACTGCATGTACGCGGCCGGGTCGAACATCACACCGTGGGCGCGGTCGAGCGTGTTCATCGTCTACAACAGCGTGGAGAACGCCTGCGAGAAGCCGTTCGGGGGCGAGGACCCCAGGCCGGGGTTCCTGGCCTCGCGCGACTTCACCCCCGCCGGCAGGTGAACGCGGCGGTGCCCCGCCACCCGGGAACGGGCGGCGGGGCACCGCCGTGCGCGGGTCCGGGTGGCGGGTGACCGGCCGGGGGTGCGTACGGCCGGGTCAGGGCGGGATGGTGTCCCATCGAGTGGTGCGGCCTTCCCGGCCCTCTCCCCACGGACGTGCGCCGTCGGCGTCCGCCCGGTCGGTGTCCCGCCGCCTTCGGCGGCTCTTCCGCCCCGGTCAGCGGACCGCCCGCACGCAGCGGCGGACCGGCGCCGGCCGACTGCCGCGATGACCTGCAAGGACGCAACCGCGCGAAAGTCACACCACCCCACGGGACATGGCCCCGGGCGGCCGCCGGGCAGCGGGGGTGCGGGCGCCCCGCGCGGGGGTCGGGCGGAGCGCGGAACAGGCGGCTCGGGGCGGGTCTCAGGTCAGGAGCTTGTCGACGATGACGCCCGCCAGGGCGCCGTGGGCGCGCTTGGTGCTGGCCCGCAGGGCGCCGACGTCGATGCGCGTGTAGGAGGACCCCAGGTGGTCGTCCCACGGGATGCGGACGATCGCCCGGCAGCGGCCGCGGGCCACCCGCTCGGCGGCGTCCACGTCCGGCAGGCTGCGCTTGCTGACCCCGTTGACCACCAGGACGGACTTGGCGCGCAGGGCGCCGTGACCGTTGCCGTCGAGCCAGTCGAAGGTCATGGAGACGGCGCGCTCGGCGTCGGCGTTGGCCGGGGTCACCAGGACCAGGCCGTCGGCGGCGGGCAGGGCGCGGGCGACCCCGGTGGCCGCCGGGTCCAGCACGGTGACCGCGTAGAAGCGGCCGAGCAGCCCGGTGAGCTGGGCGTAGTCGCGGTCGTCGAGGGTCTGCACGTAGGGGTCGTCGAGGGTCTGGACGACCTCCAGGCCGGTCGGGGTGCGGCCGGTGTAGGCGCTCATCGCCTCCTGGTCGCCGATGCCGTCGGCGTTGGCCAGCAGCGCGGTGAGGGTCTCGGGGGCCTGCGCGCCGATGCGGCGGGAGAGGCCGTTGGGACCCGGGTTGACGTCGACGGCGACGATGCGCTCGTCCCGGTAGCCCGCCAGGGTGTGGCCGATCATCAGCGTGGTGACGGTCTGCCCCGCACCGCCGGTGCAGCCCAGGACGACCAGGCTGCGGGGGCTCTCCAGCGGGGTGCGCAGGCGCTCGACGTCCTCCGGGGACAGCTCGGAGCGGACCGGGGCGGCACCGCCGGTGACGACCTTGGCCAGGCGCCGCCAGCCGCGGGTGCCGCCGGAGTCGTCGGCGGGCCCGGCCGGTGCGGACGCGGGGGCCTCGGTGCGCACGGCGGAGGCGGCGGCCGGCCCGACGGCGGGGGCGGTGGGCGAGCCGTGCGGGGTGTCGCCCAGCCTCTCCTGTTCGCCGGTGCCGTGGTCGAGTTCGAGGTCGGGGCGGGGTTCGCGGCGGGGCGGCTCGGGCTCCTCGCCGGGGGCGGGCTGGCCGAAGAGGCGGCCGATCCGGCGGGCGTTCTGGGCGACCCGGTGGAACACGCCGTCGTGCGGGTCGTGGACCGGCCCCTGCTCCGGATCCCGGGGTTCCTGGGGTTCCCGGGGCTCCCGGGCGTCGGGGGCGGCGGGCTCCTCGACGGTGTCCGGGTCCGCGGCGCCGGAGGCGCGCATGCTCCACTTGACCGGGGCGGGTCCCTCGCCGTCGGAGGCCGCGGGCCCGGGGTGCGGGGCGCGGCGGCGGGCCAGCGCGGCGGCCTCGGCCTCTTCGAGGTCGGCGGCGGTACGGCGGCGCTCGGGGGCCTGGCGGACCTCGGCGAACCCGGCGAGTTCGCCGGTGCCGTGGTCGAGCTGGGTGGGCGGCTTGGCCGCCGGGGCCGCGTCCTCCGCGTCGGCGCTCTCGCGCAGTTCCTCGGCGGGGATGACGGGGTTGTCCTTGTCGCCGACCCGCGGCTGGTCGGGGTGGCGCTTCTTGCCGTCGTCGAACCACTCGGAGGGGTCCTTGGCCCCGCGCGCGTGCTCGGGGACGACGTCGGCGAACTTGGGGCGCGGCGGGGCGGGGGTGTCGGCGGTGCTGAGGTGGCGGTCGAGCACGTTCATGTGCTCGTTCCACTCGGGTCCGTGGTCCTCGTTCGCCTGCGGACGCACCGGGATGGACTCCTGCTCCCCGGTGCCGTGGTCCAGCTCCAGCGGGGGCTTCGCCCCGGTGGGGCCGTCCTGTGTGCTCGAAGCGGCGGGGGCGCCCGGGGGTACGGGTGTCGCATCGGCGTTCCCCGCCACCCGGTCACCCGCAGCGGGGTCGGGCACACGGGGGGAGTCGGAGCCGTCCGCGGGACGCGAGATCCGGGTCGGGGCGACCGCATCG
>NZ_JASFDV010000136.1 GCF_030766825.1 Nocardiopsis sp. CC223A
GCGCTCCGCGGCCGCGGCCACGGCGGCGTCGCGGGCGGCGCCCGCCTCCTCCGCCGTCAGCGTGCGGTCGGCGGCGCGGAAGCGCAGGGTGAAGGCCACCGACTTGCGGCCCTCGCCCACCTGCTCGCCGGTGTAGACGTCGAACAGGCGCACGCTCTCCAACAGGTCTCCGGCGCCCGCCGCCAGTGCGTCCCCGATGGCGCCGACCGGCACGGACTCGTCCACGACCAGGGCCACGTCCTGGACGGCCACCGGGTAGGTGGACACCTCCGGGGCGACGACCGGGGTACGGGCCCGCTCGACGCGGTCCAGCTCCAGCTCCATCGCCGCGGTGCGCTCGGGCAGCCCGAACGCCTTGACGGTGCGCGGGTGCAGCTCACCCGCGTGGCCGACGAGCACCCGCTCGCCCGCCACCCGAACGTACAGCGCGGCGCAGCGGCCGGGGTGCCAGGGGGCGTGGGCGTCGGCCTCCACCTCCAGCTCCACCCCGGCGACCCGGGCGACCTCCCGGGCGGCCTGGACCGCGTCGGCCCAGGTGGCCGTGCGGCCCTGGCCCCACCAGCCGGCGCGCTCGGCGTCGCCGGTGATGACGGTGCCGACCCGGCGCGGCTGCTCGGGCAGGGCGGCGTCGATCAGCGCCAGCTCGTCGGCGTCCGGCCCGCGGTCCACCGGCAGCAGCGGGGCGCGGGTCGCGCCCGGCTTGGGCCGGTACACCAGGCCGATCTCGAAGAGGGCGACGTCGGTGAAGCCACGCCCCACGTTGCGGGCCAGCGCCTTGAACAGGCCCGGCAGCAGCGTGGTCCGCAGCAGTGGTTCCTCGTCGTTGAGCGGGTTGGCCAGGCGCAGGGCCGCCCGGCGGGCGTCGTCGGCGGGCAGTTGGAGTCCGTCGAGGTCGCGCTCACCGGTGAAGGGGTAGGACAGCACCTCGTTGTACCCGGCGTCGGCCAGGGTCCGGCCGACGGCGCGGCGCAGCCGCTGGCCCTCGGTGAGCCCGCGGCCCGAGCCGTGCGGTCGGATCGACGGGATGTTCTCGTAGCCCTCGAACCGGATGACCTCTTCGGCCAGGTCGTTGGGGTCGGTGAGGTCGGGCCGCCAGGACGGCGGGGTGACCGTCAGGACGTCCCCGTCGGAGGCGACCCGGCAGCCGATGGCCGTCAGCCACTTCTCGGTGGTGCCCGCCGGGTAGTCGACCCCGGAGACCGCGGAGGCGTGCCCGGCCCGCACCGTGATGGGCGCGCGCGGGGCGACCCGGTCCAGGTGGGTGTAGGCGTCCTCGACGGTGGCCCCGCCCAGTTCGGCCAGCAGCCCGACGGCCCGGGTGGCGGCGGCGAGCTGGAGGCCGGAGTCCACACCGCGCTCGAAGCGGCGGGAGGCCTCCGAGGAGAGCTGGTGGCGGCGCGAGGCGCGGGCGATGTGCATCTCGTCGAAGTGGGCGGCCTCGATGAGGACCGAGGTGGAGGACAGGCCGATCTCGGTGTCCACCCCGCCCATGACGCCGGCGATCGCCTGGGCGCCGGACCCGTCCGCGATGACGATGTCGTCGGTGTCCAGGGAACGCTGGACGTGGTCCAGGGTCTCCAGCTTCTCCCCCGCCTCGGCGGCGCGCACGGTGACGGCGCCGGTGAGGCGGTCGCGGTCCCAGGCGTGCAGCGGCTGGCCGAGTTCGAGCATCACGTAGTTGGTGACGTCGACGGCCAGGGAGACGGGGCGCATCCCGCTCTGGTGCAGGCGGCGCTTCATCCACAGCGGGCTGGGCGCGTCGGGGTCGAACCCGGTGGCGCCGCGCAGCACGAGGCGGTCGCACAGGGAGTCGTCGGCCAGGACGGCCGGGTGGCCCTCGCCCGCGGGAGCGGGCACGTCGACGTCGGCGGGGTCGTGGAACGCGACGCCGTACAGGGAGGCGGTGTCACGGGCCACGCCGCGGATCGACAGCGCGTAGCCGCGGTCGGGCGTCACGGCGATGTCGAGCACGTCCTCGCGCAGGCCGAGCGGGCCGATCGCGTCCTCGCCGACCTCGCCGAAGCCCTCGGGCAGGATGACGATGCCGCTGTGGTCCTCCCACAGGCCCAGCTCGGTGGCCGAGCAGATCATGCCCTCGGACATCCGGCCGTAGGTCTTGCGGGCGCCGATCCTGAAGCCGCCGGGCAGCTCGGCGCCGGGCAGCGAGACGACGACGAGGTCGCCCTCGGAGAAGTTGCGGGCACCGCAGATGATCTGCTGGGGCTCGCCGGTGCCGTTGGCCGACCCGACGTCCACCCGGCAGTAGCGGATCGGCTTCTTGAACTCGGTGAGCTCCTCGATCTCCAAGACCCGCCCGTAGACGATGGGGCCGGTCAGGTCCGCGCCCAGGGCGTCGACGGTCTCGACCTCAAGCCCGGCCAGCGTGAGCCGCGAGGCCAGGTCGCGTGCGGTGACGTCGGCCGGCAGGTCGACGTACTCCCGCAGCCAGGAAAGGGGGACGCGCATCAGTTCTCACTCCCGAACGCCGAGGTGAAGCGGATGTCGCCCTCGACCATGTCGTGCATGTCGCGCACGCCGTGCGCGAACATCAGTGTCCGTTCGATTCCCAGGCCGAAGGCCCAGCCGCTGTAGACCTCGGGGTCGACCCCGGCGGCGACGAGCACGCGCGGGTTGACCACACCGCAGCCGCCGATCTCGATCCAGCCCTCGCTGGAGCAGGTGCGGCACGGGTTGTCCGGGTCGCCCACCGACGCGCCGCGGCACACGAAGCATTCCATGTCCACCTCGGCCGACGGCTCGGTGAAGGGGAAGTAGGAGGCGCGGAACCGGGTGCGCAGGCCCTCACCGAACATGGTCTCGACGAAGGCGTCGATGGCGCCGCGCAGGTGGGCCATCGTGATGCCCCGGTCCACGACCAGGCCTTCCAGCTGGTGGAAGACCGGGCTGTGGGTGGCGTCGAGTTCGTCGGTGCGGAAGGTCTTGCCGGGCGCGACCACGTAGACGGGCAGCTCGCGCGAGAGCAGCGCGCGGACCTGCACCGGCGAGGTGTGGGTGCGCATGACCAGGCCGGAGTCGGCGCCCTGGGGCCCCTCCACGAAGAACGTGTCCTGCATGGTGCGGGCCGGGTGGTCGGGCTGGAAGTTGAGGGCGTCGAAGTTGAACCACTCCGCCTCGACCTCGGGGCCCTCCGCGACCTCGAAGCCCATGCCGACGAACACGTCGGCCATGCGCTCGGCGACGGTGGTCAGCGGGTGACGGGCACCGCGCGGGGTCCGGTCCCAGGGCAGGGTGACGTCGACCCGCTCCTCGACGAGGACGCGCTCGTCGCGCTCGGCCTCCAGGGCGGCCTGGCGCTCCTTGAGCGCCTGGCCGACGTCGCGGCGGGCACCGCCGACGCGTTTGCCCGCGTCGGCCTTGGCGGCCGGGGGCAGCGCCCCGATCTCCCGGTTGGCCAGGGCCAGCGGGGACCGGTCGCCGGCGTGGGCGAGGCGGACCTCCTTGAGTTCGGCGAGGTCCTTTGCCGCGGCGATGGCGGCCAGTGCCTCCTCGCGCATGCGGGCGACCTCGTCGGGGTGCAGGGGGGTCACCTCGACCGGGTCGAAGGAATTGTTCGGTGCAGACATGGTTGGTCACCTCACCGTCGCGTCCCCGTGCAGGAAGGGCGCGCGGTGGTCACGGTCCGCCGTGGGGCGGACGAGGCCGACAGGGAAGGCTCAGGGATGTCGGGCGCGCACGGAAGGGTCCACTCACCGATCGCGGGCACGCCGTGGAGCCCACCGGGGACGTCGGAGGGTCTGAAGGACTTCAGACGAACTCGGGCGTCCCGGCGGGCATGGTAAATCGGAACTCGGCGCCGCCGCTGGGGGCGCGTCCGACGGTGATCGTGCCGCCGTGGGCCTCGACGAGGCCCTTGACGATGAACAGCCCGAGGCCGGTCCCGCTCCGGCGCTTGCTGCGCCAGAACTGGCGGAAGACGCGCGGAATGGTCTCGGGCGCTATGCCCTGGCCTTCGTCGCGCACCGACACCGCTGCTCCTCCTTCACACGGCTCGATCACGATACTGACAGTACCAGCGCCGTGCCGCACCCCGTTTTCCACCAGGTTGGAGAGGATCTGTTCGATCTTGTCCGGGTCCAGCCACATCTGCGGGAGGCCTTCGCGCGTCTCGACCCGGAACCGCTCCTCGGACTCGCCGGAGGCGACGCGCCCGGCGACGACCCGGCGCACCACCTCGGTGACGTCGACGACCTGGCGGCGGACCTCGATGCGCCCGGACTCGATGCGGGAGACGTCGAGCAGGTCGTGGATGAGCCGGGTGACGCGGTCGGCGTCGGCGTTGACGGTCTCCAGCATGAACAGCTTCTGCTTGTCGGTGAGCCGTTCCCACTTGGTGAGCAGCGTGGAGGTGAAGCCTTTGACGCTGGTCAGCGGGGAGCGCAACTCGTGTGCGACCTCGGACACGAGGTCGGCGCGGCTGCGCTCGGCACGTGTGGAGGCGTCGCGCAGGGTGACGACCAGGCGGATGAGGTCGCCGCCGGGGCGGGCGCGCACGTAGCGGGCGGCGACCAGGATCTCCCGCTCGTCGGGCAGGTACAGGGCGCGCTCGGTCTGGCGGGTGCGGCCGCGGTCGCCCCCGTAGGGGTCGCTGGCCTCCCACCAGTCGTTGCCGTCCGCGCCGACCAGCGGCAGGGCGGCGCGGAAGTCGCGGTGCAGGGCGGCGGTGGCGGGGATGCCGGTGAGCTGGGCGGCCTGGGCGTTGTACAGGATGACGCGGCCGCGGGCGTCGGCGACGACGACGCCGTCGGGCAGGTCGTCGGCGTGCAGGGGGGCGTGGCCCGTGACGGTGTCGTCCACGTCCCACAGCGGTGCGGGGGTCGGGTCGCCTCCGGTGCCGTCGTCCGGGGGGGCGTCGGAGGGGTGTGCACCCTCTCCGTCCTCCACCGGGTGATCCACCTGCCGGCCGCTGCCCACGCCTCTCCCCGCTCCCCTTGTAGGTCCACGGACGCAGGGCTGCTGCGCCTGCGGGCCGCCGACCGATGGCGTCGGCATCCGCGACCACCACCGCAGATCTACCCGGCTCGTCCGCCCGGTACGCCTCTTGAACAGGGATCTCCGCCCACGTCGGAGCAGGTGGCGCATCGGGGGGCGCCACCGTGATCCCGCTCAGACCCTATCGGCACCGACCCCCCGTGCACGTGCATTTGCCAATGCGAATGGCGGGTCGGTGTCGGAAATCCCCCCGCGGGGACCTCAGGTACGCCGCTGCTGGCGCGCGGTGGTGTAGAGGCACACGGCCGCGGCGGTGGCCAGATTCAGGCTTTCGGCCCCGCCGTAGATGGGGACGCTGACCGCGCCGTCCGTCAGGCGGACGGTCTCCTCGGGCAGGCCCCAGGCCTCGTTGCCGAAGACCCAGCCGACCGGGCCGTCCAGGTCTCCGCCGTCGGCGACCTCGTGCAGGTCCCGCGGCCCCCCGCCGTCGGCGGCCCAGACCCGGGCGCCGCGCTCGCGCAGGAGGTCGACCGCGCGCGCCACCGGGACGCCCACCACGATGGGCAGGTGGAACAGGCTCCCGGCGGAGGCCCGCACGCACTTGCCGTTGTAGGGGTCCACGGAGGCGTCGGTGAAGATGACCACGTCGGCCCCGGCGGCGTCGGCGGTGCGCAGCACCGTACCGGCGTTGCCCGGGTCGCGGACGTGGGACAGGACCGCCGCCAGCCGTACGTCGCCGACCTTGTCCAAGGGGACGTCGACGAACTCGCAGACGGCGATGACGCCCTGCGGGGTGACGGTCTGGGCCAGCTCCGTCATGACGTCGAGGCTGACCCGGTGGACCGGGACGCCCGCCGTGTGGGCGGCGTCCATCAGGTCCAGGTGGCGCTGCATGGCCTCGGTCGTGGCGTACACCTCGACCACACCCGGGGCGGTCCCGCCGTAGGGGGACCGCCCGGCACCGCCGGCGGCGGCCAGTGCTTCGCGCACGGCCTGCGGCCCTTCGGCGAGGAAACGCCGCTCACGCTGGCGGAAGGTGCGTTTGGCGAGCCGCCGAACCCCCTTGATCCTGGGTGACCGGACACTCGTGAACTCGTGGCTCGCCATCGCTCTACCCGTCGGGCTCCGTGTGGAGCCGGTCAGGCCGCGGCCTCGGCCGGAAGGGCCTTCTTGGCGGTCTCCACCAGGGTCGCGAACGCGGCCTCGTCGTTGACGGCCAGCTCGGCGAGCATGCGGCGGTCGACCTCGATGCCGGCCAGCTTCAGGCCCTGCATGAAGCGGTTGTAGGTGAGGCCGTTGGCGCGGGAGGCGGCGTTGATCCGCTGGATCCACAGACGACGGAACTGGCCCTTGCGGTCCTTGCGGTCGCGGTAGGCGTAGGTCATCGAGTGGAGCATCTGCTCCTTGGCCTTGCGGTACAGGCGCGAACGCTGACCGCGGTAGCCGCTCGCCCGGTCGAGGACGACCTTGCGCTTCTTCTTGGCGTTGAGAGCCCGCTTCACGCGTGCCACTGTGACTCCCTCTTGTGTGTTCCGGCGCGCGGGGCGCGCCGACCGGCCCGGCTCCGAGGAGCCCGGCGACCGGATTCGCTTCTGACTGATCCCGCCCGGCGGCCGTCACCGCGCCGCTGGGGCGCGGGGGCGCTTCCGGGGGGAGGGGAAGGTTCGCGGACTACTTGCCGAGAAGCTTCTTGATGAACTTCGCGTCCGCGGGGGCGACCACGGCCTCGTTGCCCAGCTTGCGCTTGCGCTTGGAGGTCTTGTGCTCAAGGATGTGGTTCTTGTTGGCACGGCGGCGCATGATCTTGCCGGAGCCGGTGACCTTGAAGCGGTCCTTGGCCCCACTGTGAGTCTTGTTCTTCGGCATGTCGCCGTCGTCTCCTACTCCGTCGGCGTGTCGTTCCGCGCGCGGGGCGCGGGCGACACGGTTGTTCCGCCACTGCTTCCGTCACTGTGGCGGGGTCCCTGGACGCCGGCCGTGACGCGTCCGGATGTCCGCGCACAGCCCACCCCACCACCCGGTCCCTTCCGGCGGCCGGGCGGTGGGGGACTTCCCCGGAGCCGCTAGGCCTGTGCGTCGGGCTGTTCGCGGCGGGACTTGTCCCCCGCCGCGGCCGCGCGGGCCTCGGCCTTGTGCTCGGACCGCCGCTTGTGCGGACCGATCACCATGACCATGTTGCGGCCGTCCTGCTTGGGCTGCGACTCCACCGTGCCAAGGTCCTGGACGTCCTCGGCGAGCCGCGCCAGCAGACGGCGGCCCAGCTCCGGACGGGACTGCTCACGACCACGGAACATGATCGTCACCTTGACCTTGTCCCCGCTCTTGAGGAACCGCACCACGTGACCCTTCTTGGTCTCGTAGTCGTGCGGGTCGATCTTCGGGCGGAGCTTGATCTCCTTGATGATCGTGTTCGACTGGTTCTTACGGGCTTCGCGGGCCTTGACCGCTGACTCGTACTTGAACTTGCCGTAGTCCATCAGCTTGGCGACCGGCGGGCGCGCGGTCGGCGCTACCTCGACGAGGTCGAGGTCCGACTCCTGGGCGAGGCGCAGTGCGTCCTGCACGGAGACGATTCCGACCTGCTCACCGTTGGGTCCGACGAGACGGACCTCGGGCACCCGGATGCGGTCATTGATGCGGGGCTCGGCGCTGATGAGACCCCTCCCTAGCTTTCTCGGATTACCTGGGACCGGCCGCACCTGAATTGGTGCGGCCTGCTGGATCGGCCCGCCCGTCTCCAGCGGGTGGACCGACCGCGTCGGGGTCCCCCTGAAAAAGCGAAAACCCCGCCAGCGTGTGCAAGCGGGGTCGATCCGGTGGACGGCACGACGACGCCGGTGCCGGGCGGGGGCCGCGTACACGGCATCCCGTCACGATGGCAACGGATCGGGCCGACTCGGTGGACCCGTCCGGGCGGAACCCGACGGGTGGGAGGATCATCTCCGCTTGCGGTTCCAGTGTGACAGGCACACCGGACCAAGTCGATATCTCATGCTACCAGCCGAACGGACCGGCTCGGTCCGCGGCGCTCAGGCGGCGGCGCGGCGGGCCAGTTCGGCCTCCCCGGCAGCGCGCATCGCCTCGACCGGCACCCCCTCCTGCCCCGTCATCAGGCGGACCTGGGCCACCGCCTGGTGCAGCAGCATGGGGAAGCCGCCCACGACCCGGCCGCCGCGTTCGAAGACCCGGCGGGCCGCGGTGGTGGGCCAGGGGGCGTACACCACGTCGAACAGGTCGGCACCGCTCTTGGCCAGCGGTTCGGCCAGGTCGTCGGCCGCGCCCGAGGGCAGCGACGAGACGACGAGGTCGACGTCGAGGTGGCGGTCGACCTCGGTCAGCGGGGCCACCTCCACCGGGTGCCCCAGGCGTTCGGCGGCGGCGACCACCTCGCCCGCCCGGGAGGTGTCCCGGGCCAGGACGGTGACCGGGGCGGTGAGTCCGAGCCCGCGCAGAGCGGCCAGGGCCGAGGCCGCGGTGGCTCCGGCGCCCAGGACGGTGGCACTGCGGGGGGCGTCCACACCCGCCTCGGCCAGGGCGGTGATGATGCCCTCGACGTCGGTGTTGTGGGCGGCCCAGCCGTCGGCCTCGCGGACCAGGGTGTTGGCCCCGCCGACGCGGACGGCCAGGTCCTCGGCCCGGCCGGCCAGCTCCAGCGCCCGCCGCTTGAGCGGCATGGTCAGGGAGAGCCCGGCCCAGTCCGGGCCGAGCCCGGCGAGGAAGGGGGCCAGCCCCTCCTCGCCGCACTCGTGCAGGCCGTAGGACCAGTCGGCCAGGCCCATCGCCGCGTAGGCGGCGGTGTGCAGGACCGGGGAGAGCGAGTGGGCGACCGGCGAGCCCAGGACCGCCGCGCGCATCAGCCGCCGCTCCAGTTCTCCATGAACTCCTGCTTGAGCTCCTCGAACTCGGTCTCGTTGTCGGTGAACTCGGTGACGCCGTTCTCCGGGTCGGTGGCCACGAAGTACAGCCATGGGCCGTCCGCCGGTTCCAGCGCCGCCTCGATGGCGGCCCGGCCGGGGGCGACGAACGGTCCCGGGGGCAGGCCGGGCTTGTGGTAGGTGTCGAACCCGCTGGTGTCCGCGGCGCACTTCGCGAGCTGATCGTTGTTCAGCGCGATGCCGTACTCGCCGATGGCGTAGAAGCAGGTGCTGTCCATGCCCAGGTTCATGTCGATGTCGAGGCGGTTGTAGATCACCCGGGAGATCTTGGGCATGTCCTCCTCGCTGCCGCTCTCGGCCTGGACGATGGAGGCGACGGCCATGGCCTCGTCGGGGGTGAGGCCCAGCTCGGCGGCCCTCTCCTCCAGCCGGACCTCCTCGGCCGTCGTGTGGAACTGCTGGACCATGGTCCTGAGCATGGTCAGGGCATCGGTGTCGGGGTCGAACATGTAGGTCGAGGGGAACAGGTACCCGGCGGCCTCGCCCTCGGCGTACTCGGGCAGGCCCAGTTCGTCGGGCCGGGAGTGGGCCGCCTCCAGCTCCTCGTAGGGGACCCCGGTCTCCTCGGCCAGCTGCTCCAGAACCTGCTCGTTGCGCCTGCCCTCGTTGATGGTGACCCGGCCGCCGAGGCGGTTGGCGGGGTCCAGCAGGGCGCGCACGGCGTCGTCGGCGCTCATGCCCAGGGCCAGGGAGTAGCTGCCCGGGACCAGGCCCTGGCCCAGCTCCTCCTCGGGCAGGTCCTCCAGTGCGTTGGTGAACGCCCGCGGGCTGGCCACCACGCCCAGGTCGGTCAGTCCCTGGCCGACGGCGAGGCCGCTCTGGTTCTCCTCGATGACGTAGACGACCTCGCCCTCGCCCGCGCCGTCGAAGTCCGGCGGGAAGACGTAGGTGCGCATCACGAAGAACCCGCCGCCGCCGATGCCGACGATGAGCGCCAGGACGAGCAGGATCATCATGCCCTTGCCGCGCCGCTTGGCCCGGCGTCCCTCCGGTGTGCGCTGGTGCTGGGCCAGGCGGGCGCGTTTGAGCTCCTTGGCCTTCCTGCGGCTGCTGCGGCCGCCGCCGTAGGCGGCGGCGATGTCGGCCAGGGCCGGCTCTTCGTAGTCGTAGTCGTCCTCGTCGGACCCGGTCTCAGCCACCTCCTCGGGCTCCGCCGGGGGCTCCTCCTCGCGGCGGCCGCGCTTGCGGCCCCCGCGACGGGCGCCACCGCGTCGGCCGCGGCCCCGGCCGCGCCGACCGGCGGGCTCTTCCTCCTCGTCGGCCCCGGAGCCGGACTCCGCGTCCTCGGGGTCGCGGGTCTCCTCGGGTTCGGGGGCCTCGTCGGCGGCCGCGCCGCGGCGGCGCCGGGATCGGCGGGGCCGCTCCTGTGCCGGGGCGGCGAAGGCGTCGGCGCCGTCGGGGGCGTCCTGGAACGACGCGGTCCCATGAGAGCCCGTGTCGTAGGAACCCGTGTCGTGCGAGCCGGTGTCGAAGGACCCGGTGTCGTGGGCACCGGTGTCGTGGGCACCGGTGTCGTGGGAACCCGTGTCCTGCGGCGGCTGCGCCCGGCGGGCGCGGCGGCCCCGGGGCGGGGCGTCGGCGACGAACGCGCCGGTCTCCGCGGGCGGCTCCTCCACCGGGCCGCGGCGGCGGCGACCGGAGCGGGGGCGGCCCGTCTCCTCGGCCGGCTCGGCCGGCTCCTCGGCGGGGACACCGCGGTGGCGGCGCCCCCGGCGCGGGGTGGAGTCGAAGGACCCGGTGTCGGAGGCGTCCTCGCCGCGGGTGCGGCGCGGCCGCGTGTCCTCCTCGGTCAGGGCGGCGAACGCACCGGTGTCGGCGGAGCTGTTCACCCCGGGGAACGCGACGGCGTCGAACGCACCGGTGTCCTCGGGCAGGT
>NZ_JASFDV010000137.1 GCF_030766825.1 Nocardiopsis sp. CC223A
CGTGCGGCGGCCGCCGTCACCGCGCCGCGGTGTGCGTGCGGGTGTGGGCGCGTTCGCCCTCCAGGTCGAAGATGCTGAGGATCTCCGCCTCGTGCTCTCCGTCGCTGCCGAACCAGTGCGGGATCCGCGTGTCGAACTCGGCGATCTCCCCCGGCCCCAGGTCCAGCTCGCGCTCGCCGAGCAGCAGCCGCAACCGGCCCGAAAGGACGTAGATCCACTCCGTCCCCGTGTGGGTCCTGGGCTCGGGGACCGAGAACTCCCGCGGGACGATGATCTTCCACGCGTGGGTCGTGCCCCGCCTGCGCGTGAGCGGAACGACGGTCCTGCCGTTGACCCGGCGCGGCCGCAGCCGAATGCGCGGGTCGCCGGTCTCCGGCGCGCCCACGAGGTCGTCCAGCGGCACCCGGTGGGCCCGGGCCAGGGGCAGCAGCAGTTCCAGGCTCGGCCTGCGCTGTCCCGTCTCCAGCCGCGACAGGGTGCTCTTGGACACCCCGGTGCCCGCGGCCAGCTCCGCGAGGGTGAGCCCTCGCCGTTTGCGCAGTTCCTGGAGCCGGGGCCCGACCTGGTCCAGCGCTGCGGCGATGGATTCCTCTCGCTCTCCCATGGCTCCACTCCACCACGGCGTCCCGGAATCGGCAACAAAGGTTGCCGGTTCCGGGATCGGTGGCCGACGGTCTGCCCATGGCAACTGTGCAGAGGAAGCGCCGGGGCACCGCCGTGCCGGTACTGGCGGTGTGCGTACTGTCCGCGGCGATGGGAACGAGTGCGGCGAACGTCGCCCTGCCGGAGGTGGCCGACGCCTTCGGTGCGACCTTCGGGCAGGCCCGGTGGGTGGTGCTGGCGTACCTCCTGGCGATGACGGCGGTGAGCGTGGCGGTCGGACACCTCGGCGATGTCTTCGGACGCCGCAGGGTGCTGGCGGTCGGTCTGCCGGTGTTCGCCGCGGGCGCGATCGCCGGTGCGCTCGCCCCCTCGCTGTGGGTCCTGGTGGTCGCGCGCGGTGTCCAGGGGGTGGGCGCCGCGGTGATGATGGCGCTGCCGCCGGCGATGGTCCGCGATGCCGTGCCCGCCGAGCGCACCGGAACGGTGATGGGCCTGTTGGGGACGGCCTCCGCGGCGGGCACCGCCCTGGGGCCCTCACTCGGCGGCGCCCTCATCGGCCTGTGGGACTGGACCGCGGTGTTCTGGGCGATGGCGGCCCCCGTCCCGCTCATCGCCCTCGGGCTGGGCGGTGTGCCCGGTGCGGGCGCACCGCGTCGGAACGGGCACGCCCGTGGGCGTGTCGGCGGCACCGGGGCCGCCGCACCGGGCGACGGGCCCGGTGCGGGGGCACCCCGGCGGGGCGGTGGCTCCCCCGGGCGCTTCGACGGGGTCGGGGCCGTGGTCCTCACCGGGGTCGTCGTGCTCTACACGCTCGGCGTCACCGACCCGGGCGCGCTCGGCGCCCTGCCGGTCCTGGCCCTCCTGGGCGGCGCGGCCGCGGGGCTGGTCGTGTTCGTGCTCGTCGAACGCCGTTCCGCGCACCCCCTGATCCCCGTGGGCGAGCCGGGTTCCCGGGTGCTGCTGCCCGGGGCGGCGCTGAACCTGGTCGTCGGGGCCGTCATGATGGGCACGCTCATCGTCGGCCCGTTCTACCTCGCGGGCGCCCTGGGGCTGGGCCCCGCGGCGGTCGGCGCGGTCATGGCGGCCGGGCCCGTCGCCTCCCTGTGCACCGGGGTCCTCGCGGGCCGGACCGTCGACCGCCTCGGGGCGGCGCGGACGACGGCGGCGGGTCTGGCGGTGATGGCCGCCGCGGCACTGGCCCTGGCCCTCCTCCCCGGTCCGTGGGGTCTTGCGGGGTACCTGGTCGGTGCGGTCGCGCTCGCCCCCGGGTACCAGCTGTTCATGGCCGCGAACAACACCCGGGTCATGGCCGCCGTCACCGCCGGGCGGCGCGGGGCCGCCTCCGGGGTGCTGGGCCTGTCGAGGAACCTCGGGCTCCTCACCGGGACGTCGGCGCTGGGCGCTCTCTTCGCCGCCGCCGCGGGGACCGCCGACGTCGCCACGGCGTCGCCCGAGGCCCTCACCGGGGCCGTGGCGGTGACCTTCACCATCGCCGCCTGCGGGCTCGCCGCGGCCGCCCTCACCGCGGCGGTCCCGCGGGGCGCGACGCTCCGCCGGTGACGTGCCCCGCCCGCGCCGGTGGCGGGGCGGGCGGGGCGGAACCCCTCGGACACCCGCGGTTCGAGGGCCGTGGAGCACCCCGATCCGCGACGGATGACCGATATCGACATGGTTCGACGGCATATCCGGGCGATGTTCGGGGACGTCCACCGGGTTCCGGTGCGGGACCTTGGTCTCCACTTCCGGAAGATGTGCGGACACCCCCGCGGATCGAATCGTCCGACTGTACATTCAACGCTGCGAACACACGGCAAAGGACTTCATGCGCGCACTTTCGGACACGGATTCGCCGTCCCTCCCCCACGGGGCGAACGATCTCGAAAACCCCTCCGCACACCTGCCGGCCGGGCGGCCCCACGGCGCCCCGCACGAGCGACCGCCCGCGGCGCGGGCAGGCCGCAGGAACCGGGGCCTCGTACTCGCCTGCACGTCCGCGGCCGCCGCCGCCCTGCTGCTGGGCCTGTTGGAGTCCTCCTCCCTGCACCGCGCGTTCGGTGAGCCCGATCCCGTCGGCCACTGCCTGCGCACCGACAGCGGCCACGGGCCCCCTCCGTAGCGGCCCGCCGCTCCCTTCCGCCGGACGCGGGCCGTGCCCCGGAGGGCGTCCCGCCGCTTGCAGCGGCTCTTCCGACCCGGTCAGCGGGCCGCCGGCGCGCGGTGGCCGCCCGGCGTCGGCCGACCATCGCGATGACCTCTGCAAGGGCGCGCCCACGCGAAAGTCACGCCGCCCCCGGGGGACGTGGCCGTGCCCCGCGGGTCAGCGGGGGGCCGCGGCGGCGGCCCGCACCCCGGTGCCCGCCGGGTTCCGGCGGATGGCCCACTCGGCGACGGCGAGGTTGATCACCCACCCGGCGGCCATCAGCACCGACCGGACCGTCCCGTCCGGCTGTCCCAGGAACAGCACCCAGGGCAGGTGGGTGAACACCTGGGTGCCCGCCCCCAGCCCGATCGCGTACCCGCGGATCATCCAGGCCCGGTGCCGGGGGATGTCGCGGCGCCGGACCGCCGCGAACCCCAGCAGGATCGCCGCCGCCATAGCGCTCCCGAACACCAGCCGGATCAGGGTCAGCGACACGTCCTCCCCCTCGTTCAGGGGATAGGCCAGGGACATCCACAGCCCCGTCAGCGCCGAGAGCAGCCCCAGCGGGACCAGCATCCGCCCCGAGAGGCGGTGCCAGCGGCGGCGGCGCAGCCCGGGCGCGAACTGTAGCGCTCCCAGCAGGCAGTAGGGCACCACGGCGACGATGTGCAGCACCACGGGCACCGGGTCGGCGAAGAACCGGGAGTTCTCCGGGGTGACCGGTCCGCCCGAGCCCAGGTCGCCCAGGCGCACGCCGCCCGCGATCACGGGGACGGCGCTGAGCAGGATCAGCAGAACGGGTACGGGCCACTCGCGTCGGGCGGAGGGGGTCACGACGGGTCCTTTCACTGCCGCGGCGGACACCGCGTCCACCGCCGTGACCCGATCCTGGCCGCCGGAGCGGCACCGGGGCATCGGCGCTCGGGCCGCGATCGCCTCCCCCGAAAGCCCGAGGGGCGGCTCCCCCTTTCGGCCGACGAGGACCTGCGGTCAGCGCGGCGTGCCCCCGACCCGCCCGGTCTCGTAGGCCCACATGGCGACCTCCACCCGGTTGCGGGCGCCGAGCTTGGCCATGAGGCTGGCGATGTGGGTCTTGACCGTGCTCACCGCGATGTAGGTCTCCCGGGCGATCTCGCCGTTGGTCCGGCCCCGGGCCACGGCCTCCAGGATCTGCTCCTCCCGGTCCGTGAGCGCCTCGGCGGGCTGCGCGGGAGGCCCGGCCGGGCGGCGCCCCGCGAACGCGTCGAGCAGCCGCCGGGTGACGTTGGGGGCGATGAGCGCGTCGCCCGCGGCGGCGGCCCGCACGGCCTGGGCGAGCAGGTCGGTCCCGGCGTCCTTGAGCAGGAACCCGCGGGCCCCGGCCTTGAGCGCGGCGTACACGTACTCGTCGAGGTCGAACACGGTGATGACGATCACCGCGAGGGGGTCCGCCACGTCCGGCCCGGCCAGCAGGCGCGTCGCCTCGATGCCGTCGGTGCCGGGCATGCGGATGTCGAACAGGCACACGTCGGGGCGCAGGCGGCGCGCCAGCGCGACGGCCTCCCGGCCGTCGGCGGCCTGGCCGACGACCTCGATACCCGGCTGGGCGTCGAGGATCATCGTCAGGCCGGTGCGGACGATCTCCTGGTCGTCGGCGACGACCACCCGGACGGCCCCGGGCCCGCCGCCGCTCATACCGCCCCACCTTCTTGAGTGCGCCCCGACCGTTCGCGGCGACGGGGTGGCGCGAGCGGGCCGGGTACGGCTTTCACGCCGGCCGCACGAGACGGCCCAGGTGTCATGGCCGCCCGGCCCGCCGACGGGTCGATGTGCTGTTCGCGATCCTGCGCGACCGCAGGCCCTATGAGGACCGGCCCGCGCTTCGTCCCGTGGCTCGGCTCCGGCATCAGGCCGCCGCCCCGGACCGGGGCAGGTCGGCGGTCACGGTCCAGCCCCGTCCGGCCTCGGGCGCGGCCCGGCAGGTGCCGCCGAGCAGGTCGGCCCGTTCTGCCATGCCGATGAGCCCGTAGCCGGTGGACCGCCGGGTGACGGGGTCCCCGTCGTCGCTGACCCGCAGGTGCACCGACGTGTCGTCGGCGGTGACGCGCACGTGGACGCGGGTGGCGTTGCGGGCGTGCCTGCGCGCGTTGGTGACCGCCTCCCGGGCCAGGCGGTGGACCGCGGCCGCCACCTCCGGCGGCAGGTCGTCGAGTCCGTCGTCGACCTCCACCTCCACGGCGGGTCCCGAACCCCCGGCGAGCGCGCGCAGGTCGCCCACCCGCGGTTGGGGCACCCGCGCCGCGGGGTCGGTGTCGTCCCGGCGCAGAACGCGCACCAGGGCGCGCATCTCGGTCAGGGCCCGGGCCGCCTCGGCCTCGATGACCTCCAGGGCGTCGACCGCGGCCCCGGGCCGCGTCCGCGCCACCGCCAGCCCGGCCTGGGCACGGATCGCCATCGCCGAGACGTGGTGGGCGACGGTGTCGTGCAGGTCGCGGGCGATCCGTTCGCGTTCGAGCAGCCGGGCCCGCTCGAACTCGCGCTCCCTGGCCCCGGCCCGGTACCGCAGGGCCGCGCCCAGGGCCGCGGCCGAGGACAGCACCGCGGCCCCGCCCAGCGTGTCGGCGGGGGCCCCGAACAGGACGGGGGCCACGGCCCCGGCGAGCATGACGGCCGAGCCCGCCGCGATCTCCCGGCCCGACCCCCACCGGAAGAGCGCGTAGGGCAGCAGCAGGAAGCAGGCCGTCGTGTACAGCACGGTGTCCTGTCCGCCCAGGACCGCGGTGGCCAGCCCCGAGAGGCCGAAGGTGACCGTGACCACCGCCAGCGGGCGGGTGCGGCGCAACGGCAGCAGGGCGATCAGGCCGACGGTCAGGAGCAGCGTCGGGATCCGCCAGGGCAGGTCGGGGCGTAGCACGGCCTCGACCACCGCGACGGCCGCGAGCACGCCCACGAGCGCCAGGTCCCGCCGTGCCCGCGACGGTGGGCGGGGGGGCCGGGGTTCGTCCCACAGGGAGCGGAGAAGGCCGCGCACAGGGCCAGGGTACAGCGGACTCGGCGGCCCGTGGCGGGACGGACCGCGCCGACACCACCGCACCCCTCCCACCCTGCCTCAAGATTCCTTATCCATCCCTATCAGATTGCACTTAAGGTAGCGAATGGACATTTTCACCATGTCAGAGTGAACGCAGGGAAGGAACGGGAAACGTGGACACGACCCCAGGACACCGACCGGCCCGGGAGTTGCGCGCACTGCTGCGCGCCGACCTGGTCGCGGCGATGAAGGCCCGCCGGCCCGAAGCCGTCTCCGCGCTGCGCACGGCCCTGGCCGCCATCGACAACGCCGAGGCCGTCACCGCCCCCGCGGGCACCGGGGCCGCCGGGAGCGAGCATGTCGCCGGTGCGAGCACGGGCGTCGGCTCGACCGAGGCGCCCCGCCGCGTCCTGTCCGCCGAGGAGCTCCACGGCCTGCTGCACGCCCAGGTCGCCGAGCGCCGGGCCGAGGCCGGGCGCTACACCGACCACGGCAGGCACGACGCCGCCGAGCGGCTGCGCGCCGAGGCCGACGTCCTGGCCGGCTACCTCACCGACGGGACCGGCGGAACGGTATGACCTCGGTGGGTCCGGTGACCCGGCTCCCGCCGGGACGACCCGTCGCGGTGCGCCGGGGCGGGCGCACCACCGCCGACCGGCTGGGCGGGCTCACCCTCCCGTGCGGCCGCGCAGCACCTCCACCCCGTCGCCGCTCAGCTCGTCCAGGTGCGACGACCGGCCGGTCATCACCATGATCAGAGCGAGCGTGTTCCCGGCGACCCGCGGCCCGGTCCCGGCCGCGAAGGGTCCGTCGGTGGCCTCCAGCCGCAGGTCCGCCACCCGGCTCTTGGCGACGACGACCTGGTCCGAGCCCCGGTAGTACTCGGCGACCCGCGTCAGGATGCCGACGGGCCGGTCGGCCGCGATGCCCAGCGGGCGCCGGATGTCCTCACCGTGCACGACGGCCTCGCCCAGCATGGCGATCCGGGGCAGCGGCGGCGAGGTCGTGCTCGACACCACCGCGCGGAAGCGGGCGAGGGCGTCGGCGCCGGAGGTCCCCATCTGCTCGGCCAGGCGCATCGCGACCTGGGCGTCGAAGTCGAACCGGCAGCGGACGACCCCGACGAACCACTGAAGGCCGTTGAGGCTCGCCGCGGAGGTCAGGTGCGCGAGGACCTCGCGCACCGTCAGCCCGCTGCACAGGGACGGGGTCGCCCAGTCCTCCTCGGACAGCCCGGCGAGGTCGTCGGCCAGGGCCGCACGCTCGGCGTGGACCAGCGGCCACAGGTCCTCTCCTCCTCTTCTCACGGCGATCGCCTCCCTACGGCGTCGTGGCGGGTGGATGTCCCGAGTGCCATCGGGCCCCCTCTTCGGTTCGGTGTCGGCCTGTGGTCACGGCCGATCCTCCCCCGCGCCCCCGACAGAACACCGCGCTGTGGCCGACCTGTGCGCGTTCCGCCTCCGCCACAGTGGGAATCCGGGGCTTTTCTCCGGGTATTCGGGTATTCGCCGGAGTGGGCCCGCCCCATGGCCCTGATCCCGGCCCCCGGGACCGACCACAGGAGGCACGCGCGTGGGTTACCTGCGGTTGCTGCGGCAAGGGCGCGTGGCGGCGCTGTGGGCGGCACAGCTCCTGGCCGTGGTGGGGGGCCGCCTGTACGCCCTGGCCGTGATGTGGCTGGTGTGGCAGGCCACCGGTTCGGCCTTCCTCATGGGCCTGGTCGCGGTCCTGGAGTCGATCCCCTACATCCTCGTCGGCGCCTTCGGCCGGCGGCTGACCGGCCGCCTGGCCACCTGGGGGCGGCTGGCCCTCGTGCAGCTGGCCTATGCGGCCGTCGTGGCCTCGGTGCCCCCGGCCTGGGCGCTGCTGGACACCTGGGCCCGGGTCGCCGCAACACAGCAGGCCGCCGACGTCACCGCGCACCTGCGGGTGGCCCTGCTGCTGGTCGTGGCGCTCCTGGTGGGGACGGCCTCCTCCCTCCTGGAACCACTGCTGCCCGCGCTGGCCCCCTCACTGGTCGACGGCGACCGGGTACGGCCGCTGATGGGGCTGCTGGACCTGGCCGGCCGCCTGGCCCGCATCCTGGGCCCGGGGGCCGCCGGGGCGCTGCTGCTGGTCGTGAACGAGGTCGGCTTCTACGGGGCGACCGCCGTGGGGTTCCTGGTGAGCGCGCTGGTGATCGCGGGGCTGGGCCGCGCACCCGCGCACCGGGAGCGCACGCGGGACGGCCCGGGCCACGCGTGCGGCCCCCTCCCGGCGGATCACCCCGCACCCCCGCCCCCGCCGACCCTGCGCTCCCGTCTCCCCCCGCAACCGCTGCACCCCGGTGCCACCGCCGCGGGATGGCGGATCCTGGTGCGCTCCCACCCGTCGGTGGCGGTCGCGGTGGTGCTCAACGGGGCCGGGCAGCTGGCGGGCACCGCCTCGGCCGTGGGCCTGCCGATCCTGCTCAGCACCGTCCACGAGGAGGGCCTGGGCGTCTACGGGGCGCTGACCGCGCTGGCGGCCGTGGGCGCGGTGGCGGGCAACCTGACGGTGGGCAACCTGCGCCCGCGGGGGCCGTGGCTGCCGGTGTTCTGCGCGGCCTGGGCGGTCGCCGGGCTGCTGCTGGCCGCCATGGGGCTCTCGCCCACCGTGGGGGTGCTGGCGGTGGTCATGGTCCTGTCGGGCGCGGCCACGCCGTGGGCGAGCGTCACCCTCCAGGTGTCCATCGCGGACCGCTTCCCCATGGCGGAACGGGTGGCGGTGCTGTCGGCGCACCACATGGTGGTGCGCCTGTGCGGGACGGCGGGGATGCTGGTGGTGCCGCTGCTGGTGGACGCCGACCCGCCCACGGGGCTGGCCCTGACCGGCCTGGCCCTGGTGGCGGCGGCGCTGGCCGCCGGGGTCCTGGGGCGGCGCATCCCCGAGACCGCCCCCGAGGGCTGAGGGGCCCGGGCCCGCGGCCCGGGCCCGGCGCCTACCCGGCGGGCAGGATCCGCCCGCTCACCTCGCCGAAGTGGACGAGGGACCCGTCCGGGCCGGGGGCGGTCGCCGTGATGGTGACCTCGTCCCCGTCCTCCAGGAAGGTGCGCTCGGTGCCGTCCGGCAGCCGCAGCGGTTCCCTACCGCTCCAGGTCAGCTCCAGGAGGCAGCCCCGCTGCTCCACCTCGGGGCCGCTCACCGTGCCCGAGGCGTACACGTCGCCGGTGCGCAGCGACGCCCCGTTGACGGTCATGTGGGCGAGCTGCTGCGCCGCCGTCCAGTACATCTGCGAGAACGGGGGCCGCGACACCACGTGCCCGTTGAGCCGTACCTCCAGCCGCAGGTCCAGGCCCCAGGGCCCGGTTCCGCGCAGGTACGGCAGCGGCTCGGGGTCCTGGGCCGGCTGCTCCACCCGGGCCGACTCCAGGGCGGCCAGCGGTACCACCCACGGGGAGACCGACGTGGCGAACGACTTGCCCAGGAACGGGCCCAGCGGCACGTACTCCCAGGCTTGGAGGTCGCGCGAGGACCAGTCGTTGAGCAGGAACACGCCGAAGACGTGGTCGGCGAAGCCGTCCACCGCGACCCGTTCGCCCATCGGGCTGGGGGTGCCGACCACGAAGCCCACCTCGGCCTCGATGTCCAACCGCGCCGACGGGCCGAAGACCGGGGTCGGCTCGGTGGGCGGCTTGCGCTGCCCGGTGGGGCGGACGATGTCGGTGCCCGACACCACGATGGTCCCGGAGCGGCCGTGGTACCCGATGGGCAGGTGCTTCCAGTTGGGGGTGAGCGGTGCCTGGTCGGGGCGGAAGATCCGGCCCACGTTGGTGGCGTGGTGCTCGGAGGCGTAGAAGTCGACGTAGTCGGCGACGGTGAACGGCAGGTGCAGCCGCACCGACGCCCGGTCCACCAGGTGGGGGCGCACGGCGGCCTCGTGGGCGGGGTCGGTGAGCCAGTCCGCCAGGTCGGCGCGGACCCGGTCCCACACGGGGCGGCCGGCGGCCAGCAGCGCGTCGAGGTTCGGGGCACCGAGCAGGTCGGCGTGGGGCGAGCCGACGGCGCGCGCGGCGGCGCCCAGGTCCAGGACGTGGGCGCCGATGGCGGTGCCCAGGCGGGTGGCGCCCCCGCCGTCGGTGCTGAACACCCCGTACGGCAGGGTGGCCAGGCCGAACTCGGTGTCCTGGGGCAGGTCGATCCAGCTGTCGGGCATGGGGTGTGCGCTTTCTGGGTGCGGCCCCGCGGCCGGAGCGCCGGTACCGGTCCGGCCGCGGGGGTGGTGGTTCGTCGGCGGTTCCGGCGGTTCTAGAGGTCGAGCGCCCCGAGGACGATGAGGTCCTCCAGCGGCTCGATGATGCTGCACGTGCCGAAGGAGCGGAACGCGGCCCGGACCGCGGCCGCCTCCCGGGCGGTGAGGCCCCCGGCGCGGGCGGTCAGGACCCGGCCGTCCCGTTCGGCCAGGACCTCGGCCGCCTCGGCGGCGCTCCCGCCCCGGACGAGGGTGTCGGTGGCCAGCAGCACGTTGAGGAAACCGTGCTGCTCGAACCCCTCGGCGGTGGTGTGCCGGACGGCGTGGTGCAGCCCGGCGGTGCACTTGAAGGGCACCCCGAGGTCGACGGCGGCGTACAGGTACCCGGCCAGTTCGTCCTCGGTGGGGTGGGCCTGCGCGGTGACCCCGCCGGTGCGGAACTTGGCGCGGAGCCCGGCGGAGGCGAGCGCCGCCAGGTCCGCGCGGGCCCCCTCGGGCCCGTCCTCGCGGGACACCTCCACGTAGGACTCCCCGGCCGCCCCGCCCGCC
>NZ_JASFDV010000138.1 GCF_030766825.1 Nocardiopsis sp. CC223A
CGGGACCGCCGCGGCACGGGGGGGCCGTGCCGGCGGTCGTCGTGCCCCGGCCACGGGGGAGGTGCGGCCGGAACACTTCCGGACCCGGCCCGGCCGCGGAGGGACTGCGGTCGGGACGTTCCGGCTTCCCCGCCGGGTCCGGGCGCGGGGGAAGCGCGACCCGGAGGCGGGGCGATCGGGCGGGCGGGGCCGGGCGGCCCCGCACAGAGGGAGACTGGGTTCCGGGGAAGCCCGAGCCCCGCCCGCCCTGGGGCGCGGGCCGGACCCGCGCCCGTCGGGGGCGCGGTGGGGGCCGCGCGGTCTTCAGGTGCGGTCCAGGGCCCCCAGGATGCGGCGGACCGCCTCGGAGGTCCGTGTGGCCGGAGAGAGAGGCACCCCCGCCAGCGGCCGGGGCTCCCCCGGCCACCGCATCCACCACCACAGGTCCCCCCGGTGCGGCCGGAGCAGCGCGTGCTGCGGCCCGGCGTGCACGATGCCGTGCACCCCGTCCTCGCGGGCCTCCACCCCGTGCGAGCGCAGCTCCGCGGCGAGCCCGCGCAGCACGAGGTCGATCTCGCCCGGACACCGCATGTCCGGGTCACCCGCCGGTGGGGTATCGACGGTCACTCAGGCCTCCCCTGTGGTCGCCAACGACGTTCCTCACTCTGCCGCACCGCCGGGACCGGAAGAGCACGCCTATGCGGATCACGCATGAGCTGTTATGCGCGCCCTTCCCGGGGCAGGAGACCCCTCCCAGAAAATCCCCATGGATCACGATGAAAACCAACAGAGGGTTTTTATCGCCCTTATCTCAACAACCCGCCCCACAAGGGACGGAGTGGTCACCTAAGACCCTTGGCACGGGGTTGTCAGAAGCCACGAAAAACCGCGAACACGGGCTTTACCCGGTACCGTCGGACCGAACACGGCCACCTCCGGCACCGCGAATCCCTAATCTGAACTCCATGTCCCAACTTCCACCGGACCTGTGGTCCCGGCCGCGTATCGCCGCCGCCCTGGCCACCTGCGACATGGCGACCGTCATCGAGGGGGTGCGCACCGCCCGCGGCTGGTCCCAGGGCGACCTGGCACGCGCCGTCGCCTACTCCCAGAGCTGGGTCTCCCGGGTCGTCAACGGCCAGCAGTCGCTCACCGTCACCCAGGTCCACGACCTGGCCCGGCGACTGGACATCCCGCTGCACCTGCTGCGCTTCGACGGCACCCTGCCGCCCGACGCCGACGAGGTACCGACGGCGGCCCCCGCCCCGGCGACCATCCGCACCGCAGGCACCGCCCGCGCCTTCGGCGCGCCGTACGAGGGCGGCCACCTCGCCGTCGACGAGACGACCGCGCCCTCGCTGCGCTCCATCACCGGCGGCCACCGCCGCATGGACTCCACCTCACCCGCCCGGGACCTGCTGCCCGGCGCCGTGGCCCACGTACACCTGGCCGAACGGATGCTCCTCAAGGCCCGCGGCACCACCCACCACTCCGCCGTCAGCGCCGCCGCCAGCGAGGCCTCCGGGTTCGCCGCCTGGCTGCACGCCGACCAGGGCGACATGGGGTCGGCCCGCATGCACTACCGCACCGCCGTCATCCGCGCCCGCCAGGCCGGGATGCGCCTGCTCGACGTGTACATGCTCGGCTCCCTGGCCGCCTTCGAGATCGACACCGCGGAGGACCCCGAACTGGGCCTGGGCCTGGTCCAGGAGGCCGAGCACGTCTTGGGCCCCTCCGCCCACCCCACCGCCCGCGCCTGGCTGGCCTGCGTGGGGGCGCTCGCCCACGCCGGCATCGGCGACCGCTCCGCCGCGGCCCACGCCATCGGCCGCGCCGAGAAGGAGATCTCCCGCTCCGGCAACATCAACCCGCCCTGGCCCTGGGTGTTCGCCTTCGACCAGGCCAAGATCTCCGGGTACCGGGCCCTGGTGGGGGTGCGCCTGCGCCGCCCGCACGACGCCCGCGACGCCTTCGCCGAGGCCTCCGGCCCCCAGGGACGGGGCGCCAAGCAGTCCGCGGTGCTGAAGGTCGAACTGGCCGCGGCGCACGCCGAGGCCGGCGACGTCGACGAGGCGTTCCGGCTGGCCGTGGAGGCCCTGGAGACCGGAACCCGGTTCGGCTCGGCCCGGGTCGTGGACCGCGTCCGCTCCTTCAGGCGTCGTTACAGGGGCCCGGAGGCCGCCTGCGTCCGAGACCTCGACGACCGCCTCGCACTGCTCGTGAACTCCGTCCCTACATCTGGGTACAAAGGCGGCTAAACGAACAGCAGGGAGGATGACGTGATCCGCATCGGCATCACCGGCCATCGCAACCTGACCCCCGGCGTCGGCGGCGCCGTCGCCGCCCTCATCGACTCGCACCTGGAGCCCTACGGGTGCGACATGGTGGGCCTGTCCTGTCTGGCGGACGGGGCCGACGCCCTGTTCGCCGCCGCGGTCATCGACGCCGGAGCCCCGCTGGAGGTGATCGTCCCCGCCCGCGAGTACCGCGACGGACTCCCCACCGGGCACCACCCGCTCTACGACCGCCTGCTCTCCCAGGCCGTCCTCGTCCACGCGTTACCGCACGTGGAGTCCACGCCCAGGGCCCACCTGGAGGCGGGCCGCCTCCTGGTGGAACGCTGCGACCAACTCGTCGCGGTGTGGGACGGCGAACCCGCCCGCGGCCCCGGCGGCACCGCCGACATCGTCGCCTACGCCCGCTCCCTGCACCGCCCGGTGTCCGTCCTGTGGCCCGAGGGCGCCCGCAGGTGAGGGCGCCGACGGGGTTCCGGAGGCCTCCGAGGAGAAGCCTCCGAGGAGAGGCCCGTGGCCGCAGGCCCGCCCGTAGGGGGAGGCGCCGTCGGCCACAGGCCCGTCCATAGGGGGCACCGTCGGCCGCAGGCCGCCCGTAAGGGGAAGGCACCGTCGGCCGCAGGCCGCCCTTTGAGGGCGGTGGTGGGCGACGGGTCGGGCGGTGGTGGGCGACGGGCGGGCGAGGACTTCGACGGAAGGGCCGCCGCGCCTCCCGAGACCCCTTCCCACCCCCTGGGGCGCCCGATCAGGCCGCAGCGGAGCGCAGGCCCGACGGGGACACCGCCGGCGGGATCACTCCCGGCCGGACATGGCCGCGTTGACGTCGGCGGCGCGCAGCACCCCGTGCACCGCGCCGTCGGCGTCCACCACCAGGTACTCCGGAAGCGGGTGGGAGGTCAGACGCTCCAGCATCTCCTCCCCCTCCAGGTCCAGCGGCAGCACAGAGTACGCGGTCAGCGCCCGCGCCACCTCCGCCACCGGCACCCACGCCCGCCGGGCGTCGGTGACCTCCGCGGCCATCCCCGGATGCACCACCGCCGTCGGCGTGCCCTCCGAGTCGGTCACCACCAGCGCCGTCGCCCCGATCACCGCGGCGCGCCGCTCGGCCTCGGCCAGCGGGGTGTCGGCCGGGACCGCCAGCGCCGCCCGCGCCAGGTCGCGGACCCGCAGCCCCGGCACCCGCGAGCGCACCCGCGCGGACCGCAGGGAATCGGTGGCGCCCATCCACATGAACCCGCCCAGCACCAGCCCCCACACGGTGCCCCACGGGTTGAGGGCACCGTTCAGCCAGCCCAGCAGCAGCGGCACCGCCACCACGACCAGGGCCAGCACCCGGCCGCCCCAGGCCGCCGCCACACTGCCCGCCAGCGGCCGCCCGGTCAGCTTCCACACCGCGGCCCGCACCAGCCGCCCGCCGTCCAGCGGCAGCCCCGGCAGCAGGTTGAACACACCCACCAGCAGGTTGGCCACCCACAGCTGGAACAGCAGCTCGCCCACCACCGTGAACGGGTCCGCCAACAGGAACAGCCCGAACGCCCCGGCCGCGATCAGCAGCGAGAACAGCGGGCCCGCGAACGCGATCCAGAACTCCCGCCCCGGCGTGGACGCCTCCTTCTCGATCTCGGAGACCCCGCCCAGCACGTACAGCACGATCCGCCGCACCGGCAGCCCGTACCGGCGCGCCACCACCGAGTGCGCCAACTCGTGCACCAGCACCGACGCGTACAGCAGCAGCGCGAACACGAACGCCATCGCATAGGAGAACACCGGCGGCAGGGCCAGGCGGTCCTGCACGATCCCGCCGTACACCAGGGTGATCAGGACCGCCACCACCCACCACGACGCGGTGACGTACACGGGGACCCCGAAGGGCCGGCCCAGGAGCAGTCCGTTGGAGCGGTCGCGGGGCGCGGGGCGATCGTTGCCGATGGTCACGCCCCCAGGTTACGGGGCCGCGCCGCACCCGGCACCCGGGGGTGCCCGCGCCCGGGAGGCCCGGCGCACAGGGCTCCGGCGCACGGGTGTCGTCTGTCACGCCCTTCTCGTAGGCTCACGGGTATGACCACCGCGCTCCTGCCGTCCGCACTGTCGCCCTCCCGGGCGTCGGACTTCCTCCAGTGCCCGCTGCTCTTCCGGTTCCGCACCATCGACCGGCTCCCGGAGGCCCCGAGCGCGGCGGCCCTGCGCGGCACCCTGGTCCACGCCTGCCTGGAGCGCCTGTACGAGCTGCCCGCCGAGACCCGCACCCCCCGCACCGCGGTCGGCCTGGTCGACCCCCAGTGGACCAAGCTCAAGGACAAGCGCCCCGAGGTGGAGGAGCTGTTCGCCGACGAGGCCGCCCGCGACGCCTGGCTGGAGTCCGCCCGCGACCTGGTCCGCCGCTACTTCGACCTGGAGAACCCCACCGCCCTGGAACCGCGCGAGCGCGAGATGCGCATCTCGGTGGAGCTGCCCACCGGGCTGCGGCTGCGCGGCTACGTCGACCGCCTCGACGTGACCCCCGACGGGCGCATCCGCATCGTCGACTACAAGACCGGCAAGTCCCCCTCCCCGCGCTTCGAGGACAAGGCCAAGTTCCAGATCTTCTTCTACGCGGTGATGATCTGGCGCGACCTGGGCGTGGTACCCACCCGGCTGCAACTGGTCTACCTGGGCGGGAACGGGGCGATCCGCTGGTACGACCCCACCGAGGACGAACTGCGCGCCGCCGAGGCCGAGATCTCCGACATCTGGGCCCGGATCGAGGCGGCCGGCCGCGCCGGGGTCTGGGAACCCAGGAAGAGCAGGCTCTGCGACTGGTGCGAACACCAGGCCATCTGCCCGGCCTTCGGCGGCACCCCGCCGCCACTGCCCGACGCCCTCCCCCCGGGGGCCTGACGGCGCAGCGGTACCTCCGCGGGGCACCGGATACGGCAGAATCGGCCTGTGCCCGTCTCAGTGCTGCTGGTCGACGACCAGCCCCTCGTCCGCGCCGGCTTCCGGATGATCCTGGAGGCCGCCCCGCACCTGTCCGTGGTCGGCGAGGCCTCCGACGGTCGCGAAGCGGTGGCGGCCGCCCGCAGGCTGCTGCCCGACGTCGTCCTCATGGACGTGCGCATGCCCGGCATGGACGGCGTCGAGGCCACCCGCCGCATCGTCGAGCGCTCGCGCTCCCTGGACCAGGCCGTCCGGGTGCTGGTGCTCACCACCTTCGACCTCGACGAGTACGCGGTGGGCACCCTGCGGGCGGGCGCCCACGGGTTCCTGCTCAAGGACTCCCCGCCCGAGGAACTGGTGGCGGCGGTGGAGACCGTCGCCTCCGGCGGCGCCGTGGTCTCCCCCCAGGTGCTGGAGCGGCTGCTCGCCCGGTTCGCCCCGCTGCTGCCCGCCTCCGACGGCTCCGGGAACGACGCCCCCGACCCCCTCACCGAACGCGAGCGCGAGGTGCTGCGCCTGGTCGCCCGCGGCTGGTCCAACTCCGAGATCGCCGCCCACCTGGTCGTCGGCGAGACCACCGTCAAGTCGCACGTGGGCCGTATCCTCACCAAACTCGGTCTGCGCGACCGCGTGCAGGCCGTGGTGCACGCCTACGAGAGCGGCCTGGTCCGCCCCGGGGAACAGGACGGATGAACCCCCGGTCCGCCCCGCCGGCCCCGGCGCGTTCCCCCGCACGGAACCGAGCGGCTTGGGAGGATGACCCGGTGATCGAACTCACCGGTACCCGGTCCCCGGGCGGGCGAACCCGGACCGAGGGGGCCGCGTCCCCTGAAGGGGTCGTGAACACCGGGTCGACCGCCGCGGGGCACCGGCGGGAAGGGGAGGACGGACATGGGGGACAAGCGGGGCCGCCCGCCGTCGGGTGAGGACCGCATGCTCAGCCGGATGCGTGACTGGCGCGCCCGGCACGAGCGCGACCTGGCCCCGGACGAGGAGGAGGACGAGCGCCCCCTCCCCGACGCCCGGGCCATCGACCTGGTGCTGCGGGTCGGCGAGCTGATGCTCGCCAGCGGCGAGGGCACCGAGGCGGTCAGCGAGGCGATGCTCAGCCTCTCGGTGGCCTTCAACCTGCCCCGCTCGGAGGTGTCGGTCACCTTCACCACCATCACCCTGTCCACGCACCCGGGCGGCGACCAGCCGCCCATCACCGGCGAGCGGGTGGTGCGCCGCCGCTCCCTGGACTACTTCCGGGTCAACGAGCTGCACACGCTGGTGCAGCAGGCGGCCCTGGGCCTGCTGGAGCTGGAGGACGCCGCCGCCAGGCTGGAGAGCATCCGGCGGGCCCGCATGCCCTACCCCCACTGGGTGATCGTGGTCGGGTTCGGACTGATCGCCTCCAGCGCCAGTGTGATGATGGGCGGCGGCCTCATCGTGACGACGGCGGCGTTCCTGGCGGCGGTGCTGGGCGACCGCACGTCGGTGTTCCTGGCCCGCCGCGGGGTCGCCGAGTTCTACCAGATGACCGCCGCGGCGATGGTCGCGGCGACCATCGGCGTGGGGCTGCTGTGGGTGAGCCACGAGATGGAGCTGGGGCTCCAGGCGGGCGCGATCATCACCGGCAACATCATGGCGCTGCTGCCCGGGCGCCCGCTGGTGGCCAGCCTCCAGGACGGGATCAGCGGCAGCTACGTGTCGGCGGCGGCCCGGCTGCTGGAGACGTTCTTCATCCTGGGCGCGATCGTGTCCGGAGTGGGCGCGGTCGCGTACACGGCGGTGCGCCTGGGCGTGTCCATCGACCTGGACGCCCTGCCCTCGGCGGGCACCTCCATGGAACCGCCGGTGCTGCTGGGCGCGGCCGGGATCGCGATCGCGTTCGCGGTGTCGCTGGCGGTACCGCCCCGGATGCTGGTGACCATCGGCCTGCTGGGCGTGATGATCTGGGTGATCTACGCGGGCATGCGGTCGGTGTTCGAGGTGCCGCCGGTGGTGGGCACCGTCGTGGGCGCGGTGGCCGTGGGGGTGGTGGGCCACTGGCTGGCCCGGCGCACCCGCCGCCCGGTGCTGCCCTACCTGGTGCCGTCGATCGCGCCCCTGCTGCCGGGCAGCCTGCTGTACCGGGGGCTGATCGAGTTCACCCAGGGCACGGCGGTGTCGGGTCTGCTCTCGCTGGTGGAGGCGGTCATGGTGGGCCTGGCGCTGGGCGCCGGGGTGAACCTGGGCGGCGAGCTGGTGCGGGCGTTCCAGCGCGGCGGTCTGGCCGGGGCCGGCATGCGCGGCCGCCCGGCGGCGCGCCGGACCCGGGGCGGGTACTGAACTCCTCCCCGATCCGATCGAAAGTGATGCGAACCACAGGCGACCTGTGGGTATCTCACCGTGTGAGAAGCAGTCGACGACACCGACGCCGTGTTTTCGACACGAAACGCGACAAGCATGTGATGTCAGCCACTATTCTTGGCGTCAGCTCAACGACGAGCCCGTAACGAAAGGCCGATCCCATGTGCAGCCATGAGCCTCCCTGCCCGTCCTTCGAGGACACCGACCGCGAGGCCGCGCGCGTCGTCTCCAGCCATCCGGAACAGGGGTGGAGCCTGCTCTGCAACGGCGTCGTCCTTTTCGACGACACCGGTGAGCTGCTGCCCGACGGCGCCGTCGTCGCCCCGCACCGCCCCCGCGTCCTGGCCGCCTGACGCCACCGTCCCCGCCGGTCCCCCGACGGACCGGACGATCCCCGCCCGGGAGCCGAGCCCCCGGGCGGCGGTACGCGCCGACCGTTCCGCGGCCCTTGGCCTCACAGGCGCTCGGGCCAGTCCTCGGGCAGCAGGTCGCGGCCCCCGGTGGCCTCCGCCAGCCGGCGCCGCAGGTCCGCGTGCAGGCCCGGCCCCCACACCAGTTCGTCGGGGGTGCGCACCGCCTGGACCAGCGCCTCCCGCAACCGCGCCGGGTTCGCCTCCCCCTCCAGCGCGGGCAGCGCCGCCAGGGCGTGCATCCGGGTCAGCACCGCGAACAGCTCCGCCGCCAGCGCGGGCGCGCTGGTCGTGGCCACCGCCTCCGCCAGGTAGGGCTCCCACCAGGGGACCCCGTCCTCCTCGCCGCCGTGGGCGAACCCGCGCCGCAGCCGGGCACCGACCTCCCGCGCGGTGTCCTCCCCGAGGTCGCGCAGTCCGCTGCGCCACACCCCGGCGGCCCCGTCGGCGTCTCCGCGCAGTCCCAGCAGCCCGGCCAGCAGCTCCACGGCGGCCCCGGCGGTCCGCGGGGCGGCGGGCTCACCGTCCTCCCGGGGCGGCTCGACGACCGCGTCCAGGTCGGCGATGGCGTGTTCCAGGTGGGCGGCGGCGCGCAGCAGGCGCAGCTCCGGGTCCTCGGCCACGGACAGCCCCCGTTCGGCGGCGCTCAGGGCGGCGCCCGGCGCGCCCCGGTCCAGCAGCCTCCCGGCCAGGTCGCGGGCGGCCTCGGCCACGGTCTCGGCGTGCAGCCGCTCGGCTCGGTCGGGCGGCGGGGCCAGTGCCGCCTCCCAGTGCTCCTCGGCGGCCCCGGGGTCGCCGCGCTCCTCCGCGGCGCGGGCCAGTCCGTAGTGGGCGACGGCGGTGTGCCCGGGCCCGCCCAGGTCCAACAGCCGGCGCCAGATCCGCTCGGCCTCGGCGTCCTCGCCGTCCTGCTCCAGGGACAGCGCCAGATGGTGGGCGGCCCGGGGCGCGTGCCGGGGGTCGC
>NZ_JASFDV010000139.1 GCF_030766825.1 Nocardiopsis sp. CC223A
CTCCTTGCGCTCGCGCTCCTCCTCCGGGGTGGGCCCGGCCGGCGCCGTGTCCTCGGCGGGAGCCTCGGGCGGCTCCTCGACGGCGACACCGCCGCCCCTGTCCTCCCGCGGACGCAGCGGGGTGACCGTGGCCAGCCCCTCGCCCACCGGGACGTCGGCGGGCAGCTCCACCCGCGCGGCGGGCTCGGCGCCCGACTCCTGTACGGGGGCCGCCGGGGACTCCGCGGCGGCGGCCGGGGAGCGGCGGGTGTACCACCAGTTCGCGATCCACGCCGCGATCGCCGCGGCCACCCCCACCTCCAGGGCGGCCACCAGCCCCACCTGCCAGGCGGACGGCCCCACGTCCGACAGCCGCTGCCCGCCCAGGGAGCCGCCCGCCAGCGCCCCCAGGGCCGCGCACAGCAGCCCGGTGGTCACCCCGCACACGAACCCCCACAGCGGCGCGGACTCGCTCACCACGTCCGGCGCACTGCGCTGGGTCAGCACCCCGCCCACCGCCCCCGCGATGAACGGCACCGTCAGTGCCACCAGCGACAGCACCGGTGCCGCCCCGTTCTCCGGCAGCGCCGCCAGCATCGGCAGCAGCGGCAGCGGCCCCACCGACACCCCCGTCGGAGCGACCACCGTCATCTCCCCCACCGCGAACCCGGGACCCAGGGCGTAGCAGACCGCGAACACCACCGCGTTGGGCAGGTAGGCGAGCTGGATGAGCAGGAGCAGCAGACCGCCCACCCACCCCGGGGCCAGCAGCCGCGTGGTCTCCACCGCCTCGGGCAGGCTCACCGCCAGCGCCACCAGGAACAGCAGGAACCCGCCCAGCAGCAGCGTCCCGGTGGAGGCGAGCATCCCCACCAGCAGCGACCGCGACCGGGCGGGCATCAGCCCCAGCAGGTCCCGGGCCACCACACCCTTGTCCCGCATCAGCTGGCGCAGCACCCCCAGCCCGCCGGCCAGGAACGCGATGACGAACCCCATGAGCAGCGCCCGCGGCATGCTCGGCTCCACCGCCTCGGTGCGGGCCAGCAGCGCCAGCGTCCCGCAGATCGCCGCGTACGGCCCGGCGATCGCGATCGCCGCCCGGTGCACGTGCCGCAGCCGGGCGATCTCGCAGTTGCGCGCCATCCACCGGCCCGCCCGGTACAGCAGCAGCCCCGGCAGCAGCACCAGGCCGATCGGGAGCAGGCTGATGCTCCCCTCGGGCACCGCGAACGACACGTGGTGGCCCACCAGCCAGGCCAGCACCGCCCCCTGCAACAGGTCGACGATCTCCTCGCCGAACGTGTCGTGGGGCGCGGCCACCCACCCGACCATGGTCAGGGTGACGATGACCGCCAGGCCGATGCCCGCGGCGGTCGCGGCCGCCACGCCCCCGGTCGAGTAGATCGGGCGCGGCGCGTCCGCGGTTCCCGTGCGGCGGGCTGGGTCGGGGGGAGATCCTGGCGTGCTCACCCGACTTATGCTGCCAGGGACCGGATTGCTCCGCGCCATCCCCGCCGCGCGTGTCGTGCTTCCCCGTCCCGGCGGGACCGTTCCGGAACCCCCTGGCCGGTACGTCCGTCATACGATGAAGACGCCGACTCCCCCGCTCGAACGGACGAAGATGACAGGCCCGGATCCCGCCCCTTACCGCCTCTCCGACGTCGAACGCGACGAGGCGCTGGAGTCCCTGCGCACCGCGTTCCAAGAGGGCAGGCTCACCGTCGACGAGCACGAGGAGCGATCCGGCGCCGCCCTGCGCGCCGTCACCGGCAGGGACCTGGTCCCGCTGTTCGAGGACCTGCCCCCGAACCTGCACCCGAGCGCGCTGTCCGCCTCCGCGGCGGTCGCCCCCGCCGCGAACGCCGAGGGGCCGGTGGACCTGGCCGAGACCGGCCGGTCCGTGGCGAAGAAGAAAAGGAAGAACGACGACAACCTGCCGTCCGTCCTGGGCTGGGGCGGGTTCCTGCTCTTCGTGTGGGGCCTGCCGACGTTCATCTCCGGCAACGTCACCGCCATCAGCGTCTTCCTGGGCTTCTTCTGCCTGATGGTGGTGCCCGGCCTCATCACGGCCCTGGCCCGCCGCCGGCGCCGCGGGAACGGACCCGGCGAGATCACCGGCGGGTGAGACGGCGACGGCCCCGCCCGCGCCCGAAGGCGCGGAACGGGGCCGTGACGGCCTGAACCGCTAGAACAGCTCGCGCACCAGCTTGGCGGTTTCGCTGGGGGTCTTGCCGACCTTGACGCCGGCGGCCTCCAACGCCTCCTTCTTCGCGGCCGCGGTGCCGGAGGAACCCGACACGATCGCGCCCGCGTGACCCATGGTCTTGCCCTCCGGAGCGGTGAACCCCGCCACGTAACCCACCACGGGCTTGGTCACGTTCTCCTTGATGAACGCGGCCGCCCGCTCCTCGGCGTCACCGCCGATCTCACCGATCATCACGATCACGTCGGTGTCGGGGTCGGCCTCGAACGCCGCCAGGGCGTCGATGTGCGTGGTCCCGATGATCGGGTCCCCGCCGATGCCCACCGCCGAGGAGAAACCGATGTCGCTCAGCTCGTACATCATCTGGTAGGTCAGCGTCCCGGACTTGGACACCAGCCCGATCCGGCCCGGCTTGGTGATGGTCGCCGGGATGATGCCCGCGTTCGACTGGCCCGGGGTGATCAGACCCGGGCAGTTAGGGCCGATGATCCGGGTCTTGTCGCCCTTGGACCGGGCGTAGGACCAGAACGCGGCTGTGTCGTGCACCGGCACGCCCTCGGTGATCACGACCGCCAGGCCGATCTCGGCGTCGATCGCCTCGATCACGGCGTCCTTGGTGAACTTGGGCGGCACGAAGATCACGGTCACGTCCGCGCCGGTGGCGGCGATGCCCTCGGCGACGGTGCCGAACACCGGGATCTCGGTGCCGTCGAAGTCGACGGCCTGGCCGGCCTTGCGGGGGTTGACGCCGCCCACGATGGTGGTACCGGAGGCGATCATGCGGCGGGTGTGCTTGGTGCCCTCCGAGCCGGTCATGCCCTGGACGAGGACCTTGCTGTCCTTGGTGAGGAAGATGGCCATGGTGTGTTGCTCCCTGCTACTTCGCCGCGAGTTCGGCGGCCTGCGCGGCGGCGCCGTCCATGGTGTCGACCTGGCGCACGGCCGGGTGGGCCCGCTCGGTGAGGATCTGCCGGCCCAGTTCGGCGTTGTTGCCGTCCAGACGCACGACGAGCGGCTTGGTGACGTCCTCGCCGCGGCCCTCCAGCAGTTCCAGGGCCTGGACGATGCCGTTGGCGACGGCGTCGCAGGCGGTGATGCCGCCGAAGACGTTGACGAACACGCTCTTGACCGAGGGGTCGCCCAGGATGATCTCCAGGCCGTTGGCCATGACCTCGGCCGAGGCGCCGCCGCCGATGTCGAGGAAGTTGGCGGGCTTGACGCCGCCGAAGTCCTCGCCGGCGTAGGCGACCACGTCCAGGGTGGACATGACCAGGCCCGCGCCGTTGCCGATGATGCCGACCTCACCGTCGAGCTTGACGTAGTTGAGGTTCTTCTCCTTGGCGGCGACCTCCAGCGGGTCCCCCTCCTCGGGAACGGCGAGGCTCTCCAGGTCCTGGCGGAACTCGGCGTTCTCGTCCAGGGTGACCTTGCCGTCCAGGGCGACGACGCGGCCGTCCTTGGTGAGGATGAGCGGGTTGACCTCGACGAGCGTGGCGTCCTTGCCGACGAAGGCCTGCCACAGCTTGGCGATGATCTCGGCGGCGCCCGCGGCGGCGGCCTCGGGGAGGCGGCCGGCCTTGGCGATCTCCGCGGCGACGGCCTCGGGGGCCCCGGTCAGCGGGTCGATCGCGATCTTGGCGACGGCGTCGGGGTTGGTCTCGGCGACCTCCTCGATCTCCATGCCGCCCTCGGCGGAGCAGATCGAGAGGAAGTTGCGGTTGGCCCGGTCCAGCAGGAAGGAGAAGTAGTACTCCTCCGCGATGTCGGAGGCCTCTTCGACCAGGACGCGGTGGACCGTGTGGCCCTTGATGTCCATGCCGAGGATCTGCTCGGCCTTGGCCTGGGCGTCCTCGGGGCCCTCGGCGACCTTCACGCCGCCGGCCTTACCGCGACCACCGGTCTTGACCTGGGCCTTGACGACGACGCGGGGCTTGCCCGCGGCGGCGAACTCATCGGCGATCGCACGTGCCTCAGCGGCCGTGCTCGCCACCTTCCCCTGGGGTACGGGAATTCCGTACTCTGCGAAGAGTTGCTTCGCCTGGTATTCGAACAGGTCCACGAGGGTCCGTCCTTGTAACTCGCTGGCTCAGGATGTCTACCGGGGTGGCATGGGTCCGAATCCGGCTCGCCACCGCGTGTCACACGCCGCGGATGCCCCGAACGGGGATGGCCCCGGACGGGGGTCGAGCCGACCACAGGGATCGAGATCGCCGCGGCGTCTTCAGCCACCCGCGACATGCGCAAAGCTTAGTCGCCCGAGATCCGGATGCCGGACACCGGGGGCGCGTTGGCCGCGCCGACCGCCCTGGTGATAGCCGCGCAGGCGGCCCTGGGGAGCCCCCGGTGGGAAAATCTGTGACGAGCGCCACGCTCTATAACACTGCGAACGAGACGAAAGTCGCGAACCCACACGTTACGGGCATGCGACCAACGTCACGCCACGGCTCAGGCGGCGTGCGCGGGACGCACGTTCTCCTTGACCCACTCGGCGATCTCCGCCGTGGGCGAACCCGGTGTGAAGATCTTCGCGACGCCCAGCCGCTCCAGCTCGGCGATGTCCTCATCGGGGATGATCCCGCCGCCGAACACCCGGATGTCCTCCGCGCCGTTCTCCTTGAGCAGCTCCAGCACCCGGGTGAACATCGTCATGTGCGCGCCCGAGAGCACCGACAGCCCGATCGCGTCCGCGTCCTCCTGGATGGCGGCCGCCACGATCATCTCCGGCGTCTGGCGCAGCCCCGTGTAGATGACCTCGACACCGGCGTCGCGCAGCACGCGGGCGACGATCTTCACTCCACGGTCGTGCCCGTCCAGCCCCGGTTTGGCGACGACGACCCGTGCTGCACCTGCCATGGTCCAACCCCTCACGGCCCCTTGTGAGGACCCCGATGCGAGAACAATCCGATGCCCTGAAGAGTAACCCAGGTCACTACGGGCGGCGGGGCGCGGGGACGGGTATGGTCCGGAGCATGGCACAGGAACGGGAACTCGACTCGCTCGGCACCGACGAACTGCGCGAACGCGCCGTCGAACTGGCGCGCAAGAAGTGGGACCTGCGCTTCTTCTGGAAACTCCTGGGGCTGATCCCCGCCGCCGAGGCGATCGCCGGGAACCGGGAGGCCAGCGAGGCCAGCGTCGCCCAGCTGTCCGGGTTCGTGTACGAGGCGCTGTCCGCCGAGAACGACCCCAAGGTCCAGGAGGCGCTGCGCCCCGTGTACATCGAGTACCTCGAAGAGCACTCCGGAGAGGCCTGACCACGATGTCCGAAAACCGCCGGTCCGGGCCCCCGTGATCGGCGAGTATGGATGTCGTGATGGACGATGAGCAGCGCTACCGCGCCGTACACGGCAGGGACTCCCGGTTCGACGGGATGTTCTACACCGCGGTGCGCACCACCGGTGTCTACTGCCGTCCCAGCTGCCCGGCGCGCACCCCCAAAAGGCAGAACGTCGACTTCTACCCGACGGCCGCCGCCGCCCAGGAGGCGGGCTTTCGCGCCTGCAAGCGGTGCCGCCCCGAACTCACCCCGGGCTCGCCCGAGTGGAACATCCGCGCCGACGTGGTCGGCCGCGCCATGCGGCTCATCCAGGACGGTGCCGTCGACCGCGGCGGCGTGCGCGAGGTCGCGGCCTCGGTCGGCTACAGCGAACGCCAGCTCAACCGGCTGCTCACCGCCGAACTCGGCGCCGGGCCGCTGGCGCTGGCCCGCACCGAACGGGCGCGCACGGCGCGCACACTGGTGGAGACCACGGACATGCCGATGACCGACATCGCGTTCGCGGCCGGGTTCTCCAGCGTGCGGCAGTTCAACGAGACCATGCGCGCGATGTTCGGCCGGGCTCCCACGCAGATGCGCGGGCGCACCGTGCGGCCGGAATCGGACACGATCACACTGCGCCTGGCCTACCGGGCGCCGTTCGACCTCGACCGCACCCTGGCCTTCCTCGGCGCCCGCGCCGTCCCGGGCGTCGAAGAGCTCCGCGACGGCGTCTACCGGCGCACGCTGCGCCTGCCGCACGGCCCCGGCACCGCGGAACTGTCCCCGGGGCCAGGGCACGTGCTGTGCCGCCTGCGCCTGACCGACACCCGCGACCTGACCGGCGCGGTGCGCCGCTGCCGCCGCCTGCTGGACCTGGACGCCGACCCGCAGGCCGTCGCCGAGACGTTCGCCGGCGACCCCCTGCTCGGCCCGCTGTCCGCCCGTTCCCCGGGGCTGCGCTCCCCGGGCCACCCGGACCCGGCCGAGCTGGCCGTGCGCGCGGTCCTGGGCCAACAGGTCTCCGTGGCCGCCGCCCGCACACTCGCGGGCCGCCTGGTCCTGGCGTACGGCGAACCCCTGGCCCCGGAACTGCGCACCGGCGGCCTCACCCACCTGTTCCCCGCCCCCGCGGCGCTGGCCGCGGCCGACCCGGACGACCTGCCGCTGACCCGCGCCCGCGCGGCCACCCTCACCGGGCTGGCCGCCGCCCTCGCCGGCGGCGAGGTCGACCTGGGCCCGGGCTGCGACCGCGACGGCACCGAGCGCCGCCTCCAGGAGCTGCGCGGCATCGGACCGTGGACCGCCGCCTACGTGCGCATGCGCGGCCTGGGCGACCCGGACGTGTTCCTGGGCACCGACCTGGGCGTGCGCAAGGCGCTCACCGGCACTCCCGACGACAAGACCTGGAGCCCCTGGCGCTCCTACGCCACCCACCTGCTGTGGGCCTCACTGTGAAGGCCCCGGTCAGGAGAACGGACACGGATATGAGAACGGACACGGGAATGGACATGCTGCCCCTCGACATCGAGGTACCCGACCCGGCACGCGAAGCCGCCGTCGTGTTCAAGGACCCGGCACCGGGACCGACCCGGTTCACCACCATGGACTCGCCCGTCGGGGAGCTGACCCTGTACGGCGACGGGGAGGCCCTGGGCGGCGTGCTCACCCCGGACAAGGACGGGAGCCCCCGCAGCGTGCCCGCCGACTGGGTCCGCGAGGACACCGGCGTGCTCGCCGACACCGCCGCCCAGCTGCGCGCGTACTTCGCGGGCACGCTCACGGAGTTCGACCTGCCCCTGGCCCCGGCGGGGACCGAGTGGCAGCGGCGCGTGTGGACCGCGCTGACCACCATCCCGTACGGGGAGACCGCGAGCTACGGGGAGCTCGCCCAGGAACTGGGCCGGCCCACCGCGTCCCGCGCGGTGGGCATGGCCAACGGGCGCAACCCCATCAGCATCATCGTCCCCTGCCACCGGGTGATCGGGGCGAACGGAACCCTCACGGGGTACGCGGGCGGGCTGGAGCGCAAGAGGTTCCTGCTGTCCCTGGAGTCCCGCGGAAAGTGACCCCCGTCGGGCTCCCCGGGTGTGCGCGGTTCCTCCTCGCCATGCCCCACGGCATGGAGTGGCCTCCCCGCCCTCTCGTTCTTGCAGGTCGATGACGACCCGGGCGATACCGGCCCGCATGTGCACCCGCCCCGGCCACCTCGGACGCCACCACGTGTGCCTGGAGTGCCGGGCCGCGTTCAAGCACCGCCTCCACGAACCGCGCACCCGGGTATGCCCGAACTGCGCGGGGAAGCTGATCGACACCGGAAGCGACCTGGAGGTCCCCCGGCGCGGAGACGACGCCGGTTGGCGGGTGCTGGGGGTACTGCTCCGTGCCGGGGTCACCTTCCACTCCACCTGCTGCGACGGCCCGGGGTGGCGGCCACGCACCATGGCGCAGGTCAAGGAGAGACTGACCGCCGCCGAGCGGACCGGGACCCTCGTGGCCGAGGCGCTGACCACCTTCGACATCGACGAGATCGGCCGCGGGCCCGCACGCGGGGTCGCCCCGACGGGGACCTGAACCCGGGGGGTGGTGGTCTTGTCCCCGCCCAGGAACAGGGGGCGGGCCCGGCCCTGGAGGCCTGGCCCCGGTCACGGCCGGAGGCGGAGGGCATTGCGCGGCCTCGGGCGCGGGGGGTGGGGGCGTGGTGGTCGTGTTGCGCGGTCCGGGTCGGGCCGGGTCGGGCCGGGCTGGGCTGCTTGTGTGTCCGCCCGTGTCCTTTCAGCGCTGTGGGGGGTGGCGGGTGCGCTGTTCGGGGGCCCGGCCACGGTCGGCGGGAGGATCGTCTCCTTCGACTCCGAGGGGCCGGGGTGGGCATCGCCTCCGTCCCGGACACAGAGGGGTGCAGGCCGCGGTGGTCCTCCCGGCCCGGCGCCAGGGGGTCGTTCCCCTGACCGGGATCCCCGGCCCCAGCCGGGAGGAGAACCGGAGTCCTTCGCGCCAGGGGGTTGTTCACCCGACCGGGAAGCTCGCCATAGCCGTGTCACGCCAGTGGGGTGCCCGACCCCGGGGGGTTGTACCCGCCCGGAGCCCCCGGCCCCTGCCGGAGGGCGTCGCGCCGCCCCCGCCCCGGGGGGTGTCCACCCGACCGGGAACCCCGGCCACAGCCGGGAAGAGAACCGTGGCCCCGGCCCCAGGGGGTTGTACCCGACCGGAAAGCTCAGCCCCGGGCCGGAGGGCGTCGCGCCGCCCCCGCCCCGGGGGGGTTGTCCACCCGCCCGGGAACCCCGGCCCCAGCCCGGAGGGTGAACCGGGGCATTCGCCCCGGGGGGTTGTTCACCCGACCGGGAAGCTCGCCATAGCCGTGTCAGGCCAGTGGGGTGCCCGGCCATAGGGGGTCTTCGCGACAGAGGTGAAGGTTTCCAAAAGGGCCACCGC
>NZ_JASFDV010000140.1 GCF_030766825.1 Nocardiopsis sp. CC223A
GGGCCGTGGGCCGCCAGGGCCGCGCCCACGATGCCCGCCGTGTTGCGCAGCTCGGCCGGGACGATCGGGGTGCGGATGTCCAGCAGCGGCAGGAACCTGTCCGCCTTGCGGCTCACCCCGCCCCCGACCACGATCAGGTCCGGCCACAGCAGGTCCTCCACCACCCGGTAGTACCGTTGCAGGCGCTTGTGGGCCCACTCGTGGTAGGACAGGCCCTCGCGCTCCTTGGCGCCCGAGGACGCCTTGGACTCGGCGTCGTGGCCGTCGATCTCCAGGTGGCCGAACTCGGTGTTGGGCACCAGGTTCCCGTCCACCACCAGCGCCGTGCCGATCCCGGTGCCCAGCGTGGTCATCAGCACCACGCCCGACACCCCCTTGGCCGCCCCGTAGCGGGCCTCGGCCACCGCGGCGGCGTCGGCGTCGTTGAGCAGCCGCACCGGCCGCCCGGTGACCCGGGCGAACAGCGCCCGCGCGTCGGTGTCGATCCAGCTCTTGTGCAGGTTGGCGGCGGTGCGCACCACACCGTTCTGGACCACGCCCGGGAAGGTGATGCCCAGGGGCGGGCCGGCCGCAGCGGGGAAGTGCGCGGCGATCTCGCCGACGATCTCGGCGACCTCCTCGGGCCCGGCGTGGTGGGGGGTGAGGATCTTCAGGCGGTCTTCGAGGAACTCCCCGGTGGTCAGGTCGACCGGGGCCCCCTTGATGCCGCTGCCGCCGATGTCGATCCCCAGCCCGGTGGTCGGCTCTGACATGGGTCCTCGTCTCCGTGTCCGTGTTCGGGCGGGCAGGTCGGCCCGCAGGGCTGATACTGCCCCTCCCCGCGGAGCTTCGCACGCGGCGCCGGTGCGTGTCCGCCCGGCGCGGACGGGCACAGGTGGTGTCGGTGGACCGATACGCTGGGCGATCGCCCCGACCGAACCGAATCTGGAAGACGAGAGCGACGTTGACCGGTATCCATGGCCGCCGTGGTCCCTTCACCGACGGTGACACCGTGCAGTTGACCGACCCCAAGGGCCGTATGCACACGATCACCCTCCACGAAGGGGGCACCTTCCACTCCCACAAGGGCAAGGTCGAGCACTCCGACCTCCTCGGCCGGCCCGAGGGCAGCGTCGTGCGCTCCAACACCGGTACCGCCTATGTGGCGCTGCGCCCCCTGCTGATCGACTACACCCTGTCGATGAAGCGCGGGGCGACCATCGTCTACCCCAAGGACGCCGCCCAGGTCCTGGTGGAGGCCGACATCTTCCCCGGCGCCCGGGTCGTGGAGGCCGGCGCCGGGTCCGGCGCCATGTCCAGCTGGCTGCTGCGCGCGGTGGGGGAGCAGGGCATGGTGCACTCCTACGAGCGCCGCGCCGACTTCGCCGAGATCGCCCGCAAGAACGTCGAGCGGTTCTACGGCGGCCCGCACCCCGCGTGGAGGCTGACCGTCGGCGACCTCGTCGAGGAGCTGGACGAGACCGACGTGGACCGCGTGTTCCTGGACATGCTGGCCCCCTGGGAGTGCCTGGACGCCGTGGCCGGGGCGCTCATCCCCGGCGGCCTGCTGTGCTGCTACGTGGCCACCACCACCCAGCTCTCGCGCGTGGTGGAGGAGCTGCGCGAGGACGACCGGTTCTACGAGCCGCGCTCCTGGGAGACCATGCTGCGGACCTGGCACGTGGAGGGCCTGGCGGTGCGCCCCGACCACCGCATGATCGGGCACACCGGGTTCCTGGTGGTGGCCCGCCGCCTGGCCGACGGGGTGGAGGCGCCCGAGCGCCGCCGCCGCCCGGCCAAGGGCGCCTACGGACAGGACTACGAGGCCGCCCGCGCGGCCGCGGGCGGCACCGCCGCGGCCCCGGCCCCCGAGGCGAAGCCCGCCGCCGAGGCGGCGCAGGAGCCGCCGCAGGAGTCCCCGGCGCGGGACACCGCCGCGGAGTGACCCCTGTGCGGGGCCCGTGGCCCACATCGGTCACGGGGAGCCCCTGTCGCCCCGGTGAGGATCTCGACCGAAACCGCGGTACGGCCCGTCCGGAACACGTTTCCGGGCGGGCCGTCGTGTTCTCGCGACGGAGAACGGAGAGGGGTCCCGGCGCGTTCCCCGGTGTTCGAGTACCGTAAACATGTCCGTTTCATCCCCGGCGACGTGCACGGCCCCGCCGCGCCGTCAAGGGGGTCAAGCGTGACCCGGCCTCGCCCGAGAGGTTACTTTCTCATTACGTCGGGTCATCCGCTAGCATCCTGACCTGCGATGACGCAAGGCCGCGAAATGAGGCCTTCGACACTCGTCCGGGCTGGGAGGTTAGGAATAGGGCAGGGGTAGGTACGCTCCCGAGTAGTCGTCCTTCTAAAGGGAGGTGGCGGACGTGGCCGAGCGCGAAGACGAGCGTCAGAGCGACCGGGACCGTGAAGTCGCTGAACTCACGGCCCAGGTCTCCTACATGGAAAAGGAACTCAGCGTGGTCCGGCGCAAGCTCGCCGACTCGCCCCGACATGTACGCCTCCTGGAGGAGCGTCTCAGGGAGGCCCAGGCCAACCTCGCGGCGGCCAACGGGCAGAACGAGCGGCTGGTCTCCACGCTCAAGGAGGCCCGCGAACAGATCGTCGCCCTGAAGGAGGAGGTCGACCGGCTGGCGCAACCGCCGTCCGGCTTCGGCGTCTTCCTGGGCGGACGCGAGGACGAGACCGTCGAGATCTTCACCAACGGCCGCAAGATGCGGGTCAACGTGAGCCCCTCCGTGGACGTGGACGAGCTGCGTCCCGGCCAGGAGGTCATGCTCAACGAGGCCTTCAACGTCGTCGAGGTGGAGTCCTTCGAGACGGTCGGCGAGGTCGTGATGCTCAAGGAGATCCTGGAGGACGGCGAACGCGCCCTCGTGATCTCGCACCACGACGAGGAGCGCATCGTCCGACTGGCGGACCCGCTGCGCGACGAGCCGATCCGGCCCGGGGACTCCCTGCTGCTGGAGCCGCGCTCGGGATACGTCTACGAGCGCATCCCCAAGTCGGAGGTCGAGGAGCTCATCCTCGAAGAGGTCCCCGACATCGCCTACACCGACATCGGCGGCCTGTCCGGGCAGATCGAGCTCATCCGCGACGCGGTCGAGCTGCCCTACCTGCACAAGGACCTGTTCCGCGAGCACAAGCTGCGCGCGCCCAAGGGCGTGCTGCTGTACGGCCCGCCCGGCTGCGGCAAGACGCTCATCGCCAAGGCGGTCGCCAACTCGCTGGCCAAGCAGGTCGCCGAGCGCACCGGCCGCGACGTGGGCAAGAGCTTCTTCCTCAACATCAAGGGGCCGGAGCTGCTCAACAAGTACGTCGGTGAGACCGAGCGGCACATCCGCCTGGTCTTCCAACGGGCCCGGGAGAAGGCCTCCGAGGGCACCCCGGTCATCGTGTTCTTCGACGAGATGGACTCGATCTTCCGCACCCGCGGCTCGGGTGTGTCCTCCGACGTGGAGAACACCATCGTTCCGCAGCTGCTGAGCGAGATCGACGGTGTCGAGGGCCTGGAGAACGTCATCGTCATCGGCGCCTCCAACCGCGAGGACATGATCGACCCGGCGATCCTGCGGCCCGGCCGCCTGGACGTCAAGATCAAGATCGAGCGGCCCGACGCCGAGGCGGCCCGGGACATCTTCGCCAAGTACATCACCGAGGACCTGCCGCTGCACGAGGACGACATGGCCGAGCACGGCGGTTCGACCAAGGCCACGGTGGACGCCATGATCCAGACGGTCGTGGAGCGGATGTACACCGAGGGGGAGGAGAACCGGTTCCTGGAGGTCACCTACGCCAACGGTGACAAGGAGGTCCTGTACTTCAAGGACTTCAACTCCGGCGCCATGATCGAGAACATCGTCTCGCGGGCCAAGAAGATGGCCATCAAGGACTTCATCGACCACGACTCCAAGGGGATCCGGGTCGCGCACCTGCTCCAGGCGTGCGTCGACGAGTTCAGCGAGAACGAGGACCTGCCCAACACCACCAACCCCGACGACTGGGCGCGGATCTCCGGGAAGAAGGGCGAGCGCATCGTCTACATCCGGACCCTCGTCACGGGCAAGAAGGGCGCGGACTCCGGGCGGAGCATCGACACGGTGGCCAACACCGGCCAGTACCTGTAGGAACGCGATTCTGAGAGTGGCCTGAGGGGCCGACCGGACTTCCGGTCGGCCCCTGCTCGTACCGGTTGTTCCCGGGCCCCGTGATGGCAGGGTGTTAACACTTTTCTGGTGTCGCGGCGGGCTGAGGGATGCCCTCAGCCGCCCACCCAGGGAACACCGAGCGTAACCGTTGAGGCTTGTGCAGGACCCCGAACGTGGGGTCGGCTGTTACTCCGACGAGCCTCTAGTAGTACTTCGTTAGCTCGTGTCGGGTGGATGCTGCTGCGCAAGGGGCCTACGGCAGGTGTGGCACACGCCGGTCCAGCACAGCAGCACCCCTTGGAGCGCGTCCAGGACCTGGTACAGACTCAGACCGACGTCGACCTTTTCGGGTCCGGTCTTCGCAAGGTCAAGAACGCCTGCTCCGCGCTGACCAGCGTGACGTGGTGGTGCCGGCCCCGCCAGGTCCGCCCCTCGTAGTGGTCCAACCCCAACCCGTGCTTGAGGTCGCGGTAGTCGTGCTCGATCCGCCATCGGATCTTGGCCAGGCGCACCAGGTGCCGCAACACGGTGTCGGCGGGCAGGCTGGACAGCCAGTACTCGGCGGCCACTCGGCGATGAGCGTCTCGACCGGCAGTACCCCGTCCTAGGCCGACCGTCCGCCCGCCCGGCGGCCCGCGACACCGGCAGGACGCACGCCTAGGACCAGGAACCGGCTCCGCATCGCCCCACGGGAGCCCTGCCGCCACGTGCACCGCCGCAACGCCCCACGTCCCTGTTCCGGGGCCAACTCCCGCAGCGTCCTGGCCGGGGTGCGGTAGCGCGGCAGGCGCGGGCCCGGACCGGACCGCTCGCCCGTTTCGGGCACCGCCTGGCCGGGGGGCGTTCAGGCCGCCGGGCACCGCGACCACGTAGTCCAGGCCCCGCTCGGCCAGGCCGTGACGGAAGGGGTGGTTCTGCCCGTATCCGGTGTCGGCCACCACCACTTTCTCCTGCAACCCCCAGGAGCGGGCCTGGTCGACCATGTCCAGGGCCGGCCGCCACTTCTGGCGGTGGCCGACCTGGTCGGGCACCCCGGTCCTGGCCCGACGCGGATCTGCGGCCTGCGTCCACTCCCGGGGCAGGTAGAGCCGCCAGGACGGGGAGACCGACGCGGTATCGCAGACGGCGTGCAGGCTCACACCCACCTGGCACACCGCCGCCCAGACCGCGGCCGGGGCAGTGCTAGGCGCAACGGTCGCCGGGGCCGTCTTCCAGATGCTGACCTGAACCGGGTGAGGGTCGTTGCCGCTCCACGGCACGTCCGAAGGGCTTCCCTCTGTATAGGGGGCAGCCCTTCGGACGTGACCGGCGAGATGCAGTCAATGAGCCCTTTTCATTCTGAAAGCGCAGTTCATAGCCTCACGTTGGTCTCCCAGAGCCTCTTCTGAGCAGCAGGAAGACCCCGGCAGAGGAGTTGCCGACCAAGAAAACCCAGCACCAGAGGCGGACCTACGCCTGTGTGGTCACGAGCCCGAGCGCGGAGCAGGCCGGTGCTGCGAGGCTGGCCGCCCTGATGCGGAGGCGCTGGCAGATCGAGTCGCTGCACCCTGTGCAGGACGTGAGTTTCGGCGAGGACGCCTCCCGGGTGTGGACTGGGCACGGCCCGCAGAACAGGGCGATGCCGCGCAACTCGGCCACCCCGCCGCCGACCCGGGGACGTCCAGCGCCCCCGACACGACCCGCTGGGTGCCCCACGAGGCGTTCACCCGCCCGCTCGACCTATCGAGGACCCCTGAACAGGAAGAACACACCCCTCGCCCGACAATGCAACAGCCCCGCTCTCGTCATGGTCCCGGCCTTCTTCGGGCCACCGATCCGGCACTCCAGGGAATCCACACCATGAAATCGGACAGAAAAAGCTCGGAATTCACCTTTCGCCGCCCCGGAGAACGACGAACGCGCCACCCAGGCGAAACGCAATCAACAACCGCTGACCGCCGCTGCGAACCGATGCATTTCCGTGACAACCGGTGTTTATCGTTCCTACGGGGCATTTCCCTTGCCCCATGTTGATGACACCGGGGGTGAACCGTGTTCGCACTCTCTGACAACGATCCCGGACGGCTCGGGCGGTACCGGCTCCTCGCTTCGCTCGGCGAAGGCGGCATGGGGCACGTCTACCTCGCGGCCGGTCCGGGACGGCAACTCCTGGCGGTCAAACGGGTCCTGCCGCACCTCGCACGGGACGCGGGGTTCCGGCAGCGCTTCGCCCTGGAGGTGGAGAGCGCCCGCCGGGTCGAGAGCCCGCACACCGTCCGGCTCATCGATGCCGACACCGAAGCGGAGCAGCCCTGGCTCGCGTCCGAGTTCATCCCCGGACCCACCCTGATGGAGCACATCGAGCAGGACGGTCCGCTCCCCGAACCCCTGGTGCGCGGCCTGGGCGCCGACCTTGCGGCGGCACTGGCGGCGATCCACGGTGCGGGACTGGTCCACCGTGACCTCAAACCATCCAACGTCATCCTGACGTTCACGGGGGCCAAGCTCCTGGACTTCGGGATCTCCCGCGCCATCGACTACTCCACCAGCGTCGCCCTCACCCAGACCGGCGGCGTCGTCGGCTCGCCCGGCTACATGTCACCCGAGCAGGCGCAATCCCACCCGCTTACCGAGCGCTCCGACGTTTTCAGCCTTGGCTGCCTGTTGGCCGTCGCGGCCACCGGCCGGGCTCCGTTCGACGCCCCGTCCATCCCGCAGGTCCTGTACAAGGTCGTGTACGAGCAGCCCGACCTCGGCGCGGTCCCCGAGTCCTTGCGCGACACCGTCGGCCGGTGCCTGGCCAAGGACCCGCAGGACCGTCCCTCGGCGGAGGAACTCGCCGGGCTGCTGACCGGAACCGGTGCCGTGCCGCAGCAGACCCTCGCCTCCGTCGCGGCCTTCATCCATCGGCAGCACGCCGAGGTGAACGCCTTCGCCAGCGCGGTCGCGCAGCAGCCGACCCTGGTCGACGAGGCACCGACCGAGGTCCGCCCGCAGCAGACCCCGCAGCAGACCCCGCAGCTCGGTCCTGACGGGCCTGTTCCCGGTGGCCCTGTCCAGTCCGGTCCCGGCGGTGCCCAGCCCGGCGGGACCGTTCCGCCGCAGCGCCGCGTCGGCAAGCCTGCCCTCATCGCCGGAGCAGCCGCGGCGGCCCTGCTGCTGGCCGTCCCCATCGGGTACGCCTTCTCCTCCAGCAGCGATGCACCGAACGGGGGGAACGATGATCCCGCCTCCGCTTCCCAGACCGACGGGGGCGGCTCCGAGCCGGAAGACCCGGAAGCGCCCACACTGTCCCTCCCGCCCTCGATGGAACTCTGCAACATCTTCGACCCCGAAGACCTCATCGACCTACTCGGGTCGGAATGGACGGTGAGGGGACTGGAGGAATCAGAGGAACGCTATTCACGGTGCAGTATTTCCCTCGACGGCCCTTCGATCTCGTCAGTGACCCTGTCGATCTCCGTGCTGCATACCGAAGCCGACAGAGGGAGCATCTGCGTGTTCATCGACGACTGCGACTACACGTATGGCTCGGAGCCCATCCCGAACGGCGAATCGACCGCCAGGCCCTGGGAGGTGGGAGGGCTCGTCGAGAGCATTTTTGGGCCGGAAATGGTCTGGTACGAGGACGGTGTGTCGGGGTCGGTTCTAGTAGGTTTCATTGCGTTCGACGACTATTCGGAAGAGGATCTGCACGCATTCCTCCTGGAACGGGGCATCGAGCTCTACGACCTCGCCAGCGAGAGCTGAAGGTTCCTCCCGGGACGCGTCGGGAACCGATCAGGTCGGAGGGTCACACGAACCGGCTCCGGAGCTCCTTGATCGCCGGCCCGATCGCGAACACACCGCTTTCGTCGAAGGGGTGTCCCACCACCTGCACGCCCACCGGGAAGCCGGACGCGGTTCCGTCGGGCACGCACAGCGCCGGGCAGCGGTTCGCCATGTTGAACGGCACGGCCATATGCGCTTCCCAGTAGTGCTCCAGTGACCGCTTTTCATCCTGCTTCTCGGAGTTGAGGTACGAGCACGGCTCGGGCGATCTTCCCGACGTCGGTACACGGCTGTGACAAGCATCTTCAAGATGAAAAGGGCTCAATGCCTCGCAGCGTCATAGATGATCCATGGGCCCCGGCGATCGCAACTTTCCGTTGCGTCTCCGGAGATGGGGTCCAGCGCTCAAGGCCCGTGGATGCCGCCATCACGGGGTTGTGAGGCGACCGGAAGCAAAAGGGGCCCGTCGGAACA
>NZ_JASFDV010000141.1 GCF_030766825.1 Nocardiopsis sp. CC223A
CGACAGCGACCACAACCGCGGCCGCGGTCCCGGCCGCCGCACCTGACGCCCGTGGGTCCGCGGTCCCGGAGGCCGCGGCCGCCGCAGCCGTCGCGAGCGGTGCGGAAGCCCCTGCCGTCGCAGCAGCCGTAGGCGTTTCAGGCAGTGCCCCCGCCTCCGGTGCCACGGCCGACGCAGGGGCCTCGGAGGCCCCGACGGTTCCCGGCGACGCGGGCACCCCGGCCGTCCCAGGGGGTCCCGGTGTCCCCGACGGCTCGGAGACCACAGCGGCCACCGCCGTCCCGGGCGCCTCCGGCGGGGAACCGGTCCCCGCCACCGAGGAAGACCCCGATGCCACGGTCGTCACGGGCGACTCGACGGCGCTGGCCGCGGCGAGTGCCATGGCGGCGGTGGCCGCCGGCGGGGTGTCCTCTCCGCCGGCCGTCGACGACACGGACTCTCCGGCGAACTCCGGTGCCTGTGCGCCCTCTGACGACACGCGTGCCCCGGGAACCGGGGCCGTTCCCGAGGCCGCGCCCGTCTCGGAGCCCGCCGCCGCGGAACCCGTGGAGCCCACGGAGCCCGTGGAGCCCACGGCGCCGATGGAGTCGGCGGGGACCCTGGGGTTCGGGATCTACACGGAGCCGGTGACGCCGGAGGGTTCGTCCGTTGCGCCCCCGGTGTCCCCGGCGGCTCCGATGCCTGCGCCACCGCAGACCGGGCCGGGGCCGGGGTTCGGGATCTACACGGAGCCGGTGACGCCGGAGGGCTCGTCCGTTGCGCCCCCGGTGTCCTCGGCGGCTCCGATGTCTGCGGCACCGCAGACCGGGCCGGGGTCGGGGTTCGGGATCTACACGGAGCCGGTGACGCCGGAGGGCTCGTCCGTTGCGCCCCCGGTGCCCCCGGTTCCTCCGGGGCCCCCGGTGGTCCCGGCGGCTCCGATGCCCGCGGGGCCGTCGGCTCCGGCGGCACCGCCGGCCGGGCCCGCGACGGGCCCGGGGACCTCCGCCGCCCCGGTCGGCGCGGCCCCCGCGCCCGCGTGGGACATGCCGCAGGAGGCGGCCGGGACGACCGCCTCGATGGTGCGCGAACCGGTTCCGGGCGGCCGGACGGCGCTGCTGGTCAACGCGGCCGTGGTGGGCGCACTGATGCTGGGGGTGCTGGTGGTGATGCTGTTCCGGATCGGCATGATCTGATCCCCGGCGGCCGTCCACAGGTCCGGGAACGGGCCGCCGTGGGCAGGCGGCGCGGGGTACCCTCGCCGTGGGGGGGACCTCGGCCGGGGAACGGCGGGCGGTGCACCCCCCGGATCCATTCTCGGCCACGGCCGCCCGTCCCGCCGGCGGCCGGACGGGGCCTGTGGACGAACGGTCCGGTGGACGGACCCCGTCCGCGCGTGCCGGGTCAGCCGCCGAGGATGGTGCCGAGGTCGACCTCGGTGCCCAGGAACATCGAGCCGACGATGAGCAGCAGCAGCCCCGGCAGCAGTGTCACCGCGGTGATCATGGTGACGCGCGGGTTCAGCCGCTGCGCCTTGCGGCGCATGTACTGGGCGTCGGCGCGGCGCATGTCCTGGCTGATGTTCACCAGGGTGTCGCTGAGCGGGGCGCCCAGCTCCTCCGCCTGCTGGATGGCGGTCACGAACTTGCTCAGCGAGTCGTTGCGGTTGCGGCGGCGCAGCATCTCGAACGCCTCCCGGCGGGAGGTGCCCAGCTCCATCTGGCGCAGCGCCAGCGTGAACTCATCGGCCAGCACCCCCGGCATCGACTCCGCCACCCGCCCCACCGCGGCGCGGAACGACAGACCCGCGCTCACGGTCACCGCGAGCACGTCCAGGAAGTCCGGCAGTTGGGACTGCACCCGGTCGGCGCGCTCCTGCTCCTGCACGTACAGGTTCAGGTCGGTGAGCCCCGCGAACGCCAGCACGATCACCCCCAGCAGGGGGTTCCCGGTGAGGAACATCAGCGTCCCCAGCGATCCGTACAGGGCGACCTCGCCGATCTTGCGCCGCAGGTACCGGTCCGGGGTCAGCCCGTCGGGCCGCCCCGCCGCCTCGATGCGCCGGGCGATGGACCGCCGCCGCGATTCCCCCAGCGACTCCAGCACCATCCCCGAGAAGGGCCGCCCCAGCGCCTCGGTGATCCGGTGCAGGACGAACGTGCGCTCCTGCCGGGTGCGCGGGGGCGGCCCCGCCGGGTCGTCCACCCGCACCCGGGTCTGCGACATCATCAGGAACACCCCGTACACGGCGATCAGCACGACCAGTGCGGCGGCCGCCGACAGCGCTACGGGGACGACCCAGGCCAGGTTCATCGGACGGACTCCTACAGGTCGAACTTGGTGATACGGGCGACCAGTGCGAAACCGGTGACGAACAGCGCCGCCACCACCAGCAGCACCCCGATGCCCGCGGCGGAGGTGGTCATGGTGCGCAGGATGCCCGGTTCGATGGCGTTGATCAGGAACAGCGCACCCACCGACATGAACCCCAGCGCCCACACGGTGCTGGTGGTCTCGCTGAGGATGGTCTGCACCTCGCGCCGGGTCTCCTTGCGGTTCTCCAGGGTGGTGGAGATGTTCCGCAGCGCCGTCACCAGCGAACCACCGGAGCGGGAGGCCACCAGCAGCGTCGACAGCAGCACCCCCAGCTCCCGGGACGGCATGCGCTCGCGCAGCTCGGCGACGGCCTCCTCGAAGGACGCGCCGAGCTTCATGGACTCGGTCATCCGCCGCAGCTCCTCGCCGGCCGGGCCGTCCAGCTCGTCGGCGGCGATCGCCACCGCCGTCGGCAGCGCCAGCCCGGCGGAGGTGGCGTTGCTCAGCACCCGCGCCAGGTCCGGGAGCTGCCCGGTGAACTCCTCACGGCGCTTGGCCTCGGCCCGGTTCAGGTAGGAGAAGAACAGGAACGCCACCCCCGCGGCGGCCAGCAGCCCGAAGAACGGGGCCAGCACCTGCCACACCACGACCACCGCCAGCAGGGAGCCGCCGACCAGGGCGACCACGAACGTGGACACCCGCAGGTCGGTTCCCGAGCGGGCGATCCGGCGCGCCAGCCGGGAACCCCACTGGGTCCGGTGCAGGGCCCGTTCCAGCCGGGCCATGGGCGTGGACGCGGCGTACTCCGCCTGGTCCAGGGCGCTGCGGGCGGCGATGAGCCGCCGCTGCTCGGCGCTGACGACGAACTGCCACAGCGCCGCCAGCGCGAGGACCAGCACCACCGCCAGCCCGGCGAGGATCACCGCCGTCTGCCAGTTCACCGCGGCTCCTAATTCGTTCGTAAGCGGTTCCGGACACCCCGCCTGAGGGGAACCGGACTGTCAGAGAACGGACACGTGTTCCGTGACCGCTCGCGGGTACCGGGCAGACCCCTGTGGGCTCCTGGCCCGACGAGGCCTTACGAAAGAGCGGCGGTGCCCGGTGCCTTCGAGGGGCCGCCCGGGGCGCGGGCGCCGTCACCACTCGTTCCGTTCCTCGGCGGGCACCACACCGAACACCGCGGGCACGGTCTCGCCCATGTGGTAGACCCGTTCGGCGATGTGCCGGGGCAGCGGGAAGTGCCGGAACCGCCCCTCCACCGCCCGGTTGGCCCCCAGCGGCAGCGCCTCGAACCGCAGCACCGGCTCCAGCCGGAACTCCTCGCGGCGCTTGGACGACACCACGCTGATCTCGTTGACCCGCCGCGACCCGTCCGGCCAGCGGCCCAGGTGCACGATGGCGTCCACGGCGTTGTTGATCTGGTCGCGGATCGCCTCGTAGGGGATGCGGCCGTCGCCGATCGTCGCCAGCGTCTGGATGCGGTGGATGGCGTCGTCGGCCGAGTTGGCGTGCACGGTCACCAGGGACCCGTCGTGGCCGGTGTTCATCGCCTGGAGCATGTCGATGGTCTCCTCGCCGCGGACCTCACCGACGATGATCCGGTCCGGCCGCATCCGCAGCGCGTTGCGCACCAGGTCGCGGATGGCGACGGCGCCCCGGCCCTCGATGTTGGGCGGTCGCGACTCCAGCCGCACCACGTGCTCCTGCATGAGCTGGAGCTCGGCGGAGTCCTCGATGGTGACGATGCGCTCGGTGGGCGGCACGAACGCCGACAGGGCGTTGAGGAACGTGGTCTTGCCGGTGCCGGTACCGCCGGACACCACCAGGTTGAACCGGGAGCGCACCATCGCCGACAGCAGCACCCCGGTGGCCTGGTCCAGGCTGCCCATCCGCACGAGTTCGTCGATCGGGTACGGCTTGGGGAACCGCCGGATGGTGAGCACCGGCCCCGACAGCGACAGCGGCGGGATGATGACGTTGACCCGCTCGCCGGTGGGCAGGCGGGCGTCCACCATCGGCGACGACTCGTCCACCCGCCGGTTGACCAGGGAGACGATGCGGTCGATGGTCTGGTAGAGCTGCTCCTCGCCGTTGAACGCGGCGTCGACGCGCTGCATCCGCCCGCCGCGTTCGATGAACACGTTGTCGGGCCCGTTGACCATGATCTCGGTGATGCTCTCGTCGGCGAGCAGGGGTTCGAGGACGCCCAGCCCCAGCGCCTCGTCGACCACCCTGCGGATGAGGACCGAGCGCTCCCGGTCCGACAGCACCGGGCCCTCGCGGGTGAGGATGTGCCCGACGACCTTCTCCAGCCGCACCCGCCGTTGGGCCAGGGTGAGGCGGGTCAGGTCCTCCAGGTTGATCTCCTCCAGCAGGCGCCGCCGCCAGTGCGTGACGCTGCCGCGATCGGTGCGCGCCTCGACGGCGCGGTCCTCCTCCAGCCGGTCCTTCAGTCCCATCGCCGACTCCTTCCCCTTCCCCCGGTCGCCCCGGCCGCCGCGGCGCGCGTTCGCGTCCCGGCGGTCCGCCGCGCCGTCGTGCGCGGGTCCTGTGTCTCACACATTCGGCATGTCCACCCGTCGTGTCACGGTGAGCCCGAACCCGGCGGACGAGAACACCACCGGCAGCGGATGGGACACCTCCACGTAGAAACCCTCGTGGTCGTTGGCGCCGCCGGTGACGGTCGCACCGTCGAGCCAGGACGGCAGGGACTCGCGCGCGGTGGCCTCGGCGCCGTCCAGGCCTTCGAGCCCGGCGACCCGGGCCCCGGCGCGCGCGGCCGACTCCAGCCGCTCGGCGGCCACGAACGCCAGGAACGCCTCGATGGCGATGACCGCGGTGAGCAGCAGCACCGGGAACGCCATGGCGAACTCCAGCATCGGCCCGCCCCGGTCGTCGCGGCGGCCCCGGCCACGGTGCCGGGCGCCCCGGCGGGACCGGTCGCGGGGACCGGGGCGGCCGGGGCGGTCGCGGTGGCGGGTGCGGTCTCGGCGGGTGCTCACCGCGTCCCCGTCCCCTGCGGATCGCCCACGCCCCCGCGCGGGGCGACCTCGGTGACGATCCGCGACTCGGCGCTGATGTCCCAGGGACCGGCCGCCCCCGGCAGGAAGATCGGCATGGCCAGGGTGACGCGCGCGTGGCGGACACCGTCGCGCTCGACGATCTCCACGGTCATCACGTCCTCTCCGTCCCAGGGAGGACGGACCCGTTTGCGGGCCTCCTCGTCGATGCGGGCCAGGTCGTCGGGGGTGACTGACGCCTGCCGGGCCGCCTCGGCGGCCCCGTGCGAGGCGTACATGGAGGTGATGCCGAGCAGCAGCACCTGCCACACCAGGGCCAGCGCCAGCATGAGGAAGGGCACCACCGCGGCGAACTCCACGATCACCCCGCCCCGGTCCGCCCCCCGGCCCCCGCGGTCAGCCACCGAGACCACCGTGCCCGCCCGGGTCGCGCGGCGGGCCGCCCGGGGCGCCGGACCGGCGCGGGTCCGGCGAGGCGTGCACGAACCCCGACACGTCCCGGGTGGACTGGCCGCCCTCCAGCACCGTGCGCGCGGAGACCAGACCGCCCGGCGGGGTGGGCGCCCCGCCCTTGCCGTTGCCCTGTTGGGCGGGCGGGCTCAGCAGGTCGAGTTCGGCGGCCAGCCGGGAGAACGCCTTGCGCAGCCCCTCGTCCGTGACCCGGGTGGGGTCGCCGTTGTTCTCGCCCGGCTCCAGACCCCGGTAGGAGGCGGGGACGGGCGTGCGCAGCACCCGGGTGCCCAGCAGGTGGCGCAGGAAGTCCGGCTGGATCTCGTTCTTGCGGCTGTGCCGGTTGACCAGCGCGTACACGTCCTGCTGGGAGCGGACCTGGAGGCGTTCCCACATGCCCATCAGCCGCTGGGCGCCGCGCAGCGCGGGCACGTCCGGGGTGACGGCGACGACGGCGCGGTCGGCGAGCTCCACGGCCATGGCGGTGGCCTCGTTCATGATCGTGCCGCAGTCCACCACCACCAGCTCATAGCGGGAGCGCAGCGCGGTCAGCACCCGGCGGGCGACCCGGGCGGAGACGTCCTCGCCGCGTTCGCCGTGCTCGGGGGCGAGCAGGACGTGCGGTCCGCGCGGGTCCACGTACAGGGTCTCCGCCAGCATGCCCGGGGTGATCTCGTCGCCCGTCCCCACCAGGTCGCCGATGGAGCGGCGGTGGCGCAGGTTGAGGAACGCGGGCAGGTCGCCGGTCTGAAGGTCCAGGTCGACCAGGCACACCACCCGGCCGGCGGCGGCCGCCGTGAACGCCAGGTGCACCGCGCAGGTGGTGGTGCCCACCCCGCCCTTGGCGCCGCTGACCGCCAGCACCCGCCCGCGCACACCCGAGGCGGGCAGGTCGAGGGAGGCGGACTCCAGGTGGCGGCGCAGGGTGCGCGACCAGTCGGCGGCCCGCGCGATCCGGTTCTCCAGCTCGGCGATGCCGGAGTCGGCGGCCAGCACGCCGCGGGCGCCCGCCTCCATGGCCCCGGTGAAGGTGTCGGCGTCCATGGCGGAGGACACCAGCAGGATCGCCAGCTGCGGGTGCCGGTGGGACAGGTCGCGGATGGCGTCGAACACCGGGGCCGGTCCCAGGTCCTGGTGGATGAGCACGACGTCGAGCTCGGGGAACTCGCCGGCGGCGTCGATCAGCGCCGCGCTGCTGGAGCGGACGGCGACCAGGTCGGCGGAGGCGAGTTCGTCGAAGCGCGCGGCCAGCACCATCTCCGTCTCGGAGGTGGGCATGCCCGCCAGGACGCGGAAGTTCATCGGTCGCCTCCGGGGGTGCGTCGGGTGTCCCCGCCGATCTCGCTGCCCTCGTCCGGGGAGCCCTGGCCGACGAGGTCGTCCATGTCCCGGCTACAGAACTCGGACTCGCCCGGGGAACCGCCCCCGGACGCGCTGACCAGGGCCAGCCGCATCTTGGTGGAGAAGTCCTCGGCGTAGGCCAGGCGCAGGGCGGCCTGCGGGTCCAGCCGGAACGTGACCGGGACGACCCCGGCGACGCCGCCGGCGTCGGTCTCCTGGGTGCGCAGCTCGCCGATGTCGAGGACCTCGACCTCGGTGAGGACCCGGACGGCGCAGGCCTGGCCGTGGTCGCGCGGCTGGAAGGTGGCGTAGATGTCGACGAAGGAACCGCGCCGCACCTTGCCCGCCACCCCGGTCTCGGCGTCGACCATGATCGCGATCTCGCGCTCGCCGGCGGTCAGGGTGGGCTGCGGCTGCACCATGCCCCGTTGCAGGTAGACGCCCGCCTCCAGGTGGGCGGCGGCGACGAGTTCCTGGTCGGCGGGTGTCTCGACCTCGGAGAGGTCGGAGAGGAACACCCCGGGGTCGAAGTACATGGCCGGCACCTGCACGGTCTCCACGGAGTCCGGGCCCAGGGGCTGGTAGGCGTCCACGTCCTCGGTCAGGCGCAGCACCGTCTCGAAGTCGCCGAGCTGTGCCTCCCTGGAGTCGAGGTAGGTGAACACGGAGAAGAACACGGCGACGGCTCCGAGGGCGGCCACGACCATGAGGAGGACGCCGCGTCGCTGACGGGGGTTCATGGGAGGTCTGTTTCCGTTTCCAGGCTCGTTGCGGGCGACCCGTCCGGGGCCGGGGTCCTAACGGGAGTAGGTCCGGGGGATGTCGGGGCGCGGCGCGCGTCCCGCGAGCGGAGGGTTCTCGGGTCGGTCGGGGGCGGGTGGTCGGGGTCCGGGGCCGCCGGTGGTCCGCGGGTCGGCGGCGGGGGCTCCGTCGCGGTCCCCGGTGCCGGGGTCCGCGGGTGGTCGGGGTTCGGGGTGCCGGGGCGCGCCGTGGTGGGGGGCGCTGTGGGGGAGACCGTCGACGGTGGAGTGCCAGGCGTCCTCGTCCACGGTGATCGGGGGCAGGGCCTCGGCCTCCAGCGGCGTCCGGTGGTCGCCGTACCGCGGGTGGTCGCGGTCGGTGTGCCGTGCCGCCTCGCCGGTGAGCATCGCCCCGGCCGCGCCGTTGCGCGCGCTC
>NZ_JASFDV010000142.1 GCF_030766825.1 Nocardiopsis sp. CC223A
AGCATACACACAGTTTGTTGCTTAGTATGTTAAGAAGGCGGCAGCCCCCTACACCCTGTCCCTGCACGTCGCTCTTCCGATCTCCGCCCGGGTCCGGGGCCGGGACCGCCGACCCCGCCGGGACCGACCGGCGACACGTGACCCGAACGGGGCGGGCGCGCCTCCGCGCAGGCCCTACGCTGGTGCACCATGGTCGGCAACGATGCGCACCCGGTGTTCCGCGAACTCCTCCCCTCCACCGGCGGGGAGGTGGACCTGGCCGCCGCCTACGCCCACCCGGTCGGCCTGGACCGCCCGTGGGTGCGGGCCAACATGGTGGCCAGTGTGGACGGCGGGGCCATCGGGCCCTCCGGGCGCAGCCGCGACCTGTCCTCGCCCGCCGACCGGCGGGTGATGGGCGTCCTGCGCGGGCTGTGCGACGTGGTGCTGGTGGGCGCGCAGACCGCGCGGGTGGAGGACTACGGTCCCGTCAAGGACCGGGCCTCCTGGGCCCCGCTGCGCGCCGGGCGCCCGGCGACCCCGTCCGTCGCCGTCGTCTCGCGCACCCTGGACCTGCCCGACGGCCTGCTCACCGACGCGCCCCCGCACGCGCGCACCATCGTGTTCACCGTCGCGTCGGCCCCCGCCGAGCGCCGCGCGCACGTGGCCCGCCACGCCGACCTGGAGGTCGTCGACGGGGAATCGGTCACCCCGGCGCACATCGTCAACGCCCTGGCGGGCCGGGGCCTGTACCGCGTCCTGGCCGAGGGCGGCCCGCACCTGCTGGCCGAGTTCACGGCCTCCGGGCTGCTGGACGAGCTGTGCCTGACGCTGAGCCCGCACCTGTTGGGCGCCGGGGCGCCGCGCATCGTCGCCGGGGGGCCGGGCACCCCCGGAGCACCCGAGTTCGTCTCCGTGCAGAGCACGCCCGTGCGGATGGCGCACCTGCTGACCGCCGACGACATCCTGTTCGCGCGCTACGTGCGCTGACGGCGCAGGCCGCGGTCCCTGACCATAACCGGTCGGTTTCGGCCACCACTCAATCACGCATGAACCTTCCCGCAACCGGACATACCCGAGATGTGCCACCCAGTGGACACAACGCATCAGCGGGGCTGACCGGGCCTGGCCCCCGGCCGAGAGGAAGAACGTGGTGCCGACGTCCGAAAACGGACCCCCTCCACCGGTCTACAGGGAGATAGCCGAGGAACTACGCGAGCAGATCCGTTCCGGGCGGTTCGCCGACGGCGACCGCCTTCCCGGGGAGAACGTCCTCATGGAGCGCCACGGCGTCGCACGGGCGACCGCGCGCCAAGCGCTCTCCGTGCTCATCAACGAGGGCCTGGCCGTGGCCGTGCGCGGCTCGGGCGTGTACGTGCGCCTGTTCCGCCCGGTGCGAAGACACGGGGCCCGACGCCTGGCCCGGGAGCTGTGGGGCGCCGGGCGGGCCATCTGGCAGACCGACAGCGACGACCGCGGCTACGAGGTGGACCGCCTGCGGGTGGAGGAGGCCGCCGCCCGCGACCACGTGGCCCGGGTCCTGGGGCTGGCCGAGGGAGAGCCGATCCTGCTGCGCTCACGGCGCTACCTCGTGGACGGCCGCCCCGTACAGACCGCCGTCTCGCACCTGCCGCTGGCGGTGGTGGGCGACGAGCCGCGGTTCCGCGAACACGACACCGGACCCGGCGGGATCTACGCGCGGCTGGCCGAACGGGGGCTGGCCCCGGCGCGCTTCACCGAGGAGATCCGGGTCCGCATGCCCACCCCCGAGGAGACCGGCGCCCTGACCCTGGCGCCGGGGACGCCGGTGCTGGAGGTGGCGCGCACCGCGCTGACCGCCGAGCACCGCCCCGTGGAGTTCAACGCGATCACGATGGACGGCTCGGCCTACGTGTTGCAGTACGACTTCGAGGCCTGACCGGCCCGACCCCGGCGGTGGGGCGCCCCGAGGGCGCCCCACCGGGGTGTTCACTCCCTCTCCCGTACCGGTCGGCGGCGCTGCCGGGAGGCGAACACCAGGTAGGCCAGGGAGACCAGGACCGCCCCGACCGCCAGCGCGCCCAAGCCGACGATGGGCAGCGCATCCGCCTCGGTCCGCATCCACTCGGCCACCCCGAACCCCAGCAGCAGGGCGATGGCGAGGGCGACGACGGAGAACACCGTCAGCCCGGCGAACAGCCTCCGGTCGTCCCAGGGCTCCGCCTCGGCCTTTTCCAGATCGATCGGGAGGGACTTCGCGGTGAGCCCGACGACCCACCTCATCTCCCTGCCCACTCCCCTGGTGAGGGAGCGGATCCCGCTGCGCGCGCCCGCGGCGGCCTGGACGAGCCACCACAGCCCGTACCGCATCCATCCCACGCGCAGCGGTCGTTTTTTCACTGTGAGTGACTGTTGCGCTGTAGCGGCCATGTCACCTGCCTTGTTGCGCTTCGACCACTGAACCCTGCCCCATGCCCTACCCTCACGGACGGACACCGAACGCGACCGATGGTGAAGTTAGAGGTATGTCGCGTCCAAGGACGATTTACCGAGAGCGTCACCCGGACGACACGGGAGACACCGGTGTCCGATTCCGGATAACGTCGAAGGCATGGATGACACAGCGGACAGGGCCCCGCGGGGCGGGACCGACGGCATCCCGACGACCGACCGGGAGTGGCGCGAGCGACTGGACGAGCAGACCTACGCGGTCCTGCGCCTGGGCGCCACCGAGCGGCCCTGGACCGGGGAGTACGTGGACACGAGGACCGAGGGCGTCTACCGCTGCCGCGGCTGCGGGAGCGAGCTGTTCCGGTCCACCGAGAAGTTCGACTCGCACTGCGGGTGGCCGAGCTTCTTCGACCCGGCCGACTCCGACGCCGTGACCCTGGTCGAGGACCGCTCGCTGGGCATGGTCCGGACCGAGGTCCGGTGCGCCACCTGCGACTCGCACCTGGGGCACGTGTTCCACGGTGAGGGATACGCCACCCCGACCGACGACCGGTACTGCATCAATTCCGTGGCACTGACCCTGGAGCCTACGGAGTAGGTTGGCGTAGCATCCTGGTTCCGGGCGTACGCCTGCGGGTCGCCCGCGGGCGGCCCTGCGTTCACCCGATCACCGCCCCCGGCGGATCAGGGATAATCGCATGCAACGTGCCGCAGGACGGCCCCCGCCGCCCTCCGGCGCCGAATCACCCGCGACGAAAGCGCTCGATGACCGACGACTCACCTTCCACCTCCGTCTCTCACCGGCCCGCGGCCCGTCCGCGCCTGGGCATGGCCCAGGGATCGGCCCCCTGGCTGATCCCCGCGCTCGGTGCCGCGGGCGCCGCCGCCCTGGCGGCCCGCGGTTCCCGGACCCGCACGGCCCTGGCCGTACCGGTGGTGGCCCTGGCCGCCGGGATGGCGTGGTTCTTCCGCGACCCCGAGCGGGGTCCGGCGACCGGGCGGGTGTTGTCCGCGGCCGACGGCGTCGTCCAGAGCATCGATGTCCGGCCCGACGGACGGACCCGGGTCGCGGTGTTCATGAACCCCCTGAACGTGCACGTCAACCGTGCTCCCCTCGCCGGCGTGGTGACCCGTGTCGAACACCGCCCGGGGGGCTTCCGCCCCGCATTCGACAAGGACAGCGAGCGTAATGAACGCGTCATCTGGACCCTTGAAACCGAGATCGGTGAGATCACGGTCGTTCAAATCGCCGGCGCGATGGTCCGGCGTATCATCCCGTATCTCGCTGCGGGGCAGAAGGTCGAGCAAGGCGAGAGGATCGGGCTCATCCGGTTCGGGTCGCGCGTCGACATCCATCTTCCGGCCGGGATCACCCCGGCGGTGGAGGTCGGCCAACGCGTCCGCGCCGGGGAAACCCGCCTTGACGCCGACTGACGGCCCGCTCACCGGCGCTCCCGCCTCTGCCGCCCCCGACACCTCCCGCATCCGCCTGGCCCTGGCCGACTACCTGACGCTGGGCAACGCCCTGTGCGGGTTCCTGGCCGTGTGCGCGCTGGTCGCCGCACTGTCGGCGCACCTGGCCGCCGGGGTCGGGGGACCGCTGCCGCGCAGCGCCATGGCCACGGTCGTGGGCCTGATGCTGGTGGCGGCCGCGCTGGACCTGCTCGACGGGCGGGTGGCCCGCAAGCTGGGCGGCAGCGGCATGGGCGCCGAGCTGGACAACCTCGCCGACGTCATCAGCTTCGGCTTCACCCCGGCGTTCCTGTTCGTCGTCTGGGGCACCCAGGGCGGCGGCGGAACGCTGCCGCTGGTGGCCGGCGGTGCGGTGCTGCTGGCGGTGATCGTGCGGCTGGCCCGGTTCTCCCTCCAGACGCCGGGCACCGGGTACTTCACCGGCCTGCCCTGCCCGTTCGGGGCGATGGCGGTGGTGACGGTCGTGCTGCTGGACCCGCCACCGACGATCGCCGCGGTCGCGGTGCTGTTCATCTCCTGGCTGATGGTGAGCCGCATCGAGTACCCCAAGCCGCGCGGCCGCAAGGCGTACATGGTGCTGGGCATGCTCGGCGCGGGTGTGGCGCTGGTGGTGTCCTGGGGCATGGGCCTGCCCGCCGGGCAGTGGCTCGTGTACCTGGTGAGCGCCCTGGTCCTGCTGTTCATCGTGACCGTCCCCTTCCACGTCCTGGCCACCCGGCGCGCGGCCGCCGAGCCGATCCCCGGCCCGGCCGAACCGGTCGAGGAGTAGCGGCGCACACGTGAGGGGCGCCCCGGCGGAGAACGCCGGGGCGCCCCTCACGTGGGCACGGGTCCGTTAGGGCGTGTTCGACGGATCATTCCGACTCGCGGCCACCAGGCCGCCTCTCGCTGCGCCGCCTGCGCTTGGCCGGCCGAACCCGGGCGGGCCCCCGCTGTGCGACACCGCGGAGCCTGCGTAGCAGGGCACAGTAGGGCAGCTGCGCTCGTCGTCTTGCGAGAGATCGCCTGGCGGCCGCCCGTGTCCTTCGGCGCGAGCGCCGAGCCGCACGAAGGCATCCGCCGAACACGCCCTAGGCCAGGGACTCCACCAGCTCGGCCACGCTCTTGCGGCGGCCCGTGTAGAAGGGGATCTCCTCCCGGGTGTGCAGGCGGGCCTGGGCGCCGCGCAGGTGGCGCATGAGGTCGACGATGCGGTGCAGCTCGTCGGCCTCGAAGGCCAGCAGCCACTCGTAGTCGCTCAGCCCGAACGTGGACACGGTGTTGGCGCGCACGTCCGGGTAGGGGGCGGCCATCCGGCCGTGCTCGGCGAGCATCGCCCGGCGCTCCTCGTCGGCGAGCAGGTACCACTCGTAGGAGCGAACGAAGGGGTACACGCAGATGTTGTCCCGGGGCTCCTCGCCGGCCAGGAACGCCGGCACGTGGCCGCGGTTGAACTCGGCCGGACGGTGCAGGCCCACCACCGACCACACCGGGGTGGCGGCGCGGCCGACGGCGGTGCGGCGGAACGCGGTGTAGACGTCCTGGAGCCGCTCGTGGGTGTCGGCCACCCACCAGAACATGATGTCGGCGTCGGCGCGGAAACCCTGCACGTCGTAGCCGCCGCGGGTGGTGACCCCCTGCCCGGCCGCCTTGTCGAGCAGGGCCTGTAGCTCTTCGGCCGCCGCGGCGCGGTCGGTGCCCTCCAGGCTCCCGACCTTGAACACCGACCACATGGTGTAGCGGATGAGGGAGTTGAGGTCGGTGCCGTCCTCGGCGATGGCTCCGCTGTGCTGGCCCGTCACGGGTTGACTCCTTGCTGGTTGGTGCCGGCGGCTCCGTCGCCGCGGCCGGTGGGACTGTCGGTCTGGAGGGCGGTGGCCAGGTCCCGGGCCTGGCGGTCCGCGTCGGCGATGCACGCCGGGATCCCCACGCCGCCGTAGGCCGCCCCGCACACGGCGGGCCCGCCGTGGCGGGCCAGCGCGTCGCGGATGCGGGAGACGCGGGCGGTGTGCCCGACCGCGTACTGGGGCAGGCCGCCCTCCCAGCGGCTCACCCGGGTCTGGACCGGGCGCCCCGCCAGACCGGTGACGCGGGACAGGTCGGCCAGGGCGGCCGCGGTCAGGTCCTCGTCGGACCGGTCGAGCACCCCGGTCTCGCCGAACCTGCCGATGGAGCAGCGCACCACGACCAGGTCGTCGCCCGCCGCGGCCAGCTCTTCGGCGATCCAGGGCCACTTGTTGGTGGAGAAGGTGGCCGCCTTGACGGTGAGGCCGCCCTCGCCCGCCGGGACGAGGAAGCCGGTGCCGGTGAGCGGGGCGGGGAACGCCGAGGCGGGCAGGGCCAGGGTCACCAGGGCCATGCTCGCGTACTCGACGGCGCGCAGCTCGCGGGCGGCCTCGGGGACGTGGTCGGCGAGCAGTCGGGCCGCCTCCGGTGCGGGGCAGGCGAGCAGGACGCCCGCGGCCTCGATCCGGTCGCCGGTGTCGAGGTGGACGCGCCAGCCCTGGGGGAGGCGTTCCAGGGAGCGGACGCGGGTGCCGGTGCGCAGGTCCTTGCCGTGGCGTTCGGCCAGTTCCTCGGCGAGTCCGGCGATACCGCCGCGCAGGGAGGCGAACACCGGGCCGGCGGAGGGGCCGCGGGCCCCGGTGGCGGCGCGGACGCCGCGGATCAGCGAACCGCCCTCGCGGGCCATCGGGGCGATCTGCGGCAGGGTGGCCTCCAGCGAGAGCTCGTCGGCGCGGCCCGCGTAGACGCCGCCCAACAGCGGCTCCACCAGGCGTTCGACGACCTCGTGACCCAGGCGCACGCCCACGTAGGAGGCGACCGGGAGGTCGCCGCGCACCGGGGTGCGCGGGCGCACCAGGTCCAGGGCGGCGCGGGCGGTCCCCCACGGGGAGAGCACCCCGCTGCGGGCCAGCGCCCCCAGGTCTCCGGGCACACCCATGAGCTGGCCCTTGGGCAGCGGGCGGATGCGGCTGCGGCTGTAGACGGCGGCCGCGCCCGGACCGGGGTGGACGAGCCGGTCGCCCAGTCCCAGCTCCTCGATGAGGGCGAGCGCCTCGGGGCGGCGGGCCAGTACGGATTCGGCCCCCGCGTCGACGGACACCCCCGCCACCGGCGAGGCGCGCAGTTTGCCGCCGGGCGCGTCGGCGGCCTCGACCACGGTGACGGACGCGCCGAGCCCGGTCAGGCGGTGCGCCGCGGTGAGTCCGGAGATCCCGCCCCCGACCACGACGACGTGCGGTGCTTCAGGCATACTCCCAGCTTCCCAGATGCCGTGGGTCACAGTGTCCCGCCGTCCCCGTGACGTCCGGCGCACCGTGGCCCTCCCCCTCCAGGATCGTGGACGCGGGGCTCGTGAGGCGCGGGGAACGTCCCGTGTCGGGAGGGTCCTTCCGCCCGATTCGGACCGTTGTCCGCTCGTTACCAGCAGGCCGAAACGCCGGTGACGGACGCCACGTCCAAGGTTCATGGCTATTTCAGATTCACCTCCGGCGCTGCGTGTCGCCGGAGTCGCGGTGTCCACGGCCCTGGCGGCCCTCCTGGCGACCTCCTGCGCATCGCCCATGTCCGCTTCGTACGACGACGCCGGTTCGGGTGGCGCGGCCGCGCCGGAGATGGCCGCCCAGGAAGAATACTCCGAGGGGGGCGACCGGGCCGCGGACGGCGCCGCCGCGGAGGAGGGCGGCTCGGCGTCGGGGGTGGGCGCCGAACTGGACGCCTCCGACCGCAGCCTCATCCACATCGCCGACCTCACCGTCCGGGTGGACGACGTGACCGAGGCGGCGCAGGGCGCCAAGGAACTGACCGTCGCCGCAGGGGGCCATGTCGCCTCCGAGTCGCTGCACACGCCCACCGGCGGGACCCCTGAGGCGTACCTGACCCTGCGCATCCCCGCCGAGGACTACGAGGACGCGCTGGAGGAGCTGGCCGGGCTGGGCGACCGCTCCGACCTCAGCCGGTCGGTGCAGGACGTCACCGGTGAGGTCGCCGACGTCGAGAGCCGCATCGAGTCCGCCGAGACCGCCCTGGACACCCTGCGCGGGTACCTGGAGGAGGCCGAGGACGTCGACGAGCTGCTGCGGGTCGAGCGGGAGATCCAGGACCGGCAGGCCGAGCTGGAGGCGTTCCAGGCACGGTTGAAGGTCCTGGAGGACCAGACGACGCTCTCGACGGTCAACCTCACGCTGATGCCGCCGCAGACCTACATCGAGGAGCCCGCCGAGGAGGGCATCGGCTTCCTGGGCGGCCTGGAGCGCGGCTGGCTGGCGCTGGTCTCGGTGTTCGAGGGCCTCGCCGTCGCCGTGGGCTGGCTGCTGCCCTTCCTCGTGGTGCTGGCCGTGCCGGTCACCGCCCTGGTCTGGTGGCTGCGCGCCCTGCGG
>NZ_JASFDV010000143.1 GCF_030766825.1 Nocardiopsis sp. CC223A
CTGCGCGCCCCCGGTGAGGGGCCCACCCCCGAGCAGCTGGCGGCGGGCTGGTTCACGGTGCACTTCGCCGGCCGGGGCGGCGGGCGCCGGGTGTACACGCGGGTGTCGGGGCCCGAGCCCGGGTACGCGGGGACGTCGGTGATGCTCGCGGAGTCGGCGCTGTGCCTGCTGCACGACGACCTGCCCGCGACCCGCGGCCAGGTGACCACGGCGACGGCCATGGGGAACGCGCTCATCGAACGGCTGCGGGCCGCCGGGTTCGGGTTCGAGGTGCTGGACGCGGCGGAGGGCTGAAGCGGACCCGGGGGCGGGGGCGTGCGGGCCGCGCTCGTACTCTGGGGCGATGCCGAGCATCTACCTCATCCGCCACGGCAAGGCATCGCCGGAGGCGGAGGACTACGACGAGTTGAGTCCCACCGGATACGAGCAGGCGCGGCTGCTGGGCGCCGAGCTCAAGCGCCGCGGCCTGCGCCCGGGCCCCGTACTGTCGGGGTCGCTGCGCAGGCAGCGCCAGACCGCGGCGACCGCCCTGGCCGAGGCCGGGATCGACGCCGAGCCGACGGTCGACGAGCGCTGGAACGAGTACGAGCACCTGGAACTGCTGTCCCGGCACCCCGTCGCCGAGGGCACCCTCCAGGAGCGGTTGGACGCCGGGCTGTCAGCGTGGATCGCCGCCGGGGGCACCGGCCCGGGCAGCTGGGAGGCGTTCCGCGGCGGGGTGCGGGCCGCGCTGGCGGACACGGTCGCCGGGCTGGGCCGGGGCGAGACGGCCCTGGTGTTCACGTCGGCGGGGGTGGTCGCGACGGTGTGCGCGGCGCTGCTGCGGGCCCCGGCGCACGGGTTCCTGGAGTTGAACCGGATCGTGGTGAACGGGTCGGTCACCAAGGTGGTGCACGGACGCGGCGGCACCCGGCTGCTGTCGTTCAACGACCACGCGCACCTGGAGCAGGCCGGTGCGGAGCTGACGACCTTCCGCTGAGGCGCGGTGTGCCGCGCGTCCGTGCGCCCGGGGGAAACCGACCGGTCGGTACCCCCGGGTGCGGGCGCGCGGGCGCCTCAGCCCAGGGTGCCGCGCTCGGCCGCCCGGCCCAGGACCGCGCGCAGCGCCAGCTCGTAGCCGAGCACCCCACAGCCGGCGATGTACCCGGCGGCCACCGGGGCGGTGACCGAGGTGTGCCGGAACTCCTCGCGGGCGTACACGTTGGAGATGTGCACCTCCACCACGGGCGCCTCGACGGCGTCGACGGCGTCGCGCAGCGCGATGCCGTAGTGGGCGTACGCACCGGGGTTCATGACCACGCCGGCCCAGCCGCGGGCGGCGTGCAGCCGGTCGACCATCTCCCCCTCGCCGTTGCTCTGCGCGCAGACCACCTCCACGCCCAGCTCCTCGCCGAGTTCGGTGACCCGGGCCTCGACCTCGGCCAGGGTGGTGGTGCCGTACTGGGCGGGGTCGCGGGTGCCGAGCAGGTTGAGGTTGGGCCCGTTGAGCAGCAGGACGGTGCGGGACGGGTCGGCGACGGGAGTGGTCACGGTGCTCCTTGTCGAAGGCGGTCGAACGTGCACGGCCAGCCTATGACCCCGGTCACCCGGGGGGTTCCCCGGGCAGATACCATACCGACCAGTCGGTCAATCACTTCGAGGAGGCGACCCCGTGGCGTCCACCCTGCTGTCCGCGCGCGACCTGCGATTCCTGCTCTACGAGTGGCTCGACGCCGAGTCCCTCACCCGGCGCGCCCACTACGCCGACCACTCCCGTGAAACCCTCGACGGCGCCCTCGAACTGGCCGAACGCGTCGCCACCGACCACTTCGCCCCGCACAACAAGGCCAACGACGCCAACGAGCCGCACTTCGACGGCGAGCGCGTCCACGTCATCCCCGAGGTCAAGAAGGCCCTGGAGGTCATGGCCGAGACCGGCCTCAACGCACTCGGCCTGCCCGCCTCCGTCGGCGGCGGCCAGCTCCCCCAGGTGGTGGCCGGCGCGTGCAGCGCCTGGTTCCAGGCCGCCAACCTGGGCTCCTCCGCCTACCCGTTCCTCACCGCCGGCAACGCCCGGCTGCTGCTCGCCCACGGCACCCCCGAGCAGGTCGACACCTACGTGCGGCCCATGGTGGAGGGCCGGTTCACCGGCACCATGTGCCTGTCCGAGCCGCAGGCCGGCAGCTCCCTGGCCGACATCACCACCCGCGCCCGGGACGCCGGGGACGGCACGTACCGGCTGTTCGGCAACAAGATGTGGATCTCGGCGGGCGACCACGAGCTCACCGAGAACATCGTCCACCTGGTGCTGGCCAAGATCCCCGGCGGACCGCCCGGGGTCAAGGGCATCTCGCTGTTCATCGTGCCCAAGTACCTGGTGAACCCCGACGGGTCGATCGGCGAGCGCAACGACGTCGTCCCCGCGGGCCTCAACCACAAGATGGGCTACCGCGGCACCGTCAACGCACTGCTCAACTTCGGCGAGGGCGGGCACACCCCCGGCGGCGAGCCCGGCGCGGTCGGATACCTGGTCGGGGAGCCGCACCAGGGGCTGCGGTACATGTTCCACATGATGAACGGCGCCCGGATCGGGGTGGGCGCGGGCGCCACCGCAGTCGGCTACACCGGGTACCTGAAGTCGCTGGCGTACGCGCGCGAGCGCCTCCAGGGCCGCCCGCTGGGCGACAAGGACCCGTCGCACCCGCCGGTGCCGATCATCGAGCACACCGACGTGCGGCGGATGCTGCTGGCGCAGAAGAGCTACGTGGAGGGGGCGCTGGCCCTGGTCCTGTACTGCGCCCGGCTGGTCGACGAGACCGTCACCGCCGACGGCGCCGCGGCGCGCGAGCGGGCGGACGCCCTGCTGGACGTGCTCACCCCGATCGTCAAGAGCTGGCCCTCGCAGTGGTGCCTGGAGGCCAACAGCCTGGCGATCCAGGTCCACGGCGGGTACGGGTACACGCGCGAGTACGACGTGGAGCAGCACTACCGGGACAACCGGCTCAACGCGATCCACGAGGGCACCCACGGGATCCAGGCGCTGGACCTGCTGGGCCGCAAGGCGGTACAGGGCGGCGGGGCCGGGCTGGGGCTGCTGGTGGAGACCGCCCGCGCCACCTCCGCGCGGGCCCGGGACCTGGGCGGGGCCGAAGCGGAGTTCGCCGACCTGCTGGACGCCGCCCTGGAGCGGGTCGCGCGGACCACCGCGGCGGCCTGGGCGAACGGCGACCCGGCGGAGGCGCTGGCCAACGCCACCCCCTACCTGGAGGCCGTCGGGCACGTGGTGGTGGCGTGGATGTGGCTGGAGCAGCTGGTGGCCGCGCACGGCCGCGAGGACGCCCCGGGCGAGGCGTTCTACGCGGGCAAGCGGGCGGCGGCCGCGTACTTCTTCCGGCACGAGCTGCCGCGCACCGGCCCGCAGTTCGACCTGGTGTCCTCCCGCGACCGCACGGTCCTGGACACCCCGCCCGACGCCCTCTGACGGGGGGCCGCGGGCCCGGTACCGGCCGGGCCCGCCGGTCCGTCAGCGGGGCGGGCCCGGGCGCCAGCGGCCCAGGCGGCGGGGGGCGCCGGGGCGGTGCGGCCCCGGCCCCCACCGGGCGAACCTGTCCCGGACCGGTCCCAGGCGGGGGCGCCAGCGCAGCCACGGCAGCCAGGGCACCCCCGGCGGCGGCGGGATCCTCGGGTCCTCCAGGTCGCCCTGGAGGACCTCCTCCACCTCCTCGAACCGGATGCCCGCGAACAGCATGATGTCGGTGGCGACCATCTCCACCGCCAGGTGGGTGGCCTGGGTCACCTGGTCGTCGTCGGGGCGCCCCGGCCCGTACATGCGCGCGGTCATCAGCGCCTGCTCCACCGCCTGCTCGCGCGCCTCGCGGCTGCTGAGGTCGTCGGCGAGGATGCCCAGCACGTCGGCCATGCCGGACACGATCGGGACCAGCTCGCGGCGTTCGTGGGCGCCCATGGCGGCGGTGCTGCGGCACAGGAACAGGCAGCTCTCCGCCAGCAGGATGAGGCGTTCGATGATCTCGTCCTCGTCCAGCACCGGTTGCGGGTCGCCCCAGCGGATCGTGGACAGCCGGATGGTGGTCATGCTGGCCTCGCGGGCGCGGCTGAGCTCCGCCATCGGCCTGCTCAGGTCGCCGAGCCGGTTGACCATCTGCTGGCTGGAGACGTCGCCCTCCTCGTCCAGGGCCTGGGCGACACCGGTGAGCATGCCCGACATCTCACCGAGCGCGTCCACCTCGATGCGGCGCAGCAGTGCGACCAGCCGGGCGGGGAACAGCAGCTGGCTGAAGACCAGGGCGACGCCCGCGCCGATGAGGGCGTCGACGAGCCGGTCGATGCCGGGGCTGCCGCCCCCGATGAAGATCGTGGTCAGGATGGCGCTGGCCGCGGCCTGTCCGATGACGATCCGCTCGGCGTTGATGGCCACGGCCACGAGCATGGCCAGCAGGGTGGCCGCGCTCATGGTGACGAGTTCGTCGAAGCGCAGCGCCAGGGCGAGCTCGCCCGCACCGATGCCGATGAACACCCCGGCGAGGAGTTTGACCGCGTTGGAGCCGCGTTCGCCGCCGGCGGCGTTGAGCGCGATGACGGCGGCGATGGGGGCGAAGAAGGGGCTGTGGTCCTGGACGAGGCCGCCCGCGATGGCCCAGGCGATGACGGCCGCGAGGGCGGCCTGCACCACCGACCAGGTGTGGGCGGTGAGGCGGTCGCGGACCACCGCCGCCGTCTCCTCGATCCGGTGCCGCAGGTCACGGGTGCGCGCCCGGAGACCAGCCATGTACCACCTCTCCTCACCTCGCCGGGGTCCGGACGTGCGGTGGGGGGTGCACGTGGCCGCGGTTCCATTGATAGCGGCACGGGCGGGAAGAGCGCGGGTTCTGCGCGATCGTCGCGTTTCGCGCGGGGCGCGTACCGGGACCGGGCGCCCACCACGGCATCAGGACGACAAAGAACCGCCAAGCACCCACACCGTGAACTCCGTGATGTTCTCCCCCGGTCGGCGACAGGCGGCGCGGCAGACCACGGAAGGACGCCGGCGACCGCGTCGGACACGGATCCGGGTCGCCCCTTACCCGGCCGGTCCGGGCCCGTCCCGGCCGCCGGACATGCGTGACCGCCCCCGGCGGGGCTCCCCCGCGACCCGATGCGGTCGGACCGCAACCGGTCGCCCCCTCCCGGAGGGACGGTCCGGACCGTCATGATCGGCCTGTCCCCGCCCCGGAAACGGAGAGGAACGCCTGTTGCGCGCCCATAACGCCGACGCCGCCGAGAACGACTCCGAGCACGACACCCCCGCCGACTCCCCGGGAGCCCCCTCCCCCGGCGCCTCCGCGGCCGGCCGTGCGCAGCCCGGCCCCGCGGCCGACGCCCCCGACGCGGACGCGACGGCCGGCGGGGACGCCCCCCGGGCCCCCGACGGCGACCCCGAGGAGCTCGCCACCCCCGGGTACCGGTTGTTCCGCGACCGGGCCCGCGAGGCCACCTGGTGGTCGATGGCCCGCCGGAGGCCCGCCCTGGTCGGCCGCGCCCTGGCCGGTGGGCGGGGCCCGGCGACCTGGCCGCCACCGCCGTGTTCGGGCTGGGTATGGGCGCGTCCACCGCCTGGGCGCTGGTGGCGACCAACGCCGTCCTGGAGGACGTGTTCGCGGCCGTGCCCACCCCGACCGGATCGGGGCGGCGTGTACCGGGAGCTGTGGCACCTCCAGGCGCAGGCCTACCGGGAGCGCGCCGGGGAGCCCGACCTCGCCGGCTGAGCCCCGCCCGCGGGCCGTCGCCCCGCCCCCGGCACGGCGACGCGGTCCCTCCGGCGGGGGTCCGCCGCCGGAGGGACCGGCCCCGCGGTGACCGTGCCCGCCGCCCGCGGGGGCGGCGGGCACGGTCACCCGTCGGCGGTCAGCAGGTGCTGTGGGTGGGCCGTCCGGCGAGCCGGTCGCCCATCCAGTCGTGCGCGCCCTGGTGGTCGAGGTACATGCTGGTGGCGTGCCCCCCGGAGTAGGTCTTGCGCCATTGCAGGTCGACACCGGCCGCGCAGTAGCGGTCGCGCAGCTCCGCGGCCTGGCCGATCGGGATCGCGTCGTCCAGGACCGAGTGGTACATGTACAGCGGAACGGTCGGGGCGCTCTCACCGGGCAGGTTCTCCGCCAGCCGCTCCCGCCACTGCGGGGTGTCCAGCGGGTCGGACACGGTGACGTCGTCCAGGGACATGAACATTCCCTTGGGCAGGGCCTCCGCCACGCAGTCGTCCTCCAGGTCCGCCATCAGGGCGGCCCCGTCCCCGTCGAGGTGCTCGTCGAGGGCCAGGTCGGGGTAGGCACTGTCGAGGCCGATCGCGGCGAAGCCCAGGAACGAGAAGTAGGCGCCGCCCTCCAGGGACCGGGCGACCCGGTACAGGTCCGCGGGCACCCCGCCCGCGGCGACGCCGGCCAGTTGCAGTTCCGGCGCGTAGTCCGGGTGCAGCTGGGCCGCCCAGACCGCGGCCCCGCCGCCCTGGGAGAACCCGGAGACGCCCATCGGCGATCCGGCGGGGACGCCCGCCTCGGCCAGCCGGGTGGCCGCGCGCAGCGAGTCGAGCACGGCCCGCCCCTGGGACCGCCCCGCCATGAACGTGTGGACGCCCGGGGTGCCGAAGCCCTCGTAGTCGGGCACGACCATCGCGTACCCGTCGTCGATGATGCGTTCCATGAGGGGGGCCTCGAACTCCAGGCCCCTGGTCAGTCCGACGGAGGGGGCGCACTGGTCGCCCAGGCCGTGCGTGCCGATCGCGTGGGCGACCAGGGGCCGCTCGCCCCCGCCCTCCCAGGGCGCGGTCGGCACCATGACGGTGCCGGTGACCGCCATCGGCTCCCCGAGGGAGTCGGTGGACAGGTACATCACCCGCCACACGTCGGCGGGGAAGCGGTCGGCGCGCAGCGGATCGAGGAAGGCCTCGACGGGTTCGGCGCGGATCACGTCACCGGGCTCCCCCGCCGGCAGCGGGTCCGGCGGCAGGTAGAAGTCCTCCTCCCGGGGGGTGAGGCCCTCCTCCGGCTGTTCGGTGTCGGCCATGAACTCCATGGCCTGCTCGGCCTCCTCCTGCTGGGCCGCGGTCGGTCCGTTCTCCGCCGGGGCCGATGCCACGACGGGTTCGGCCTCGACGACGGTGCCGCCGTGGTTCCACGCGACGGCCGCGGCGGCCAGCACGAGCGTTGCGCAGGCCGCGGCGGGCGTCGCCGCCCGGCGCGCACGCCGGATACGGGGCTGTCTGGGCATGGGGGTGACTCCTGGTTCCTCAGGGATTCGCGCCTGGGGACGGTGCCGTGTCCGGTGGGGACGACACGGCCGGACCGAGGAGGAATCCTCGGGTCTTCGGATCACCGCATGTCGCGGTGCGTGACCCAACGTAGGAGAAGCCCCGGCTCGCAGCATCAGGGAATCCACCGGCCGGAAACAGACTCCGGGCGCTGCACAGAACAAAGGCGACGGATGTCGACACCGGCCTGGAAACCCGATGACCGTCACCGGTTCCCCTTCCGCCCCGTTCTTCGCAGGGGCAGCGGGCCGCCCCCCGGCGGCGGCCGGCGACGGGCCCGCCGCGGGTACGGCCCTCAGCAGC
>NZ_JASFDV010000144.1 GCF_030766825.1 Nocardiopsis sp. CC223A
CGTCCCGGAGGGTGGCGGCCAGGTCCGCGGTGAGGCGTTCCGCCGCCCCGCGTACCTCGGCCAGGGCCGTCGCCGTGTCGTCCGCGGAGAGGGCCCGGTCGATGCGGTCCAGCGCCTCGCCGATCCCGGTCGGGGCTTCCGCGGCGGGCCCGTCGGCGCCGTGCGCGGGGGGCAGGATCTCGGCGTGGAACAGGAAGCCGCGCCCCCAGGGCTCGACCGCGTTGATCCGGTAGCGGGTCCCCCGGGTGAGGATCACCTCGCGCTCGCCCGGGTGATCGCTCCGGTCGCCGACCCACAGCCCCCGGGCGCCCTCGGGCACGGTCAGCCGCATCAGGTCGATGGGGGAGCCGCCCGCCGCGGACGGGACGGTACCGAGGGAGACCGAGAAGTACCCCTGTTCCACGTGTGTGGTCCCCGCGAGGGCGCGGGCGTCGGTGCCGCCCTCGCCCAGCAGGTGCCGGTGCTCGTACATGCCGTGCACGGCTTCGAAGCCCTCGGGGAAGGGCTGCCCGGTGGCGCGGTCCAGGCGCCGGATCATCGCCAGGGTCTCGGAGGCGTCGGGGTAGTGGGCCGGTTCCCCGCCCAGGGCGAGGGACTCGGCGATCCGGCCCGCGCGGCCGGAGCGCTCGTAGAGGTCGTCCAGCGCCGCCTGCGGGTACCGGCTGTCGAGGACGCTTCGGACGATCCGCTCCTGCTCGGGGCTGAGCCCGCCCCGCTCCGCGGCCTCCTCCAGACGCGCCAGGCCGGGCCACCGGCCGCCGCCGATCTCGTAGACCTGCCATCCGGGGTGGGGCCGGCTCTCGTCCCGGATCCGGTCGAGCTCGGCCTGCACGGTCGCCTCGTTCAGCGGACTCAGCCGCGCGATGCGGTTCAGCCAGGAGGACCGGGTGTAGGCGGAGACCGCGTCCTGGGCCGCGGTGGGCAGCGCGTCGAAGGTGTTGGGGTTGTAGTCGGGGTCGTGCAGGAGCTGGCCGTAGCGGTCGGCGTCGACCCCGGTCGGCAGGCGGCGGATGGCCCCGGAACCGGACGCGGCGGGGTCGTCGGTGTCGGTCAGCCCCAGGCCGCGGGCGAGGGAGTCGAGGTCGGCGCCGCTCATCCCGCCGCCGTCCCCGTCGGGGTCCCGCACCTCACCGGCGATGTCGGTCAGTGCGAAGACGATCGGGCCGGAGGTGGTTCCCGAGCCCGACGCCTCGGCCGCCGGGGCCGGGACCGGAGCGCGCGAGCCCGATTCCGTCGTTGTGCCGCCCCGGCCGGTCGTCGCCGGGGTCTCCCGGAGCCCGAGGTCGAACACGGAGCGGATCTGGTCGCTCAGGGGCGCGTTGGCGGTGGGGCGGGCCGCCGGGGCCGGTGGGGCGCCGGGCGGGGTGAGGCCGTCGAGGTGGGTGCGGGTGGCGTTGGTCGCGGTGGTCCAGGCGGTGACGGCGTCGTTGTAGGTGTTCAGCGCGGTCCGGTAGGCGGTGTTCCGGGTCTCGTAGGCGGTGCGGGCGGCGTCGAGGGCGGCCCGGTTCGCCGACGTGGCAGCGGCGGCGTGGGCCGCGTGCGCGTCCAGGTAGGCCTTGACCAGGGCGGGGAGCTTGGCGCGCTCCTCGACGTAGGAGGCCTCGGCGTCGGCCATGGCCTTGGCGGCGTTGTGCTCGGCGGTGATCGGTGCGTCCGCGGCCGCGGCCTGTTCGGGGGTGATGATGCCCAGGGCGATGGCGTCGGCCTGGGAGATCCACGCGCTGGTCTTGTTGGTGTGGTGGGAGGTGAACTGCCGGGGGGTGGTGCCGCCGAAGAACGCCTTCTCGTCGGTGCGGGCGCCGATGGTCCAGGTGGTGTCGAACTCCACCAGGTAGGCGGTGCCGAGCCGCTGGCGCTCCATGTCGGAGGGCTCGCCCGTCACCAGGCCCTCGCCCGTGGGCGACTCGCCCTTGATCGTGCGGGCCGCCGCGTCCCCGGAGCCGGTCAGGAAGGCGTTCCGGTCGCTGTTGTCGGCGTCGACGGTGTGGTGGCCGGTGGGGCGGAAGGCCGCGGTGGCGGTGGTGCCGCCGCCCTGGGAGCGGTCGTGGGAGACGCCCTGTCCCTCGGCCTCCTTGTGGACGAGCCGGGCGTCGGGGCGGGCGGTGAGGATGCGGGCGCCGGTGAAGTCGGGGGTGGCGGCGGCGCGCCACCGGGTGCGCCCGATCCGCAGGATGTCGGTCCCGGAAGGGCGGCCGAGGTTGTGCGAGAGCAGGCCCTTGAGTGCGACGGGGTTGAGGGCGTTGTCGATGGGCGTGTAGCGGGGGTCGAGTTCGAGGTGGTCGGCGATGTGGCGGCGGGCGTCGTCGGTCGCCTTCCTGTGGTGTTCCCTGAGTTCACCGAGCTGTGCGGCGGAGGGGGTGGGGCCGAAGTCGGGGGTGGCGGGGGGCTGCCAGCCGAGTGACGCGGCGACGGTGCGCACGGCGGTGTCGCGCAGGTCGGGGCCGTGGACGGCGGTGGGCATGATGACGGCGTCGCGCAGGGCGGCCGGTGGCGGGGCCAACTCGCCGGTGGCGGTGGTGACGGCGGCCGCGAGGGTGTCGCCCGCGCGGGGTGTGGCGGCGGGCGGCGCGGGCACCGTGTCCAGGGCCGCGGCGGGCGCCGCGGGCGGGGTGAAGTCCAGCGATGAACCCAGGTGGAAGGTGCGGACCTGCCCGCCGTCCACCGTCACCGTCTCCCTGATCGGCGGTTTGTACTCCAGGTACGGCGCCTTCCCGCCCTGGCGGACCCCCGCGGTGGGCACCAGCCCGTCGCCGTCGACCTCGATGGTCAGTGTCAGGGAGGCGTCCTCCGCGATCTTCACGTAGGGGCCGGAGGACTCCATCACGATGGTGTGGGTGGTCTCCGAGGACGAGGACCTCCCCTGGGACCCGCTCCGGGTCCCGCCGGCCCCGGCGGCGGGTGAGGCCAGCAGGAGGCTGCTGTCCGACGGCCGGTCACTGCCGCCGTTCGCGCCGCTGGGCTGCCACGGGATGAAGTCCGCGCCCGTGGTGCTGGAGCTTTCACGGGAATCCCGCTGCGAGTGCTCGGCCTGCCAGGAGTGGGTCTCGACGGTGGCGGCGGCCGAGGTGACGTAGTCGACCCGGGGGTTGGTCCTGGCCAGGTCCACCAGGACCCGTGCGGGTTTGGAGAAGTGGGCGTTGCGGTCCGTCGACACCACGTTGACCGGGACCGGCGGGAGCGCGTCCGCCGCGGTCCCCAGCTGCTCGGACAGGGTCACGAGCAGGCGCTCCTTGCCTCCGCGGCTGAGGGTGAGCCCGTGGGCGCGCAGTCGCGTCTCCAACGTGTCCACGGCGTTGGCCGGATCGATGGGGAGGGCCTGCCGTCCCGCGCTGTCGAATCCGGTGCGGACGCGGGCGTGGGGCGGCGGTGTCGGGTTGGTCTGGGTGCCGGGTGCCGGGGTGCCGTCGTCTCCGCGGGTGACGGCGTCGGTGACCAGGCCCGTCTGCTCGGCGTCGCGGGCGGTGATGTAGCCGGAGACGAGATCGCCGACCCGGGCTTTCCACCCGGAGTACCTGTGGGCCCACCAGTTGGGGAAGTTGAGGCCCCGGTGCTTCTTGAACTCCCACGCCTGCGCGATCGTGCCCGCGGCGGTGAAGGCGTAGACGGCCGCGGACTTGGGCAGCAGGAGGAGCCCCGAGGCGGAGGAGACGCCCGAGTCGGCGGTCTCGCCGCGGCGGAAGAAGCTCCGGTTGTGGGAGGGGCCGGCCATGGGGACGATGCCGTTGGCGGAGGACCGGTCGGCGCCGGAGTCGGTCCCGCCCTCCTCGATGGTGTTGGTGGTGCCCCCGGCGAAGCCCGTGAACCGGGCGAAGAAGCCGTTGATCCTGGTGACGGCGGCGGACGCCGTCGAGGTCGTCTCGGACTGGACGGTGACCTGTGCCTTGGTCAGCCGCAGGTCGGTGATCTCGCCGACCGTGACCCTGGTGACCCCGGTGGCCCGCATGTCGTTGGGGGACAGCCAGGTGCCGGGCATCTCGATCCGCCTGCGGCGGCCCGATTCCGCGAAGGAGGCGGGATCGGAGGCGATCGCGGTGGGGGACATGAGGTTGGACAGCAGGGTCGCGCCGCCGACGCCGTCCAGGAAGGCGGACAGTTTCATCCGCCCCCCGTCGGACCAGAACCGGCGCGGGCGGGAGAACGCGTCGAAGGTGCGGCGCAGGAGGTTGCGGCCCGGTCCCGTGCCGTCGGCCTCCTGGAGCAGGGGGTTGACGTGCTCGATGATCGCGCCGTGGTCCAGCAGGACACGCGTGTTGTCGGTCTCCGGGGCGGCCGGGGCCTCACCCTCCGCCTCGGAGGCCTCCCCGTTCCCCTCGGGCCGTGCGGCGCCGGTCCCGTCCCCGGTCTCCGGCGCCGTCTCCTCGCGGGTGGTGCCGGTCCCGTCCCCGGTCTCCGGGGCGTCCTCCTCGGAGGGATCGCGGCGCCCCGGTCGGGGGTCGAGCATCTCCCGCGCCTCTTCGGGGGTCAGCACCGACCGCTCCCCGCCGTCCCTGTCCGGTGCCGGTGCCGGGGAGGCCAGGTTGTCGCCGACGGTGGTGGCCGTGATCAGGGAGTAGGTCGCCTTGATGGGCCGGTCCAGCAGTTCCGTTCCCCGTCCGGTGCCGCGGGCCTGTTCTCCGGAGTCGTAGTCGTGCAGGCGGGCACCGAGGGTCACCTCACCGTTCCACCGGTCCGAGCCCCCGGGGAAGAACAGGCGTGCGTCGGACTTGTGCTCCAGGCCGTAGGCCGCGTCGAAGTGGTCGACCCGGTTCCAGCCCACCGAGGCCATGAACCCGCCGAGCAGCCGGGCCAACCCGCGGGCGTCGCCCTCGGCCGAGCGAACCATGCCCGAACCCGCGGAGGCGGCGACGGTGAAGGCGCTCCCGGTCGCGGACTCGGTGGAGGCCGAGGCGGTACCGCGCACCCGGAGGCCGGTCTCCGCCGTGCTCGTCCCGTCGTGGGACAGCCGGCCGAACTCCGCGTGCAGCCGGACGGTGACCGTGTCCGGGCGGAAGAACTCCTTCAGCCTCGCCATCAGGGTCGGGTCGACCGTCGCCGACTCCCGGAGCCGGATGGGCAGGCCCTCCCCGGGACGCGCGAGCTTTTCGAGGCCGTCCTTGCCCAGGGTGCTCTGGATGGTGTCGCGCACCAGCATCGTGTTCTTGTAGGCGATGTCGTAGGAGCGGCGGAACCCCCAGCGTTCACGGAAGGAGCGCTCGAAGTAGGAGGCGCCCTCCCGTCCGGGCCTGCGGGCGTAGGTGTCCCGGTCGCGGGCCAGTTCCGGGATGACCAGGCCCGGGTGTTCGCGTGCGATGCCCGCCAGCACGTCGTCCAGGTAGCGTTCGAGCACGCCGCGCCGGTCGTCCGACGTGACGTGCGGGGACGGTGCGTCGGAGGTGCCGGGGCCCCCGTCCTCCCCGGTGCCGTCGGCGTCCCGGCCGACCGCCCGCTCGCCGTCGCCCCCGTCCCGGGGGGCGGAGCCGCCCCACTCGAAGCCGAGGAAGTGGGATCCGCGGAAGTGGACGGGGTTGTCGGCGGCCAGGTGCGGAAAGGACGGGCGCTGCCCGCCGTCTCCCCCGCCGCCGGCGGCGGGCCCCTCGTTCCGCGCCGCCCGGTCCAGTTGGCCCGCGGTCTCGCCGGGGAGCAGTTCCACAGCGGTGACGGTGAAGCGGTGGGGAGCCGCCTCACCCTGGACGTGGACGGACAGGTCGTGGGAGGCCTGGTAGGCGGCGAACTTCTCCGTGGAGGAGACGTAGCGGCCCAGGGACCGGTGCTCTCCCGATCCGGAGGTGTTGTGGCTCTCGGAGTGGAGCGACTGCCACCAGGTGGCCTCCACGTGGGGTGCGTTGATCCGGAGCGTGCCGCCGGAGGGGAGCTCGGCCACCAGGCCGAAGCCGACTCCCCCGGTCAGTGTGAAGCTCGTGTTGCGGCTCTGGGCGAGGCTGGTGCCGTCCTTGATGCTCTCCTTGAAGGTCGCGTCGTCGATCAGCGGACCGTGGTCCTTGATCCGGTAGTCGCGCGGCGTCGCGGAGAACTCCATCATCACCTCGCCCAGGCGGGGATGGGAGACGCTCACGGTGACCGGTCCCCGGTCCAGGTGGGGGAGGTACTCCTGGAAGGAGTCGTTGTTGAGGACGTCCCGGATCTCGTGCTGCCACTGCGCGATGTCCTGGCCGGTGCCCGGCCCGGTGACGTCCTTCAGCCACTGGACCGCGGTGCTCTCGCTGCTCGCCTCCCTGTTCAGCCGGTAGGCGTCGGACACCAGGTAGTCGGCGACCCAGGAGCCCAGGTCGGTGTGCGCGGAGCCGCTCCCGGCCGGGGTGTTCGGTGTGACGCTGTGGACGGCGATGGGCAGTCCGCCCGCCGGGCCGAGGTTGCGGGGGCGGCTCCCCGGGCCGGCCCCCTCGCCGGCGCCCGGGGCGAGGTCGATGTGCCGGGGCATCTCGGCGGGCCGTCCCTGGACCTCGCCCGCCAGGGTGAACACCATGCCGTCGCGGATCACGGAAGAGCCGATCGGGAGGTCCACGGCGGGCGCAGGAGCCTCCCCGATGCCGCTCGCGCCGTCGTCGGCCGTTCCGGCCCCTTCCGGCCGCGCGGTCACCTCGGCCCACACCCGCAGGTCGTTGGCGTAGAACTCGGGTGCGGCGAAGGTCGTGTACTCGATCTTGGAGGTGGCCTCGGTCGTCCCTCCCTGGGAGGCCGCACGCTGCCCGCGGGAGAAGCCGCCTCCGACCGTCACCCACGGGCCCGCCGCGGACCCGGTGACGTCGCCGAGCAGCAGCGGGCTCCCCGTGAAGCGCGCCGCGAGGATGCGGCGCGGGTCGTAGGACGAGGAGCCGCCGGTGGTGGTGGAGTGGCTGCGCTCCTCCTCCCGGGACTCCAGGGGCGCTCCCGACCCCCGGTGCTCGACGTCCAGGTGCCGGTACCCGGCGGGGTCCTCGGAGGCCAGGGCGACGCGCACGGTCCAGGACCTGGGGGCGTCGGCCCCGTCGGCACCGGTGCCCGTCCCGGGATCGGTGATCGTGATCTCCCGTCCGCCGGGGGCGAAGAAGACGAGCATCCCGTGCTCGTGGGCCACCTCGTTCAGGGCCGTGTCGACCAACCGGGTGAGGTCGGCGGGCGGGTCGGTGATCCGGTCGCGGACGATGCCCGCGACCGCCTGGTGCACGGCCCTGGTGAACAGGCGGTCGGGCCCGCTGAGCCGCGAAGTGACGAGGTATTCCAGGTCGTAGCGCGTGTCCGTCTTCCCGCGCAGGCGTGACGCGGACGGATGGTCGCGGGGGAGCAGCGACTCGGCGCGGTCGGCCGAGTCCTCGGTGGCCTGTGCGTACCGCCGCGCGTCGGCGAGCGCGCGCCCGGTGTCCCCGAGCAGGTCGCGGGCGCCGTTCAGCAGCGTGTCCGTCCGCCCGAGGTCCGCCGTGATCCTCGCGGCCTCCGGGTGCTCCGCGTCCGGTGCGGCGCGCAGCGCCGTGGCCGCCCGGCCGAGCGCGTCGATGGCC
>NZ_JASFDV010000145.1 GCF_030766825.1 Nocardiopsis sp. CC223A
GACCGGGGCGGTCGGCGGCCCGGGGCCGCCCGGTGACCCGCCCGGGGCCGGCCGCCGCGCGGCCGCCCTGCTGGCCCGCGGCCGCGCCGCGGGCGCGCCGCTGCTCTGGGAGGAGGACACCGACCCGTTCGCGGGCCTGCTGGACCCGCCCGCCGCCGACGCCCTCGCCCGCCGGGTACTGGGTCCGCTGGCGGGGCAGGACGACACCGCCCGGATGCTGCGCCGCACCCTGCGGGCCTGGCTGACCCGGCACGGCGGCTGGGACCGGGCCGCCGCGGACCTGGGCGTGCACCGCAACAGCGTCCGCTACCGGATCGGCCGGATCGAAAACGAACTGGACGTGGACCTGGGCGACCCCGAGCAGCGGATGCGGCTGTGGTTCGCCCTCACCCGCCTGCCCGGCGGGTGAGCCGTGGTTTCCGCGGCGGACGGGCCCGTCCGGGACGGAACGGGCCGCTACCGAAGGGGACCGGGGTCGCGGTGCACGTGCAGGTGACCGGTGCCGATGCTCGGCCCCTTCGGGCCGAAATCCCATACGGGCGCTCTGAACTGCGGCGATGGGATCGTCGGTGAGCGGATTCCGAAAGCGATCGGTGGCCGCTATCGGCCAATCGCGCGATATCCCTTGCGCATCGGCTGGCCTCGACTTCGGCGATGGTGGAAGCTGAAGGACCACCCGCGGCGTCCGAACCCGGTGGCCCCGCTTCGCATCCCGTGCATTCGGCCACCCGCCACCCCTCACAGGAAACGGATGCGAACAGCGCCATCGACATCCGAAACGAGCGTCTGTCGCGGTTCGCGCGGTGACGCCGAATCCGAAGCAGGACACTGGACGGACGCCACCGTGAACACGAGGTCAGGGAGCCCCATGTCGTTTCCTCCGCTGGACACGGCCCTGCCCGCAGGGGTCGACGCCCGCGAACACGCCCTCACACTGCGCCGGATGCACGACGCCTCTCTGAGCGGACGGCCCGGTCCGGCCCGGCCGCGGCCGGTGATCGAGGACTCCTGGAGCCGCATGCGCCGCTTCGGCATCGACCCCGACGCCGGGCCGCCGCCGCGCCTGGTCTCCACCGACGAGCTGCACCGCCGCCGACAGGAGTCGCCCATCGCCGAGGTCCTGCCGCTCATCCGCCGGTCGCTGGTGTCGGTGGCCGACGAGGCCGACCACATCATGCTGGTCACCGACGCCTCCGGCCAGGTCCTGTGGCGGGACGGCTCGCACCGCATCCGCAGCATCGGCGACCGGGTCGGCCTCGTCGAGGGCGCCTACTGGAACGAGGGCAGCACCGGGACCAACGCCATCGGCACCGCCCTGGTGGTGGGCCGGCCGGTGCAGGTGTACTCGGCCGAGCACTTCGTGCGCAACCTGCACGCCCTGACCTGTGCCTGCGCCCCCATCCACGACCCGCGCGACGGGCGGCTGCTGGGCGCCATCGACGTCACCGGGCCGGTCTCCACCATCCACCCCTCCACCCTGGCCCTGGTCAGCGCCGTCGCCCAGTTGGCCGAGGCGCACCTACAGAGCATCCACCACACCCACCTGGAGCGGCTGCGCGCGGTGTCGGCGCCCCTGCTGGCCGGGATGCGGGAGCGGGCCCTGGTGGTCGACGACACCGGGTGGACCGCCGCCGCCGTCAACATGGAACCCATCCGCCGGGTGCTGCTGCCCACGCACCGCGAGAGCGGCACCGCCTGGCTGCCCGCCCTGGGGGAGTGCTCCCTGGAGCCGCTGCCGGGCGGCTGGCTCGTCCGCCCCCGGCCCGCCGAGTGCTCGGCGCCCTCCGTCGTCACCCTGGACCTGTCCGGGCCCGCCCCGGCGGTCACGGTCGAGGGCAGCAGCGGCAGCTGGGCGCACCGGCCCACCCCGCGGCACGCGGAGCTGCTGCTGTTGCTGGCGGTGCACCGGTCCGGGCGCACCGCCGCCGAGCTGTCCAACGACGTGTTCGGGGCGGTCGGGCACGTGGTGACGGTCCGGGCCGAGCTGTCCCGGCTCCGCCGCCACCTGGGCGGCATCGTGGAGAGCCGCCCCTACCGGTACAGCGAGGACGTGGTGGTGCGCATCGTGCTGCCCGACCACCCGGAGGACCTGCTGCCCGGGTCGGATTCTCCCGGTGTGCGGGAGTTGCGGTCCCGGATGGGATCGGGTGACCGGCCGATTCCCCTCGGTGTCGAGGTCGCAACCTAGTGCAACCGTTGCGGGCGGGGTCCCGGACGCGTTTCATGGGTGGTGCGCGGCCCCTGCCGGGGCGGTCGTCGGGCAAGAGAGGGCGCGACGACCGCACCAACCGGGAGCGGTATCGGCGCCCGCCGTCTCCGAGGCCTTGAGGGGGGTCGAAGAGCCGCGGCGGGCGCGTCCACAGGCCGGAGGTGGGTCCGGGACCTCGGGGGAGTCCCCGGGCCGTCCGCGCATCGGCGGCGTCCCGGCACGGTCTCTCCGGGGCGCCGCCCCCGTGCCGTCTCCCCGGACCCTTCAGGTGCCGGTCGTGCGGCGTCGTTGCGCACGCCGACCGCAATGCCTTCCGTGTCCTGGCCCGCAGAGGTCGGGACGCGTGGAACGCGGGGCGGCCGTCATCCGCCGCCGGGGATCCCTGAGGTTCCCCCTGGACGCGGGAGGCGGACCGGCAGCCGGCCGGACACCCACCCGCAAGCCCGGCCCTTCAGGGCCGGGTCAAGTCGACTTCTTGCCGTGGGCCACGGCGGACCCCTGCTGTTCGCCCGCGTCCTTCGCGGCCGGGGCGCACTGCATGCAGTCCATCCGGAACACCTCGTCGCCGTCGACGGTGCCCACGAACGTGCCGGGCAGCCCGTCGTCGCCCGCCGGGCGGGCGATCAGCGCCTCCCGGGACAGCTCGCCCTCGAACCGCACCCGGGCGCCCGCCTCGGTGCTGCCGGTGCAGTGCACGACGGTGGTGTCGCCGCGTTCGGCGTCGGCCTCACGGGAGGGGGAGGCGTCGGCGGGCGGGGTGGTGCCGCACTCCAGGGGGCCCTGGAGCGGGTGTCCCTCGCGGGCGAACGCGCGCTCGGCCCCCGGGCGCAGCACCGTCACCGACAGGGCCTCGGCGGTCTGCCGCAGTTCCACCGCGACGGGGTCGGTCTCCGCCGCGGGCGAGCACGAGACGACGGCCCAGGCCGCGCCCGCCAGCAGGACCGCCAGCGGTGTACGGGCCCCGGTCGAGCGGACTCCCATGGCTTCCCCCTCCTCCGGTCGGCCCACCTCCGCGGTGGGCCCGCCCCCACCGTCGCCGAGGGGCGGGCGACCGACCTGTTCCGACACGGTCACCGGGAGTGAAAAATCGTCCAAGATCCGGTCATCGCCGTGCGCGTCGCGGGGGCCGGGCGGGTACCCCGCAAGAGACGATGCGGACCGATCGGACGAAAGGGGAAAGCGTGATGAACAGCACGAATCCCTTGTCCGGAGGGGGCTGCGGCGGTGCCCTGGGTTACACTCGGTGCATTTACCGAACCGTGTTCACGCACGGCTCGCCCGACCCGGCCGTCGCATCGGCGTCGCCCCCGGCCCGGCCGCCACGGACGACCCGTGTGAACCACAGGCCCGTCGCGGGCGTCGAAACCAGGACCAACGATGATCCCGGCGGCGCCACCGCGCCGGCCCGCCCGACCGTCCTTCCCAACGGAGGTGGATCGTGTCCACTGACCCCCGAGAGCAACAGCCCGATCGTCAGGGCTCGCGCATCGACCCGCACCTCGGCCGCTACGCACGCCGAGCCCAGGGCATGGTCGCATCGGAGGTCCGTGCACTCTTCGCCGTCGCATCGCGCCCCGAGGTCGTCTCCCTCGCCGGCGGCATGCCCAACGTCGGGGCGCTGCCGCTGGAGCCGCTGGGCGAACTGGTCAAGGACGTCGTCGCCGAAGAGGGCGCGGCCGCCCTCCAGTACGGCTCCGCCCAGGGCGATCCCGTCCTGCGCGAGCAGCTGTGCGAGTACATGAAACTCGAAGGCATCCATGCCGCCCCCGACGACGTCATCGTCACCGTCGGCTCCCAGCAGGCCCTGGACCTCATCACCCGGGTCTTCGTCGACCCCGGCGACGTCGTCCTCACCGAGGCGCCCACCTACGTCACCGCCATCAACACCTTCGCCGCGTTCCAGGCCGACATCCGGCACGTGGGCATGGACGAACAGGGCGTGGTCCCCGAGGAGCTGGAGGAGGCGCTGGTCCGCGCCGAGCTCGACGGGCGGCCGGTCAAGTTCTTCTACACGATCCCCAACTTCCAGAACCCGGCCGGGATCACCATGAGCGCCCGGCGGCGGACCGCCGTCGTCGAGGCCTGCCGCCGGCACGGTGTGCTCATCGTCGAGGACAACCCCTACGGCCTGCTGCGCTACGACGGCGAGCCGCAGCCCACCCTGTACTCCCAGGGCGAGGGCAACGTCGTCTACCTCGGTTCGCTCTCCAAGACCCTGTCCCCGGGACTGCGCATCGGCTGGGCCCTGGCCCCGGCCGCGGTCCGCGCCAAACTGGTCCTGGCCGCCGAGTCGGCGATGCTCAGCCACTCCACCTTCAACCAGCTGGTGGTGCGCCGCTACTTCCGCAAGTTCCCGTGGAAGGAGCAGATCAAGGCGTTCAACGGCATGTACAGCGAGCGCCGCGACGCCATGCTCTCCGCGCTGACCGCGATGATGCCCCAGGGCTGCACCTGGACCCGCCCCGAGGGCGGCTTCTTCGTCTGGGCCACCCTGCCCGAGGGGATCGACGCCAAGGCCATGCTGCCCCGCGCCGTCACCGAACGCGTCGCCTACGTCCCCGGCACCGGGTTCTACGCCGACGGCCGCGGCCGCCAGAGCATGCGGTTGAGCTTCTGCTACCCCACCCCGGAGCAGATCCGCGAAGGCGTCCGGCGTCTGGTCGGAGCCATCGAGGGCGAGCTGGACCTGCGTGATACGTTCGGCAGCACCCTCGTCCCGCCCACCGAGGGCGACCAGGCACCCACCCCCGACACGCCCTGACCCCGAGGGGCACCGAGCACCATGACAGCACAGAAGGAGGTCCGCGCCGTGGCCGACCTTGACCGCGTTCTCGTTCTCGCCGGGGGCCTGTCCCCCGAACACGAGGTGAGCGTCCACTCCGGGCGCAGCGTCGCCGAGGCGCTGCGCCGACTGGACGTGGAGGTCCAGGTCGCGGACGTCGACGCCACTCTGCTGGACCGGCTCGCGGCGGACCCGCCCCAGGTGGTCTTCCCCGTGCTGCACGGGTCCGCGGGCGAGGACGGCACCATCCGCGAGGTCCTGGACCTCGTCGGCGCCCCCTACGTGGGGGCCGACCCCGCCGCCTGCCGGCTGGCCTACGCCAAGCCCACCGCCAAGGCGCTCATGGCCGCCCGCGGCGTGCGGGTACCGCGCGGCGCCGTCCTGCCCAAGTCCGCCTTCCACGACCTGGGCGCCCCGGCGCTGCTGGCCAGGCTCGCCGACCGGCTGGGCTCACCGCTGTTCGTCAAGCCCGACCGGGGCGGATCGGCCTTCGGCGCCACCCCCGTCACCGGGGCGCAGGACCTGTCCGCCGCCCTGGTGTCGTGCTTCGCCTACAGCGACTCGGCCCTGGTCGAGGAGCAGGTGCAGGGCACCGAGCTGGCCGTGGGCGTGCTCGACACCGGTGACGGGCCCACCGCGCTGCCGCCGGTGGAGATCGTGCCCGACGGCGGGGTGTACGACTACGCCGCCCGCTACACCGCCGGCCGCACCGAGTTCTTCTGCCCGGCCCGGCTGCCGGAGGAGACCCTGGAGGCGGCCCGCGAGGTGGCGCTGACCGCGCACCGCACGCTGGGGCTGCGGGACCTGTCCCGCACCGACCTCATCGTCACCGACGGGGGCGAGGTCATCTTCCTGGAGACCAACGTCGCCCCCGGGCTGACCGAGACCTCCACCTTCCCGATGGCCGCGGCCGCCGCGGGACTGGACTTCGCGGTCCTGTGCCGGGAGCTGGCCCACCGGGCGCTGCTGCGCGGCTGACCCGCGCAAGGGGAGAGCGGGGCCCGCCGGTTGTTCGCGGGCCCCGCTTCCGTGTGTTCCGTCGTGTCCGGTTCAGCGGGCCGGGGACAGCTCCTCGGGGACGGCCACCACGTCGACCAGGGCGCCCTTGCGCAGCACGGTGATGGGCATGCGCGAGCCGATCGCCGTGCCGAGCATGAGCCGCTGCAACCCCTGGCCGTCCTGGACCGGGTGGCCGGCGGCGTGCAGGACCACGTCGCCCAGGTGGATCCCGGCGACCCCGGCGGGGCTGTCCGGCACCACCTCCACCACGCGCAGGCCGCGTTTGCGGCCGGTGCGCTCGGCGACCTCCGGCGGCAGCGGGGCGGGGACCCCGGCCACCCCCAGCCAGGCGCGCCGCACCCGGCCGCGGGAGACCAGGTCGGCGATGATGCCGCGGGTGGTGGAGTTGATCGGCACCGCGAGGCCCAGCCCGTACCCGGCGACGGCGGTGTTGACGCCCACCACCCGGCCCCGGGAGTCGGCCAGCGCGCCCCCGGAGTTGCCCGGGTTCAGGGCGGCGTCGGTCTGGATGACGTCGTCGATGAGCCGCACGTGCCGCCCCTCCCGGGCGGGCAGAGAGCGGCCCAGCCCGGAGACGATCCCGGCGGTGACCGAGCCCGACAGCCCGAACGGGTTGCCGACGGCCACCACCAGGCGGCCCACGGTCAGGGCGTCGGCGTCGCCCAGGGTCACGGGCGGGGCGATGTCGCGCTCGGTGCGCAGCACCGCCAGGTCCGAGAGGGGGTCGGCGCCGACCACGGTGAACGCGGTCTCGGAGCCGTCGCCGAACTCGGCCCGGCCCCGGTCGGTGCCGTCGACGACGTGCGCGCTGGTGAGCAGGAGCCCGTCGGGCGTGAAGACCACGCCCGAGCCGGAGCCGGAGCCGCGGGGGCCGCGCAGGGTCAGGGCGGCGACGCTGGGCAGGACCGTCTCGGCGACGGCCGTGACGGTGGAGCTGTAGGAGTCGAGGATGTCCTGGTCGGCTGTCTGCGCTGTGTTCTTCTCAGCGTCCATGTGGACCTCAACAGCGGCCCGCCCCCGCTGATGCCCCCGGGCCCTGCGCTCAGGGCGAACGCGCGGGCCGGTGGGCCGCCACGCCACGGCGGCCCACCGGCCGGGTCGGACCCGTGTCACCGGCCCGACGCCCTTCGATGACACCACGGTGCCGCCGGTGCGGACAAGGGGACCACGGGGCCTCAGGCCAGGGCGCGCGTGACGGTGTCGAGCAGGGTCGCCCGCAGCAGGGCGGTCTTGTAGCGGGTGCCCGGCAGCGGGGTGGTGCGGGCGGCGACCGCGTCCAGCGCCGCCGCCACCTCCGGGCCGGGCTCGGCGCCCGTCCGCGCCCCG
>NZ_JASFDV010000146.1 GCF_030766825.1 Nocardiopsis sp. CC223A
AGTGAGGGGCGTGGCCCCCTGGCGTGACCGAGAGCGGAACGCCCTGGGCATTGGCGTGGTCTTCGGACAGCGCAGTCAGCTCTGGTGGGATCTCCCCCTGATCGATTCCTTCCGGCTGGTGGGCAAGCTCTACCGAATGCCGCAGGGAACCTTCCGGCGCAACCTCGACCGGTTCGTGGACCTGCTCGACATGGGATCGTTCCTCGACCGGCCGGTGCGACAGCTGAGCTTGGGTCAGCGCATGCGGGGCGATCTGGCCGCGGCCATGCTGTACGAGCCACCTCTCCTCTATCTTGACGAGCCGACCATCGGTCTCGACTCCGTGGCCAAGGAGCGGATGAGGGGCTTCATCGAGAAGATCAACTGCGAATCCGGGACCACGATTATCCTGACTACGCACGACCTGAGCGATGTCGAGCGGTTGTGCCGCAGGGCGATACTCATCGACCGGGGAACCTTGGTCTACGACGGAGGGCTCGACCCGCTGAAGGCCGAGTACGCTCCGCACCGCGTCCTCGTGGCCCACCTCGCACCGGAAGGCCCGGCCGGAGAAGCTCCCGAGGTCACTCTCGGCGACCGGTTCCCGGGAGAGCTCATCTCCCAAGAGGGCAACGTCATCAGGATCGGGTTCAAATCGTCGCTGACCTCGGCACAGGAGGTCATCTCCGCGTTCAGTGCCGCCTATCCGATCCTCGACCTTTCCATCACTGAGCCGGACCTGGGTGGTGTGCTGCGGCGTGTCTATAGCGACCGGGAGTCAGTCACGTGATGAGAGCGGCTCCGTCCGGAATGGACACCCTCGACCGACCAGGCCGCCCTCAGCGAAACGTTCCGGCCTACTTGGAGATCATCCGAGGCCGACTGCGGATCGCGGTGACCTATCGCCAGAACGCCGCCTTCCTCTTGGCCGCAGTGGTCATGCAGATCTTCATCCTGCGCGTGGTGTGGACATCCCTCTACGGTGAGACCGAGGTCGTCAACGACGTGAACCTCTCGTCGATGCTGGTCTACCTCACCATCGCTAACCTTCAGAACTGGGCTCTTCAGGATCCCTCCGTGAGCTCCTACATCCACTCCCGCGTACGGGAAGGACAGGTGGCCTTCGACCTGCTCCGCCCGGCCGGCTTCGTCCCCCAGATGCTCGCCCACTTGGTCGGCTCCAGCCTCGCCATGGTGTTGTTCGCGGTCGCCGCCCTGCCTGTGGTCGCCCTGGCTGGCACGCTCGGCCCGCCTGTGTCCGCGGCCGCGTTCGCCACATGGCTCGTGAGCTTGCTGTGCGCCTATCTGGTGGCGCTCCTCCTGAACCTCATCCTCGGCATGGTGGCCTTCTGGACCATGGAGATCACCGGCATCGGGGTTCTGTACTACCTGGTGAACCAGTTCTTCGCCGGTGCCCTCGTCCCGCTCGACTTCTTCCCGGAGGGGCTGGGAGTCCTCGCGCGGCTCCTGCCGTTCCAAGCCACCACGTACACGCCCGTCGCCATCTACGTCGGCCGCATCACGGGCACGGACGCGCTGTTGGCCATCGGAGTCCAGGTCGTGTGGATCGCGGTACTGGTCCTGTTCGCCAGGCTGCTCTGGCGGGCAGCGGTCCGGCGGGTCATCGTCCAAGGGGGGTGAGAACACTGCTCCGGACCCTTTCCATCACCTGGGCCCTGTACGCGGCCGCGATCCGCGGTGAGATGCAGTACCGGCTCAACTTCCTGTTACTCGTCCTCCTGGGGGTGTTCTACCAAGGCAGCGGATTCGCCTTCATCTGGATCGTGCTGTACCAGTTCGATACCATCGCGGGCTGGACGTTTGGCGAGATCGCCCTGTTGTACTCCTTACGCCTGCTCGCCCACGCGGTATGGGTTGTCCCGTTCCACCAGGTGCAGTTCCTCGACACCACGGTGAGGGAGGGCCGTTTCGACCGGTACCTTGTGCGGCCGCTCAACCCCCTCCTACAGGTGATGACGACCAGGTTCCAGATGAACGTGATCGGCGACGTCGCCGCCGCGGCCTTGCTGTTCACCATCGCGGCCCACCTCGTCGACCTCAACCTGTCACCGCTCACCGGGGCCTATCTCATCCTGGTCGTCCTCGGAGGTGCGCTGATCGAGGGAGCTGCGGTAGTCGCGGTCTCCTCACTGAGCTTCCGGTTCGTGCAGACGTGGGCCGCGAACCACCTGATCGACAACTTCTTCCTTCTGTTCGGCTCCTACCCGACGACGATCTTCGGAGGCGTTCTCAACTGGGCGCTCACCTGGGTCGTCCCTATTGCCTTCATCGCCTACATTCCCGCGAGCGTGTTTCTGGAGAAGACCGGTGAGCTGCACATGTCCGCGATCGTCGCATTCGGCACACCCGTGATGGGGGCCGTGTGGTTCCTCCTCGCTTACTGGGTCTGGCACCGCCAGGCCCGCAGATACCACAGCGTCGGAAACTAGGCCGTCGCACCGAAGGGGAAATGAGAGGACGTATGGAAGAACTAGAGAAAAGAGAAACTTCTCGAAACGCACTGTGGTCGTCGGCCATGGAGTTGGCCCGAGGCCCGAATTTCGCCGTCCTGAGTACCTTCATGCCGAGCGGACGGGTGCAGAGCCAGGTGATGTGGGTGGATGCGGACGAGACCGCGCTCGTGTTCAACACCGAGGTGCATCGCAAGAAGTACCGCAACGTGTCCGATGACCCGCGCGTGACGGCAGTGGTCATCGATCATCTCGATCCCTACCACTATGTGGAAGTCCGGGGCAGGGTGGCCGATGTCGTTCTCGGAGTACCGGCGCGCGAGCACATCGACGAGTTGAGCATGAAGTATCTCGGCGATCTCTACCCGGCCAGGATCATCAGTGAGCGTGTCATCCTGCGCGTCGTTCCAGAGAGGATCATCCCCGGGAACACCGAGTGAGCACCCCCTCTCGAAAACCGTTGGCAGCATGACGCGGACGACGCGAAAGGCAATAACGATGAAAATCGGACTGAGTGTTCTGGGACTCTTCCGGGTGGGGCCACTCACGGAGGACGAGTTCCGCACAGCGGCCGGGCGCCACGGCCTCTCCCCGAGCGACGCACGGACCCACTTGCGCGCCCTGGCGGCGGAAGGCATGCTCCATGACGTGTGCGAAGAGGGAGGAGGGCCGGAGACGGTTCACGGCCTCACAGGAAGGGGCCGGACCACGCTTGAGGACATGCTCCGCGCGGTGGCCGCGGAAGCGGGCAGGCGGGTGAGCGGAACCGAGCACACTTCCCTGTTGCTGGGGCGACCGGAGTCGACTTCGCGGGACGCGGAGGGCGAGCCCGTCGCCATGGTCGTCGGAGGGCTCCACGGAGCCGAGATCCTGGACGGACTGTGGCCGCCCCAGGAACTGCCTCAGTACACGCCGACGCGAAGCCTCGCGGAGAGGAGGGAGGAGTCCTGGTGGCCGTGGACCGTCCCGGATCCGTGCGGGTGCGTCTGGGCCAAGTCACCGGGCGGTCACTGGCGAGTCCTGGCAGGGTTCGGGACGGACCCATGTCCCGCTCCCCCCGCAAGTCTGGCCGTACCGCGGAGCACCCGCGACCCCGTCACGGACGGCCCCCTGGTGACGGCCATCATGCCTACCGCTGACCGACGCCACTTCGTGCGCAGGGCAATCGACTACTTCCTGGCCCAGACCTACCGGGCGCGGGAACTCGTGATCGTGGACGACGGCACGGAAACCGTCGAGGACCTGATACCGGACGTCGAGGACATCCGTTATCTCCGACTCGAGGGCCGCAACACGATCGGATCGAAGATGAACGCGGGTGTGGCGGCCGCCAGAGGCGAGATCATCTCTCAATGGGACGACGACGACTGGCACGGCCCTGGGCGGATCGCGGCCCAAGTTGGCCCGCTCCTGGATGACACCGCATCGATCGTCGGATTCGAAGGGGCGCCCTTCTACTTCGTGAAGAAGGACCAGAGTTGGGCCGCGCCCAACGCCCTGATGCGACTGCACCGGAAGGGCGGGATCCACTGCGGAACGCTCGTTTACCGCAGGACCGACTGGGAGGCCACGGAAGGATACCCTGACCTGTCCTTCTTCGAGCAGACGACTTTCCTGGAGAGGGTCCTGGCCGCCGGGGGGCGGTTGGGTACGGTGCCCAATGCTGGCCACTACGTCCAGATCAGGCACGGCTCGAACACATGGCGCGACGACGTCATGGGCATTCCCGGGTGGGCCATGACCGAGGGGATGCCGTGGCTGCCCACGAACGCGCTCGAGTTCTACCGTTCCCTCCACGGTCCTTTCCCGGTGGAAGGGGGCGCGAAGGGCCCTCTCCCACCGAGAGACGCCTACCCCTCTTGACCGGGATTCCGGGGGTCCATCGCTGACACGGCGGACGGGGTCAGGCGCAGGACATCGAAGACCTCGGCGGCACCTCCACCGAGTGACACGGCTCCGCGGTAGTGCGCCAGACCGCGGATAGCCGAGTCCCACCGCGCGAGCCGCAACTGGGACGTGTAGGCGCGCATGGCCTCGACCTTCTCATCCAGGACGTCGCTTATGTCCTGGACGTGGGAGAACCGGTGCATCGGCGTCCACACCTCGTAACCCAGCACCAGGGTCGGCGCGGGCGAGGGCTCCGTGCCCGCCTCCGCGAAGAAGCGCGAGCTGGCCATCCACAATGCGTCCATGGACAGGCGGTGGACGAGCTCGTGCTCTTGGTCAGTTTCATCCGAATGCGGGATATAGACGATCTCCGGACGGTGCTGGCGCAGCACACGCACCAGCGCCAACCGGACTTCCCGGCTGGGGAGCAGGTCCCGGGAACGGCAGAAGAGCTGGACGCAGTGGTTCACTCCGAGCACGTCGTTGGCCTTGGCTATCTCGGCCTGGAAGCCGTCGTCGTCTGTCTCGTGGTCCAACGTACTGCGATCCCTCTCGACCACGTGGACTGTGGTGATCTCGGCTCCGGCGCGGGCGTGGGCGATCAGCGATCCGCCGGCGCCGATGATCTCGTCATCGGGATGCGGGGCGATGGCGACGATTCTCATGAGGAGGCGCCCTCCACCCCTGTCGGCTCGTCGGCGAACCACCACGCGGCCCACTCGCGCACCGACTCCATCCCACTGTCCAGGTCGTGCCGCGGGCGGTAGCCGAGCACCCGGCGGGCCAGGCCAATGTCCACCGCCGCGCGAGCGGCGTAGACCTCCTGTTCCCAACCAGGCAGCGCCCGCCGGCTCCCTGGCTCCCCGGTGGCCGCCCCAGCGGAGCCACCGATTCCGACCGCCATGGTCCTGTAGGTGTCGTAGAGGCGCCCCCACGAGGTGGGTGAGTCACTCGAAATGAGGAACCGCCTTCCGTTCGCGGCTGGCTCGACCGCGGCCAGCAGTAGGGCTGCGACGACGTCGTCGATGTGCACCGCGTTGCAGACACCGTGATCGCCCGTGGGAAGTATGTCGGTGTCGGTCGCGATGCGCTCCAGCGCCCGGATGGTCCAGTCGGGCGCCTCCGGACCGTAGATGACGGTGGGCTGGACCACCACGACCTCCATACCCTTCGAAGGCTCAGCGAGGAGCAACCGCTCAGCCGCCGCCTTCTGCTGCGGGTAGCTGAGGTCACTAGGGACGGCGGGGATCATCGGGCTCTCCTCGGTGACGGTTTCCGCGCTGTCCAGGTCGTAGACGGACACGGTGCTCACGAGGACGAAGCGGCGGACGCCGGCCTCCTTGGCCGCCCGGAAGGCGTTCAGGGAACCGTTGACCGTGGTGTGCCACCGGGACTCATCGTCACCGGAGTTGCCGAACGCGCAGTGGAGGACGGTGTCACAGCCCTTCATGGCCTCGGCCAGGCCGTCGGGAGTGTCCAGGTCGGCGGTGACGAAGGACAGTCTTCGCTGATCGAGCGCCGCAAGTCCGGCGAGTCGGTGGTAGCCGCGCACCATCGCCACCACATTCGCGTCGGTATTCGACACCAGATGCCGTACTGTCCGGGAACCGACGAAACCGCTCGCACCCGTCACCAGCAGGCGATGGTTCGCGAGGGACGCCAGGCCAGGGGGAGCTGGCGGCCGTGGTCCCGCAAGTCGCCCCCGCCCCTCTCCCGCGTAGCACTCTTCCGCGACGGCGACGGTCGCTAGCCCCGCTCGGGCGTCGGCGAGAGGGGGGTCCCCGCGTCGGACAGCACGCGCGAACAGCGAGAGCTGTCCCGCGAAGAGGCCGGTCCACGTGTCCGAAGCTGCACCCTCGATGGGAACGCTCCCGACGCGTGCCGACCCGGGTCCCGCAGGGACGATCTCGTACCGTTCCTGGAACCCGGTCCCCACGCGCAGGGACGCTTCAGTGCCCTGGATCTCGATCGAACCGCCCAGATTCCGGAGTCGGGACAGTGCTACTTCGGCCCGCACCTTTCCGTACCGGAGTCGGATCAGGGCCTCGCTCTCCACTCCGCCGAGGCTGTCATCGGCGTAGTCCAGGACTTCCACCGATGACCCGAACCAGTGCGAAAGCAGGTCGAAGACGTGGGAGCCGACTTCCAGTGTGACTCCGCCGCCGGCGAGGTCCGGGCGGAACATCGAGGGAGAGGTGACAGGCCATGAGTAGGGCGCCCCTTCCCGCCAACGGACCTGTTGGAGGGTGCCCAGGTCGCCCGACTTCAGGATCCGGCTGACCCAGGAGGCGATCGGGAACAGGCGTCGGACGTGTGCGACAGAGGCGACGAGGTTCGACCGCTCCGCCAATGCGATCAGGGCGCGGGCGTCGGACACCGTCGTCGTCAGCGGTTTCTCCACCAGAACGTGTCGTCCCGCGCGCAGGAGGGCGGTTGCAACCTCGATGTGGGAGGCATGGGTGGTACACACCAGGGCCGCTTCGACATGAGGGATTGCGGCTGTGAGGGAGTCACCGACATAGCCAGGAGGACGGAGTCCCTGCTGCTCCATCAGCGCCGCCGCGGCCCGCGCCTTGCGCGGATCCGAGTCGATCAGGGCTTGGACACGGACTCCTGGGGTTTCGGCTAGAGCCGGAATATGGCAGGTCAGGGCAACGGCGCCGCAACCGATGATCGCGAGCCGGACCGGATCGGCGGTGGTGGCTGGGTGGGGCATCCTGCACCGTCCTTCGTGTGACACGGTGGCCGACCTCGTACCTGTTCGCCGGATCGAGAGCCGTATCCGCTGACCGTCGCATAATTGATCTCCACGCGACCGACCAGGCGTTTGATAGGCATGACGACACGGCTTTCTCGAGACCGGAATCCAGTCAGATCCTACTTAGAGCTCATCTCATTTGGGTTCTCGGTAGCCTGCTTCTGTGTCGATGGTGGAACGGCTGGTGCCGGACGAGCTGTGGGAACTGTTCCAGCGGGTGGTGCCCA
>NZ_JASFDV010000147.1 GCF_030766825.1 Nocardiopsis sp. CC223A
GGCGGCGCGCCGGGCCATCGCCGTCACCGTGTACGTGCTGGCCCTCGCCCTCACCCTGGCCCTTTCCGCGGCGCTCGTCCGCGAGGGCGCCGACATGGTCCTGCGCACCTGGGAGCACGCCGCCGACCGCGCCCGCTGACCGGTGGGCGCGGGCCGTGCGCGGGGCGGCCCCTCAGCCGGCGTCGGCCGTGCGCACCCCGTTCAGGGCCTCCTCGTACTGTTCCGTGGTGGGATACCCGTCCAGCACGGTCTCCTCCGCCCCCTCGGCGAGGAGAGCGGACTCCGGGCACGTGTCGTCCCCGCGCAGGAGGACGTCGAGGACCTCGTCCCCGTCGCGCAGCCCGTACACGGTGACCTGTACCTCCCAGGGCCGGACCCGCACCGGAACGGTCGCCGGGAGGCTTTCGTGCAGCGAATACCTGCCGCAGTCCACGGGGTCCCCGTCCGGGGGCACGAACCGGACGCACGCCACCAGCTCCACGCGGTCGTCGTCGGCGTCCCACTCCTCGTCCGGCACGGAGTAGGCCGGGGCCGCCCGGCCGGTGTCGGAGAACGAGAACCGCATCGGGTGCGGCCCCGGCCCCTGGTAGGGGGCGGCGTCGGTGAACGGCCCCCGGTCCCCCCGGCAGAAGTCGGCGAGTTCCGTTTCGTTCCGGGGCAGGTCTCCGGTGGGGGCGGTGCGGGGGGAGGGTGCGGGTGCGGCCGGTGCCGCGACCGCCTCCGCGGCCCGGTACAGGCGCGCCTCGTTCAGGGTCCAGCCCGCGGCTCCGACGAAGAACACCATGACCGCGGCCAGGGCGGCCGCGCCCGCTGTGCGGCGCAGCGCCCAGGAACGCGCGGGGTCGGCCGTTCCGGGATCGCGGTGCTCGATGGTGTGATGCAGGGCGGCCGGTGCCACGGCCCCCGCGACGGGCTCCTCCCGCCGCTTTCCCGCCGGGTCCTCCCACACGACGGTGAACAGGTCGGCGTTCAGGCGCCCGCGCCCTTTGCGCACCTCGTAGCCGTCCCAGGGCAGCGCCGTCGCGTGGCTCCGGTAGTCCAGGACGAAGCCGCCGTCGTACACCCCGACGCGCGCGGCCCGCCCGACCGGGGCGGCGATTCCGCCCCACAGCACGAATGCCGCGAACCCCGCCCCCAGGACCCCGAATCCGCCGACGAGCGCGAGGACCAGCTGCTGCCAGGAGGGGTCTCCGTGCAGGAGCGCCCCGGCCGGGAGTCCGACCAGGGCGGCCAGCAGCAGCGCGTAGCGGAGCAGCCGGGGCGCCCGGCCCCGGATCCGGTGGATCCTGCGCAGGGGGCCCAGCCGGGATGCACGGGCGGCCTCCCGGGCCGAGTCGGACATGCGCAGCGGGAACCAGCCGGGCAGGGCCTCCTCCCCGTCCCCCGGTTCCGGCACGGGCCCCGGGGCGGACGCGGATTCCCGCCGGGGTCCCGTGTGCAGGTCGAGCAGGCTCCCGTCGTCCGCGCGGGCCCACGCGTGGCGGGTCCGGGGAACCGGCACGGCTTCGCCGAAGGGAACGGGGACGCCCTGCTCCAGGATGGTCTCCGCGTAGGGGTTGCCCGCCTCCCGGGAGAGGCCGAGCAGCATCATCGGCACCCCGTGGTCGGCGTCCGCGTCCGGGTCCCGCAGGAGCATCCCGGCCCCGAGGACCAGGGTGTACCAGGACCATGCGGTGACCAGCGCGGCGGGGGCGCCGTCGACCCATCCCCCGTCCCACGGCGTGAACGCCTCCGCGTCGGCGCGCAGCCGGGCGGGGAGCGCGTCGTCCTCGACCCCGACCCGCGCGTACCGGACCAGCCGGTCGGCCAGGCTCAGGACGAGGCCGATCCGCTCGCCGGAGTCCGCGAGCAGGAGCGCGGTGATCGTCTCGGCGCCGTCCTGCCAGGAGCGGCCGGGGTCGATCCGTTCCAGGAGTGCGGGGAACCCGTCGGTGTCGAAGGCGTCGGCCCCGCCGGACTCCGGCCGGAGCGCCTCCACCATGCGGTACGCGGTGTACAGAGGAAGCCAGACGGTGGGCAGATAGGAAGGGCGGGGGGTGTCCATGGCCTCTGAAGGTGTGGAGAAGGGGGTGTGCCGCTCCGGAGCGGGACCGGTGCGGCGGAGCAGACGGGACCGTTCCCGGCGCCGTGGTCCCTCAAACGCCGTTCCCGCGCCCCGGGTGGGCGGGACGGCGGCCGGTCGGCGATCATGGGCCGGTACCCGGATCGCAGCCACCAGGAGGAACGCCCATGGCCGTCTACGCCGTCACCTACACCTATGTCGAGGACAGCGACGCCGCCCGCGACGAGCACCGCCCCGCGCACCGCGAGTACCTGAACGGGCTCTCCGAGAAGGGCGTCAACCTGGTCTCGGGCCCGTTCGGCGCCCAGGACGCCCCGGGGGCACTGCTGCTGTTCCGCGCCGGCTCCGCCGAGGAGGTCCGGGCCCTGGTGGAGGCGGACCCCTTCGTCCTGGAGGGTGTGGTCGCCGACGTCCGGGTCCGCGAGTGGATCGCGGTGCTGGGCCCGCTGGCGGAGCACCTTCAGCCGTAGGACGTGGGACCGCCGGGGCGGCGGCGCGGGATGCGCGCCGCCGCCCCGGCGCGGATCACAGGATGGTGTCCCGCCGAGTGGTGTGACTTCGTTCGGCTCCAGGGCCACAGGGGTAACGACGCGCTGGTCGGCGATTCGTTCTTGTTCGGACAACCGTTGTCCTCACACCGCTCCACGGGACATGACCGATCACGGCAGCCCCTGCTCCTCGCAGTAGCGCCGCGCTCCCGGGGGCAGCGTGTCGGGGCCGCCCCCCGCGGAGGCGCTCTCCGCCCGCACCCGCTCGCCGTGCATCTCCCCGGCCGGCCCCTCGTACATGCTCTCCACCGGCGGGTGGGCGGGTTCCTCATCGAGGTCAGGGGAGGCGTAGAGCGCGTCCCGGCTCGCCATGGGGGGTGAGCTCCTCCTCCTGGCCCGGACGGGTCCCCGCCTCCACGGTCACCGGGGTGTCGATCGGCAGGTTCTCGGGGGCCTCCACCGCCGAGTCCTCACCGAGGTCGAGGAACCGCGCCTCGTACCCGAGGTCACCGGTGTCGGCGATCTCTTCTGTTGTGCGGCGGAATGAACCCCGCCCGTTCCCGGGCCCCGGCTCACTCCGGCAGGAGCCCGTGGTCCTTCATCCACTGCGGGTCGGGCTCGACCATCTGGAGGATCTCCACGAACAGCCCCTGCGGTCCGGCGACCTGGAAGCGGTACTGCCCCCAGGGTTCGCGGCTCAGGGGCAGCGTGACCTCCAGCCCGGCCGCGCGCAGGCGCTTCTCCTGCACCTCCACATCGGGGACGAGGAAGGCCACGAGCGCCCCGGACACCGCCCGCCCCCGCAGCCCCTCCGGGGAGGAGTCGTGGTCGCGGGCGATGAAGTCCAGGGAGAGGCCCTTGTGCTGCGGGTGTCGGGTGTTGACGTACCAGCCGATGTCGACGCCGAGCTCGAAACCGAGGTGCTCGACGAACCAGTCGGCGGCCGCGCGGGGCTCGTCGCACAGGTAGGCGGTGCCGATGAGGTCCACATGCATGGTGGCTCCTTGGGGTAGGCTGTTGACCACTTCAAGCAAAGTACTACAAACGAAGTTGTCAGGGCAACGCACTTCTCCCCGGGCCGAGGAGAAGAGAAGGAGAAGAGGAGGCGGGCGATGGTCCGCAGCAACCCCGAACGCCGCCGCGCCCTACTGGACGCGGCCATCGACGTGCTCGCCGAGGAGGGCGCGCGCGGGCTGACCTTCCGCGCCGTGGACGCCCGCGCGGGCGTCCCCACCGGGACCGCGTCCAACTACTTCACCGACCGCTCCCAGCTGCTGCTACAGGCGGGCGCCCACGTCCACGTGCGCCTGGCCCCCACCGAGGAGTTCATGGCGTCGTTCACCGCCGCCGGGCCCGGCCGCGAGCAGACCCGTGCGGGCATGCACGACCTGCTGCGCCGGATCCGGGCCGACCGCAACGGCTACCTGGCCCTGCTGGAGCTGCGTCTGGAGGCCAACCGCCACCCGGGGATCCGGGCGGAGCTCACCCGCACCATCCGCGACACCCTGGAGGACAACGTGCGCCTCCACCTGGAGGGCGGGTTCCCCGGGGACCGCTCCACCGTGATCACGCTCTACCTGGCGATGACCGGCCTGTTCGTGGAGTCCCTGACCCTGCCCGACGTGCTCGGCGACGACGACGCCGGCGCCCTGGTGGACCGGATGGTCGACACCATCGTCCCCCCGGCCTGAGGGGCCGGACGCACCGGAGGCGGGCCGCGGCCCGCCTCCGGTGTCGTCGTGGGCGTCTAGCGCGGGGCCTTGCCGGTCTCCGGCCGCTGGGCCGCCCGGCCGGGGGCGGCGGCACCCTGGGGCGGGACGTCCGAGCCCTGGGCACCCGGCCCCTGGGCGGCCTGCCCCTGGCCCGGAGCACCCTGACCCGGCGCGCCCTGCCATCCGGCGTTGGCCTGGGAGAAGGCCTGCTGCGCCCGCTCGTCCCGCTCCTTGCGGAGGAAGCGCTCGCTCTCGCCCAGCAGCATGGTGGTCAGCCACACGGCGGCGCCGACGTCGTCGGTGAGGCCGAGCAGCGGCACGAACAGTTCGGGGATGAAGTCGATCGGCGAGACGATGTAGAGCGTCAGGACGATCATCCCGAGCATCTTGGTCGCGCCCATCTCGGGGTAGCGGCCGCGGACCTTGGCCCACATCATGCGCGGAACGGCTCCGGCCCGCTGCCACACGGAGATGTTGCCCTCCGTGTTCTGGATGACCTGCCAGGCGGCGGCGCCCGCGGCGGCGCGGTTTTCCTTGCGCATCGTTCGTCTCCTCTGGGGGGCGCATGGCTTCTCACGATATGACGCGAAACCCGCTCTGATCGTTCCCGACAGGAGGGGCGCCAACCGCGAAGAGATGAACATGACACCTGGCCGTGCACCGGGATTCACACCCACCCCTGCGCCATCATCCCCCACGCCCGTCACAGGGTGCGGGAAAAACCGGGGTGCGGTTGTCCACAACCGGACCCTGGTCCCTGGTGACGGAAGAAAAAGGAGGGCATTCTAGGGGGGTCGCCAGAACGCCGCACACACGCGAACGCGGTACCAGAAAAACCGACACAAGACGAACAGGGGTATAAATCAGACGAAACAGCCAAACGGCGCAGATCAGCGCAGCGACCCTGCGGCCCCGTGGCCGCATACGGTCGCCGAAACCCCCGAATCCCCCTGCGCGCAAGGGACGCCGCAGCGCGAAGGCCTCTCCTCGCGGCCCGCCCCGCACGCACCGGAGCCCGACCCCATCCGCCCTCAAGGCCGAGATCACCGCCCTTCCCCCGGCGATCGCGGAAAAACGCGAGGGCTCCCGCGCCCTGGCACACATTCGTTACGATGCGTCCGAGTGGGGCATTCCGCACGGAACGCCATCCGGCATATCCCACACCAGGCGCAGAACCGATGGAGCTTGCCCAGTGTCCACAGCCCTACCTCGGTCGGCGACGGCCGTCGCCCTGTTGGCGGACATCCCCAGCACGGGCCATGTGGGCGAGGTCCGAGCGCAGCGCTTCACGATGCACGGCGACGGCATCGGCGAACGCAGCGCCGCGTTCGTCGCCTTCGCCCGGCAGCAGATCGCCGCGGACCGCAAGGTCGTCGCGCTGTACCCCGCCTGGCGGGAGGACGACGCCAGGCGCGCCGTGAACTTCGCCCGCGGGGCCCTGCGCACCGACCACATCGCCGGCGTCCCGGTGGACCTGGCGCCCCTGGCCCTGTCCCTGGTCGCCGACCAGCTCGCCTACCTGGCGCCGTACCTGCCGCCGGGCATGGTGGCCGCGCTGTCGGCCGAGCTGCCCCGCCACCTGCTCGCGGGCGCCTGGCTCAGGACCGTGTCGGGCCTGGAGACCATCCCCACCTCGGTGCGCCAGAACATGGGGTCGTACGCTCCGACGGTGTCGTTCCTGGCGTACTGCGCGCCCACCCTGCGGGTGGAGCGGCTGCGGCCCGCGGAGGTGGCCCGCCGACTGCCGTTCCGGCCGGTGCAGCCGGTGCAGCTGCTGTTCTCGACGCCGGACCCGACCATCACGGCGGTGTTCGACGACAACCTGCCGCAGGCGATCCAGCCGGTCGCGACCCGGTCCCTGCCCGCGCAGCCGCTGGGGCCCGCGTACTGGGGAACCGCCAAGTACGTGGAGTTCGTGGCCCTGAGCGCGCACCCGCAGGCGCTCGCCTACGCGGCCGGGGCGGTGCGGACCTCGGCCTGCTCCTGGTGCGGCGAGCCCATGTCGGCGGCGCCCTGCCCGTTCTGCGCCTCCGGCTCGGCCAGCAGCCCCCTGCGGACCCGGATGTCCGCGCCCGCCGACGAACACCCGCCGGTGTCCGACACCGGCACCTGGACCCGCCCGGACCCCCGCCCGGGCGAGAACGGCCACCCGCCCCGGCGGCCCGGCCCGCCGAACGCCGCCCGGCCCGCCCCCCAACCGAACG
>NZ_JASFDV010000148.1 GCF_030766825.1 Nocardiopsis sp. CC223A
TGGCCTCGCATCCGACGCCGCCCGCGTTCGACGGCCCCGAACGCCGCAACGTGCTGCGCAACCATGACGAGATCCGGTTCTGGGCGGACTACCTGACCCCCGGCGCCGACGGCTACATCCGCGACGACGCCGGGGGCACGGGCGGCCTGGGCCCCGCCGCCCCGTTCGTGGTGGCCGGGGACCTCAACGCCGATCCCCGGGGCGGCGCCTCCCTGCCCGGGGCGATCGACCGCCTGCTGGGCCACCCCCGGGTGGTGGACCCGCTCCCCCACTCCCAGGGCGGCCGCGGCGGGGCCGGGAGCGCGGTGGGCGCCCCCGGCCGCGGGGAGGGGTTCGTGGAGGACACCCCGCCGGGGCACCTGCGGGTGGACTACGTGCTGCCGTCGCGGGATCTGGCGGTGGGCGGCCGGGGCGTGTTCTGGCCCGCCCCGGACGACCCGCTGGTGCGGCTCACCGGGGCCGGCCACCCGTCCCCCGCCTCCGACCACCGGCTGGTGTGGGTGGACGTCTCCCGCTGACGGCGGCCAGGGCGCCCCGGACGACCGCGGCGGCCAGGAAGGGCAGGACGGGGGCGGGAACCAACGGGCCGCGGCCTTGAGGCTCTCCGTGCGGGGCCGGGGGCTCCCGGCAGGGCCGCGGGGCGGGTCTGGGCGCCGGGAGAGCCGGAGCACCGCGATGAGCACCGCCGGTCCGGTCAACGTTTCGATGAGCCTGCGGAGCATGCGGGCCACGGGTCCCTCACCGGCCCGGGGTCCGGGGGCGTCCGGGCCTTCCCCCTTCTGGACGGCCCCGGGCCCCGGCCGGTTGCCGGTGCCCCCTGGCCGGAGGCGGTCACCTCCCCCGGGCGGCCTCCTCCTCGGCGGCGGCCAGGCCGGCGGTGATGACGCTGTCCATGATGGCGGCGAGCCGGTCGGCGCCCAGGCGGGGCGCGTGTTCGGCCATGCGCTCGACGAGGCGGCGTTCGCGGTCCATGTCGCGTCCGGCGAAGTATCCGACGGGCTTGAGCCGCTGGACCCGGGCGGCGACGAGGGCGCGCTGCTCCAGGAGTTCGGCGAGGCGGGCGTCCATGGCGTCGATGTGTTCGCGCAGGCGGGCGATCTCGCTGGTGGGCGTCTGGTCGTGCACGGTGGCCTCCGGTCGCGGTGGGTGCGGCCGTACGGGGTCCCGCGCGGGGGTGTCGGCCGCCTGGAAAGCGAAAGAGCACCGGGGCCGTGAGGCCCGAGTGCTCTGTTGCCGACGTTCCCGTTCCCGCCTACACGTGGTCGGCGGCCGACGGGAGCGTCGGCTCGCTAAACACGGAATAGCGGTGGGTCATGTGCGTGATCCTAGCGTGTCCGCGGCCGGGGCGCACGCGTGTGCCCGTCACTCGGGCACCTCGACGCGCACCATGATGGCCTTGGCCTCGGCGGTGACCTCGCCGTTGACGCGGATGCGGCCGTTGACGTAGACCTTGCGCCGCTCGGTGCGCTCGACCTCGGCGGTGATCTCCAGCGGGTTGAACAGCGGGGTGGGCCGGCGGTAGTTCACTTCGAGCCTCGCGGTGAGGCCGGGCGAGGTGGCCAGGGAGGAGGCGGTGCCGACGGCCTGGTCCAGGAGGGCGGCGATCCAGCCGCCGTGGACCAGTCCGGGCGGGCCCTGGTAGACGGTGTCGAGGGTGACCTCGCCGTACACCCCGCCGTCGGCGGCCGGGGCCAGGGACAGGGGCGGGGCGGCGGGGTTGGTGTCCCCGGCGACGATGTTGGTGATGGTGCCGTACTCGCTGTCGCCGTCGGGGAGGTCGCGGCGGACCATGGTGCCGATCTGGCGGCGGGGGGCGAGGGCGAGGCTGCCGGTGACCTCCTCGACGGCGGCGGTGGCCGCGGCGAGGGTGTCGGCGTCGGCCTCGGTGTTGGCGACGGTGTCGATGAGGGCGTGCACACGGCTCACGAGGGTGCGCAGTTCGGCGGGGATGTCGGCCTGTTCGACCACGGGGAGGCCGAAGGCGCGGGGGTCGGGGCGTTCGGTGGCCGGCTGTGTGTTGACCGTCATGTGTTCCTCGTCGGGTCGGCGTGTGCGCTGGTGGTGGGGGCCACCACCCGAAACCGAATCCTACTCGGTGGTATTCCGGTCGGCCTGCGGCCGGGTGTGCGCCCCCCGTCACACCGGGGGCAGAGGGGGGCGCCTCCGGGGGCCTCAGCCCAGGTCGCGCACCATGTGCCGGTGCGGGATCCCGGCGTCGAGGAATTCCTCCCCGTGCGCCGTGTAGCCGAGCCGCTCGTAGAAGCCCAGGGCGTGGGTCTGGGCGTGCAGCTCCATGGCGGCGAGTCCGCGTTCGCGGGCCAGGTCCTCGGCGGCCCGCACCAGGGCGGCGCCCAGGCCGGTGCCGCGCTGTTCGGGCAGCACGGCCATGCGCCCGAGCAGGCCCGCTCCCCCGTCCTGCTCCACCACCCGGACGGTGCCCGCGGGCACGCCGTCGACGAGGGCGATGAGGTGGAGGGCGGCGGGGTCGCGGTCGTCCCACTCCTCGGCGATGGGCACCTTCTGCTCGGCGACGAAGACGGCGCCCCGGATGACGAACACTGCGGCGCGGTCGTGGTCGTCGCGCGCCTGCCTGATCTCGGTCGTGGTCATGAGCGCAGCGTAGTACCGGCGCGGCCCCGCGGCGGAACCGACGTTAACCTGGGCGTATGGGCATGCCCCGTACGGTCCACCCCGCCGTCGACGACCCACGCGCCGAACACGCGCGCTACTGGCGTTTCTCCGGGCTGCCGGACACCGAGATGCTCACCGCCCGGTTCGTCACCACCCACTTCACCCGGCACACCCACCCCACGTACACGTTCGGGATCATCACCGGCGGTATCGAGGAGTACGCCCACCCCGGCGGCACCTCCCGGGTGGGGCCGGGCGGGTTGGCGGTGGTCGGCCCGGACGAGGTGCACACCGGGCACGCCGGTGTCCCCGAGGGGTGGACGTACCGGGTGTTCTACCCCCGGCCGGAGGTGGTGGTCGGCATCGCCCGGGAGCTGGGGCTGCGGGGCACCCCGGCGTTCAGGGAGTCGGGGATCGACGCGCCCGAGGCGTCCCGGCTGCTGCACGCGGCGCACCTGGCGGCCGAACGCGGCGACCGGCTGGGGGCCTCCTCCCTGGTGCGGCGCGGGATCGCGGCGCTGCTGTGCTCCCACGGCCGCGAGCGCCCGCCCCGGGTGCGGTCCCGCGCGGCCCGGCCCGAGACGGCCCGGGCGCGGGAGGTGCTGGCGTCCCGGCTGACCGACCCGCCGGCCCTGGAGGAACTGGCCGCGGCGGTGGGCATGGGCCCGTTCGCGCTGTCCCGGGCGTTCTCGGCGGCCTACGGGCTGCCCCCGCACGCCTACCTCAACCAGCTGCGGGTGGACCGCGCCCGGGCGCTGCTGGCGGCCGGGCGGGCCCCGTCGGAGGTGGCCGCGGAGGTGGGGTTCACCGACCAGGCGCATCTGAGCAGGCACTTCCGCCGCCACCTGGGGGTACCGCCGGGTGCGTACCGGCGGGCGCTGGCAGGTCACTGACCGGCAGGTCACCGAGACGGGCGCAGGGCCGAGCCGGGTGCAAGAACGTACAAGACGGGCGGCGGGCCCGGCTCCTAGCGTGGGCGGACGTGAAAGCCATCTCCCTTCTCCGTTCTCCCGCGGTGCGCGACAGCCTCGGGATCGGCATCGCCGTGGGCGCCGCCGGGCTGGCGTTCGGCACCGCCGCGGTGGCCGCCGGGCTGTCCCCGGCCCAAGCCGTGTTCACCAGCATGTTCATGTTCACCGGCGCCTCCCAGTTCGCGCTGATCGGCGTGGTCGCCGGGGGCGGCAGCCTGGTCGCCGGGGCGCTGGGCGCCCTGCTGCTGGGCGCCCGCAACACCCTGTACGGCCTGCGGCTGGCGGATGTCCTGGGCCGGCGGAGCGTGCTGCGGCGCGCGGTGGACGCGCACGGTGTCATCGACGAGACGACGGCGGTGGCGCTGGCCCAGCCGGACCGGGCCTCGGCCCGGCTGGCGTTCACCGCCACGTACGCGGTGCTGGGGACGTCGTGGGTGGTCACGACGCTGGTGGGGGCGCTGGCCACGGAACGTGTGAGCGACATCGGCGCGCTGGGCCTGGACGCGGTCGGACCGGCGATCTTCCTGGCGCTGCTGTGGCCGCGGCTGCGCGAGGGCGGTGCCCGCACCTGGCTGATCGCCGGGCTGGGGGCGGGGCTGGCCCTGGCGGCCACGCCGCTGCTGCCTGCGGGGGTGCCGGTGCTGCTGGCCGCGTCGGCGGCGCTCGTCGCCCTGGTCGGGCCGGAGATGTCGGTGACCGGGCCCGCGGCGTCCGCCCCCGACGGCGATGACGACAACGAGGCGGTGCGGTCATGACGCTGTGGATCGTGCTGGTCGCCACGGCGGCCGGGTGCTACCTGCTGAAGTTCGCGGGGCTGGCGGCGCCGCGGCGCCTGCTGGACAACGTGTGGCTGCGCCGGTTCGCGACGGCGGTGCCGCTGGCGCTGCTGGCGGCGCTGATCGCGGTGGAGGCGCTGCGCGGCGAGGGCCAGGCACTGGCCTGGGACACCGCCCGGATGGGCGGGGTGGGTGCGGCGGTGGCGGCGCTGGCGCTGCGCGCCCCGTTCCTGGTGGTCGTGCTGGCCGCGGCGGCGGTCACCGCCGGGCTGCGGGCCCTGGGGCTTTGAACGCGGTGCGGGGGCGGCCGGACCGCCCCCGCGCCGGTTCCGGTTTCGTTTCCCGGTGACGGGGCCGTCGGGCCTGCGGCCGCACCGCAGCGGTAACAGGCCGCCCGCGATGCTCGGGCCGGTGGTGGGGATCCGCCCGTCGCGCCACGCGGATTCGGCGCGCTCCGACACCGGCCGCACGGATCGCAGGGGAGGCGGGACCCTCCGTGACGGCCCCGTTGTGCGGCTGCCGTGACCCGGATCACGGATACGGCTCGGAGGCGGTCGTCCACAGGCGCGCGGGGCGCTCCTTGACCCGGCTTCACGGTGCCTGGAAAGGTCGTTGACGGGCGTCCGGCAGATCCCGGACGCGCCGAGTGGACCTTGCGACGATGGAAGGGATCCCACCCCCATGGCCACAGCCGACCACCGATCCACACCCCCCGACCGCACCGCCGCGCAGGCGGTGGTCGACGTCCTGGCCGCCGCGGGCGTCCGCCGCTGCTACACCGTCCCGGGCGAGAGCTTCCTGGAGCTCGCCGACGCGATCGACCGCCACCCCGCGATGCGCCTGGTGTCCACCCGGCACGAGGGCGGAGCCGGGTTCATGGCCGAGGCCGACGCCAAGCTCACCGGGGTCCCGGCGGTGGCGGCCGCCACCCGCGGGCCGGGGGCGGCCAACCTGGCGGTCGCGGTGCACACCGCGCACCAGGACTCCACCCCGATGATCGTGTTCCTGGGCCAGGCCGAGACGGAACGGCTCGGCCGGGAGGCGTTCCAGGAGGTGGACCTCACCGCGTTCTACGCGCCCATCACCAAGTGGTCCACCACCGTGCACCGGGCCGACCGGCTGGCCGAGGTGACCGCCGAGGCGCTGCGGGTGGCCCGGTCGGGCCGCCCGGGGCCGGTGTCCATCGCGGTGCCGGGCGACCTGTTCGGGCGGGCGGTGGAGTCGGCGGCGGTCCCGCGGCCGCCGGAGCCGCCCCGGCCGCCGCTGGGCGACGCCGAGCGCGACCGGTTGGCGGCGTGGCTGACCCGGGCGGTGCGGCCGGTGGTCATCGCGGGCGGGGGCGCCCGGGGCGCCCGCGCCGACCTGGTGCGGGTGGCCGAGCGGTTCGGCGCCGGGGTGTACTCCTCCTGGCGCAGGCAGGACGTGTTCCCCAACGACCACGCGCTCTACCTGGGCCACCTGGGGCTGGGGGCGCCGCCCGCGACGCTGGCCGCGCTGTCGGAGGCCGACGCGGTGCTGGTGGTGGGGTGCCGGCTGAGCGAGACCACCACCCAGGGGTACCGGCTGCCGGACACGGCCCGGGCCAAGGTGGCGCGGATCGACATCGACCCGGGGCGGCCGGGGTCGCACGTGGACCTGTGGGCGTCGGTGGTGGCCGACGCGGGCGGGGCGCTGCGCGAGCTGGCCGACGCCCCGTTCCAGGCCCCCTACCGGGACTGGAGCGCGGCCCGGCGGGCCTGGGTGGATTCGGCGACCGTGCCGGTGGAGTCGCAGGCGCACGAGGGCCCGGGGATGCACCCCTGGCAGGTGATCGCGGGGATGCGCGAGGCGCTGCCCGAGGACGCGGTGGTCACCAACGACGCCGGGAACTTCGCGTCGTTCCTGCACCGGGGCTGGTGGTTCCGGCACCCGCGCACCCAGCTGGCGCCCACCAGCGGGGCGATGGGGTACGCGGTCCCGGCGGCGGTGGCCGCCAAGCTGGCCGAGCCGGAGCGCACGGTGGTGGCGGTGGCGGGCGACGGCGGCGCGCTGATGACCGGGCAGGAGCTGGAGACGGCGGTGCGCGAGGGGGCCGCGATCACGGTGGT
>NZ_JASFDV010000149.1 GCF_030766825.1 Nocardiopsis sp. CC223A
CATGATCGACGAGACCCGCACCGCCCCCGCCGACGTCCGCGACCGGGTACGCCAGGTCTACGCCCGCGTCGACGCCGGAGACGTCGACGCCCTGCTCGAACTCTTCAGCGACGACGTCGTCTACGAGCGCCCCGGCTACCCCCCGCTCGTGGGGCGCGACGCCTTCGAGCGCTTCTACCGCACCGCCCGGGTGATCAGGGAGGGCGTCCACGTCCCCGACTCCGTCGTGGTGGACGGCGACGGACGGGTCGCCGTCCAGGGCCGGTTCACCGGCGTGCTCAAGGACGGCCGTTCCGTCGACCTGCGCTACGCGGACTTCTTCCGCGCCGGCGCCGACGGCCGCTTCGACCGCCGCGACACCTACTTCTTCTCGCCGATGGTCTGATCCCCGGGTTCCCCCGAACTGCCGCCGGGCTGCCGCGACCGCGTGCCGGTCCGGCGGCCCTCGCGTTTCTAGGCTCTCCACACGAACCCGGGCGAGGTGCCCCCGAGCGGTGAGGAGCCGTGTGATGTCCCCCAGCAGTGTCCAGCCCTGGCCGCTGAGCGAGTCGCAGAAGGGGATCTGGTTCGCTCAGCAGGCGGACCCGGAGAGCCCCATGTTCGTCAACGCCGAGTACTACGAGATCGACGGTCCGCTGGACGCCGCGCTGCTCGCGCGGACCGTCGACCGGGTCGTGGCGGAGGCGGAGAACCTGCGCCTGCGGTTCACCGAGACCGACGACGGGCCCGTGCAGAGCTCCGACCCCGGGGCCCGCCTCCCCATGCGCGTCATGGACCTGCGCGGCGAGGACGACCCGCGCGCGGCCGCCCTGGAGTGGATGCGCCGGGACGTGGCCGCGGCGCCGGACCTGCGCTCCGACGCGCTGTGCGCCTTCGTCCTGTTCCGCGTCGGGGAGGACGAGCACCTCTGGTACACCCGGGCGCACCACCTGGTCGTCGACGGCTACACCTTCATGCTCCTGGCCCGGCGGATCGCCGACGTCTACACGGCGCTGGCCGGCGGGCAGGAGCCCGCGCCGGTCTTCGGCTCCCTGCGCGACCTCGTGGAGGAGGACCTGCGCTACCGGGGGAGCGGGGAGTCCGAGGCCGACCGCGCCCACTGGGCGGAGCGCCTGGCCGGGGCCCCCGCCTTCACCTCCCTGACCGGCCGCACGGCCCCGCCGTCCCACCGGCACCTGCGTTCCAGCTTCGTCGTCCCGCCGGAGGGACTCGCCCGCATCGAGGCCGCCGCCGAGCGGATCGGCACCGGGTGGAAGCAGGTCCTCATGGCGGTGGCCGCGGTCTTCACCCGCCAGTGGTCGGGCGAGGACGACCTCCTGCTCAGCCTGCCCGTCGCGGCCCGCACCACCCCGCTCAGCCGCCGGACGCCCGGAATGCAGTCCAACGTGGTGCCGCTGCGCTGCCGGACCGCCCCCGGCCTCACCTTCGCCGAGCTGGCCCGCTCGGTGGCCGCCGAGCTGCGCGCCGCCCTGCCCCACCAGCGCCACCCGATCGCCTCGACCCTGCGCCTGCTCGGACAGACCGCGGACGCCCGCCACGAGTGCGGCCCGATCGTCAACATCATGGCGTTCGACTACGACCTCTCGTTCGCCGGCCTGCCGGCCCGGCCGCACAACATCTTCCAGGGGCCGATCGAGGAACTGCGGATCGACATCCTCCAGCGCGGCCGCGGGGGAGCCCTCACCATCGACTTCGACGCCAACCCGGCCGTCTACTCCGAGCGGGGGCTGGAGCGCCACCGCCGGAGCTTCGAGGCACTGCTCGCCCTCCTGTGCGCCGACCCCGACACGCTGCTGCGCGACGCCGACGGCATGGACCCGGCGGACCGCCGCCGCCAGATCACGGAGTTCAACGCCACCGGTCCCGGTGTGGCGGACCGGACGGTGGGGGAGGTGTTCGAGGAGCACGCGCGGCGTGATCCGGACGCGGTGGCGGTGGTGTTCGGCGACCAGCGGCTGACCTACGCCGAGCTGGACGTCCGCGCCGACCGGCTCGCCCGCCACCTCGCCGCGTCGGGGGTGCGCCGGGGCGACGCGGTCGGCGTGCTGCTGGAGCGCGGTGTGGAGGCGGCGGTCGCGGTGGTCGCGGCGGTCAAGGCCGGGGCGCCCTACCTGATGCTGGACTCCGGTTTCCCGGACGAGCGGCTGCGGTCGCTGGCCCGGAGCGCCGGTGTGCGTGCGGTGGTGACCCGCGGCGTGTGGGCGGGGCGGGTGCCCGCGCCGCTGCCGCCGGTGCTGGTGGACGACCACGCCGCGGCGATCGCGGGGCGGTCCGGTGCCGCGCCGCGCGCCGGGGTCACGCCCGACGACGGCCTGTCCGTGATCTTCACGTCGGGGTCCACGGGCGTGCCCAAGGGGGTGGTGACCTCGCACCGCGCGGTGGTGGGGACGTTCCTGGGCCAGGACTACGTGGACTTCGGCCCGGACCACGTGTGGTTGCAGTGCGCGCCGGTGTCGTGGGACGGGTTCGTGCTGGAGTTCTGGGGTGCGCTGCTGTCGGGCGCGGCCTGCGTGCTCCAGCCGGAGCGCTCGCCGGAGCCGGACCGCATCGCCGAACTCGTGGTGCGGGAGTCGGTGACCACGCTGTGGCTGTCGGCGGGGTTGTTCAACCTGCTCCTGGACGAGCACCCCGGTGTCTACGCGTCGGTGCGCCAGGTGATGACCGGCGGTGAGGCCCCGTCGACGGAGCACCTGCGCCGCTTCCGGAAGGAGTTCCCCCGGGTGCGGCTGGTCCACGGGTACGGCCCCGCCGAGGCCATGGTCTTCACCAACGCCATGACGGTGGACGAGGTCGGGCCGGGCCGCCTGCCGGTCGGCCCTCCCCTGGCGGGCAAGCGCGTGTACGTGCTGGACGACCGGCTGCGGCCTGTTCCGCCGGGTGTGGTGGGCGAGGTGTACGCGGCCGGGGCGGGGCTGGCCCAGGGGTACCTGGGGCTGCCCGTTCAGACCGCGGAGCGGTTCCTCCCCGACCCGTTCGGCGCCGCGGGGGAGCGGATGTACCGGACCGGGGACCTGGCGCGGTGGTCCGAGGACGGCGAACTGGTGGTCGTGGGCCGCGCGGACGGTCAGGTGAAGGTCCGGGGTTTCCGGATCGAGCCCGGCGAGGTGGAGGCGGCCTTCACCGCGCTGCCGGAGGTGGTGGCCGCGGTGGTGGTGGCCCGGGGCGCGGCGGTGGGGGAGTCCCGGCTGGTCGCCTACGTGGTCGCGGAGGCGGGTGCGGAGCCGGACCCGGCCGGGCTGCGTGCGGCGGTGGCCGGTGTGCTGCCGGACCACATGGTGCCGTCGGCGGTGGTGGTCCTGGACGCGCTGCCGTTGAACGCGAACGGGAAGGTGGACCGGCGGGCGCTGCCGGAGCCGGACTTCGGTGCGCTGTCGCAGGGCCGGTCTCCGCGTGATGCCCGTGAGGAGATCCTGTGCGGTCTGTTCGCGGAGGTGCTGGGTCTGGAGTCGGTGACGATCGACGACTCGTTCTTCGACCTGGGCGGGCACTCCCTGCTCGCCGCCCGCCTGCTCGGCCGGATCGAGGCGGTCTTCGGCACCGGACTCACCCTGCGCGACCTCTTCGCCCTGCCCACGGCCGCCCGCCTGGCCGCCCGCCTGGCCACCGCCGAGGGGGCGGGCGGCGCCGAGCGGCTCCCGCTCACCGCCGCGGTGGACAGACCGGAGCGGCTCCCGCTGTCCCACGCCCAGCGGGGGCTGTGGTTCCTGGACCGGTTGCAGGGCCCGAACGCCGCCTACAACATCCCGCTCTCGGTCCGCCTGAACGCGGAGGTGGACGCCGACGCGCTGGCCGCGGCGCTCGCCGACGTGGTGGAACGGCACGAGGCGCTGCGGACGGTGTTCCCCGCCGAGGGCGGGGAGCCGTGGCAGTCGGTGGTGGCGCCGGACCGGGCGCGGGCCTCACTCGTGGTGGAACGCGTGCGCGCGGGGCAGGACGGGGGCACCCCCCTGGCGGAGCACCGGTTCGACCTGACCCGGGAGATCCCGGTGCGGGCGCGCCTGGTGGAGGACGGCGACGGCAGGGTGCTGCACCTGGTGGTGCACCACATCGCGGGTGACGGGGCGTCGATGGCGCCGCTGCTGCGCGACCTCTCGGCGGCCTACGAGGCCCGGCTGCGCGGCGGGGCCCCCGGCTGGGCGCCGCTGCCGGTCCAGTACGCCGACCACACCCTGTGGCAGCGGCGCCTGCTGGAGGGCGGGGCGGGCGGCGACGGGGCGATCGCCCGGCAGACCTCCTACTGGCGTGCGGCCCTGGCCGGGCTGCCCGACGAGCTGCCCCTGCCCTACGACCGGCTCCGGCCCGCCCGACCGGACTCCGGGGGCGGTGCCGTCGAGCTGACGGTGGACGCCCCGACGCACGCCGCGCTCCTGGAGCTGGCGCGCGAACACCACGTCACCCTGTTCATGGTGCTCCAGGCCGCACTGGCCGCCACCTTGACCCGGATGGGCGCGGGCACCGACATCCCGCTGGGCGCCCCCGTGTCCGGGCGCAACGACGAGGCGCTGGAGGACCTGGTCGGGTTCTTCGTGAACACGCTGGTGCTGCGCACCGACACCTCCGGCGACCCGACCTTCGCCGACCTGCTGGAGCGGGTCCGCGAGCGCACCCTCGCCGACCTCGAACACCGGGACGTCCCCTTCGACCACCTCGTCGAAGTGCTCGGACCCGCCCGCGCCGCGGGCCGCAACCCCCTCTTCCAGGTGGTGCTCGGGCTGGAGCACGACCTCCTCCACGAGGCCGGCCGGTTCGGCGCCGGGGCGGGCGCGGTGCTGGGGGCGGGATTCGCGTCGGCCAAGTTCGACCTCGACGTGACGTTCGCGCGCCGTTCCGACGACGGGGAGCTGCGCGGCCGCATCGGCTACGCCACCGCGCTCTTCGACGAGGAGACCGTGCGCGGTATCGGCGACGCCCTGCTCCGGGTGCTGCGGCGGATGGCCGCCGACCCCCGGACCGCGCTCTGGGCCGTGGACCTGCTCGACGAGCGGGACCGGCGGCTCCAGATCGAGGAGTGGAACGCGACCGACCGCGAGGTGCCCGACCTCACCGTCCCGCAGGCCTTCGCCGCGCACGCGGAGCGCGCCCCCGGCGCGGTGGCGGTGGTGTTCGGCGGCGACCGGGTGACCTACGGGGAGCTGGAGGCGCGGTCCAACCGGCTGGCGCGGCACCTGGCGGGTTCGGGCGTGGCGCCCGGCGACGTGGTGGGCGTGCTGCTGGACCGGGGGGTGGACCTGGCGGTGGCGGTGCTGGCCGTGCTGAAGGCGGGCGGCGCGTACCTGCTGCTGGACCCGGGCTTCCCCGACGACCGGCTCGCCACCCTGGTCGGGGAGGCGTCGGCCGTCGCACTGGTCACCACCGAGGACCGGGCGGACCGGGTCGTGCCCACCGGGCCCGTGGTGTGCGTGGACGCCGAGGCGGAGGACGTGGCGGCCCTGCCCGCCGCACCCCCGGAGGTGGCGGTCGACCCGGGCGACGTGGCCTGTGTGATGTTCACGTCGGGGTCCACCGGCACGCCCAAGGGCGTGCTCGCCCCGCACCGCGCGGTGGTGGGGACGTTCCTGGGCCAGGACTACGTGGACCTGGGCCCGGACCACGTGTGGTTGCAGTGCGCGCCGGTGTCGTGGGACGGGTTCGTGCTGGAGTTCTGGGGTGCGCTGCTGTCGGGCGCGGCCTGCGTGCTCCAGCCGGAGCGCTCGCCCGAACCCGCGCGCATCGCGGAGCTGGTGGCCGGGCAGGGCGTCACCACTCTCTGGCTGTCGGCCGGGCTGTTCAACTTCCTGGTGGACGAGCACCCGGACGTGTTCACCCGGGTGCGCCAGGTGATGACCGGCGGCGAGGCGCCGTCGGTGCCCCACCTGGAGCGGTTCCGGGAGCGGTTCCCGCAGGTCCGGCTGGTCCACGGGTACGGCCCCGCCGAATCCATGATCTTCACCCACGCCCGGACCGTCACCTCGGTCCCCGACGGCCGGGTACCGGTCGGCGGCCCCCTGGCCAACAAGCGCTGCTTCGTCCTGGACGACCGGCTGCGCCCCGTGCCCGTGGGCATGAGCGGCGAGCTGTACGTGGCGGGGGTGGGCCTGGGCCACGGGTACGCGGGCCGCCCGGCGGCCACGGCCGAGAGGTTCGTGGCGGGCCCCTTCGGGGGGCCGGGCGAGCGGATGTACCGGACCGGCGATCTGGCCCGGTGGACCCGCGACGGCGAGCTGGTGCTGGTCGGCCGGGCCGACGACCAGGTCAAGATCCGGGGTTTCCGGATCGAGCCCGGCGAGGTGGAGAAGGCGCTCACCCGCCTGCCGGAGGTCGCGGCCGGGACCGTCGCCGTCCGGGAGGACCGCCCCGGCGACCGGAGGCTGGTCGCCTACGCGGTCCCCGCCGCCGGCGCGGAGCAGGCCGACCCCGTCGCGCTGCGCTCCGCCCTGGCCGTCGTCCTGCCCGAGC
>NZ_JASFDV010000150.1 GCF_030766825.1 Nocardiopsis sp. CC223A
TGCCGAGTATAGGGGGGCGCATCGAGGACGTCAAACCACAACCCGGGTCGTGTGTCGAACCGGGAATCCGGCGCCCTTGCGGGCGCAGCCGCGTCTCTGGGTCCTGGGGGCCTCGTGCCTCGGGCGCTCCCCACACCGGGAGCCGCCTGCACACATCGGCCGTTGTCACTGGACAACAGACGTTCTCCCCCGGGAGATTCCCCCCGAAACCCCCATGGCGGGGCAAATTTTCCGCCCCCGCTGCACTCCCCCGCAACGCCGAGGGCCGGCGCCCGTGGACGCCGGCCCTCGTGGATCCCGTGGCTCAGCCGGTCAGAACGACTCCGCCGATGTTGCGCTTGCCCTTGCGCAGCACCACGAACCGCCCCTGGAGGACGTCGTCCTCGGTGAGGCGCGCCTCCACGTCGGTGACCTTGGTGTTGTTCACGTAGGCACCGCCCTCCTGGATGGCGCGGCGGGCCGCGGACTTGCTCGGGGTCAGGCCGCTCTGGGCGAACAGGTCCGCGACCGTCGGCAGGTCGGCCACCGGGCCGGCCGCCTCGGTCTTGGGCACCTCCGCCAGAGCCGCCTCCAGGGTGCGCGCGTCGAGCTCGGAGAGCTCGGCACGGCCGAAGAGGGCCAGGCTGGCGTCGATGACCTTGCGGCACTCGTCCGCGCCGTGCACCAGCGTGGTGAGCTCCTCCGCCAGGGCGCGCTGGGCCGCGCGGGCCTGCGGGCGCTCCTGTGTCAGGCGCTCAAGTTCGGCGATCTCCTCCCGGGAGCGGAAGCTGAACACCTTGAGGTAGCGGACCACCTCGCGGTCGTCGGTGTTGAACCAGAACTGGTAGAACGCGTACGGCGAGGTCAGCTCCGGGTCCAGCCACACCGAGCCGGTCTCGGTCTTGCCGAACTTGGTGCCGTCGGCCTTGGTGAGCAGGTTGGTGGTCAGGGCGTGCGCCTGGCCGTGCGGTTCGTTGCCGTCGATCCGGCGGACGAGGTCCAGGCCCGCGGTGATGTTGCCCCACTGGTCGGAGCCGCCGGTCTGGAGCGTGCACCCGAAGCGCCGGTACAGCTGCACGAAGTCGTAGGACTGCAACAGCACGTAGCTGAACTCGGTGTAGCTCATGCCCTCGCCGTCGAGGCGGCTCTTGACGGTCTCGCGGGCGAGCATCTGGTTGATGCTGAAGTGCTTGCCCACGTCGCGCAGGAACTCGATGGCGTTGATATCCGACAACCACTCGCCGTTGTCGGCCAGGATCGCGTCGGTCGGCCGCGGGGTCTCCCCCTCGGGGGTGAACCGCAGGAACGCGGACAGCTGGCCGCGCAGCGCCTCCACCCAGCCCTGCACGGTCTCCACGGAGTTGAGCTGGCGCTCGGCGTTCGGCTTGGGGTCGCCGATCATGCCGGTCCCGCCGCCGACCAGGGCGATGGGTCGGTGCCCCGCCTGCTGGAAGCGGGCCAGGGTGAGGATCTGGGTGAGGTGACCGACGTGCAGGCTCCCCGCCGTCGGGTCGAAGCCGCAATACAGGGTGATCGGACCATCGGCGATCGCCTTGCGGAGTGCGTCAAGGTCGGTCGTCTGCGCGATGAGGTCGCGCCACTGGAGTTCGTCGATGATGTCGGTCACTGTGCTTGCTCTCTGATTCGTAGGCGGGCCTGGGCCCGATCTGCCTTGCAGTGTAGGTCGGGCCCGGAGGAGGCACACCCTCTTTTCCCCTCCGCCGCCTCTGACCTGCGCTCCACCGCCACGCTATCGGTTCCGCGCCCGAGGGCGTTCGCGCGGCTCCCGGAATCCCTGCGGGACGGGGCCTTGACATCTTTGGCTAACGCAATTAGCTTAAAAGCTATGGAGATGAGCTTGAGTAGTGGGGAGCGGGCCGTGCGATACCTCGCCCGGCCCCGGGGCCGGATCGCCTACGACCTGTACGGGGCCGACAACACCGACGGCACCCTGGTGGTCTGCGTGCCCGGCATGTTCGACCACCGGGCGTCCTTCCGGTACGTGGGCGAGGCCCTGGCCGCGGCCGGGCACCGGGTCGCCGCCATGGACCTGCGCGGGCACGGGGACAGCGACACGACCTTCGACGACCACACCAACCGGGCCGCGGCCACCGACGCCGTCGCACTGGCCGAGGAACTGGGCGGGCGGGACGTCGTCATGGTCGGCACCTCGATGGGCGGCGCGGCCGTGGCCATCGCCGCGTTGGAGCGGCCCGACCTGGTGGCCGGCATCGTTCCCATGGCGGCTTTCCTGCGCGACGGGAACCCGAACGTGTTCCTGCGGATCGCCCTGCGGCTGATGCTGCTGCGCCCCTGGGGGCCGCGAGCGCTGGTCGGCCTCTACGACGGTCTGCACAAGGGCCGCAAGCCGCAGGGCCACCGGGAGCAGCTGGACCGGATCCTGGCGATGCTGCGTCCCGCCGACCGGTTCCGGGCCGTGCGCAGGACCGTCCACGCCCCGAACGAGGAGGTCCTGACGGCGGAGGGCCTGCGTGCCCGGGCCGTGGTGATCGGCGGCTCGCTGGACCCCGACTGGAAGGACCCGGCGGCGGAGGCCGCCTGGGTGGGCTCGGTCGTCGGCGGCCGGGTGGTGATGCTGCCCGAGTGCGGCCACTACCCCCAGAGCCAGCGTCCCGACCTGGTCGTACCGGTACTGGAGGAGCTGATCGCGCAGGTGCGGGCCGATGCCTAGGGCCGGGCTCACCCCGGAACTGGTGGTCGCCGAGGCCGCCCGGCTGGTGGACGAGGAGGGCTGGGAGGCCCTGTCCCTGGCCGCGGTGGCCAAGCGGTTCGGTGTGGCCGTGCCCAGCCTGTACAAGCACGTCGGGGGACTGCCCGGGCTGCGGAGCGGGGTCGCGGTGCTGGCCGCGAACGAGATCGGCGAGGCCGTGCAGCGGGCGGCCGTGGGCCGCTCCGGGCCGGACGCGCTGCGCGCCTGCGCCGACGCCTACCGCGCCTACGCCCACGCACACCCCGGACGCTACGTCTGCCTGCAACGGCTCCCCCGGGTGGCCGCCCCCGACGTGAAGTTGGACACCGATCCGGTCGCGGTGCTGACGGCGGTGCTGCGCGGTTTCGGGATCACCGAGGAGCGGTCGGTGCACGCGGTCCGGGCGCTGCGCAGTGCGCTGCACGGCTTCGTGGACCTGGAGGTGCAGGGCGGGTTCGGTCTCCCCGAGGACGTGGACGAGAGTTTCGCGCTGTTGGTGGAGGGGTTCGTGCGCGCTTACCGGGACTGGCCCGGGAGCCCGGGTGACGGCGGGGCGGCCCGCGGACGGAGGACGGACTGATGTTGGCGGGGCACTTCGGGGTGGCCGGGATCGTCAAGGCGTGGCGGCCGGGGATACCGATGGCGGCACTGCTGGTGGCCTCGCAGGCTCCCGACCTGGTGTTCGCTCCGTTGGCCGCGATGGGCGCGGAGTCCATGGCGCCCGCCGCCCCCGGGCTGAGCGGGTACGGGTCGCTGCTCATCACCGCGCCGTTCTCGCACGCCCTGGTGTCGAACGTGGTGCTCGCAGCGGTCGTGGGGCTGCTGGTGCAGGTGTTCCTGCGACGGCGGTGGGGGTCCGATGCCGGGTGGGTGCTGGGCGGAGTGGTGTTCTCGCACTGGCTGCTCGACCTGCTGGTGCACCGGCCCGACATGCCGCTGCTGCCCGGTGGTTCCGGTCCGCCGCTGCTGGGCCTGGGCCTGTGGGAGGTCCCCGTGGCGGCGGCCGTGGTGGAGGGCGGGCTGGTGGCGGCCGGGGTGTTGCTGTACGGGTGGCGCACACTGCGGGAGCCGCCGGACCGAAGGCGGGCGTGGGCGTACAGCGCCGGGGTGGGGGTACTGCTGGTCGGGTCGTTCGTGTTCGACCTCTTCGCCTCCTGAGTCCCCCCGTCCCACGGGTCCGCGCTCCGCTCCCGGTCCCCGTTGCGGGCCGCCGGGTCGCAGGCGACGCCGCCCGGTGTTCCCGACCGGCCCCGATATGCGACAAGCTGGGGGTCGGCGCCGCTCCACGGCGGCGCGCCCCGTTCACCAGCTCGTGGAGTTCCCTCATGGCCGATAAGAAGTCGTCGTCGAAGCTGCGCGGGATCATCTCCGCCGTCGTCGGTGTGATCGCCGTCGCAGTGTTCGCCCTGTACCAGCTCGGGATCATCGACCTGGGCACGGAGGAGGAGGCCGGCTCCCCGCAGGACGGCGCCACCTCCACCCCCTCCGGTGACCTGTCCGTCGAGCAGGCCCGGACCATGCTGGGCGAACTGACCGTCGAGGCGGAGAACGATCCGCCCGGGTACGACCGCGCGATGTTCCCCCACTGGAGCAGCGAGGACGGCTGCGACACCCGGCAGACGGTGCTGGAGCGATCCGGCGAGAGCGTGGAGATGAACGACGACTGCCGGGCCGTCTCCGGCTCCTGGTACAGCGCCTACGACGGCGAGACCTTCACCGACCCCCAGGACCTCGACATCGACCACATGGTGCCGCTGAAGGAGGGCTGGCGCTCGGGGGCCCACGCGTGGACCACCGAGGAGCGGGAGGGGTTCGCCAACGACCTGGAGTCGTCGCCGCAGCTGTGGGCGGTCAGCGCCACGACCAACCGGTCCAAGAGCGACTCCGACCCCGCCGACTGGATGCCCCCGCTGGAGTCGATGCACTGCGAGTACGTGGCCGCGTGGATCGAGGTCAAGCACGTGTGGAACCTGAGCGTGGACCCCGACGAGGAGGCCGCGCTGCGCGAGGTGCTGGACGGCTGCTGAGCCGCTGGACCGGAGCCGCCCGCGGAGCGGCGCCGACGCCGGGACGGCCCGGCGCATCGGGGCACGTCCCGGGTGTGCCGGGCCGTTCGTCGTAGAGCGGTGGGGGCCGAGCCGATGCGGCGGGCCGGGGTCGACCCGTGGCGCCGGGCCGGCGCCGGGGACATCCCCGGCCCGGAGCACGGGCCGGGCGGCACCCGGTATGGCGTGGGCGACCTCAGCCGGGTTCGGCGGGGGTGACCCCCCGGGCGGTGGCCAGCAGTTCTTCCGGTCCGAGGATGCCGAAGGCGTCGCGGACCTCCACCGCGACACCCGTGCCCGGGGTCCAGAAGGCCTCGGTCTCACCGTGCAGGGCCGGGACCCCGTCGTTGTCGAACGGGGTGAGCTCCCATTCGTCCGGATCGCGTTCGTGGTACTCGGCGAGGAAGGCCCGCAGCGCGTCCAGGTCGGTGAGCACGTCCCCGCGCAGGACCAGGATCTGCAACACCACCTCGGCACCGCCCCCCTCCCTGGGGCGTTCCCACACCCTGCTGGTGAAGGCGACGTCTCCCCACTCGTACTCGAAGTCGGAGACCGAGGTCCGGTCGTCGATCGCCGCTGGCAGGTGTCCGATGCTGAAGCCGTCCAACTCTCCCCCTCGTAGGTCGGTGACGGCGGCGGCCGTCGTGAGCGCGAGCGTGAGCGCCGCGGCGAGGAACGCCGCGGCCGTGCCGATGAAGGGCATGGGGCCTCCGACCGGTGCGGTGCGGGACCCTCCCGGACCTTCCGGCTCCCTTTCATGCTGGGCCGCGCCCGGGGCCCAGACCAGCGTGTTCCGGAACCTGTGGATAACTCCGCTCCGACACGCGCCGCCGCCCGGTTCCGTCCCCTTCCCGCTCGTGCCCGGACCAATCCGGTGGGGCGGCGGACGGCGGGGGACATCGGTGTGAAGCGCGGGGAACGGGAGCGCACCGGGCGGCCGGGAACGGGGCGGGGGCGGGTGCCCGGGGTCCGCGGAGAGGGCGCGCACGGGCGGCGGTCCGTCGGACCGTCCGGTGCGGGCGGCGGAGGAACTACGAGGGACTACAGGGAGCGCAGGCCGACGAGAACGGCGTGCAGGATGTCCTTGCGGGCCAGCGGGCGGGAGGGACCGCACCGTTGCAGGGAGCCGTCCGCCATCATGCGGGCGGCCATGGCCCTGACCTGGCCGACGGGAAGATTGACCTCGGCGGCCAGCTCGACGACGGTGCGGGCCCGCAGGGCGTGGCGGAGGATGGCCTCGCGCTCCGGGCGCAGCCATTCGCGGCGTCCCGGGGTGCGGGCGGCGACCACCAGGGTGAGCAGGTCGAGCGTCTCGGGCCCCGGGCCCGGGCCGGTTCCGTCCGGGTCGCCGGCGGCCACGGCGAACGGGCGCAGGAACCGTTCCTCGGCCCGGTTCGGGTCGGCCTCGCCGCCGGGGTCGCGGTCCGCGCCCTTCTTTTCGTGTCGGGCCAGGGCCCGGCGTCTGTCATGGCTCACTGTGTCCTCCCGGTGGTGTGGGAGCCGGTACTCGGGAGACGTCCCGCTCACGGGGCACGGGGCGTTTGGGCAGGGGGACCCGGTCCGGGTCCGGGGCGCCGTCGGGGCCCCGCCGGGAGCGCCGGGGGCCCGCGGCCCGCTCGTCGGGGACGCCGTGCGGGTCCTCGTCGACGGGCCGGCCGTCCGGGGCCGGGAAG
>NZ_JASFDV010000151.1 GCF_030766825.1 Nocardiopsis sp. CC223A
CGGTGCGGCCGCGGTGCTCTCCCGGGGGGCGGGCGGGGTCACAGCAGGCGCCCGGCGTCGAAGCAGGTGCGGTCGCCGGTGTGGCAGGCCGCTCCGGTCTGGTCGACCCCGAGCAGCAGGGTGTCGCCGTCGCAGTCGAGTGCGACGGACACCACACGCTGGGTGTTGCCGGAGGTGGCGCCCTTGACCCAGTACTCGCCGCGGCTGCGCGACCAGTAGGTGGCCGCCCCGGTGGTGAGGGTGCGGTGCAGGGCCTCGTCGTCCATCCAGGCGAGCATGAGGACCTCGCCCGTGTCGTGCTGTTGCACGACGGCGGGGACGAGTCCGTCCTCGGTGCGTTTGAGACGGGCGGCGATGGCCGGGTCGAGGCTGGTGACGCTCATGCCCTCCAGGTTATGGCCGCCCGCCGACCGGGTGTCACCGGGGCGTGTCCAGTGCGGGCCACGCGTGCTCCGGGCCGGTGGGTGTCCTAGAGTGCGCCCGGAGCCGCCGTGCACGGCGGACGCGAGCAGACGAACGGATGTGGGGGTTCCCGTGACGGCCCAGGCCCTGTCCGCCGACCTGGCGGGGATGCCCGCCGCGCTGAACACTCTGGCGGAGCGGTTCCCGCGCTGGGACCCGTACGCGGCGCTGCCGGCGCTGCTGGACGACGAGCCCGCGGCCGTGCGGTTCTTGGGGATCGGTGCGGCCCGGGGCGTGTGCGAGGTGGCGGCGGCGCGGCTGCGGCTGGCCGGCATCGGCGCGTTCGCGGATTCCTCCGCGTCCGCACAGGAGCCGCCCGCGGGTCGGGAGACCCTGGTGGTGGGGGTGAGCCTGGGCGGCGGCCAACGGGAGTTGTGCACGGTCCTGGACCGGTACGTGGGCCGCTCCCCCGTGGTGGTGCTGGCCGCCGACCCCGACGCGGTGGTGGCCCGGTACGCGGACCTGCTGGTGCCGCTGCGGACCGGGGGCGAGCGGGCGGGGCTGGGCTGCCGGGCCTACCAGCACGCGCTGGGGCTGGCGCTGCTGCTGGGCCACCGGCTGGGCGCGCCGGTGCTGGGCGGCAGCCGCAACCTGCCGAGCCTGCTGCGCCGGTCGGCCAACGCGGTGCAGGCGCTGTTGGCGTCGGCGCACACCTGGGTGCCCGAGGCCGCGCGGGCGCTGGCGTCGCCGCACGGCGTGCACCTGGTGGCGCCCGCCGAGCGCGCCGCGTCGGCGGTGCAGGGCGCCCAGCTGCTGCGCAAGGGCCCGGTGGCGGTGGCGCACACCTGCGAGACCGGCGAGTGGTCGCACACCGAGCGGTACCTGGCCGCGGTCACCGACTACCGGGCGCTGCTGTTCGCCGGGTCGGTCTACGACGAGCGGTTCTCCGAGCACCTGGGGCAGCTACGGGGCCGGTTCGTGGCGGTGGGCCCCACCCCCGGGCGCGAGAGCGTGCCGGGGGCGGAGCTGACCGTGCGCTACCCGGGCGACGCCGACCCGGATGTCGCCCTGCTGGTCGAGACCGTGGTCCCCGGCCTGATCGCCGCCCACCTGTGGCGGGAGTCGGGCCGGTGACCGGGGGTCACGCCGAGGAGCGCACCCAGGAGGCGTACAGGTCGGCGTAGACGCCGGGCCTGGACACCAGTTCGGCGTGGGTGCCGCTCTGCACGATGCGGCCCTCGTCGAACACCAGGACCCGGTCCGCGGCCTCGGCCGTGGACAGGCGGTGGGCGATCGCCACCGAGGTGCGGCCCCGGGTGAGCCGGTCCAGGGCGCGCTGGATGCGCATCTCGGTGTGCGGGTCGACGGCGGAGGTCGCCTCGTCCAGGACCAGCAGGTCGGGGTCGGCGACGTAGGCGCGGATGAGCGCGACGAGCTGGCGCTCGCCCGCCGACAGCGACTCCCCGCGCTGGCCCACCGGGGTGTCCAGGCCGTGGGCGAGGCTGTCCAGCCACTCGTCCAGGCCCAGGTCGGCGATGGCGGTGCGCAGTTCGGCGTCGGTGCTCTCGGGGCGGGCGAAGCGGATGTTGTCGCCCAGGGAGCTGTCGAAGAGGAAGCCCTCCTGGGGGACCATGACGACCCGGCCGCGCAGCGACGAGAACGCGATCTCGCGCAGGTCGGTCCCGTCGAGCAGGACGGTGCCCCGGTCGGGGTCCATCAGCCGGGTGAGGAGCTTGACGAACGTGGTCTTGCCCGACCCGGTCTCCCCCACCACGGCGAGCCGGGTGCCCGGTTCGACGGTCACCGCCACGTCGTCCAGGACGACCGGGCCGTCCGGGTAGGAGTAGGTGACGCGGTCGAAGTCGACCCGCACCGGGCCGCGCGGCAGCACCGTCCCGGCCTCGCCCGGGTCGGAGATGTCGGGGACGGTGTCCAGGACGCCCAGGACGCGGCGCCAGCCGGCGATGGCGTTCTGCGCCTCGTTGAAGATCTCGGTGGCCATCATCATCGGCTGGATGAACAGGGTCATCAGGAACAGGAACGCGATGAGGCGGCCCGCGGTGAGGTCGCCGTCCAGGCCCAGCCACACCCCCAGCAGGACCACTGCGGTGTTGCCGACCGCCGAGACGATCTCCGCGAACGGGGACACCGCCACCGACAGCCGTTGGGCGCGCACCTGGGCGCGGCGGGTGGCCAGCACGGTGGTGTCGATGCGGCGGGCGGTGCGCTCCTCGGTGCCGTGGGCGCGGATGACCGCGGCGCCCATCACGGTCTCGCCGATGACGCCGAGCATGTCGCCGGTGTTCTCGCGGACCTTCAGGTAGGCCTTGGACAGCAGTTTCTGGAGCCAGCGCACCCCGAACAGCAGGGGCAGGAAGCACACCCACACCACGAGGGTGAGCTGCCAGGAGTAGACCGCCATCAGGACGGTGGCGATCAGCAGCTGCCCGGCGCTGACGATGAGGAGGATGCCGCCCCACTGCATGAACGTGCTGATCTGGTCCACGTCGCTGGTGACGCGGGAGACCAGGGCGCCCTTGCGCTCGCTGTTCTGGGTGAGCACGGACAGGTCGTGGACGTGCCGGAACGCCTTGCGGCGCAGGGTCGCCAGCCCCGACTCGGTGGCCTTGTACAGGCGCACGTTCATCAGGTAGGAGCAGACCATGGTGACGGCCAGCAGGCCCGCGCAGATCGCGACCATGCGGGCGACGAAGCCCAGGTCGGGGCCGTCGGCGGCGGTGATGCCGTTGTCGATGATCTGCTGGAGGGCGATGGGCACGACGACCTTGCCGACGGTGGCGACCACCGCGAAGGCCAGGGTGAGCCACAGGCCCCTGGCGAACTCCGGGGACAGGCGCAGGCCGCGTCTGAGGGTGTCCAGGGCCGAGTCGGTGGACCGGTGCAGGGACACCGGGGAGTCGGCGCGTCCGGGCTCCGTGTCCTCGGATCCGGCGGGTTCCCGCTCGTCTTCCTCGCGGGTGGGCGCGGGTGCGCTCATCGGCTCGTCTCCTCGGTGAGGTCGTCGCCGCGGACCGCGGCTCGGCGGGTGGGGTCGACGGGGGCCGGGCCCTCCGGGACGGGTGCGCGCGCGGCGTCGTTCTCGGCGGAGGCGCGCTCGTAGGCGGTCACGAGCCGGTTGTAGCCGGGTGAGGTCTCCAGGAGTTCGGTGTGGGTGCCGCGGGCCAGGACACGGCCGCGTTCGAGGTAGACGACCTCGTCGGCGAGTTCGATGGTGGCGCGGCGGTAGGCGACGACGACCACGGTGGCGGAGGTGTCGCGTTCGCGCAGGCCGCCGAGGATCTGCGCCTCGACCTGCGGGTCGACGGCGGAGGTGGCGTCGTCCAGGATGAGCAGGCGCGGGTCGCGGACGACGGCGCGGGCCAGGGCCAGGCGCTGGCGCTGGCCGCCGGACAGGGTGGTGCCCTTCTCCCCCAGGGGGGCGTCCAGGCCGCCGTCGAGTTCGGCGATGAACCCGTCGGCGCGGGCCAGGCGCAGGGCGGCCCACACGCGTTCGTCGTCGATGTCATCGCCCAGGGTGACGTTGCCGCGGACGGTGTCCTCGAACACGAAGGTGCTCTGCGGGACCAGGGCGGCGTGCCGGGGGATCTGGTCGCGGGCCAGTTCACGGACGTCGACGCCGTCGTAGGCGACGGTGCCCGCGTCCGGGTCGACCAGGCGCATCAGGACGGTGGTGAGCGTGGACTTGCCCGATCCGGTGGGCCCGACCAGGGCGACGGTGCGGCCGGGGGCGATGTCCAGGTCGACGCCGTCCAGGACGGTGGTGCGCGGGGCCTGCACGTCGTGGGACATCAGGTCGCGGCCGTCGCTGTCGTAGGAGTCGGCGTAGGAGAAGACGACGCCGCGGGCGGTCAGGGCGATGCCGTCGGCGCCGTCGTCCAGGGTGCGGGCGCCGTGCTCCATGGAGCCCTCCGAGCGCAGCACCGACTGGACGCGGTCCCAGCCCACGACACTGCGGGGCAGGTCGCCCAGGATCCAGCCGAAGGAGCGGACGGGCAGGGACAGCAGGGTGAACAGGAAGGCGATCTGGACGAGGTCGCCGGGGGCGATGTCGCCGGTGGACAGCCGCCACATGCCCAGTAGGAGGACGGCCAGGACGCCGAAGTTGGGCAGGGTCTCGATGACGGGGTCGAACAGGGAGCGCATGCGGCCGACCTGGATGAGGGCGTCGCGCAGGCGGTGGGCGGACTCGGTGAAGCGCTCGGTCTCGGTGTCCTCGCGGCCCAGGGTCTTGACGACGAGGGCGCCGTCGAAGGACTCGTGGGCGACCCCGCTGACCTCTGCGCGCAGCGCCTGGGCCCGGGAGGCCATGGGCGAGACGCGGCGCTGGAAGACGACGTTGACGACGACCAGGAAGGGGAAGACGACGAAGGCGACCAGGGCCAGCAGGGGGTCGGTGACGAGCATCGCGACGGCGGCGATGACGAGCATGAAGACACTGCCCACGGCCATCGGGAGGGGGGCGAGCGGCTGCCAGGCGGCCTCGACGTCGGCGTTGGCGTTGGACAGCAGTTGGCCGGTGGGGTGGCGGTGGTGCCAGGCCAGCGGCAGTTCGAGGTACTTGCGGGCGACCGCGCGGCGGTAGCGGGCCTGGAGGCGGAACTGCATGAGGGCGGCGAGCATGCGGCGCATGGCGATGCCGACGGCCTTGCCCAGGCCGACGGCCATGAGCAGGGCGGCGGCTCCGACCAGGGCCGCCGTGGTGGTGGCGCCCTGCTCGAAGGCCGGGATGATCGTGTGGTCGGTCAGGTATCCCAGGACGGAGGCGGAGCCGACGGTGACGGCGGCGTGCAGCATGGCGCCGACGACCGCGACGCCGAAGACCCACGGCTCGGTGCGGGCGGCGACCCACAGGACCTTCATGCCCCGGCCGAACACGCCCCGGTGGGCGGCGGCCGAGCCGCCGGTGTCCTCCTCGGTGCGTTCTCCCGCGGTTGCCGTGCCCTGCGCCATGCGCCCCCCGTTCTCCTTGCGCGCCGGGGAACGCCCTCTGGGAGGGCCCCGGCGCGGACCGTCCACGGCGTCCCGGCCTCCGGGCATGCCGAAGGGCACGGGGCGCGTGCCGTGCCAACTTATCCAGCGGCACCGACAGGTTCCACCGGATTGTTTCAGCGCCCGACCGATCGGTGCTATTCCGTCCAGTCGATGAAGAAGCGGACACGGGTCCGACCCCGAGGGGAGGAGCCGGACGGCCGGGGGGCGGATTCACACCTGTCGTGGCCCTGGTGGGCGATGAGGGCGCGGAAGGTGTACCTGTCGGTGATGCCGTCGAACCGATGTGCGCCCGGAACCCGGCGTTGGCAGGCGGTGGATGAGGCGGCCGACGTTGCCGCGGGAGCCGGGGGTACTCGCCGAAGGTCCGCTCGCTCGGGATCCGGATCAGATGAGTTCGAGGAACTCGGCCTCGATCAGCCCGGTGTCCTTGATGATGCCGCGCAGGGTGCCCTTCTTCATATCGCGCCCCTTGTGGACGGGGACGGAGACCGGAGGGCGGTCGGTATGCACCATGACGTGATGGCTGCCGGTCACCCTGTCGATGCGGTACCCGGCCTTCTCCAAGGCCTTGAGGACGACTCGCGCGGGGAGGGAGGGGAGAGGGGGCACTTACGCGGCCGCCTCGACGTCCGGAAGCTCGATGACCTCGAACAGCGCGGCCAGCCCCGCCCGCAGATCGGTGAGGGCCTCGTTCTTGGTGTCGCCCTCACCGTAGGCCGTGCCGCCGCCGGTGACCTCGGCTCTGGCGCACCACGCACCGTCCTCGTCGGTGGTGACGGAGATGGCGATGTCGATGTGCGTGGTCATGGCAACCCTTCTTCCGCTCGTACGGAAATGCTACCCACTCCCCCATCGGAGAGGCGGGAGTTCCACGGAACCGAGGAAAGCCGAAGGGCCCGGCGCGGA
>NZ_JASFDV010000152.1 GCF_030766825.1 Nocardiopsis sp. CC223A
TGGGCGCCCTCGCCGCGACCGTGGGTTCCGGTCGGCTCCGCCGACGCCAGCGCCCGGTTCACCGTCGCCACCTGCTCCTGCACACCCGCCACCACCGCGGGCGGCAGCCACGTGGCCCCGGCGGGCACCTCGCCCAGGTAGTCCAGGATCTCACCCGGTGTGGGGCGGCCCCGCACGTCCTTGCTCAGGCAGGCCGCCACCAGGTGCCGCAGCGACTCCGGCACCCGCGACAGGTCCGGCTCGCGGCTGATGATCCGCATGACCATCGTCGGCATCGACCCCTCGCCGAAGGGCCCCGTGCCCCCCGCCGCGTACGCCAGCACCGCACCGTAGGCGAACAGGTCGCCGGCCGGGGTCAGCGTCTCCCCCTGCACCTGCTCCGGGCTCATGAACCCCGGCGTGCCGATGACCGACTGCGTCGCCGCCGTCCCGTCCGTGGCCCGCGCGATCCCGAAGTCGATCACCCGCGGCCCGTCCTCGGCCAGCAGCACGTTGCCGGGCTTGAGATCGCGGTGGATCAGCCCCACCCGGTGGATCTCCGCCAGGGCCTCGGCCAGACCGGCCGCCAGCACCCGCACCGTCGCCTCAGGCAGCGGGCCGTGGGCCGCCACCGCGTCGTCCAGCGGCAGCGAGGGGACATAGGAGGTGACCAGCCACGGCACCTCGTCCTCGGGCCCGGCGTCGATCACCGGCGCTGTGAACGCCCCGCTCACCTGGCGGGCCGCGTTCACCTCCCGGGCGAACCGCTCCCGGAACGCCGCGTCGGTCGCCATGTGCGGGTGGATCCGTTTGATCGCCACGGCCCGCCCGCCCGCGGACCGGCCCAAGAACACCTGACCCATACCGCCCGCTCCCAGGCGTGCGATCAGCCGGTAGCGGCCGATGCGATCGGGATCGGTGCTCTCAAGGGGACCCAACGTCCTCAGTCCTTCCGCATTCGCCGAGCCTGGTCGCGCCTCGTACACCACACATGCACCAGACCCCAGCGATCGTAGCCAACCCGGCGGGCCCGGCGGACCCACGGCGCCTCACCCCGTTCGACGCGCCGCACCACCCCGACGGTTCACTTCTCGCGCGGTGCGCCGGCAACGCCCCACCGCCCCGTGAAGTTCCCCTCTGGCCTGCATCGGCCAACTCACCCGGGCCCGCAGCACCCCCGGCCCCGGCCCGCCTAGGGTCGTAGCGTCGAGAGGAGCGCACATGCAGGTCCTGAACTCCCTGCGCACCGACGCCCGCCTGCGCATGTTCCAGGCGATCACCTGGGTGGCCGCACAGCGGGGGGACCACGCCGCCCGCCTGATGCACCACCCCTGGCGCGCCGACCCCTACCCCACCCACCGGCGCCTGCGGGCCCAGGGCCCCCTCGTCCGCAGCCGGTTCGGGTTCCGCACCGCCGCCTCCCACGCCCTCGTCCAGCAGCTCCTGCGCGACCGCTCCCTGGGCGTACGGCCGCAGGACCCCGGGGCCGTGCCGCCCGAGATCGACCTGCTCGACCTCTCCTTCCTCACCCGCAACCCGCCCGAGCACACCCGGCTGCGCACCCTGGCCCGGCCCGCGTTCACCCCGCGCCTCATGGAGCGGTACGCCGTCGAGGTCGAGAAGATCACCCACGACCTGTTGGACAGGGCCCTGGCCAAGGGGCGCTTCGACCTCATGGCCGACTTCGCGCAGCCGCTGCCCATCACGGTCATCACCCGGCTGCTGGGCATCCCCGACGACGACCACGCCGCGTTCGTGGAGATCGGCGCGGCCATCGGCTCCTCACTGGACGGCCCCCGCTCCGCCCGCCACCTGCGCCGCATCCAGGACGCCTCGGACCGCCTGGACACCCTCTTCGACCAGCTGATGCGGCTGCGCCGGGCCGACCCGCGCGAGGACGTCATCTCCTCCCTGACCGCCGCCACCGACGAGGGGGAGATCACCCCGCAGGAGATGGCCGCGATGTGCCGCCTGCTGCTCATCGCCGGGTTCGAGACCACCGTCAACCTCATCGGCAACGGCACCGCCGCCCTGCTGCGCCACCGCGACCAGTGGGACCGGCTCACCGCCGACCCCGACCTGGCCGACAACGCGGTCGAGGAGATCCTGCGCTACGACCCGCCGGTACAGATGACATCCCGCTGGGTGAACCAGGACACCTCCATAATGGGACACGAGCTGCGACAAGGCAGTTACATACTGTGCTCCATCGCGTCCGCCGGACGCGATCCCGACCACTTCACCGATCCCGACCGATTCGACATCACCCGCACCGACGCATCCGACCACCTCGCCTTCTCCGGCGGTATCCACTACTGCCTGGGGGCACCGCTGGCCCGACTGGAAGGGCGCATCGCCCTGCACGCCCTGGCCACCAGGGCACCGCACCTGCGCCCCGCCGGACGGCCCGTCCACCGACCCACCACGACCCTGCGCGGCCTGGCCACCTTCCCCGTCACCACGGAAGAGGGGTGAGGGGTGACCGCGCACCGCACCACCGGACACGGCAGGTCCGCGCCCGTCAACGGAAAGGGGTTGCTGTTGACCGCCGCCGCCCTGTGCACCGTCATCCTCACGGTCACCGGCATCCTCGTCGCCGTCCTGCCCGAACCGGAGCAGGAGGGCCACCTCCTGCCCGGGCTCGCCCGCGCCCAGGGCATCGAACTCGGCGTCGCGGTGGCGATCGACCCCCTCGCCCACGACCGCCGCTACCGGGGCATCGTCGAGGACCACTACACCTCGGTCACCGCCGAGAACGGCATGAAGTGGGAACACGTCCAGCCCGAACGGGGCGAGTACGACTGGGACGGCCCCGACGCCATCGTCGACTTCGCCACCGAGAACGACCTCAACGTGCGCGGCCACACCATGCTCTGGCACAACCAGAAGCCCGACTGGCTCGCCCACGGCGACTGGGACGCCGAAAGCCTCAGCGCGGTCGTCCACGACCACGTCACCACCGTCATGGAGCGCTACCGCGGACGCATCTCCGCCTGGGACGTCATCAACGAACCCCTGGAGGACGGCGGACCCCAGATGCGCCGCAACCTCTGGTACGAGGTGCTGGGCCCCGACTACATCGCCCAGACCCTCTACAGCGCCCACGCCGCCGACCCCGACGCCAAGCTCTACATCAACGAGTTCGGCATCGAGAGCGCCGGGCCCAAGGCCGACGCCCTCTACGACCTGGTCTCGGACCTGGTCGAACGCGGCGTCCCGGTACACGGCATCGGCTTCCAGTCCCACTTCGTCCACGGCAACGTCTCCGCGGACCTCGCCGACCAGATGCGCCGCTACACCGACCTGGGCCTGGAGGTCGCCGTCACCGAACTGGACGTGCGCATCCCCGAACCCGTCACCGACGAGGACCTGCGCGAACAGCGCGGCGAGTACCGCGACGTCCTGACCGCCTGCGTGGAGGTCGAGGGCTGCGTCAACGTGACCGTCTGGGGCGTCACCGACGCCCACTCCTGGATCCCCGAATGGTTCCCCGGCACCGACGCCGCCCTGCCCTTCGACACCGCCTACCGGCCCAAGCCCGCCCTGTCCGGCATGGTCGACGCCCTCTCCCGCCGCGGCCGCCACCGCCCCGACAAGGCGTGAGGTCCCCGGACGGCGGTCATGTCCCGTCGAGTGGTGTGAGGACAACGGCTGTTCGAACAGGAACGGACCGCCGACCGGTGCGTCGCCGCCGCCGGGGCCCCGGGGGTCGAACGAAGTCGCACCACACGGTGGGACACCATCCGGGCGGTGCCCGCCCCACACGCTGGGCTCCGTCCCCATGACCGTCAGCGTGCCCGCCCGTGTCGCCGCCGCCCTCACCCGCTTCTGCGGCCCCGACTGGGTGGCCGACCTGCCCCGCCGGGCCGCCGAGCGCCTGGACGCCTGGGACCTGGCCCCCGCGGGCGGGGTGCTGCACGGCGCCGTCTCCCTGGTCCTGCCCGTCACCACCGCCGACGGCCGCCCCGCCATGCTCAAGATCCAGCCCGTCGACGCCGAGACCCGCGGCGAGCCCGACGCGCTGCGGGCCTGGGACGGCGACGGCTGCGCCCGCCTCCTCGACCACGACCCCGTCTCGGGCGACCTGCTCCTGGAGGCCCTGGACCCCGACCGCGACCTGGACTCCACCATCGACGCCCACGGCATCGACCAGGCCCTGGAGACCATCGCCGGGCTGCTCACCACCCTCAACGCCCGCCCCGGACCGCCGGGGCTGCGCCGCCTGGGCCCCATGACCGAACACCTCGTCGCCCGCACCCGCCGCCTGCGGGCCGCCGCCGACCCGCCCCGCGACCTGGACGCGGCCCTGGACCGGTGGGCGGGCGTGGCCGCCGATCTCACCGGCGAAGCCGGGGACCGTCTGCTGCACTGGGACCTGCACTACCGGAACGTCCTGGCCCCGCTGCCGGGCACCGGTCGCGGCCCCTGGCTGGCCATCGACCCCAAACCGCTGGTCGGCGATCCGGGCTACGAGCTGCTGCCCGCCCTGTGGAACCGCTTCCCCCGCGGCCCCGAGGCCGAGCGCCTGCTGCGCCGCCGCTTCGACCTGCTCACCGACGCCATGGCCCTGGACCGCGACCGGGCCCGCGCCTGGACCCTGGTCCGGGTCCTGGCCGACACCGTCTGGTCCCTGGAGGAGGGCGACACCGCCCGCCCCGCACGGATGCTCACCCTGGCCCGCGCCCTGGGGTCCCGACCCCGCCATGCGGCGGGCACCACCCCGCCGCCCGCCGCTACCGCCCCGCCCGCAGGCGCCCGCACAATGAGGGCCCGCGCACCGACCCCGACGGGAGACCCCCTGATGAGCACACCGCCCCCGCCGCCCTTCGACCCCGAACTCGCCGCCGCCCTGGCCCTGATCGGCGACCAGGTACCCCCCTCCATCACCCCCGACCTCATCGACGCCGTCCGGACCGCCCGCGCCGCCCTGCCGGTCGAGGGCGACTTCACCCACGGCGGCGACTTCACCGAGCACGCCCTCGACTTCCACGGCCACGACGGCGCCGACGTCCCCCTGCTGCTGTGGCGGCCCACCTGGACCACCGAGCCCACCGGGCTGCTGTACTGGATCCACGGCGGCGGCATGATCATCGGCACCCACCGCGGCCCCGAGATCCCCGACCTGCTCGCCATGGCCCGCGACCTGGGCCTGGCGGTGGCCTCCGTCGGCTACCGCCTCGCCCCCGAGCACCCCCACCCCACCCCGGTGGAGGACTGCTACGCCGGACTGGTCCACCTCACCGGGGACGCCGACGCCCTGGGCCTGGACACCGACCGGGTCGTGGTGGGCGGGGCCAGCGCCGGCGGCGGACTGGCCGCCGCCACCGCCCTGCTGGCCCGCGACCGAGGTGGCCCCGCCCTGGCCGCCCAGCTGCTGATCTACCCCATGCTGGACGACCGCAACGACACCGTCTCCGCCCACCAGATGGCGGGCCTGGGCGTGTGGGACCGCACCTCCAACGACACCGGCTGGGGCGCCCTGCTGGGCGAGGCCGCGGGCGGCCCCGACGTCTCCCCCTACGCCGCCCCCGCCCGCGCCGCCGACCTGTCCGGGCTGCCCCCGGCGTTCCTGGACGTGGGCTCGGCCGAGACCTTCCGCGACGAGGTCGTCGACTACGCCACCCGCATCTGGCGGGCGGGCGGCGTCGCCGAACTCCACGTGTGGCCCGGCGCCTTCCACGGCTTCGACATGTTCGCCCCGCACACGGCCCTGTCCCGCCAGGCCACCGCCATGCGCCTGCCCTGGCTGCGCCGCACCCTGGGCGTGTGAAGCAGGGCACACTGGTTCCATGAGGGAACTACTGGGCCGCATCAGCGCACTGGACCCCCAGGCCGGGGACGCCGTCAAGGTCATCGCCTACTTCGACCGACTGCACGGCGCCGGCCTGGAACCCCTGGTGCGCGGTGCGGCCGCCCTGTGCGGCCACCCGGCCGCACTGGTGGACCCGGCCCGCGCCCTGTCCCTGCGCGCCCTGCCCGACGGCCGCCTCACCCG
>NZ_JASFDV010000153.1 GCF_030766825.1 Nocardiopsis sp. CC223A
AAATACATGACCTTGGACCGGTACATGTGACAGGGGTCAGAACCCGGGTGGTCGGCGAACCCAGCGAGGTTCGCACAGGCAGTGCCACGACGTGGTGCAGCCACCCGGTGCATGTGTTTCCAGAAGCACGACACTTCCTGCAAAGCTCGACCGAGTCACCCCCGGGTCGTATAGAGAGTGGCTGCGACCTCTTCCATAAGCTCGCGCTCTTGGAGCGGCATCAAGTTCACCGGTGTCTTCGCTCGGTGCGAGGTGAAGCGGGAGCTCAAGTGGTCGAGATCCGCGACCCCATCGGGAAGCTCAACGAACCACCGGTAGCCGCATGGTTGCGAAGGTACACGTGCGGCGGTGAGGTAGTGGTCGATCCCCGATTCCACAACTGACCGGTCTCCGTATGTCCGCTCCTCCCACCGGACGATGCGCTGGCCATCCTGTTCACAGACGACTTTCACCGGTTCTGGAGGTCTCAGGTCAAGGCAGCGGACGATGTGGCCAGGGCCGATCGCCCAGGTGAACAAAGAATGCCATTCCGACTGGGGGATCTCCGCGAACCGGAGCTGTCCAATCTCACCGGTTGTCGCTTCACCGGGTGGAGCCGGAAGGACCGGGTATTCCGACCATGAACGCTTGCTCACGCAAGGCCTCCATCCTGGGAGGGGTGGGCCCCAGAGGCCGGGGCCCACCCCGGCACGTTATTCCGGCAGCCAGGAGCAGTTGCCGTCACCCGTAGGGCATTCGAATTTGCGGGTGGTCAGTGTGGGCATACCCATGGGGCCGATGCCCTCGACCCATACGTATGCTTCCACATTGGCATAGTACAGACTCGCGTCCTCCAGATAGTTGCTGCGGATCGGCCCGAAGTCCCTCCGATAGTTGGCCGCCCCTGCGAAGATCTCGAACTCTCCGAGTTCCATGTCCACCATGAACATGCCGCAGTCGGTGTCGGGGAACAGCGGTTCTTCCTCCCGGCACTGCACACGGGCTTGGTGGAACGACAGCATGGGGCCGTCCTCCCAGATGAAGGCGGTCGACCAGTTGGGGCTGCGACCGTTCATCCGGGTGCGGATCACCAGGTCGAAGCGGCCGTGCACCCCATTGGCGTTGCCGTAGGCGGCGTTACCTTTGGTCTCGTCCACGTAGGCGGTAACACGGCGGTGGCAGATGGAGGCGTTCTCGCACCACGCGTCGTAGTCGTCCGCCGCGAGTCCAGAGTTGGTGAGGGGAGAGACCGCGACCTCGTCCTGCTCGATCGTCTCGGCAGGCGGGCCGGATTCCTCAGTCTCGTCGGGAGTGATGCCGGAGCCGTCAGGGGTGGTGAGGCGGCCCCCCAGACACAGCCAGGAGTCCAGTTCCCTGGACTGGGCTTCCTCGATACACGCATCCAGGGCGACAGAGGTATCTGTTTCCCGAGGGAGGTTCTGGGCGGTTGCCGGAGCGGCGCCCATAAGCCCGAGGACAAATACAAGGACAGACAGAAGAATTAACCTTGATTTCATTTTCACTCCTGGGGGCGGAAGGGATTAAAATTCTGACATCCTCTTTCTGGGTGCACCATGGCTTGGCCGAAGTGGGCCATGTTCGGAACTCGGTGAGCTGCACGATGGAGGAGAAATGCCTGATGAAGGAGCCGCATCCATGCGAGACAGAGGGTTGACTCGAGGTTCCCTGAATGGTAGGCGATCTCGCTTTTGTTTCTCGAGGTCGATCCACTTCATTTCGGATCGCCTGAAAGCAAGATGAGCTGCGAGATTGTCCACTGATGCCTTGCTTTGCCTGGCGATCTCTGGAAGACGGCCCTTGTTGAACATTGGCTCGTGGGTTCCAGTGGTTCGCTCTGTCCCAGGTCCAGCCGCGCCCTCCGGGCCGGGTTGCCTCCGTCGCAGAAGCGCACCTGGACCCGGAACGACAGGATCAGCTTGCGCCGGCCAATGCTTGCGAGATTCTCGGCTCACTCGCGTGCGAGCGCCGCTCTGCCCTGGGTCCGCTGGGCCCGGTTCACGGCCTGGTAGTAGCGCAGGGCGCTGTCGACCAACGCCTTGGCGAAGCGCACATCGGCGGCCCCCACGTTTCGGGGTGCGGCCGGGGTGATGCTGACGTGTGTCGACCCCTGGCGCAAGGCCAGGATCGGCGCCTGCTCCTCGTAGGTGTGGCAGGCGACCTCGGGCGAGCAGGCACCGCGGGGCGCGGATCCGGTGTGGAAGGACAGGCCCACCATGTTCTCAGGATCTTCGGGGCGCGTGGTGACGGTGAGCAGGGCAAAAGCGGGCTTCGGCGTGGTGGGCTCGTCGTGCTCTGACATGGTGAACCTTTCTGCGGGTGGAACAACCCCTGCAAGCCCGTGGCAGCACGGCCCGTGACACCGAGCAAAACAAAAGTTGATATTGTCAATATCGTCTGTTAACTTCGTGGTTGTTCGCTGATCCCGACCCACAACAGGAGTCTTTATGGCCCTACTGCGCACCCCCACCGCCCACCAGGACGACCGGGCGGCCGGCGTCCTACTTGCCGCAGCCTGCGGCGATGCCCTCGGCGTCCCCTACGAGTTCCGCCCCCGCCTCACCCGCAACCAGACCCCCCAGATGATCGGCGGCGGTCTGGGCCCCTACGCACCGGGCGAGTACTCCGACGACACCCAGATGGCCGTATGCATCGCCCAGGCCCTGGTCGACACCCAGCCCGTGGCCATCCAGGACCACCACGTCCTCAACGAGATCGCCGACAACTTCCTCACCTGGTACACCACCGGCGCCACCGACATCGGAGCCCAGACCAGGTCCGTACTGAGCAAAGCCCGGTACGACGTGGCCACCCCCTGGTCCGCCAGCGTCCTACTCCGCGAATCCCGCACCCGATGGCAGCTCGGCCGTCCAAGCGCAGGCACCGGCTCCCTCATGCGCACCGCCCCCGTCGCCCTCTACGACCTGCACGATCCCGAGGAGACCGCGGAGGCGGCGCGCCTGGTCAGCGACCTCACCCACGCCGATCCCCAGGCAGGCGACGCCTGCGTCATCTGGTGCGAAGGCATCCGCCACGCCGTGCTCCGCGCCGACTTCCAGGGCGTCCGCAAGGGAGTGGAACTCCTGCCCGAGCAGCGCCGAGCGTGGTGGCACACCCGCCTGGACGAAGCCGAAGCCCAGGATCCGCACACCTTCCCCAACAACGGCTACGTCGTCTCCGCGCTCCAGGCCGCATGGTCGGCCATCACCCGCACACCCGTGCCCGCCAACAACCCCGCCAAGGGCGTCTTCGCCGCCGACCACCTGCGTCTGGCCCTGGAAGCCGCAGTCCGCGCAGGGCACGACACCGACACCGTCGCGGCGATCGCCGGAGCCCTGCTCGGCGCCCGCTGGGGTGCCTCGGCCGTGCCCTGGCACTGGCAGCGCTCCGTTCACGGCTGGCCCGACATCACCGCCCGTGACCTCATCAGCCTGGGCGTGCGCATCAGTCACCAGAACCAGCCCGACCGCCAGGGCTGGCCCCTGGCCGAACGCCACCCCCGCAACATCGACGCCCTCAAGCCCTACCAGGTGGCCCACCCGCACGATGACGGCGTGATCCTGGGCAACCTGCCTCTGGCCGACCTCGACCCCGCCGATCTGGAGGTGAACGCCGTCGTCTCCCTGTGCCGCGTCGGCAGCAGCGATTTCGCCCACATCCCCGACCGGGACCACCTGCAGATCTGGCTCATCGACCGCCCCGGCGCCAACGCCCACGGCCACTACACTCTCGACCAGGCCGCCCGCGCCGTGCACGGACTGCGTCAGGAAGGCAAGCGGGTGCTGCTGCACTGCGCCGCAGGTCGCAGCCGCACTCCCACCGCCGCCGCCCGCTACTCTGGGCTGCTGGGCATCGACCCGGCCACGGCCATGACCGACGTGTGCAAGGCGCTCTCCCCCAACCGTCCCTGGGTCAATTTCGAGCTGGAACGCTTCGTCTTCGACCTGGCCGGAACAGCGCAGCCCCCCGTCTCCGAGCGGGTCTGGAACACCCGGACCACGCTCAACCCCCGGTCGGCAAAGGAGTGACACCGTGGGCCAGCAGCCCTCGCCGCAGACCAAGCGAGCCCGGACGGCATTGCCGCCCGGGCTCCGCCCGTTGCTGGACACCCTTCGTGTCGAAGACCCCGATACCCCGGTTCAGGAGGACATCCTCGGGCTGGACCTGCTGCACCGTCACCTGGCCGACTACGCCCCCCAGACCCGGCGCGCCTACCTGGCCGACTGGAAACGCTGGGCATCCTGGTGCCGCGCCCAAGACCGCACCCCCCTGCCCGCAGAACCCGCGGACATCGCCCTGTACCTGGCCTCCGCACACGATGACCATGGAACCGAGCCCGCCACCTTGCAGCGATGGACCACCACCATCGCCACCGCCCACACCGCCAACGGCCACCCCGACCCCACCAACGCACCCCCTGTGCCCGGGTTGCTGCGCTGGCTGCGAGCCACCAAACCCCAGCCCCGCCGCCGTACCTCGCGCTGGCTCACCGACCTGGAGCTCACCCGCGTCCTCGCCCACACACGTGAAGAGTCCTGGCCCGAACTGGTGATCAACCGCCGTGACCGACTCATCATGCTGCTGGCCCGGGCCACCGGAGACGGCCCCGATGAGATCCTCGGCCTGCGCACCGGCCAGCTCACCCTGGACGAGGAAAGGGTGGTCCTCACCCGCCCCGACCAGGAACCACAGGTGCTCGCCAACCCGCTGCCCGCCGCCGACTGGAGCACCTGTCTGCCCTGCTCCCTGGCAATGTGGAGGCAGGTGACCGATCTGGCCGATGACAGCAGAACAGCCCTACGCAGCGCCCTGGAAGCCCCCGACCGGCTCACTCCCCGCGGACACTCCCACACCCTGGAGTCGGCACCCGACTCCCAAGCCTGGCTGCTACGCCGTGTGCGCAGAGGAGGCACCGTCACCGCGGACCGGATGGCCCCCAAAGCGCTCCGGGGCCTGCTGCACACTCACGCGACCGGTGCCGGCGTCGACACCACCGGCCTCACCGCGTTCGCTCTGCGCCCTCACCCGTGAGCCGCTCGTGCTCCTGCCGGCGCGCCACCGCCTGCTCATGCTCGGCACGCACCTCCTCCTCCGAGATCCCGAAGAACTTCGCCAAGGAACGCGCCTGAGCGGTGCGCAGTCTGCGGGTGCGCCCCGACTCCAGAGCCCGGTAGGTCTGCACGTTCAGGTCCGGGTCGCCGACCTGCTCCACCAACTGGTCCTGGGTCAAGCCCAGCACAGCCCGATGGCCGGCCCACCCCGCTTCCTGGAAGTCGATGAACTCACGAGGAGCAACACCCAACACTGTGGCCAGTTTCTTCAGGACCTCGGGAGTCGGTGCGCTCCCGTTCTCCTGCTCGTAGCGGCCGACCACGGTACGGCTCAGCCCGGTATGCCTGGCCAGCTCGGTGGAGGTCCACCCCTTGCTCTCGCGTGCTTGCTTGAGCACGGAAGGCTTCCATCCCACAACTCCGCTTCTTGGCATGCCCTCCGCGCTTTCATCCGATCGCAGCTCTCCTGTAGGACTCTAGGCCGACAAACAGCCCAAGAGCACCAGGAAGCGCTGGGACCGGAAGCGAGAAGAAGCCGATTCCCGCACTTGCCGAATGGTCGCCCCCGACCATGGGCGAAGCCACTTGGCAAGGGCCATCCTCGATCACGGCGGCAGCTCCTGAGCT
>NZ_JASFDV010000154.1 GCF_030766825.1 Nocardiopsis sp. CC223A
AAAAAACCGTGGCAGCAACCTACTCTCCCACCCCACCACAGGGCAGTACCATCAGCGCAAGGAGACTTAACGACCGGGTTCGGAAAGTAACCGGGTGTGACCCTCCCACCATAACCACCACGGAAACCCAACACCCCACAGACAGCCACCCCAAAAGGCAACCCCACAGGGAAGAATTCCACACAGCTATGTGAACATGTATGCGCGAGCACCCAATTATCTGCAGCGGACAAGCCCTCGGCCTATTAGTACCGGTCAGCTCCACCCCTCACAAGGCTTCCACACCCGGCCTATCAACCCCATCGTCTCTAGGGAGCCTTACCCTCTCACAGGAGGCAGGAGACCTCATCTCGAAGCAAGCTTCCCGCTTAGATGCTTTCAGCGGTTATCCCTCCCGAACGTAGCCAACCAGCCATGCCCTTGGCAGGACAACTGGCACACCAGAGGTTCGTCCGTCCCGGTCCTCTCGTACTAGGGACAGCCCTTCTCAAGTCTCCAACGCGCACAGCGGATAGGGACCGAACTGTCTCACGACGTTCTAAACCCAGCTCGCGTGCCGCTTTAATGGGCGAACAGCCCAACCCTTGGGACCAACTCCAGCCCCAGGATGCGACGAGCCGACATCGAGGTGCCAAACCATCCCGTCGATATGGACTCTTGGGGAAGATCAGCCTGTTATCCCCGGGGTACCTTTTAGCCGTTGAGCGACACCGCTTCCACACGCCGGTGCCGGATCACTAGTCCCAGCTTTCGCTCCTGCTCGACACGTCCGTCTCACAGTCAAGCTCCCTTGTGCACTTACACTCAACACCTGATTACCAACCAGGCTGAGGGAACCTTTGGGCGCCTCCGTTACTCTTTGGGAGGCAACCGCCCCAGTTAAACTACCCACCAGACACTGTCCCCGAACCGGATCACGGCCCAAGGTTAGATGCCCGAAACAGTCAGAGTGGTATTTCACCAACGCCTCCACCACCACTAGCGTAGCGGCTTCACCGGCTCCCACCTATCCTACACAAACCATCCCAAACACCAATGTCAAGCTATAGTGAAGGTCCCGGGGTCTTTCCGTCCTGCTGCGCGAAACGAGCATCTTTACTCGTAGTGCAATTTCACCGGGCCCATGGTTGAGACAGTGGGGAAGTCGTTACGCCATTCGTGCAGGTCGGAACTTACCCGACAAGGAATTTCGCTACCTTAGGATGGTTATAGTTACCACCGCCGTTTACTGGCGCTTGGATTCCCAGCTTCACAAAAGCGAACCTTTGTTGACCGGTCCTCTTAACGTTCCAGCACCGGGCAGGCGTCAGTCCGTATACAGCGTCTTACGACTTCGCACGGACCTGTGTTTTTAATAAACAGTCGCTTCCCCCCGCTATCTGCGACCCCACCCAGCTCCAGAGGCACGCTCCTTCACCGGACAGGGCTCCCCTTCTCCCAAAGTTACGGGGACAATTTGCCGAGTTCCTTAACCATGGTTCACCCGAACGCCTCGGTATTCTCTACCTGACCACCTGCGTCGGTTTAGGGTACTGGCCGCTCACGAACTCGCTAGAGGCTTTTCTCGACAGCATGGGATCACTCACTTCGCCTAAAACGGCTCCGCATCACGTCTCAACCCTATAGGGGGCGGATTTACCAACCCCCCGGCCTACACGCTTACCCCCGGACAACCACCGCCGGGTAGAGCTACCCTCCTGCGTCACCCCATCACTTACCTACTACAAGCTCGGATCCCAGACCAGCACGGCAACCCATCCCGAAGGACAGGAAACCAGCCGGCGTGGTTAGCATCACCTGATTCGATACTGGACGCTCGTGCACGGGTACGGGAATATCAACCCGTTATCCATCGACTACGCCTGTCGGCCTCGCCTTAGGTCCAGACTCACCCTGGGCGGATTAACCTGCCCCAGGAACCCTTAGTCAATCGGCGGCAACGTTTCTCACGCTGCTCTCGCTACTCATGCCTGCATTCTCACTCGCACGCCCTCCACCACACGATCACTCGGCGGCTTCACCGAACGCACGACGCTCCCCTACCAACCCAGGACGTAAGCCCTGAGCTTCACAGCTTCGGCGGTGTGCTTAAGCCCCGCTACATTATCGGCGCAGAACCACTTGACCAGTGAGCTATTACGCACTCTTTAAAGGATGGCTGCTTCTAAGCCAACCTCCTGGTTGTCTCAGCAACTCCACAACCTTTCCCACTTAGCACACGCTTAGGGGCCTTAGCTGATGATCTGGGCTGTTTCCCTCTCGACTACGAAGCTTATCCCCCGCAGTCTCACTGCCACGCTTCACTTCACCGGCATTCGGAGTTTGTCTGACGTCAGTAACCTTGTCGGGCCCATCAGCCAAACAGTAGCTCTACCTCCGGCAAGAAACACGCAACGCTGCACCTAAATGCATTTCGGGGAGAACCAGCTATCACGGAGTTTGATTGGCCTTTCACCCCTACCCACACCTCATCCCCCAGGTTTTCAACCCTGGTGGGTTCGGGCCTCCACGAGGTCTTACCCCCGCTTCACCCTGGACATGGGTAGATCACTCCGCTTCGGGTCCACAGCATGCGACTCAAATCGCCCTATTCAGACTCGGTTTCCCTACGGCTACCCCACCCGGGTTAACCTCGCCACACACCATGACTCGCAGGCTCATTCTTCAAAAGGCACGCCATCACACCCCCGAAAGGACGCTCTGACGGCTTGACAGCACACGGTTTCAGGTACTATTTCACGACCCCTCACCGGGGCACTTTTCACCTTTCCCTCACGGTACTAGTGCACTATCGGTCACCAGGACGTATTTTGGCTTAGCAGGTGGTCCTGCCAGATTCACACGGAATTCCTCGGGCTCCGCGCTACTCGGGGACAGCGTCAACACCCGATCAGAACCTTCACCTACGGGACTCTCACCCACTCCGGTACCGCTTCCCAACGGCTTCAGCTAGCTCTGACCACAAGTGCTCCGGGTCGGCAGACCCGAACAGACACGCCCCACAACCCCGCACACGCAACGACTGCCGTCTATCACACGCGCACGGTTTAGCCTCTTCCCCGTTCGCTCACCACTACTAGGGGAATCACTGTTGTTTACTCTTCCTACGGGTACTGAGATGTTTCACTTCCCCGCGTCACCACCGACCGCCCTATACATTCAGGCGGCGGCAACCCGACACAACTCGGGCTGGGTTCCCCCATTCGGACACCCACGGATCACAGCTCGGTTGACAGCTCCCCGTGGCCTATCGCGGCCTCCCACGTCCTTCATCGGCGCCTGGTGCCAAGGCATCCACCGTATGCCACTATCACTTGGCCACTACAGATAACAAGATGCTCGCGCACACTATTCACAAATCAAAACACCAACCGCATACCCTGCTACCACTCGGCCACCCGGGCAACCCAGGACCCCCACCCCGCACCAACGGCGAAAGCAAGGGACCAGGACCCGAACACCCTGAGAGTTCTCAGAGGCGGTCCGCGGGAACCGACCACCACCCACCACCGACCACACGGCCGGCACCGGGCGAGGGCCACTCCCTCAGACACCCAACAGCGCGCCCTCCGAGGCTTCCAGGACCCCCGGAGGTGAAGTTCGATATCAAATTCCACAGCCATCCCACCCGAACACCACGGATCAACCATGGGTCCAGCGGGTCCACTTTCGAGTCCGGCCGGCTGTAGGAAAATGCCGACCTGTAAAAGACTCCTTAGAAAGGAGGTGATCCAGCCGCACCTTCCGGTACGGCTACCTTGTTACGACTTCGTCCCAATCGCCAGCCCCACCTTCACTCACTCCCTCCCCGAAGGGTTAGGCCACAAGTTTCGGGTGTTGCCGACTTTCATGACGTGACGGGCGGTGTGTACAAGGCCCGGGAACGTATTCACCGCGGCGTTGCTGATCCGCGATTACTAGCGACTCCACCTTCATGGGGTCGAGTTGCAGACCCCAATCCGAACTGAGACCGGCTTTTAGGGATTCGCTCCACCTCACGGTATCGCACGCCCATTGTACCGGCCATTGTAGCATGTTTGCAGCCCAAGACATAAGGGGCATGATGACTTGACGTCGTCCCCACCTTCCTCCGAGTTGACCCCGGCAGTCTCCCATGAGTCCCCACCACTACGTGCTGGCAACATGGAACAAGGGTTGCGCTCGTTGCGGGACTTAACCCAACATCTCACGACACGAGCTGACGACAGCCATGCACCACCTGTCACCCGCCAACCAAATGACCCTGTATCTCTACAGGTCCACGGGTGATGTCAAACCTTGGTAAGGTTCTTCGCGTTGCGTCGAATTAAGCAACATGCTCCGCCGCTTGTGCGGGCCCCCGTCAATTCCTTTGAGTTTTAGCCTTGCGGCCGTACTCCCCAGGCGGGGCGCTTAATGCGTTAGCTACGGCGCGGAAACCGTGGAAAGTCCCCACACCTAGCGCCCAACGTTTACGGCATGGACTACCAGGGTATCTAATCCTGTTCGCTCCCCATGCTTTCGCTCCTCAGCGTCAGGTAAGGCCCAGAGACCCGCCTTCGCCACCGGTGTTCCTCCTGATATCTGCGCATTTCACCGCTACACCAGGAATTCCAGTCTCCCCTACCTACCTCTAGCATGCCCGTATCCACTGCAGAACCGGGGTTAAGCCCCGGTCTTTCACAGCAGACGCGACACGCCGCCTACGAGCTCTTTACGCCCAATAATTCCGGACAACGCTCGGACCCTACGTATTACCGCGGCTGCTGGCACGTAGTTAGCCGGTCCTTATTCCCCACCTACCGTCAACCCCGGGAGAACCCGGGGCCTGCGTGAGTGGTAAAAGAGGTTTACAACCCGAAGGCCGTCATCCCCCACGCGGCGTCGCTGCGTCAGGCTTTCGCCCATTGCGCAATATTCCCCACTGCTGCCTCCCGCAGGAGTCTGGGCCGTGTCTCAGTCCCAGTGTGGCCGGTCGCCCTCTCAGGCCGGCTACCCGTAATCGCCTTGGTAGGCCGTTACCCCACCAACAAGCTGATAGGCCGCGAGCCCATCCCCGACCGAAAAACTTTCCACCCCCCACCATGCGGAGGAGGGTCGTATCCGGTATTAGACGGCGTTTCCACCGCTTATCCCGGAGTCAGGGGCAGGTTGCTCACGTGTTACTCACCCGTTCGCCGCTCGTGTACCCCGAAGGGCCTTACCGCTCGACTTGCATGTGTTAAGCACGCCGCCAGCGTTCGTCCTGAGCCAGGATCAAACTCTCCATAAAGGTCATGCACCGCCACCCCCGAGAGGGCGCGGAAACCTAGAAGAAAATCCTGACCGGACCGTCTGGCACATTGTCCTTCTGGTCCAATCAAAGGAACCTCGCACACTGTTCCGGTCGCACCGACCGGTTCGTGTGACGGGGCCAAAACAAACTTGGCTGAAAAAATCGAACACGCGCTGTTGAGTTCTCAAGAAGCGACCGCGCTTCCCGTACAAGCCCCGGACC
>NZ_JASFDV010000155.1 GCF_030766825.1 Nocardiopsis sp. CC223A
CCGCCGCCAGCAGCGGGCCCACCACCCCGTGCCCGTACCGCTCCAGCGCCAGGGCCGACGGCACCAGCCCGCAGGACCGGGCCCAGCGCAGCAGCTCCACCGCCCGCTCCGGCGGAGTCCACCCCGGGGCACCGCCCCGGCCGGGGGCGGCCGGTTCGGGGAACGGCACCGAGAGCAGGTCGGTGATCCGTTCCCGGGCCGCCTCCCGCACCGGTTCGGAACGTGCGGGCAGCGCGGCCGGGGCCGCCGCCCCCGCCACGATCCCGTCCAGGCAGCGGTGGACCAGCAGCCGGTCCAGTCGGCCGATCAGCGCCGGCGAACCCGTCCGGTGCGCCACCCGCTGTAGGTCGGCCAGGACGCGGGCGTCGGTCGCCGCGTCGTCCACCACCCGGTCCACCAGCGCCGCCGCGTCCCCGGCGGGCAGCCACTCCACGGCGGCCGGGAGCCAGGCGCGCACCGCGCGCAGCTCCGCCGCGGACACACCGGTGAACGGGGCGGCCAGCGGTGAACCGGCGAGCAGGCCGGCGGCGACCAGCACCGGGTGCCAGTCCGCCAGCGAGGCCTCCCGTCCCCCCGCGCAGCGCTGCGCCGACCGCCACAGCCCCTCGGCCCCGGCGGTCCCCGCGGCCACCGCCCGGGCGGCCGCCTCCCCGCTCGCGGGCGGCGGGGCGGGCAGCGCGTCCGCCGCACCCACCACCGGGTCCACCACCGTGAACCGGCCCCGCAGCGGTTCCAGGTCGACACCCGGCGGCACCCCCACCACGTGTGCGAACGTCTCCTGCGGACTGGCGCTGTAGGTGGAGAACGCCATGCTCCGGGCCCGGTCCGGCGGCAGCAGGTGCGCCAGCGCCGCCACCCAGTGCGCCACCGTCGCGCTGTCGGCGACCAGCACCACCGGCCGCTCCCCGCCGATCGCGGCGTCCACCGCGGCCAGCAGCCGCACCACCAGCTCCGGCGGGCGGCGGCGCACCCAGGGGTCGGTGCGCGCCCGCCCCAGCGGGCCGCCGGGCACCTCCAGCACCGGCAGGTCGTGGTCGGCCGTCGGCGCCGACACCCAGAACCCGGCGTCCCACAGCTCGGCCGCCAACGGCCCGCCCGACCCCACCAGGCTGTGCGCGAAGTAGTTGCCCGGCCGCCCCGAGGGGTCCGGCCCGCACGACACGATCCGGCTCACCACCGGGTATCCACCCAGGTCGGGGGAGTAGCACAGGTTCACCGGGTGCTCCTCCACCCGGCCACCGGGCGGCTCGTACACGGTGAACCGCTCCACCTCCCGCAGCACCCGCTGGTCCACCCCCGGCGTGGCCGCGTTGAACTGGTAGCCCGCGTACCCCGACAGCCCGTGCTCGCACGAGGTGTAGTAGAGCTGCGCGAAACCCATCAGGACCGCCCTTCGCGGGACGGGACGACACCGAAACCGCCGAGCATCCACAGGAACGGGTCGGCGACCCGGTAGGGCCGCACCCCGCCCCGCAGGCGCTGCTCGGCGTCGGGCGCGTGCCCGAGCGCCGACACCCCGAAGTACCGGGCGTCGGCGTAGTGGTTGGTGACGTGCGCGTCGATGCGGCCGCCGTCCCACCGGTGCAGCAGCCGCCGGATCTGGACGTGCACGTCGTGGCTGTCGGACTCGTCGAAGTAGGGGGCGTCCGGCTGGGGGCGGCGCAGCGGCGAACCCGGGTCGAGCGCGTCGTGGAACACGTCGAGCTTGGTCAGGCACACCGCCATCGGAACGGGGATGAGCCGCGAGGGCGAGCCGGTCCGGTGCAGCAGCAGGTCGGTGACCCGGCTCAGCATGTCCAACGGCGGGTGCTCGGCGCGTTCGGGCGGCGGCAGGGGGGTACCGGGGGCGGCCTCGGCCCGGGCGCCCCGCATCCGCAGCGGGTCCAGCAGCAGGATGACGCCGTCGGCGTTGTCGAGGTAACGCAGGTTGGTCTCCACGCTCTCCTGCGTGGTGAGGTCCTCGCCCGCCGTGTCGAAGAACGACAGCAGCGTGTGCCGGGGGCGGCGCGCCCACGGGCCGCGCGGGCGGGTCGTGAACCGGAACACCAGGGGCTCGCGGGCCGCTCCGGTGCGGCGGGTGGCGGCGAGCAGGCGGGCGTCGTCGTACAGCGGGGACTCGTAGTCGGTGTGGAAGCGGTGCCGGGTGTGGTCGTCGGACCCGCCGACGGAGGCCTGGAAGCGGGCGCCGACCCGGTGCATCAGCTCGTGGATGAGCACGGTCATGAACACGGTCTTGCCGGATTCGCGGGCGCCGACCAGGGCGATGAGGCGGCCGGGGATACGGCCGAAGTTCACCGGCAGCCTGGCGTGGCAGGTGACGCACACCCGGGTCGCGGTGGCGGCGCCGCAGTCGGGGCACACCGCGCGGGGGCGGCGGCCGTCGGCGGCGAACACCGGCGGCAGGCGCTCGCGGCGGCCCAGGTGGGTGCGGATCGCCGCGTCGTCGACAGGGGCGCACTGGGCGCCGTCGGGGCCGGGGCGGCCGGTGCAGCGGAACAGGATGAGGCGTTCGGTGAGCCGGGTGTAGCAGTAGGGGCACACCAGGCGGTCGCCGCGCGCCGGGCGCAGCCGGTCGAGTGTGATCACAGGCGGAGTTCCTTCACCGAGGGCTGGCACAGGCGGATGCCGTCCGCGTCGTCCCCCAGGGGCAGGCACACCAGCCAGGCGGGGCCGGCCGGTCGGGGTGGGCGGACCCGCAGGGACAGCCGCCGGCCCGCGGCGAGCCGCCGGGTCGGGAACACGGCCAGCACCCGGCCCTGGTCGGCGCGGTCCGGCGGGAACCCGCCCTCGGCGTAGACGACGGCGATGCGGGGAGCGGTGCAGTCGGTGCGGGCGGCCAGGGTGACCCGCCGGTCGCGGCGCAGCAGCCCGGCGGGGGCGACGCGGTAGTCGAGCACGGGACCGCCGGGGACGGTGAGGGAGGCGGGCGGCCCCGGGGCGCCGCCGACGACGGCGCGCACGGTCACCCGCACCGGCCCGGGACCCATGGGGGCCTCGAACCCGCCCCCGGCCTCGTACCGGGGACGCTCGCAGAGGGCCTCCCCGCCGTCCGCCGTACCGTCGGGTTCCAGGGGGCGCCAGGACACCCGGGCGGCGGCCGCCTCCTCGGGCCAGGTCCAGCCCAGCCGCACCAGGTCGCCGAACCGCCGCGCGTGCAGCCCGGCCACCGCGGGCACGGCCACCACCCGCACGGACCCGCCGACCACGGCCTGGTCGCCGTACGAGGTCACGGCCACCACGTGGTGCGTCCCCGCGGCCAGCTCGACCCGCACCCGCACCCGCTCCGGCCTCGCCACGGCCGTGCCGGCCTGCCCGGCGGCATCGACCGCCCCGGACGTATCGGCCGCCGCGCGGTTGCGGGTCGTCTCGGGTGCGTTGCCCGTCTCGGGGGTGTCGGGTTTCCCGGCGGCATCGCCCGTCCCGGGCGCAGCGGCCACGTCACGGTTGCGGGTCGTCTCGGGTGTGTCGGCTGTTCCGGGTGCGTCGGGTTTCCCGGGGGTTCCGGTCGCCTCGGGTGCATCGGCCGCCGCGCGGTTGCGGGGCGCCTTGGACGCGTCGCCCGTCCCAGAGGGCACAGGCGTCACCGAGGCGGCTGCCGGTTTCCGGACCGTGCCGTGGCCGTGAGGCGTCACCCCTGCCCCGGAGGCATCGGTGGGCTTCGGCGGCGCAGGCGTCACCGTTGCGGTCACCGGTGGGCGGCCGGAGTGCCGTCCGCGGCGAATCGCTCTCGGCCCAGCGGCCCCACCGGTGTCGGTGGACCCACCGGCCGCGTCCGCCGCGGGCTGTCCAGACGTCACGGATACGGTCCGGGGCGCACCGGGTGCCGCGGAACCGGGCGGGTCGGTGAAGGGCACGGGGGCGCCGTGGGCGGCGAGGTCGGCCGGGGGGACGCGGGCGGCCGGGGACCAGGGCGGCGGAACGGGGGCGGTGCGCAGGGACACGCGCCCGCGGGGCGGCGGGGTCCAGGACGCGGTGAACCCGCCGTCGCCGTCCGGGACCACCAGCAGGTCCTCCACCGGTGGCGGGGGCGGTCCCGGCACCACCCGGCGCACCAGCCCCTCGGAGCCGCAGACCGAACCCCCCGAAGTCAGGTACACCGCCCGCACCCGGTAGTAGTACTCCACGTCCGGGCGCACGTCCGGGTCGCGGAACCCCATCCCGTCGGTCACCACGCGGACCCCGTCGCCGCCCCGCGGCGGGGCGCCCTCGCCGCGCACCACCTCTACCCGGACCGCCTCCGGCGGCACCCGCCACGACCCCGACACGTCCAGCTCCCCCGCGTGCACGGACAGGTCCGCGACCTCCGGGGCGAGCAGCACCGGGCCGGTCCCGACCGGTTCGGAGACGCCCCGCCCCTCGCGCACCGCCGCCACCGTGTACCGCACCTCCGCACCCACCGGCAGCCCCGGGTCGATGAACTCCGTCCCGGTCACCTCCCCGACCGGCGCCTCCCGGCCGCCGCGGCCGACCCGGCGCAGCACCCGGTAGCCGATCCGCCCCACCAGGCTCGGGCTGGGCCGCCACACCACCACGGCACCGCGCCCCTCCACCCGGGCGCACACCTCGCGCGGCGGCAG
>NZ_JASFDV010000156.1 GCF_030766825.1 Nocardiopsis sp. CC223A
CCAACAGTCACTCAGGGCTGACAGGTAGAGAGTGGAGAAGAACGCCTTCAGTCGCGGCCCACTCGGTCTCTGAGCTGAGATCGTGTCGACCATGGCGCGCACCTGTTGTGGGTTGGGCACCGAGGTCTGGTCGAGCTCTTGGCTCACCTTGGGAGTCTTCCACTTCACTTGAGACAAGGGGTTGACCTTCAGGTGCCCGCACTCGACGGCGTAGTCGAAGAGATGGGACAGGACTCGCTTGGCCTTGATGGCACTTCTCGCTGCGACTCGTGTTCCGTCTTTCTTCTCACTGACCCTCGCCAGGACAGCACGGGTGGTCGCGTTGTCCTCAAAGGCACTCAGCGGAACAGTGTTCTGTTCGATCCAGTGGATCGCGGAAGCGATGTCGGCGGGCTTGTCTGTATCCCTGTGTTCGGCGTTGTAGGACCATGCCTGTAGGGCCTTCCTGATGAGGTCGCGCTGCGGCTTTCCGGCGGTTTTCTTCCACAGGACCTCTGTGGCATCTGTGAGGATCCGGGCGCGGTCCTTGCGATGGTTTCCGGAGATTCCCTTCCAGTGGTCATCGACATATCTGCATACAAAGGAGTACCAGCTCACCTCTTCTCTCTTTGCCCAGGAGATCGGTCGACCGGTGGTGAGAGAGAAAGCTTCGCCTCGGTTGATGGCAGTCTTGATTTCCGAGCGGAAAGAATCCGCCAGGGCGCTTGTTGGGAAGGTTTCCGGCCACGCCTTTTTTCCAACCTTCCACCTGACGGTGTAGGTGGTTCCGTTCTTCCCTTTGTATTTCCTGGTGCTCCAGATTTTCACATCGTAGGTGGTGTTCTCCATCATTTCTCCTCTAGGTCTTGGAGCCACTCTTCGTAATCTTGGCGGCGGATTCTCAATGCGCCGTTGGGGAGCTTTGTGCATCGGGGTGCGCGGCCCTTGGCGCGCCAGTCATGGAAGGTTGATTTCGCCACGTCAAGGTCAGCGCAGATGTCGTCAACACTGAGCCAGGAATGGACGCGTCCACTGGCACGGGCTGTCGCGTCGATTTGTACATCACCTCGGAGCGGTCGGCGGTGTGGGAGTGGGGTGCAGGCAGAACGATCCGTAGTGGTACACCGCTTGTACGCAGTGGTCCGAGCCTGGTCAGCGCTGGTACAGGGTGGGGTGAAGCAGGTACGAGCGGCTAGGCCTTCCCGGAGCGCGCACGGCAGGCGGCGGAGCTTGCCGCAGCCAGCCCAGTTCCTTCAGGAGTTCCACCGCGGGAGTGAGGTCGTCCGAGTGGGGGGTGGCTTTGCAGCGCACAGCAGCGAACAGGTCGCGGTGGCTCACTGTCGGGTTGGACGGTGAACGGTTCTGCAGCCAGTCCAAGGCCTTCCGGGCTGCTGCATGCACGGGGTCTGCTTCGGACCCACCGAACTCACCGAAGACTGTCAACGCGTGTTCAGCGTAGTACTGGCCGAGCTCTTCGGCTGCTCGGAGAGTCCTCGCTTCGATAGGACGTTGGTCCGCCTGCTCGCGATGGTGGGCAAGGTGCAGAAGGCCGGCAATGCGCACGATGGCACCGAGGAGCTTGCCGCCCCAGTCGCCGATGCGCCCCAGCCGCCCGTCGGGTCGTAGCTGGGGCTCGATGACGTCGTCGTGCAGGTGGACGACCCTGCCGCGTGCCTGATCGGTCAAGGTGAGTGACGTGGGGGCGCTGTGCTGGCGAGCCCATGTGAACAGCTGGTGCAGATGGTGGTGATAGGTCTGGCGCACCTGTGCGTCCATGGGTGCGCGCGTGCCGATGCTGCGGTAGCCGACGTTGCTGGGCGGGACCGAGTAGAGGATACGGGCGAGCATGCCGCGGCCCCGCCCTCCCGGTGTGGCGAAAATGTCCTTGATGGCTTCGGGCTGGAGCACCACGCCGATGGTCAGGGCGGGCCGGTGAACGTAGTCGGGGGCGCGTCCTTGGCGGTCGACTCTGATGGGGTCCCCTGAGTGGGCTTTGAGGAAGGTCTCGAAGTTCGGGGTCCCGCCATAGCGTCCTGCCATGGTCGCGAAGAAACCCCCTTCTGCGGACAGAAGGGCAAGGCCGCCGTCCTGCTCGGCGAGTTGGCTGGTCAGGCGCTCTGGCGTGATGTCGGCGACGATCAGTCGAGGCATGGCTGGCACGGTGATCTTCGCGGCCTCCTCAGCGGCGGCTGCTGCCCGTTCGAGCGCGGTGGCCGTGCCTTCGGTTTCGGCTGCGCGGGAGGCTTCCTTGGCCTGCGCGACAGCCACTCGGCGTTGCAGTTCGGCCTTCCTGATACGTGGGGCGGCCTGATCTGTCAGGTGCTGTTCGGCTTCGAAGAGCGGGGCCGTCATGGCTCCGAACACAGCGGACTTGCGGGATGCGGGTTCCATGGCGATGACCGTGTACAGGCAGCACGGTTCGGTCCACAAGCCGGTGTCCACGCTCACTCGGCCCGAGGCTGCTGCTGAGAGCACGGCCAGGCTCAGGCATCCGGCAAGGTCGGTCGGTGTCTGGGTCTGGTCGGCAAGGGCGTGGACATGGTCCCGGATCCAGGTCGGCAAGGCCTGGATCGGGAACTCGGGGGGTCGGCGAGTGGGCGCGGGCAAGGGTGAAGGCGTGGGCCAAGGGGTGGTTTCAGGGGCCTCTCGGTTTCCTTGATCGGTGGGCACTGGTTCACCGGCTTCGTTAAGGTGATGCTGCGCGGCATCACTGCTGGCCCGGGCAGGTGCGGTGGTCATTGTCTGCGCTTCTCCCTTCTGCCATCGGTGGGTCACGGGCAGGACGGGCGCGGACGGCCTTGCGCCGGAGTTCTCGGTCCCGTCCTTCGTGAAGGGCAAGGCCTGTCGCTGCTCCGTTGTGACTCCTTGCTTCGGAGTTCTCCAAACGCCCTGTGTTGGCGAGGGCAGGGGTGCTTTCTCCGGTCTGAGCAGCAGTTCGGTGTGGTTCCAGGGAGCGTTTCTCGCTTGGTGCGGGGTCGTGGTCCGCCCTGGACCGATGTGGCCCGCACCTGGTCCGGTCTGGTTCGGCCTGGTCCGCCGCCTGCCATCCACGAGATTGCATCATAGATTAAAAACTAATCTATGATGCAAGTCGGTTGGTGGGTCCCTTGAAGGGACAGGCGAGAGGCTCGGCGTGTCCCCTGCGTCAGGGCCTCATGAGTACAGGTGGGATACGCATGGAGCGCATCGCGGTCAGCCCGGAGATGTGGTCTCGTCTGATGGCTGGGACCGCGGACCTGTCACGTACAGCGCAAGCATCGCTCATGACCTTGCGGCTGTTGATGTCTTCTTCGGGCTCTGTGCGTAACGCGATCGCACACCTGGTGGCCTTGACCGCACGTTCACGATCGACGATCAGTGAGCACCTGGGGGCCGCACAGGCTGGCGGCTGGCTGGCCTGCTTGCAACGCGGCGGCAACCGGGCCGACGGCCCGGCGGCGAGTGTCTACCAGGCGACAGTGCCTCTCGAGGTATGGCAGCGACGAGAGGAGCTCCTGGCCGTGTTCGCCCAAGAACCCGACCAGGCTGATCTCCCGGTGTTCTCTGAGGGCTCGGTTATCCCAGCTCAGGCGCACCGTGGACCTACGTCCGAGTTTTCCGCTCAGAAGATCAATCCATCTATCCCTCAAGAAGAGATGCCGACGTGGTCGGCGACACAAAGCTCGGCCATTGCTCCAGGAACAGACCCGGTGGTCGCCGCGGTGATCGAGGAGTTGGCGGCCCTGACCGGCCAGCTCGTCTCTCCCGCCTGGGCGGCACGTTGTGTGAGCCAGATCCTGCGCCACCGTCGAGTGCGCCATCCCATCGCCTACCTCGTGAAGACCCTGCAGAACGCCGCTGAGGACGGCACCTTGGTGGAGCGCTTCATGCCTCGCGAGGAGTTGAGAGCTTCTGGTTCTGACCGGCAGAGCACGTCTCCGCCTGTGGTGAAGACTCATCCACCGAAGCCTCGACCCGCTCCCGCGGCTCCTTCAGGTGTCCACTGGGATGCGGCTGGATTCGAGCAGGACTTGTCCTGGCCAGATGAGGGGCCGCCGTCTGCTTCTGCCCTCATTGCCACAACGCCCGAGAAAGACGACACCACAGCCATCGATACTCCTCCGCAAGAGATCTACCGTCCGGGAGGTCGCATCTTGGCTGGACTTGGTCAGACAGGAGCCGAAGAGCTACTCAAGCTGCGTCAGCAGTTCGCCGAGCGCAAGAAAATCCGGTCCAACGGTTCCGAGCCAAGGAAGGACTCGTCTTCCCGGCTCGATCTGGTGGCATGATCACGCGGTCACAGATGACCGTTGGAGTCCGCTTTGAGCAGCGCTAGGCCGTGTTTTGAAAGTGACTGGATCCCTTCGTCCTGCGTCGTGATGATCTCGGTGTGGGGCGAGGGGATCTTTC
>NZ_JASFDV010000157.1 GCF_030766825.1 Nocardiopsis sp. CC223A
GGGACTCCAAGAACCCCAAGCTCGGCCACCTCTCTTTCGGCCAAGGGGAATGGGATACCTTCCTCGCCGCGACCGTGCGGGGCTGACCCCCCGACCCGCTCACGAACCCTCTGTGAGTAGGAGCCCGGAACGACCGAAAGTCCTGTGACCACCCGTGGTCACAGGACTTTTGCTGTGAGCGCCCCGCCGGTGTCGGCCGCTCCGGACATGGGCATCCCCGACTCGGAGAGGAGGAACCGCGCATGGCCGAGGACGTCTGTTCCGACTGCGGACAGAACATCAGCGACTGCACCTGCGAAGGCATCGGAAACCCCAGTTAGCGGCCCACACCCTGTTCGTCGGGGACCTCGGGGACCGGGCGGGACCCGTTCTCGTCCGGTTCCACGAGTGTCGTGGGGAAAGCGTAGGCTCGGGAGACATCACCCGTCCGTCCACCCACTGGGGAGCACTCCGCCCATGGCAGACTCCTTCGTTCACCTGCATGTCCACACCGAGTACTCCATGCTCGACGGTGCGGCCAAGCTCAAGCCCCTCTTCAAGGAGGCGGGGAGACTGGGCATGCCGGCGGTCGCGATGACCGACCACGGCAACATGTTCGGGGCGTACGAGTTCTACCAGCAGTCCAAGGGCTCGGGGGTCAAGCCGATCATCGGCATCGAGGCCTACGTGGCGCCGGAGTCACGCTTCCACAAGAAGCGCGTGTTCTGGGGGCGTGCCAGCGGGTCGGACGATACCGCGGCCGAGGGCGGCAAGGACATCTCCGGTGGCGGCCGCTATCTGCACATGACGATGCTGGCGCGCAACGCCACCGGCCTGCGCAACCTGTTCAAGATGTCGTCTCTGGCCTCTATCGAGGGCTACTACATGAAGCCCCGCATGGACCTGGACCTGATGTCGGAGAACAGCGAGGGCGTCATCGTCTCCACCGGCTGTCCCTCCGGCGGTGTGCAGACCCGGCTTCGCCTGGGCCAGGAGAAGGAGGCCATCGAGTACGCCGCCAAGCTCCAGGACATCTTCGGCAGGGAGAACGTCTTCCTGGAGCTGATGGACCACGGCGTGCCCATCGAGAAGGAGGTCCGCGACGGCCTGCTCAAGGTCGGCCGGGAACTCAAGATCCCGCCGCTGGTCACCAACGACTCCCACTACGTGTACGAGTCCCAGGCCGACGCCCACGACGCGCTGTTGGCGGTGGGCGTGGGCAAGAATCTGGACGACCCCACCCGGTTCCGGTTCAACGGCTCGGGCTACTACCTCAAGACCGCCGACGAGATGCGCGGCCTGCTCACCTTCGACGAGTGGCAGGAGGGCTGCAAGAACACCCTGCTGATCGCCGAGCGCATCGACCCCAACGCCTACGACGAGGTCTTCGCCGAGCGCGACCTGATGCCGGTCTTCCCGGTCCCGGAGGGGGAGACCCAGTCCTCCTGGCTGGCCAAGGAGGTCGAGCGCTGCCTGCCCAACCGGTTCCCGGACGGCGCGAGCCAGGAGGTTCGCGACCGGATCGAGTACGAGTTGAACATCATCAACGAGATGGGCTTCCCGGCCTACTTCCTCGTGGTCGCCGACATCTGCCAGTACGCGCGCAAACAGAAGATCGCGCTCGGCCCCGGCCGTGGTTCCGCCACCGGGTCGATGATCGCCTACATCCTGGGCATCACCGACCTGGACCCGATCGAGCACAGTCTGATCTTCGAGCGGTTCCTCAACCCCGAACGTGTCACCATGCCCGATGTCGACCTCGACTTCGACGAGCGTCGGCGCGGCGAGATGATCGACTACGTCACGCAGCTGTACGGCGAGGAGTCCACCGCCCAGATCCTCACCTTCGGCACCATCAAGGCCAAGGCCGCGATCAAGGACTCCACCCGGATCCTGGGTATGCCCTATTCGGTCGGCGACCAGATCACCAAGGCCTTCCCGGCGGCGGTCGGCGGTAAGGAGATCCCGCTCGACGCGGTGTTCAACACCGAGCACGAGCGCTACAGCGAGACCACCGAGCTGCGCAACCTGGTCGACAACGACCCCCAGGTCGCCAAGGTCATGGAGACCGCCCGCGGTATCGAGGGACTGACCCGCGGCACCGGCGTGCACGCAGCCGGCGTGATCCTGTCCAAGGAACCCCTGCTGGACGTCATCCCGCTGCACAAGCGCGATGCCGACGGCGCCATCATCACCGGCTTTCCCTTCCCGCAGTGCGAGGACATGGGTCTGCTCAAGATGGACTTCCTGGGCCTGCGGAACCTGACGGTCATCGACGACGCGGTCAACAACATCCGGGAGTCCGAGGGCATCGACATCGAGCTCGCGAAGCTCCCGCTCGACGATCCCAAGGCCTACAAACTCCTGGCCAGGGGCGACACCCTGGGCGTGTTCCAGCTGGACGGCGGCGCGATGCGCAACCTGCTCAAGCGGATGGAGCCGAAGAAGTTCGGTGACATCGCGGCCGTGCTCGCCCTTTACCGGCCCGGTCCGATGGCGGCCAACGCCCACAACGACTACGCCGACCGGTCGAACGGCCGCCAGGAGATCACCCCCATCCACCCCGAGCTCAAGGACGCCTTGGAGCCGATCCTCGGGGAGACCTTCCACCTGCTCGTCTACCAGGAGCAGGTCATGGCCATCGCCCAGCAGCTGGCCGGGTACACGCTGGGCGGCGCGGACCTGATGCGGCGCGCGATGGGCAAGAAGAAGAAGGAGGCCCTGGAGAAGGAAGAGGTCAAGTTCTTCGAGGGGGCCATGGAGCGGGGCTTCTCCCGGGAGGCCATCCAGGCCCTGTGGGACGTCATGCTCCCCTTCTCCGGCTACGCGTTCAACAAGTCGCACACCGCCGGGTACGGTCTGGTCTCCTACTGGACCGCCTACCTCAAGGCCAACTACCCCGCCGCGTACATGGCCGCGCTTCTCACGTCCGTGGGTGACGACAAGGACAAGATGGCGGTCTACCTCGCCGAGTGCCGCGCCCAGGGCATCAAGGTGCTGCCGCCGGACGTCAACGAGTCCGGTCTGCGCTTCACCCCCGTGGGCAAGGACATCCGCTTCGGCATGGGCGCGGTGCGCAACGTGGGCGCCAACGTCGTCAACTCGATCATCAAGAGCCGCACCGAGAAGGGCAAGTACACGTCCTTCACGGACTTCCTGTCCAAGATCGAGCTGGCCGCCTGCAACAAGCGGGTCATCGAGTCCCTGATCAAGTCGGGTGCCTTCGACTCGCTGGGCCAGCCGCGCCGGGAGCTGTACCGCCACCACGAGACCGCGGTCGACGGCATGATCAGCTCGAAGAAGCAGGAGGCGCACGGCCAGTTCGACCTGTTCGGCGGCGCGGACGAGGGCGGCGACTCCACCCCGATCGGGTTGAACATCCAGTGGGGCGACGAGGAGTGGGACCGCAAGACCAAGCTGGCCTTCGAGCGCGAGATGCTGGGCCTGTACGTGTCCAGCCATCCGCTGGCCGGGGCCGAGCGGGTGCTGGCCCGTTCCCGGGACACCTCGATCGCCCAGATCGTCGCCGGGGAGATGAGCCGCGAGCGCAACGAGGTGCGCATCGCCGGGCTGATCTCCAAGGTGGAGAAGCGGGTGAACAAGGCGGGCAACCAGTGGGCGATCGCCACGGTGGAGGACCTGGACGCCGCCATGGAGGTGCTGTTCTTCCCCAAGACCTTCCCGCTGTACGTGGACGCCCTCGTCGAGGACACCGCGGTGACGGTGAAGGGCCGCCTCAACGACCGGGACGGCACCTGGTCGATGTTCGCCTCGGAGATGTCGATTCTGGACATCTCGCACATCACCGAGGGCGAACCGCCGGTGCTGCTGACGGTGGACGAGAAGCGGCTGACCCCGGAGTTGGTCGAGGAGCTGCGCCAGGTGCTCAGCTCCCACCAGGGCGAGACCCCGGTGCGCATCCGGGTGGACAACCCGGTCCGCTCCAAGGTCTTCGCGGTGGACCGCTACTCGGTGCGGATCTCCCCGGAGTTCAACGGTGAGATGAAGAGCCTGCTGGGGGCGTACGCGGTCGACTACTAGACCCCGCATGACCTGCATCCCCGTGCGCCGTGGACCGGCGCGCGGGGATTTTTCGTGCCCGGACTTGCCAGCCCGAAGTTAGCGATATATCTTTGAGCTATCAGAACAGAGAATGACAGTCGCTCTGTATCGACTCGAAGGAGAACACCATGACAGCCATGGCGCTTCCCGGTCCCTGGGACTGGCACGACGACCGCACCGACCGTCCGCACGGCCCCCGCGCGCGCCACTTCACCGAGGGGCGGCGCGGCGGCGGAC
>NZ_JASFDV010000158.1 GCF_030766825.1 Nocardiopsis sp. CC223A
CGGCCACTCGGCCCGCGCCCGCCCGGCGGCCCGCCGGTGCGCCGCCCGCTCACCCGGCACCGGGGCGGGCAGCAGCACCGCCGTCAGCACCTCGTCGGGGGAGAGCCGGTGGTCGCGGACGGGGTCGGCGGGCTCGTACAGCTCGGCCAGGGGGAACGTGCGCGTCCCCGCCGGCCCGACGGCCCTGACCCGGGCGTCGTAGGCCAGCAGCGCCACCGCCAGCGACGACGGGTGGGGCGCGGTGCACCCGCCGGTGTCGAACACGACCCCGTGCAGGTGGTCGCCCTCCCGGGAGGGGCAGTCCCGGCCCTCGGCGTGCGCGCCGGGGAACGCCGGGTGGTGCAGGTAGGGGCAGCGGCCGCCCTGGAGCAGGTTGCCGCCCACCGTGGCGGTGCCCCGCACCTGCGGGGTGGCCAGCGCCCCGGCGGCCAGGGCCAGCGCCGGGTACCCGATGAGCTCGGTCAGGGCGGCGACCGTGGTCAGCGCCCCCAGCCGGATCGTCCCGTCCTCGTCGGAGGCGACCCTGTGCAGGTCGGCGATGCCGGTCAGGTCCACCACCGGGGCGGTCCCGGTCGGCTCCAGGCCCCCGGCGCGGGGGCGGGCCCCCGCGGTCAGGGCGGCCAGCGCCCCGTCCAGGGAGTCGGGTCGGACAACGGTGCTCATCGGATCCCCTCGATCAGTCGGTCCGGGCGCAGAGGCAGCTCCCGGGGACGCCACCCGGTGGCGTCGAAGACGGCGTTGCCCAGGGCGGCGGCCACGCCCACCACGGACACCTCGCCCAGGCCCACCCCGCCGCCGGGGACGTGCTCGAACCCCTCCTGGTGGAAGTACACCTCGGTCTCGGGCACGTCGCCCATGCCCGGGATGCGGTAGTCCTCCAGGTCGTCGGTGAGGATCGCCCCGGTGTGCGGGTCGTGGCGGCGCTCCTCGAACAGGGCGTAGCCCACGCCCTGCACCACGGCGCCCTCGCACTGGTTGCGGGCGGTGCGCTCGGAGTAGATCCGCCCGGCGGCGATCCCCGCCCAGCAGCGGGTGGGCCGCACCCGCCCCAGCAGGGTGTCGACCTCCACCTCCATGACGTGCACGGCGCCGCTCAAGCCCCGGCCGATGGCCAGGTCGTCGGATATCTCGGGGGTCAGCGCCCCCCACCGGTCGCGGCCGCGTTCGCCCACCACGCTCAGGCCCTCGGCGGCGGCCAGTGCCTCCTTGAGCACGTGCTCGTCGATGGGGCCCTGAGCGGGGACGGCCGGGTCGCGCTCGCGCAGTGCGGCGCGCAGCCGGTCCGCGGCGTCCGCGGCGGCCGGTCCCATAGACGGGGTGGTGCGGCTGCCGTAGGAACCGGTGCCGTGCACCGACGAGGAGTCGCCGATCTCCACGCGCACACCGCCGGCGGGCAGCCCCAGGCCGTCGGCGACGGTCGTGGCGAGGACCGTGCGGATGCCGGTGCCCAGGTCCTGGGTGGCCGCGCGGACCACCAGCTCCCCGCCCCGGACGAGCAGCTCCACCCGGGCCTTGGGGCCGAACAGGTAGAGCCAGTTGGAGGCGGCCACACCCACCCCGCGCCGGAACCGGCCGGTGCGCGGGCCCTGGGGCCGCTCACGCCACAGGGAGGTGCGGGCGGCCCGCTCGTACAGGGCGCGGCGCTTGGGGTTGCCGTCCCAGCGCAGCCGCAGGTCGAGGGGGTCCTCGCCGAGCCGGTGGGCCATCTCGTCCACGGCCTGCTCCAGCGCCCAGGCCATCGGCGGGCCGCCGGGGCCGCGCATGGGCAGGCCGGGCGGGCGGTTGGTGACCACGTCGAAGTCGCGCACCCGGCGGGGTGCGCGCCCGTACATGAAGAAGGCCAGGGTGGCGGTGGTGGATCCCACGGAGACCCCGCCGTCGCCGTGGGAGTCGACGCTCATCGCGGCCAGGCCGCCGTCCCGGTCGGCCAGCAGGGCCACCCGGGTGCGGGTGCCGGGGCGGTGCCCGGCGTCGGTGAGCTCCTCGGCGCGGGTGAAGGAGACCCGGACCGGGGCCTTCACCAGCCGGGACAGCTCGACGGCGGCCCGCATGTCGGCGGAGACGCCGTTCTTGGCGCCGAAGCCGCCGCCGACGTGTTCGGTGACGACGTGCACCCGGTCCCGGTCCAGTCCCCAGTGGGCGGCGACCCGGTCGGCGAGCTTGCTGACGGACTGGGTGGAGGCGAACAGGCGCAGGCCGTCTTCGCGCCAGTGGGCCACGCACACGTGCGGTTCCAGCGGTGTGTGCAGTTGGGTCGCGGTGGTGTACTCCCCGGCCACCAGCAGCGGGTCGCCCGCCTCGGCGGCGGCGCGCAGCCGCCGCACGGCGGTGGGGCCGCGCCAGCTCAGGGTGCCCGGGCCGCGCACGTTCCCGGCCCAGGGCACCGGGGGCGTGGGGGCCTCGCCGTAGGAGGGGGCACCGGACCGCTCGGCGCGGGTGGGGTGGACCAGGGGTGCGTCGGGGGCGCGGGCGGCGTCGACCTCCGCCACGGCGGGCCGGGGGTCGTAGTCGACGGTCACGGCCGCGGCCGCGGCCCGGGCCTGTGCGGGTGAGGGAGCGGCGACGGCGGCGATCGGCTGGCCGACGTAGCGGACGGTGCGGTCCGGGGGCAGCAGGTCGATCAGCGGGGTCGCGGTATCGGCGGCGTGCACCGCGCGGACCCGGGCGTGGGGGAGCACCGAGCGGACGATGACGCCCTCCCAGGTGCCGGGCGGGGCGTGGTCGCCGCTGTAGCGGGCGCGGCCGGTGACCTTGTCCAGGGCGTCCACACGCGGCGGGTCCCGGTCGGGTTCGCCGTCGAACTCCCCGGCGCAGGCGGCGGCCACGGCGGCGAAGATGCCCTCGTAGGCGCCGCAGCGGCACAGGTGCCCGGCCAGGGCGTCGGCGATCTCCTCCCGGCCGGGGCGGGTGTCGCCGTGCTCGGCCCGCCACGTGTCGACGAACACCGAGGCCTCGACGACGAACCCGGGGGTGCAGAACCCGCACTGGAGTCCGTCGTGGGCGGCGAAGGCGCGCTGGACGGGGTGGTCGCCGCCCAGGCCCTCCACGGTGGTGACACGGCGGCCGGCGAGCCGGTCGGCGGGCAGCAGGCAGGAGACGGTGGGGGAGCCGTCGACGAGGACCGTGCAGGCACCGCAGACCCCGGTGCCGCAGGCGATCTTGGTGCCGGTCAGGCCCAGGCCGTCGCGCAGGTGCGCGGCGGCGCTGGTGGCGGGGGAGTCGGGGACGGATACGGGTGAGCCGTTGACGTGGGCGTCCATAGTGCTCTGTGTCGTTCTTCCCGAAGAGGATGTTGTCAATGACAACTTATGCGGGTCCCCTACGGAGTGTCAACGGCGCTTTCGGTGGGATGTCTGGGATGCCCGATTTTGATCTACTTCGTACAGGCGGCGTTCTCGGACATCCCACACATGCCAAAGGCACAGGCGGACCGCGTCAGGGGGTCTTCAGCTCCGTGTCCCCGCCGGGGTCGACGCCGCCGCCCCCGGTGCCGCCGCCTTCACCCTCGCCTCCTTCGCCGCCCTCGCCTTCACCTTCGCCCTCACCCTCACCTTCGCCCTCGCCGGGCTCGGGCTCCCAGCAGGCGTCCGGGTCGGTCTCGCAGTCGGGCGGGTCGACGGCGACGCAGTCGGGGTGGTGCGGGTCGGCGTCGCAGTCGACCTCGGTGTGATCACCGGTGCCGTCGGTCTCCTCGGCGGGCGGCGTCCAGGTGTCGGTCCCTCCGCCGGTACCCTCCTCCCCGCCCTCCTCCTCGACGGGCTCCTCCTCCACCTCGGCGGGGGTGTCCACGACCTCCTCGCTGGGGGTGTTGCCGACCGGCTCTGCGGGCGGCGGGGAGTACTGGCCGTAGGCCCAGAACAGCACACCGCCCAGGGCCGCCAGCACCACCAGCGCCCCGGCCGTCACCCACCCGGCCGGGGAGCGGCGCCGTCGCCGCGGCCGCCTGTCGACCGTGGGCGGCGGGGGAGCACCGACGGGCGGACCGGCGGGAGGGGCCTCGGCGGGAGCGGGA
>NZ_JASFDV010000159.1 GCF_030766825.1 Nocardiopsis sp. CC223A
GCCCGCCCGGCCGCCGTCGTGGGCTCCTATCACGCCGCCGCCCTCCTGCCCGACTCCGCCCGGGCCGCCCTGCACCACCGCCTCGCCACCGACTCCGCGGCCATCGGCGCCCGCTCCCCGTCCCCCGCGACCGGGACGGCGGCGTCGTTGGCGGTACCGGAGAGCCCGATCGACCTGCCCGCCGCCGGGGAGGTGCCCGTCCCCGCGCCAGGGGAGCACACCGACGGCGTGATCAGCGCCCTCATCCCCTACACCTTCGCCCTCCTGGACTCCCGGTCGGGTTACCCGGCCGGGATCCGCGATCCCGAGTGGCAGCAGGACGTGTACGCGGCGGGCGGCGCACCCCACCGGGTGGAGGAGGCCGCGATCCGCCGCCTGGCGGGCATCGGTGCCCGGATGCGCACCGCCGGCCACGTGTGCGGTGTCCCCGACACCGCGGCCGCCTACCGTCTGGCCCGCGACCTCGCCGCCCTGCGCGGTCTGCCCGCACCGGGGCGCCGCGAGCTCATCGAGGCGCTCACCACCGCGTTGGCCCAGGGCGAGCCGCTGGGGCGCGCCCGGGCCCTGGCCCGCGCCGCCCGCAGCGAACTCATCGGCACCCGGCGCGGCCGACCGGCCCCGGCCGCCCCCGCCTCCGGGCTGGGCGTGCACGTCGCCGCGCTGGTCGCCCGACTGCGACTGCCCGGCCCCGACGACGACCGGCGTGAACTGCGCCTGGACCCCGAGCGCTCCCCGCTGGACCGCGATCGGCACATCGCGCTGCAACGCGCGTCCGCCGCGGGCATCGCCTACGCCGACCCCGTGGCGGGCACCGGCCCCACCACCGACGGCGAGACCCTGGGCCGCACCTGGGAAGCCCGCTGGACCCCCTCCACCGAGGCCACGCTGGAATTGGCCGCCTGCTACGGCACCACACTGGAGCAGGCCGCGCGTGGTCGGATGGCCGCCCGGCTGCGCGACCACGAGGGCGAACTCACCCCCGGACTCGCCGGGGACCTGCTCACCCGGGCCGCCGAGTGCGCCCTGCCCGACCTGGTCACCGAGCTGGGCGCCCGGATCCTCGACGAGGTGCTGCCCCGGGCCGGTCTGACCGACGCCGTCACCCTGCACGACCGTCTCCAGCGGATCGTCGCCGGCCGGGTCCCCGGCCTGCCCGAGGCCCCCGAGTCCCTGGTGCGACTGCGTTCCCGGCTGGCGGAGGCCGCCATCGCCTCCGTACCGGGCATGGCGGGCGCCGCCGGAAGGGACGACGCCGAGTCCCTGCTGCGGGTGGTGCGGATGGTCCAGGACCAGGCGGCACTGCCCGGCGCGGTCGGCCCCCACCGGCTGCTGTGGCAGTTGCGGTCGCTGCTCGCCGAAGGCGGCCCGCTGGCCCAGGGCGCCGCCCTGGCCGCGCTGCTCCTGTTCGAGGCCACCGGGCCCGGGGAGGCCGCCGCCCGCCTGGCCGGGTGGGCCGACGACGCCTCCGACGGCACGGCCCTGGCCCGTCGGCTCACCGGCGCGCTGGTGGTGGCCGCCCCGGTGCTGGAAGCCGACCCCGCACTGCTGGACACCCTCACCGAACGCGTGGAGGGCTGGGACGACGCGGGTTTCCTCGGCCGGCTGCCCGCGTTGCGCGAAGGGTTCGACGCACTGTCCACCGCGGCCCGCGGCCGCTTTCTGGACGCAGTCACCGAACGCCTGGGCGAAGTGGACACGGATCTCACCGTGCCCGCGGCCCTGGCCACCGCGCTGACCGATGCCGACAGCATCGCCCGCACCGCCGTGAGCACCCTCCTCCCGGCCTTCCTCACCGACCTCGCCGCCACGGCGATCCAGGACACCCGAGCCGAGACCGGGGCCCGCCCGGCCGGGGGCGGCCCCGCAGGGGGGACCACTCGTTCGGAGGGGGTCGCCCGGCCCGGCCCGGACACGGCCACCGCCGCCGATCCGGTCGGGGCCGTCCGGCGGGGCCCGAGCGCGAACGGGGACGGTTCCGCCGTGACGGGTGGCACGGACGGTGTCCCCGCGGACCCGGAGGACACGCCGTCCGGGGCGGACGACGCAACCGGCTCCGGCGGCGCGGGGGAACGGGAGCAGCGGGGGAACACGACGGACACGTCCACGGTCGGGGACACGGAGACCTCCTCCACAGGGGGCGGACATATTTCAGTCTGCCCCGGCGAAGGGGCCCCGGGCCGGTCGTCCACAGCCCCGCTTTCGGCGACTTCGGGAGCCCGCGCCATCGGTGCCGCCGACCGCTGGCGGCTCGTGCTCGGCCGTGAGCCGCACAGCGGGGACGCCCCCGTGCGGCGGGCGGCCCGCGCCCTGGACGAGCTCTACGGGCACGGCCACGGCGAGGGGTCCCAGGACCCCACCGGCGGCCGCGGCCGCCCCGAACCCGCGGCCCGGGAGTGGTCCGACGAACTCGAAGCCCTCTTCGGCGCCACCGTGCGCGAGGAGGTCCTGGGCCGGGCCGCCGAACGCGGCCGCACCGACGTCCTCGACCACCTGGACCCCGACACCGTCACCCCCTCGGTCGACCTCCTCGAACAGGTCCTCTCCCTGGCCGGGGCCCTGCCCGAGGCGCGCCTGGCCCGGCTGCGCCCGCTGGTCAAGCGCCTCACCGACCGCCTCACCGCCGAACTCGCCCGCCGCCTGCGCCCCGCGCTGACCGGCCTGTCCGTGCCCCGGCCCACCCGCCGCCGGGGCGGCCGCCTGGACCTGGGCCGCACCGTCCGCGCCAACCTGCACACCGTCCGCCCCGGCCCGGACGGACCGCTGCTGCTCCCCGAACGGCCGGTGTTCGCCACCCGGGCCCGGCGCAGCGCCGACTGGCACGTGCACATCGTCGTGGACGTCTCCGGGTCCATGGAGCGCTCCACGATCCACGCCGCCCTGGTCGCCGCGATCCTGCACGGCCTGCCCGCGCTGAGCGTCTCCCTGACCGCGTTCTCCACCGAGGTCATCGACTTCACCGACCGGGTCCACGATCCCCTGGCCCTGCTGTTGGAGGTCGCGGTGGGCGGCGGCACCGACATCGGTGCGGCCCTGGCGCACACCCGCTCCGCGGTGCGCGTGCCCGGCCGCACCATCGTCGCCCTCATCACCGACTTCGAGGAGGGCGGCAGCCTCGGCCGCACCCTGGCCGAGGTCCGGGCCCTGGCCTCCAGCGGGGTCCACCTGCTGGGCCTGGCGGCCCTGGACCACGGCGGCGCGCCCGTGTACAACCGCGCGATCGCCTCCTCCTTCGCCGCCGCCGGGATGCCGGTGGCGGCACTGGGCCCGGAGGAACTGGCGGCGTGGATCGGGGAGAAGGTGCGCGGTTGACCACCCTGGAAGGATCCCCGATGACCGACCGGCCCCGGATCGCCCCCGAGCTGCTCGCGGCCCTGGTGGAGGCGGCACCCGCCCGGGTGCGCCGCAAACTCGACGCCGCGCCCCGCGCCGCCGCCGAGTGGGCCTGGACCCGGGGGGACGGAACGTGGACCGTCGCCGCGGGCGGCGAGACCGTCACCCTCACCGGCGCCGACCTCACCGACCCCGGCCAGGCCGCGTGCACCTGCCTGCTCTCCCCGCGCTGCCTGCACCTGCTGTCGGTGGTGTCCCTGCTCGACGCCACGGCCGACGACGGTCCCGCAGACCCCCCGGACACCGCCGGCGGGGAACCCGGCGGGCCGTCCGCCGACCGCGACCCCCTGG
>NZ_JASFDV010000160.1 GCF_030766825.1 Nocardiopsis sp. CC223A
GGGGGTGGTGGGGGGGGCGGGGTAGTCCGGGGGTGGGGGGGGGGGGGTGGGGGGGGGCGGCGCGGGGGGGGTGGGGGGGGGGGGGGGGGGGGGGTCGGTGGGCTGGTGGGGGGGGGGCGGGCGTGGGGGGTGGGGGGGGGGGGGGGGGGGGTGGGGGGGGGGGGGGGGGGTGGGGGGGGGGGGTCGTGGGCCGGAGCGGGCGCCGGGCGGGGCCGTCAGGCGGCGGGCACCGGCCGCAGCCGGCCGCGGGGGTCGGGGGCGCGCCCCGTCCGGACGCCCAGGAGGGCGTCGCGCAGGGCCGGGGTCACCGGGCCGGGGGTGCCGTCGCCGACCGCCCGGTCGCCGTCGCACACACGGGCGACGGGGGTGACCGTGTGCGGGGTGAAGGCGTGGCCGTAGGCGGTGCCGCCCGGTCCCATGGGGGTGCTCCTCGTCTCGGCGGGTCAGTGGACGGCGGCGTCGTAGCGGCGCTCGACGTAGGACAGGGTCTCCAGGAGGTTCGCGGAGGTGACGGCGGACCGGCGGGCGGGTGTCCCGACGGCGGGCAGCGGGAGGCCCCCGGTGTCCGACCAGCGCAGCCGCCCCGTGTCGTCGATGTAGGAGCGGACCCGCCCGGCGTTGTCGGGGTGCAGGCAGTAGGGGATGTCCAGCAGGCCCCGGCGGAAGGCGCGGAGCAGGGCGTCGCCCACGTCGTCGGACAGGTCCAGGACCGCCTCGACGAGGGCGCACGCCTCGCGGTAGGTCTCTCCCCCGTCGTCGGACGGGTCCGGCCGCGTCTCCCGGGCCGCTCGGGCCGCCGTCTCCAGGGCGCGCACGTTCTCCTCGATCGTGGGGATGCGGTGCGCCTCCGCCTCGGTCTTGACGATGACGCGTTCGGCCCCGGCGGCGACGGCGGTGTGCGCGGACCGGGTGAGCAGCGCGGACGCCCCCGCGGGGGTGCGGGGGAACACGCCCATGTAGGTGTAGAGCACGACGTGCCAGTCCACCCCGGGCAGCAGCTCCCCGGCGAGGCGGCGCAGGGCCCGGACGGCCTCGCGGTCCTGTTCGGCGCTGGTCTGCTGGGCGTAGCTCAGGGACAGGCTGGTGATGCCGTGGGCGGCGAAGAACATCCCCTCCAGGAGGGAGACGGCGACGAGCATGCTCGGCGGGCAGAGCTGGCCCAGCATGCACCCGCCGAAGCTCTCCAGGTGCGGGACCCGGCCCGGGCCGGCGCACGAGGCGAGGATCTCGGTGCTCTCGCGCCAGTTCGCCAGGGAACGCTCCAGGGGGACCCGGCCGTAGGGCAGGCAGTAGGAGACGGGGCCGCCCTCGGTGGCGTCCAGGCCGACCTCGATCAGCGCGTGGAAGATGTCCTGCGGGGCGGCGGACCCGTGCCTGACCTGGACGGGGAAGTCGGGGGCGTGCAGGTCGCGCAGCAGCGCGCGGGTGTCGTCGCGGTCGCGGGCCACGATCGGGTAGCCGTTGAGGGCGCCGCCGCCCTCGGCGATGGCCCGGCGGGCGGACGCGTGGTCGCCGACCCGGGTGTAGCTGTCCAGGGTGAGCGTGCCGACCGTCGCGGCGCGGGCGGCGCGGGTGGCCTCCAGGCCCCGCCGCATCAGGGCCGGGTCGCCGAACCCCATGCGGGGCTGGACCACGAGTTCCCCGGCGGCGCGGGCGGACGCGATGCGGGCGCCGAAGGGCGCGGGGGCGGTCACGACGCGACCCGGAGCTCGAAGCGGGACAGGTAGGAGACGAAGGCGTCGATGTCGGCGTCGCCGAAGACCGCGTCGAAGCCCGCGTCCGTCAGCTCCCGGACCCGGTCCGCGTCCAGGGGTCCGTTCACCCCCAGCTTGCCCCCGATCACCACCGGGACCGGGGACAGCTCGGGGCGGGAGCGCAGGGCCGTGACGGCCCGGAGCCCGTCCTGGTGGCCGTGCCCGTTGACGCTGCCCAGGACGATGAGCCGGGGGGACAGTGCCAGGGCCTCGTCGACGAGCAGCCGGTCGGGGACGCAGGGGCCGAGGTTGGCGACGCGGTGCCCCGCCTCCTCCAGCAGGAGCTGGAGGAAGACGAGGTTCCACGTGTGCGCGTCGGACGAGGTGCCCGAGAGCAGGATCTCCGCTCGTTCGGGTGCCGGGATGTCTCCCGTGATGAGGGATCTCATGACGTACCGCCAGGGGTGTCGGGGGGTGGTTCTCAACGGCTGTGGGAAAACTACGTCCGGCCCCCGCCCCGGGCCGGAAGTGTCGGGCGGAAGATGGGCGGCACCTCCGTGGCGGTTCCGGTCCCGGCTCAGTCCGCCGGCACCACCGCGGGCTCCGGCCCGGCGGTGAGCACGGCCAGGGCGCCCACGGCCTCCTGTGCCCGGGCGGCCGCCTCCGCGGCGGTGCGGCCGAGCGCGATGACGTGCCCGATCCGGTCGCGGAAGCTGCGGGTGATCTCGATCCGGTCGCCCTCCCGGGCGGTGACCACGGCGGACACGACCCCGGGCAGGTCGGCGGCGGCCCCGGTGAAGGCCGCCAGCACCGTCCCGGGCTCGGCGGCGAACAGGAAGCGGATGGCCGCCGCTCCCGACCGGTCCGGCGCGAGGCCGGGGCGGTGGCCGAGCACGCGGTCGACGGCGGCCCCCACCAGGTCGACGCCGGTGGCCGCGCGGACCAGTGCGGGGATCATGCCGCCCGCCAGCCGCGGGTTGACCTCCACCACCCGCGGGCCCGCCGCGGTCAGGCGGATCTCCACGTGGGCCGGTCCCCAGCCCAGCCCCAGCGCCGCGAGCGCGGCGAGGGCGGTCTCGGCGAGCGCCCGTTCGCGGACCCCGGGAAGCGGTGCCGGGTACTCGTGGCCGGTCTCCAGAAAGAGGGGGTGCGGTCCCAGGTGTTTGGCGGTGATCCCGACGACCCGGCCGTCGAAGGTCTCCACCGAGTACTCCGGCCCCTCCAGGTACGACTCCACCAGGGCGCGGGCACCGGTCCGGCCCGCCAGCAGGGGGATGAGCGCGGACTCCGCCTCGTCCGCACGGGCGCACAGGCGCACGCCGTCGGAGCCGGAGCCCAGCACCGGCTTGACCACGGCGCGGCCGGCCGCGGCGATGACCGCGCGGGCCGCCGCGACGCCCGCGGGCACCGAGGCCACCTCGTGGAAGGCGGGGACCGGGACCCCGGCGGCGGCCAGCGCCGCGCGCTGGCGGGCCTTGGCCCGGGTGCGGTCGACCGCGTGGGGGTCGGGGGCGGGCAGGCACAGGGAGCGCGCCGCGGCGGCGGCCGTCGCCACGAAGTACTCGGAGCTGGAGGTCACCCCGGCCACGGGGCCGGGCAGGCCGCGGCAGGCGCGCAGGACCGCCGCGCGGTCGGCGGTGTCGACGGTGACGGCGGCGATGCCGTCCCGGGCGACGTAGGGGTAGCGGTCGGGGTCGCGGGAGAGCAGGACCGGTTCGGTGCCGCGGTCGCGGGCGGCGGCGCAGAACGCGCGCCCGGAGCCGGTGGTGTTGCTCTCGACCAGGACGAGGTGGGGGACGCCGGGACGGGGGATGTCGCGCATGGTGCTGCCTTCCTGGAAGGGGTGACGGGTCAGGCCGGGACCGGGGTGGCGGGGGCGCCCAGGGCGCGCAGCGCCCCGGCGAGGCGGGCG
>NZ_JASFDV010000161.1 GCF_030766825.1 Nocardiopsis sp. CC223A
TTGCCGGAGTTCCGGTTCTGGTCGCCGCCCGAACCGTTGCGCCAGCGGTCGGCCACCGTGTCGAAGATCTTCCCGCCCGCGCTGGCCGCGCTGCCCGCGACATCGCGCAGGGTGCCCAGCAGCGGGTCGCCGGTGCGGTTCCAGGACTCCTTGTACGACTTGGCGGCGTTGCGCGCCTCCTCGCCGACCTTGGCGTCCTTGTCGGCGGAGCGGCGCGGGTAGTCGCCGTTGAGGATGCGCTGGTAGGAGCCGTCCTCCACCCACCGGTGCAGCTCGGCCAGGCGCACCACCGCGAACGGGTGCGTCTGCCCGACCAGGCTGAGCAGCTTGAGGAGGCCGTCCCGGGCGTCGCCGCCGCTCTCGTACTCGCGGGCCTGCTCCAGGAAGGAGTCCGGGTTCATCTCCGCCAGGCGCGAGCCGCCCGCCAGCTTCATCAGCGCGCGCTTGCCCGCCTCGGGGTCCTGGGCGGCCAGGATGCCCGCGCGGTCACAGGACAGCTCGGACTTGCGGTACCACTCCTCCAGGGCGGCCACGATGGCCTGGAGGCCGATGTAGCCCAACGGCACCCACGCCACCCGGGTGGCCAACCGGATCAGGGCGAGCAGCATGGTGCGGTACACGGCGTGGCCACTGAGGATGTGGCCGACCTCGTGGCCGATGACGAACCGCTGCTCGTCCGCCTCCAGCAGGTCGAACAGGCCCGTGGTCATCACGATGAACGGCTTGTGGCTGCCGATCGCCATGGCGTTGGGCTTGGGGTTCATCTGGATGTAGAGCTCGGGCACCTCCTCCATGTCCAGGACGTAGGCGGCGTCGCGCACGTAGTCGTACACGTGCGGGAACTGCGTGGGGCCGACGCGGACCGCGCTGGACAGGAACATCAGGCGCAGGGCGCGCTCGTTGAACAGGCCGGAGAGGCGCTTGAAGACCTCGTCGAAACCGCGCAGGGAACGCAACGCGACCAGGGCGCCGCGGTCGGCGGGATGCTCGTAGGCGCGGGGCGAGATATCGGAGAGCCGGACACGGACGCGATCTGGTGAGTTGGACATACCGGCATGCTATGCGCCGGAATCGCGCTTGGCCACGGTTTCGGGACAACGAGATATGACGCGTTTCCGGGGAGGGGAACGGAACCCGAGGTGGCGATGGGGAAGTGAGCGGCCTGGGAGGGGTCCGGGCCGGGGCGGAATCGGGGGAAGGTCAGGGGGATCCCGGGGGCGTCTCAGGGACGGGCCGCATCCGGCCGCCGCTCACCGCCGATCCGGTCCCTTCGCCGACCGCCGCCGGGTGCTCCGCCTCCCCCTCCCGCCGCCCACCTGCGGGGAAGGAAGCGGGGCGCACCGTCGTTGTGCCTGTGCACCGGGGGACGAGGGTGCGGCGTTCTCCGGCGGCGTCGGCTAATCTCGGTTGGCCGATTCCGGCACACCGGACCGAGGAACGGAGCAGTCGAGTGGTGCACGAGGAGAGCGAGGAGCGGGGGCGTGCCCCCCGCGTCGGCATCATGGGCGGCACCTTCGACCCCATCCATCACGGCCACCTCGTCGCGGCCAGTGAGGTCGCCCACCTCTTCGAACTGGACGAAGTGGTGTTCGTCCCCACCGGAAGGCCCTGGCAGAAGGACCCGGAGAAGGTCACCCCGCCCGAGGACCGCTACCTGATGACGGTCATCGCCACGGCGGAGAACCCGCAGTTCCGGGTCGACCGCATCGAGATCGACCGCGACGGACCGACCTACACCATCGACACGCTGCGCGAACTGCGGGCCTCCTACGGCCCCGAGGTGGAACTGTTCTTCATCACCGGGGCCGACGCCCTGGGCGCCATCCTGGGCTGGCACAACGCGGACGAACTTTTCGAGCTCGCGCATTTCGTAGGCTGTAACCGGCCCGGTCACCGGCTCAGCGACTCGGGACTGCCCGAGGGCAAGGTCTCCCTGGTGGAGGTCCCCGCGCTGGCCATCTCCTCGACCGAATGCCGTGAGCGCGTCCGCAAGGGCGAACCCATCTGGTACCTGGTCCCGGACGGCATCGTCCGCTACATCAACAAGACCGGGCTCTACCGAGACAGCTGAAAGGCAGCAAGCACAACGTGACAGCCACCGACAGGGCGCTGGAAATGGTCAAGGTCGCCGCCGAGGCCGCCTCCGACAAGCTCGCCCAGGAGATCATCGCCTACGACGTCAGCGAGCAGCTCGTCATCACCGAGGCCTTCGTGCTCTGCTCGGCGCCCAACGACCGCCAGGTCCGCGCGATCGTCGACGAGATCGAGGACCGGCTGCGCCTCCAGGCGGGCGCCAAGCCGGTCCGCCGCGAGGGCGAGCGCGACGGTCGCTGGGTGCTGCTGGACTACGCCGACATCGTCGTGCACATCCAGCACGAGGAGGAGCGCGGGTACTACGGCCTGGAACGGCTGTGGAAGGACTGCCCGACCATCGAGCTGCCCGAGAACGCCCGCGGCACCGAGCGCACCCCGCTCGACGAGCAGTAACCGGCCCCGCGAGACACCCCCGAGTGGAGAGACACACCAAGGTGACCGACACCCGTCGCGTGCTGTTCTGGCGGCACGGCCGTACCGCGTGGAACGTGGAGAACCGCTTCCAAGGGCAGACCGATATCGAACTCGACAAGGTGGGCCACGCCCAGGCCGACCGGGCGGGACGGTTGCTCGCCACCCTGGAACCCGACCTCATCGTGGCCTCCGACCTCAAACGGGCCGCCGACACCGCCGGCTACCTCAGCCGGGCGACGGAACTGCCCATCGAGTTCGACAAGGGGCTGCGCGAGCGGTTCGGCGGGTCCTGGGAGGGGTTCACCGGCAAGGAACTGGCCGAACGCTGGCCCGAGCAGCACCCGCGCATGGACATCCCCGACGGTGAGCCGATCGCCGAGGTCGGGGACCGCATGCAAACGGCGGTGCGCAAGGCGCTGGCACGGACCCCCGAGGGCGGACTGCTAGTCGTGGTCAGCCACGGCGCGGCGCTGCGCGTGGGGATCTCCCGGATGCTGGGGATCCCGGACGAACAGCGCGAGATCCTCGGTCCGCTCAGCAACTGCTGCTGGTCGGTCCTCCAACAGCGCCGGGGGCACTGGAGACTCATGGAGCACAACGCGGCGAGCCTGCCCGAGCCCGTCGTGCTCAGCGACGACGCGTAATCCGTTTCGACGTTCGCACCGGATTCCGCTATGGTGTGGGAGTCGGCAGCGCACAACAGTGCGGCGTCCGACTCCCACAAGGGGCTATGGCGCAGTTGGTAGCGCGCCTCCATGGCATGGAGGAGGTCTGGGGTTCGAATCCCCATAGCTCCACGGACTCAGGACGACTCTGCTCGGGGGCCTTCGGCCGCCTCGCGGGGTCGTCCTTCGTGTTTCCCGGGGGGAGACCCCCCGAACCCCCCGAGGTACCCCCCTGCGGCCGGGGTCTCGTTGATCGGTGAAGTGGGTGGGGCGCTCTCTCACGACGCGGGGCTTCGCCCCGGGGGTTGTAGTT
>NZ_JASFDV010000162.1 GCF_030766825.1 Nocardiopsis sp. CC223A
CGACGATCACGTGCAGGGCCTCCGGATGCCCCGGCACCGCCGACCGGACGGTCGCCAGCACCCCCGGTTCCGGCGGCCCGGTGTCGGCGGACACGTCGCGGAACCCCGCCCGGCCCAGGGCCCGGCGCACCGCGGCCTCCACCGGGACCGACTCCGCTCGCACCCGCACCGCCGTGCCCGCCAGCGCCCGCAGCGCCGCGAACGGCCGCGAGGTCAGCGCCTCCAGGTGCGGGTAGGCGGCCTGCTCCGTCGCGGAGAGCCCGTGCTCCTCCTCGGCCTCGCGCAGGAACCCGTGCTCCTCCAACCGGTCGAGGATGCCGACCAGCACCGCCCGCCCCTTCTCGGGGAACCCCTCCACCAGCGCCGCCCGGGTGAACCCCGAGCGCAGTACCGGCTCCAGCGCCCGCCACACCGCGTCCGCCGGGGCACCGCGCAGCACCACGGCGGTCGCACCCATGCTGACGGCGACCCCCTCGGCGGCCAGCGACCGGGCCCGTACGGCCTTCTTCAACCGCAGCATCGGTTCAGGCACCGCCCGTCCACGGCAGGGTCGGCTTGAGCCCCGGATCGCCCTGCTGGTGCTCCACCACCCGGCGCACCGTCTCCTCCCAGGTCTCGCCCACCACCTCCTGAGCGGCCTCGGTGAACAGGTACGCGATCGAGTACCGCTGGATCGGGGTCACCCCCATCAGCGGCAGCAGGTCGAAGAAGCAGTTGATCAGGAACCGGAACGCCGCGAACCCGTACCCGTCGCCCAGCCGCGTGAAGTCCAGCTTGCGGAACTCCCGGTGGAAGTCGCTGTAGGACCGCTCGTCCGACCCGCTCCACCGCACCCGCACGTCGTCGCCGAACCGCGCCGCCGTGGTCAACCGGTCCTGGTGGGGGTAGGGCAGGATGTGGTCCCGCCGCGCCAGCTCCACGGCGGCGGGCAGCCACCGCCGCGTCCACTCCAGCCACCCCGCCGCCGAGGGGTCGGCGGCCGTCCCCCTGTGGACCGGGGCCAGCAGCGCCACCAGCTCCTCGCGCTGCGCCCGGTAGGACTCGGCCAGCCGCGCCTGCGCCGTCCCGTCGGGGTCGGACCAGTGGAAGTACTCCTTCCAATGGGACAGGAACGCCTGGTACCCCGACCGCAGCCCCCACTCCGGGTACTGCGACGCGATCGCCCCCATCCCCGCGAACACGTGCGCGAACACACCCGTTCCGTCCACCCGGTCGGCGACCAGCCCCAGCCCGTCGGTGAGCACCCGCCCCTTGAGGGCGATCGCCTCCGGCCCGCGCAGGAACGTGTCCACCGGGTCGCCGTCCAGCCGCAGCACCGAGTTGTCCGGTTCCAGCGGCGCGTACGGCGGCTCCACCAGCTCCAGCCGCCCCATCCGCTCGGAGAACACCGCGTACCGCTCCGGGTCCAATTCCGCCGCGGACGGCCGCCGCTCCAGGAACTCCCGCGCCCGCGCCTGCGCCCCGGCCGCGGCGTCGGCCACCGCGGGGCCCTCCCCGTCCAGGTACAGCACGCAGTGCGGGCCCAGCCGCCAGTGCAGGTGCAGCCACGCCGCGGAGATCCCCGGCCGGGCCGCCGCCTCGCGCGCGGCCGGGACCAGGCACTCGCCCAGCAGGGCCGCCTTGTCGCTGTCGTAGTAGGTCACTCGGAGTCCGACGGTCACGGGACCAGCCTCACTTCGCCTGGGGGATCGGCCGCCTCGGTGGCGGCGGGGACGACGGCCAGTTCGAGGAACACCTCGGTGGCGTGCCGGCCGTGCGGACCGCTGAGCCCGGCGCCCGCCGGGTCCGGGGACATCTCCTCCACGAGCAGCAGCGGCCCCAGGTGGTCCAGCCGCTTGGCGGCCGTGGCCGTGTGCAGCCTGCTCAGGAAGTCCACGTGCTGCGGCTTGGGCGCCATCGCCCGCTCCAGCGGGCCCAGCCGGGCACCCTGGAGCGGGCGCACGAACACCTGGTCGGGGATGCCGCGGGCCAGCCGCAGCGCGTTGACCCGCCGGTGCAGTCCGGCGGGGGGCTCGCCGGGCCGCGCCGCCAGTTCCGCGGTCTCCAGCGCCCACCGGCGGCGGAACAGGGTGACGGACCCGGCCCGCACCCGCGGCACCGCGCCCGCGAACCCGTCCGCCTCCCAGCGGGCGTGCAGGTCCATCACCGTGTCGCCGAAGGAGAAGAACGGCGAGTCGGCGACCATCGCCACGAGCATCTCGTCGTAGGGCAGCGCGTGCGGGACCAGGAACCCCGTGTACACCGGGTCGATCTCCCGGTCGGCCGCACCGTCCCCGGCGGCGCCGCGCCGGACCAGCCGCAGCCCCTCCGGGGTGTGCACCAGCGCCAGGTCGGCGGTGGCGGGTCCGGGCAGCAGCACCGGTTCGTCGCGCAGCGCCAGTTCCTCGTCGGCCAGCGGCGGCGCCAGGTTCGCGTTGAACCCCAGCGCCGACCGCATGTGGACGGTGGGGGTGCCGGGCGGGCCCGATCGCCGCACGTGCTCGGCGACCCGGTCGCGGGCCCGCGCCGGCAGAGCGGACAGGAACCGGCTGAAGTACCGGGCCCGTCCGCCGTACAGGTGGTTGAGGACGAGTCGGCCGCCGTCGGGCTGGCCGAACACGGCCAGCGAGCGGCGCGCCGTGAACTCGCGCTCGGGCAGGAGGCCGGCGATCTCGGCGACCACCGACGGATCGACCGCGACCTCCTCCTCCGTTTCCCGGGCCAGGTCGGCCAGGTGGCCGACGGCCCGGCGCCGGGCCGCCACCAGGCGGCGCAGGTCGTCGCCCAAATCGGGGACGCCGTCCAGGTCCCCGGCCATCAGCCGCTGGGTCAGCGGGAACGCGGCCCGCGCGTGCGCGGCGAACCCGTCCAGGTCGTCGCAGCGCCCGCCCGCGCCGTAACGGGACACGAACACGCTCTCCAGCGCGCCCGACAGCACCCGCTGGTCGTCCAGGGCGAACAGCAGTGGCATGATCCGCCGCAGGTCCGCCGTCCACTCCCGGGTCCACGCCCGCGGCACCGGTGCGCCCCGGGACACGTGGCAGTCCTCCACCAGGGGCGAGGACGCGACCTCCGGCGCCGCCGGGTCCGCCCCCGGCACGGTCACCGCCGCCGACCACAGCCGCGACAGGTGCGTCACCGCGCGGGCGCGCTCGGCGCCGTCCGCCTCCGCGAACCCCTTGAGGACCTCCTCGGTGGCGTCGAACGCCGCCGCCGTCCGCGCCGCCGCCGGACCCGGCAGCCGGCGCACCAGGTCGTGCCAGCGCCGGTCGTACCCCGGGTCCTGCTCGGCGGCGGGCGCCCAGGGCACCAGCACCCCGGCGTCGATGAGCTTGGCGAGCACGCCGCCCAGCGCCTCCGGGGGCCGCCCCAGGTCCGCGGCCAGCCCCTCGGTCAGGACCCGCAGCACCACCGGCCGGGCGGCCCGGCGCTCCAGCGCC
>NZ_JASFDV010000163.1 GCF_030766825.1 Nocardiopsis sp. CC223A
ACGGCGGCCGCGGTCGCCCGGCGGGAGGCCTCGCGCAGTGCGTGCAGCAGGCCCGAGCGTTCGCTGCGCAGGCGGCGCAGGTGCTCGTCGGCCCGGCCGATCTCGGTGTCCACCTCCCACAGGCGCTGGGCGAGGGGGCCGGTGAGCAGCAGCCCGCACCGGGCACAGGCGGCCGTCCCGGCGGCCAGCGGGGAGCGGCAGTCCGGGCAGCTCACGGGAGGACCGGCGCCGGGCGGCGGAGATGCTGTGACGTCCATGCCCGCCATCCTGTCCCCGAACCCGGCCGGGCACATGCGTACGCGTACTCAGGCCGGGTCGGGATTCGGGGTCCGCGGCCGGGGTGGTGACCCCCACTCCTTGGGGTTCCCTTGGTCACCCCTTGACTCTCCGTGTCTTTTCGCAGGTCAGAGCTTGGCAATTCGGGCACGTTGGGTGATGTGAGTCAAGCCACAGTATCTATGGCGTTACGCGGTCGTAATGATGGTGCAGGCTGAATCCGCTGCACAGAGCACCCCCACCGTGCGGACCCGCCGTGCGGACGGAGCGCGATCGCGCCCGTCCCCCTTCTTCTCCGGCCCCGAGGCCGACGGCGGAGATCCACCACACGCGCGCGGCCCCGGCCCATCCGGGGCTTCTCCGTCCGACGCGTGCGGCCGTCTACGCGAAAGGGCGATCTTGCCACTCCCACGGATTCAGCTGCGTTACGCGAGTGCCGCCGGCGTCGCGGCCCTGGTCGCCGCGGGCACCTTCGGTGTCGTGGCCTTCGCCGACACCGGGGTCCCCGATCCCCGTGACGCGGCCTCGGCGGCACTGACACCGGAGCCCGAGCAGGCCCCGACCGCCCAGGAGGACGACGACTTCTTCCGGACCCCGGCCGCCGCCGACCCGCAGCGTCGGCAGGAGGACCTCGAACAGGCCCGCGAATCCGCCGAGCGGGCCGGGCGCGACGCGGTCCGCAGCGGTGACGCGCAGGCCTCCGACATCCTCGAAGAGCCCGAACCCGAACCCGAGCCCGACCCAGAACCGCAGGACGGCGCCCCCTCCGGCGGCTCCGGCACCCCGGTGCCCGCCGGGTCGGCCAAGGAGACCGCCCTCCGGATGGTCCTCGCCGAGGGTTGGGCCGAGAGCGAGTTCACCGACTGCCTCGAACCGCTGTGGCAGAAGGAGAGCGGCTGGAACCACCTCGCCCAGAACCCGAGTTCCGGTGCCTACGGGATCCCGCAGTCGCTCCCCGGCGACAAGATGGCGTCCCACGGCTCGGACTGGCAGACCAACCCCGCCACCCAGATCGCCTGGGGCATCGACTACATCAAGGGCCGCTACGGCACCCCGTGCGGTGCATGGGCTCATTCCCAGGCGAACAACTGGTATTAATAGGGCTTTCCCGCCCCATGACCCCCTCTTGGGAAAGGTAACCGTGTTACTCAACCGCATGTCGCTGCGCAGTACGGCGGCCATCGGTGCGGCCACCCTCGTCGCAGGTGCGACGTTCGCCGTCTCCGCGTTCGCGGACGAGGGCGTCGACCCCGAGATGGCGGCCAACGCCGCCCTCCCGGGTGAGGAGGCCCCCGCAGAAGAGGCCACCGAGGACGAGTTCTTCTCGGCCTCCGAGCAGCAGACCGAGGAAGAAGCCCAGGCCGCCCTCGACGCGGCCCGCGCCGAGCGCGACGCCGCCGTCGGCGCCCGGACCCAGACCGGCACCTCCGAGGCCCAGGACATCGAGGAGGAGCCCGAGGAGCCCGTCTTCACGGGTGACGCCCAGGGCCTCGCCCTGGACATGGTCGTCGCCGAGGGCTGGCCCGAGAGCGAGTTCACCGACTGCCTCCGGCCTCTCTGGCAGAAGGAGAGCGGCTGGAACCACCTCGCCCAGAACCCGAGTTCCGGTGCCTACGGGATCCCGCAGGCGCTCCCCGGCAGCAAGATGGCGTCCCACGGCTCGGACTGGCAGACCAACCCCGCCACCCAGATCGCCTGGGGCATCGACTACATCAAGGGCCGCTACGGCACCCCGTGCGGTGCCTGGGCCCACTCCCAGTCCGTCGGCTGGTACTGATCCCGACGTACACGACGGCCCCCGGCGATCGCCGGGGGCCGTCGTCATGTCCGGGGGACGGTCACAGGTGCGGTTCGAACGAGTCCATCACCTCGGCGGGCAGGTCCTCGTAGTAGCCGGCGTCGCCGCGCGGCACGTTGACGGTGACCATGTAGAACACCCGCTCGCCCTGGTAGTCCAGGCTGATCGCGTAGGCCCAGAAGCGGCGGGCCTGGCTCGCCCACGTGTCGTTGGTGAGGTTGGCCCTGACCAGGGCCACGTCCCAGCCGTCCCCGTAGTCGCCCTCCTCGAACTCGTGGAGGTTGAGCTGGAGGTAGTCGGTGGTCACGTCGCCCTCGACGTCGGTGCCGCCCTTGGTCTCCACCAGGTACTCGCCGCTGGTCCCGGTGAACTCCTCCTCGGTCCAGCCGGCGACCCACACCTGGTGGTCGGACCCGGGGGCGACGAACACGACGAGGCTCTCGTCGATCCTGCTGTCGTCCACCGTCCAGCCCTCGGGGTAGTCCACGTCGAACCACTGGGACTCGAAGGTCTCCAGGTCGTCGTAGGACGGCGGGCCGTCGGAGGGGGCGTAGTCGTCGTCGGGCGTGTCCGAGGGGGTGGGCTCCACGGGGGCGCTCTGCTCGCCGGGGACCGCGTTCTCCGACGGGTCGCCGTCGGCCTGCGGGGCGGGGTCCTGCCCGTCGGTGCGGGCCAGCCGCACGCCGACGACCGCGACCACCGCGATGAGCACCAGCGCGACGGCGCCGCAGCCCAGGCCGAGGAGCACCTTGCCGATACCGCCGGAGGACCGTGCGGGCGGTCGGGGCGGGGCCAGGGTGCCCTGCCCCCCGGTGGGGCCGCCCGGGCCGTGGCCGCCGCTGTGCGAGGCGAAGGACGGCTGCGGCTGTGAGGGGCCGTAGGGCGCGCCTTGGGGTGTCGGACCCTGGGGTGGGAACGGCCGCGCCGGGGTGTGCGGGCCGCTCGGGCCGCCCATGCCCGGGTGCGGACCGCTCAGGGGGCCGCTGTTGGAGGCCGGGCCGGGCCCGGGTGCGTGGCCGCCGGTGGGCCCGGTGATGGGTCCGCTGGGGTACCCGCCGGTCGGCCCGGTGATGGGTCCGCTGGGGTACCCGCCGACGGGCCCGGTGATGGGTCCGCTCGGGTATCCGCCGCTCGCCGCCGCCACCGGGCCGCTGTTGGAGACCGGGTCGGGCCCGGGG
>NZ_JASFDV010000164.1 GCF_030766825.1 Nocardiopsis sp. CC223A
GAGGGAGAGACCGTTTCCGAGGGTGTGGTCGAGGTCGATACCGAGGACGCGGATATCCCAGGTCCGGTGGCGGCCGGGGACGTCATCATCGCGACCGACGAACACCCCTTCTGGGTTCCGGACCTGAAGGCGTGGGTCAACGCGATCGACCTGGCTCCGAGCATGTGGTTGCAGACCTCGGCCGGCACCTGGGTCCAGATCAACGCGATCCAGGCCTGGTCTCAGCCCGCCACGGTCCATAACCTGACCGTCCAGGGCGTCCACACCTACCATGTGTCCACGGGGTCGCTCGACGTCCTCAACCACAACTGCGATGCTGCTTCCGCTGCATCTGCGATGAAAGAATTGATCGCAGAAAAGGCAGGATTCTCGGAGAGCGGGCAGCGTTTCATTGTGGATGAAAATATGCACCCTGGCGTTGCCTCTGGAATGCGAGAGGCTGGATACAATGCTCGTGGTGTTCATGAAATGGGAATTACTGGTGCGAGTGATCCTGAGATCAATTTGATGGCTGGGCAAATTAATGCCCGAGTTGTTACCCACGATAGGGGGAAGTTGGACGGGGGGTTTGGTTCGCGGGCTATCCAGGTAAATGCTCGAGTGAATTCTGTGTCTGGTGTTATTGGGGTGGTAGAAAGTGCACTGCGATGAATTCTGGGCATGTTGGAAATGACGCGGAAGCCTTGAAGAGGATTCATAGAAGGTGGTCTGCTCGCAGGGTGAGGTCGCCTGCCTCTCCAGACTTCCAAGATATATGGGTTTCTGAGCAGTGTGGCGGATGTAGGTACTGGTTTCCCTTGGCAGGAAAGCTTGGGTTGGATTATGGGGCTTGCGCGAATTCTGAATCTGAGTTTGATTCGCATGTAAAATTTGAGCATGATGGATGTGATTTTTTTGAGCCTGCCGGAGAATGGGTGGTTTCGGAGGATTTAGACTGATTTATTTTCGCTCTGCTTCTATGTAGCCCAGATTCGTCAGGGGGTTGATCTGCTCTTCTGATCCGGTGCTTTGCCCGTGATGTCCCTGGTCCGGGCAGGAACGAGCCCTCGCGTGTCGCTGCGGTGTGCGCCGGGCTCCACAAGCTCCGGTGAGGGCGCCTGTCCTCCTTCTCACTGCTCGTCGGGGCGGGGGACGGTGGTCAGGTCGGGGCAGGCAGGGTGGTCAGCCTCCGCCAGCAGGCGGTGAACGCCTCCGTCCAGGGCCAGGTCCGCTCCAGGCGCAGGAACCGTCGGCGGGCATGACGGGCCAGGCGTGCGGGCAGGTGGTAGATCCGGAACCGCATGGTCTCGGGCTCCGCCCCGGCGAGGTCCTCGTGATCGTGCAGGGTGAGCAACCGCAGCCACGCGTCCAGGTCCGCGGCCAGGTTGGCCGTGAGCACCCACGCCCGGTTGACCGTCCAGGACTTCGAGGGCAGCCGGGCCAGGCCCATCGCCTTGTTCGTGCGCACCCGGTCCTCGACCTCCGCGTGGTCGCGGTGGGGCGTTTCCCCTTGAGTGTGGACACCTTCTGATCAGGCAGCGAGCTCCAGGCTAACCGCTCGCTGCTCGTAGACGAGCGGGCTGAGATACCCGTTCGCCGAATGACGCCTCCGAGTGTTGTACCGGCCGATCCAGGAGAACACCGCCAACCGGGCCGCCCTGACCGTGGGCCACCGCTTCAACCCCAACCCCTGCAACGTCTCCCGCTTCAACGTGGCGTTGAACGCCTCCGCGGCCGCGTTGTCCGCGCTGGAGCCCACCGCGCCCATCGACCGCGCCACCCCCAGCCGGCCGCACACCGCGGCGAACTCGGCAGAGGTGTACTGGGCGCCGTGGTCGGAGTGGAACACCGCTCCGTCCAGGGACCCGCGCTCACGTGCTGCGGCCTCCAACGCGTCCGCCACCAGGGACGTGCGCATGTGGTCGGCGATCGACCAGCCCACCAGGCGGCGCGAGTACAGGTCCATCACCGTGGCCAGGTACAGGAACCGGCCACCCTCCACGGGCAGGTAGGTGATGTCCCCGACGTAGCGGGTGTTGGGTGCGCTCGCGGTGAAGTCCCGCCCGAGCAGGTCGGGCACCGGCTCGCGGGACGGTGCGGGCACGGTGGTATGTACCTTCGTGCGCAGGTGGATGCCCTGCAGACCGGCGGCCCGCATCAGGCGTTCGACACGCTTGTGGTTGACGTGGTGGCCCTGCTCGCGCAGCTCGGCGGTGTGATGCGCGGGGAGCCGTTGGCCGGGTCGGCCTCGTGGATTGCCGCGATCCGCACGGTCAACTCGGCATCACGCGCGGCCCGCTCCGCACGGGCCCTGGCTCTCTTCTTCCAGGCGTGAAAGCCCGACCAGGACAGGCCCAGCACCCGGCACAGCCGCTTGACACCGAAGGTGTCCCGGAAGTCTTGGACGAAGCTGAAGCGGCTCACCACTTCGTCTCTTTCGCGAAATAGGCGGCTGCCCGGCGCAGGATCTCGCGTTCGGTCTCCAGCTCGGCGACCTGGGCGCGCAGCCGCTTGTTCTCCTGTTCCAGGGACTCGCGTTGGGGGGTGCGGCTTTGGGCGGGCGCGGTGGCGGTGGTGGGGCGGGCCTCGTCGTCCCTGCGGATCCGGTTGCGCAGGGTCTCGCGGTTGAGGCCGGGTTCGGCGGCGATCTGCGCGATGGTGGCTCCGGGGCGGGAGCGGTAGAACGCGATGGCGTCGGCTTTGAACTCGGCCGGGTAGTGCTTCATGGCCATGGGTGTGGACTCCTCCTCAGACTCAAGTGTCCGATATGTCCACTACTCGGGGGGAAGCCCCGTCTCGGAGTTGTCGGTCAACCGT
>NZ_JASFDV010000165.1 GCF_030766825.1 Nocardiopsis sp. CC223A
GCCCGCTTCGCGTTCGGCGGCGCCGTGGGAGCCGGGGACCCCGGCGACGTGGTGCACGGTGCGGTGGCCCAGGCCGAGCAGGTGGCGGGTGAGTAGGCGGGCGGCGCCGCGGTGGTCGGGGGCCACCGCGGGCCCCAGGGGGGTGGCGGGGCCGTCGACGACGACGGTGGGCGGCGGGTCGGTGAGGCCGCCCAGGACGGCGAGCAGGGCCGGGGTGGGGGCGACGGCCAGGTACCCGTCGACAACCCGGTCCAGGAGCCGTTCCACGGCGGTGGGGGCGTCGGGGGCCACCGCCGTGACGAGGAGGGTGCGCCCGGCGGCGCGCACGGCCGCCTCGATCCCGGCGAGCAGCAGGTCGGTGTCGGCGCCGGGGACGAGGAGTGCGCCGATGAGGCCGCTGCGCCGGGTGACCAGGGCGCGGGCGGTGGCGTTGGGCCGGTAGCCCAGGTGCGCGATGGCGGCGCGGACCCGCTCGGCGGTCTCGGGTCGCACGCCGGGGTGTCCGTTGACCACGCGCGAGACGGTCTGGTGCGAGACGCCGGCCAGGCGCGCGACGTCGATCATGCCGGGGGTGCCGCTCCGTGCGGGCAATGGGGGGTGCGCCCTCTCCGGTCGCCGCTTCGTCGGGGTGTCCGGCGCCGGGGGCGCCCGCGGGGGCGCGCGGGGCGCGCGGCCGCGACCTGTTCGTGCAGAGCAGTGTGCGCGGCGCCCGGCGGGCGCGTCAAGGGGGTCTGAGTCCCGGCGGCCGGGGGCCGTTCAGGAGGTCAGGCCGTCGTGCAGGGCGATGGCGGAGGTGTCGGTGAGGGAGGCGACCTGGTCGATGACGGCGCGCAGGGCCGCGGCGTCGTCGGGGGCGCCGGTGAAGGCGTCGCGGAACTGGGGCTCCAGGGCCTGGGGCGCGTTCTTCCACAGGGCGTCGACGAGTTCGGTGATGAGCAGGCGTTCGCGGGCCTGGTAGGCCAGGGCCTCCTCGCGGGCCATGACGAAGTGGGCGGCCACGGCCTTGAGCAGGGCGCATTCCAGGAGGGCGCGGCGGGGCACGATGAGGGTGGCGCCGTAGCGGGTGAGGCGGCCGGGGCCGTGGGCGGCGCGGGTGGCCTGCTCGGCGGCCCGGCAGAACCGGCCGATGAGTTCGCTGGTGAGGTTCTTGAGCCCGGCCAGCGAGGCGAGGTCGCCGGTGAACTCGGCGGGCCAGACGGGGGCGGCGAGCAGGTCGGCGTAGACGTCGTCGAGTTCGGCGGTGTCGGCGGTGTCGCAGTAGCGTTCGGCGGCGATGCGCACGACCTCGGCGCGTTCGGTGGGGCTGCGCAGGGCGGCCATGGAGACCAGCCCGGCGTGCAGGGCGTCCTCGACGTCGTGGACGGAGTAGGCGACGTCGTCGGACCAGTCCATCACCTGGGCCTCGAAGCAGGTTCGCCCGGCGGGGGCGCCCTCGCGCAGCCAGGCGAAGACGTCGATGTCGTCGGGGTAGCAGTTGAACTTGTGGGTGTCGCCGCCCTCGCCGCGGCGCCAGGGGTACTTGACGGTGGCGTCGAGGGTGGCGCGGGTGAGGTTGAGCCCGGCGCTGGTGCCGTCGGGATCGATGACCTTGCCCTCCAGGCGCACGAGCAGGCGCAGGCTCTGGGCGTTGCCCTCGAACCCGCCGCAGTCGGCGGCGGCCTCGTCCAGTGCGCGCTCCCCGTTGTGGCCGAAGGGCGGGTGGCCCAGGTCGTGGGAGAGGCAGGCGGCCTCGACGAGGTCGGGGTCGCAGCCCAGGGAGTTGCCGAGTTCCCGGCCGATCTGGGCGCACTCCAGGGAGTGGGTGAGGCGGGTGCGCGGGAAGTCGCTCACTCCGAGCCGGACCACCTGGGTCTTGGCGGCCAGGCGGCGCAGCGCGGAGCTGTGCAGGACCCGGGCCCGGTCGCGTTCGAAGGGGCCCCGGGCCCGGTTCTTGCGGTTCTCCCGGGTGCGTCTCCGGGTGTCGTGGTCGGTGTAGCCGGTGACGGCGCCCTCGGCGCCCGCGGTGGTGTGCATAGGTCTGCGAGCCTACTTCCCGACAGGGACGAAACGCGTCATCGGCCCTGCTCAGGCCGCATTGACGCGGATGTCGCTGCTGTCGTTGAAGATCCAGTAGTACCAGAGGGAGGCGGTCTCCCTGGTGATGTACCAGAGCTGGGTGCGTCGTTCGATGACGGCGGGGCCCGAGCGCGAGGGCGAGGTCCCGGAGTCGATGCCGTGGTCGGAGGCCATCACCTTGGAACGCAGGCTGTGCCACGGGTCGGAGACGAGGGTGGCCTCGTCCCAGTCGTTGTCGGCGAAGACCTCGGAGACGGCCCGGACGCTCTGGAGGGTGTCGCTGCCCTCTTCCACGGCGATGATCCGGTCGGCGGGGATGCCGACCTCGATGAGCCAGTTGCGGCCCGCGGCGGCCTCGGTGTAGTTGTCGCCGGGCAGCTTGCCGCCGACGGTGACGATCATGGGGGCCACACCGTCGAGGTAGAGGACCTGGGCGTGGCGCAGGCGGGCCTCGAAGACGGGCGAGGGGACGCCGTTGTACTGGCTGGCGCCGAGCACGACGATGGCGTCGGTGACGGCGCGGTCGTCCTGGCGGGCGGTGTACCAGACCCAGCCCCAGGTGGCGGGGGGCAGGGCCAGGGCGGTGAGCAGGAGCGCGGTGATGATCCAGCGCAGGCGCAGGCGGCGCCTCCTGCGGGGGCGGGGGGCGGGCCGGGGGC
>NZ_JASFDV010000166.1 GCF_030766825.1 Nocardiopsis sp. CC223A
GCGTTCTGTTTCCTCACCGGCGACCCCTGAGTGATCACCTCACGCAACCAGACGCATACCCAACAGTCACTTAGCCGTTCGGTCGAGACCGGGCCCGCCGAGCGCAGCGCGTGGGCACCGCCCTGTTCCCACGCGTGCCGCCAGCGCCGCACCGACCGCTCGGTCACCCGCAGCCTCCTGGCGATGGCACCGGTCTTCTCACCGCGCGCGAAGTGCTCGGCCGCGTCCATCCGCAACCGTTCTCGTCGTTCTTGCTCTTGGGGCGTGAGCCCGCCCCCTTGCGCGTACCTCATGAGGACGTCGCACCTCGGTGGTCGGCCGATGTCACCAGGTACCGGACATCACGAGTTCAAACTGAGTAAGTGCGGCTGGAGTATTAACAGGGTACAAGAACCGGACAGGTTAAATCTCAAGGTCAGGGGGAATGGATGTAAATCGTCTGACGTGAGGGAGTTGGATTGGATTGAAATTCCAGGCGGCGATGCCCAGGAAATCTATCAGCATGAACAGGGTCTCATAGAATATTATGGTGGAATCGGAGGGGGGACTCTCTTGAACCGGATCAATTCGCCGTTCAGGTAACGCTGGGGTTCTTGATGCTCTCACGGAAGCCTCGGCTGATGTGAGGATCGTAATTTCGGAATCCCTTTCCCCAGGGCATCTCTATTTGGGAGGCTTATGGTGGCCATCAGACCGTCGAAAATTTGGATCGAGCAGCTTAATGAAGAGCGGAGTGCTGTAGAGGCTGGGGATCTAAATCAAAATGAAGCGTCTTTTTTGGCGCCTACGACGTCGAATTCATAGAGGCGGTCGATCGGGTGCTCGCCGAGTTTGATCATTCTGTCTCGAGGGTCCCTCTCGATGTCGATTCGAATGTTTTCGGCCTGATTGAATCGGTTGTTGGTTCCCTCAATAAAATAAATGAAGAATTCCCCCATGGGTCAATTGATACGGACGAAAGGGAGCATATATGTCTTTATATTGACCAGGTCTTGGTTGGGGCTGGGGTGGATGTTGAAAATTTTGCCCTGAGGAATGGAATCCTTCGACATGAAATAACCGATAGGTGGAGGCGCTGGTAGAACTCTGGTTGTAGATCCGGTTTGCCCTGATAGATGACTATTTGCTGGGCGCTGTGAGACAACGTCTCGCCCAACCGGCCGTTCCTCGGACACAGCAACGGCCGCCGCCCGATCATCAATGGTTGTGAAGACACAGAATCCCGAAGCGGTGGCCGTGGCCACCAGCGTAGCGGCCCGACGATGGCCGCACCTGCTGAACGAGCTCACCGATACCGTTATCAGCCCCCATCTGCCCCGACCCGAGACCCGCGCCACCGCCCAAGCCTTGATCCGCACCCTGCTCGCCCCGCTCACCCGCAAGAACTGCTGGACCCTGGCCCGAGTACGTCGGCCACCACGCCCCCTACCGGATGCAACACCTGCTGGGCCGGGCCCGCATGGACGAAACCGCCCTGACCGCCTTCCTACGCGGCTACGTCACCGCGCACCTGGGTACCGACCCGGAGACGGGTGAGCAGTCGGCTCGGACGGTGTTGGCCACGATCGTTGGTTCGGGTTCCAAGGTCCTGGTGGAGATCACCATCGACCCGACCACCGAACGCGACGCTCCCGAGGGCGAGACCCTCTCTGTGGGTGCGGTTCAGGTCGACGCCGAGGGCGCGGGTATCCCGGGTCCGGTGGCGGCCGGGGATGTGGTCATCGCGACCGATGAGCACCCCTTCTGGGTTCCTGACCTGAAGGCGTGGGTCGACGCGGTCGATCTGGTGCCGGGTATGTGGTTGCAGACCTCGGCCGGCACCTGGGTCCAGATCAACGCGATCCAGGCCTGGTCCCAGTCCGCCACGGTCCACAACCTGACGGTTCAAGGCGTCCACACCTACCATGTGGCCACGGGGTCGCTCGACGTCCTCAACCACAACTGTGATGAGTGGAGTAGCAAGAGCAATCTAAATGAGCATGACATTAAGCATAGGGTGGAAATGGGATTTGAGTCTTCTGCCGAATATGAGAGTGCGTCCCAGGATTTGATGTGCGATTGCGATGGTGGTCGTCCTGGGGTGGAGAGGAAGTTCCATGCTGGAGACGAAAGGGGTCCTACCATCAGATACTTCGACTCGGAGAGTGGTGAATATGGAATGAAGGGCCCCAAGGTTATTATCAATTATTATAATCTTGATGGCGGATCTAAGACCTTTAATAGAATGCCAGGGATTCCCTGGCAGCCAGGGATGCCAAGTTGGTGAATTGTTGTCCGGATCTATGAAGTTCACATGCCCCTGCTGTGGAAGAAAGACGTTCGAGGGAGGCCCGGGGTCGGGTTTCATATGCCCAGTGTGCTACTGGGGGGACGAGATTGTGCAATTGCGATGGCCGCTTCTCGATGGGTGCGCAAATAAGGTGAGCCTTGTATGTGCTCAAGGCAATTTTATTTCATTTGGAGCTTCCGATGTTCGATTTCTGGAGGTGGTTTCCAGGGGTGGCGCCTCTTGGGATTTAGATGATTCTTGGAGGCCAATTGATTTTTCTGTTGATAACTTTGAAAACACCTTAGAAGAATCAAGTGAATGGCCGCGTGATATGACGGTTCTCTATTGGTGGACGGATTTTTATTGGCGCCTTTGACTTGCTTTTTGCTCCAGCTGCATTTAGTACTCCAGCCGCACTTGGAGATCTCGGTCTGA
>NZ_JASFDV010000167.1 GCF_030766825.1 Nocardiopsis sp. CC223A
CGGCCCCCGCCGACGGGTCCGCCGGACGCGGCGGCGGCCGCGAAGCGGGCGGCGAGCCGGGGGTGCCCGGCCCAGTGGACGTGCAGGTAGGAGGCGTGCAGGGTGGGCGAGGCGAACCCCTCTGCGGCGCCCTCGATCTCCCACGCCGGGCCGTCCGCTCCGGTCTCCGGGGTGGTGCGGGTGCGGTGGAACTCGTGTCCGGTCACCCTCTCCCCCGCCCGGGCCAACAGCGTGTCCCCGGGGGAGACCGCCTCCGGGTAGCGCAGTGTCAGGCGGTCGCTCATCCGGGCGTCGGCCCGGACGGCGCCGACCATGGGCCGTCCGTCCAGGGAGCGGGCCAGGTAGAGCAGCCCCGCGCACTCGGCGACGGTGGGGATCCCGTCCCGCACCGCTTCCCCGAGTTCGGCGGCCAGGGCGCGGTTGGCGGAAAGGGCGCCCGCGTACACCTCGGGGAAGCCGCCGCCGAGGTAGATCCCGCGGGTCCCCGGGGGCAGCCCGGTGTCGGTGAGCGGATCGAACGTCCGCACGTCGCATCCGGCGGCGCGCAGCAGTTCCTCCGTCTCCGGGTAGCGGAAGGTGAAGGCACGCCCCCCGGCCACCGCCACCATCGGGCGCCGACCGCCCGTGCGGGCGCCGACCGCGGCGGCCGGGTCCCAGGGCCGTGCGTCCAGGTCGGGCGCGGAACGGGCCAGGTCCAGCACCGCGTCCAGGTCGACGTGGGCGGCGATGTGCTCGCCCAGGCGGGCCACCACCCGCTCCGACTCCGTCCGTTCGGCGGCCGGGACCAGGCCCAGGTGCCGGGAGGGGCGTGCGATCCGTTCGTCGTGGGGGACCACGCCGAGCACCGGCAGGCAGGTGGAGCGGGTGATCTCCGCGATGTTGCGCGCCGACCCGGCGCGGTTGAGGATCACGCCCGCGACCCCGACCGACGGGTCGTAGTCGGCCATGCCCGCCACCAGGGCGCCCGCGGACCGGGACATGCGGGACACGTCCACGACCAGCACCACGGGGGTCCGGGTGAGGGCCGCGACGTGCGCCGAGGAGGCGAACCCGCCGGTGCCGATCCGCCCGTCGTGCAGCCCCATGACCCCCTCGATGACGGCGGTGTCCGCGCCGCGCGCCCCGTGCAGGAGCAGCGGCGCCACCCGGTCCTCCCCCACCAGGTGGGGGTCGAGGTTGCGGCCGGGGCGACCGGTGGCCAGGGCGTGGTAGCCGGGGTCGATGTAGTCGGGGCCGACCTTGTGGCCGCTCACGGTGTGCCCGGCGGCGCGGAGCGCGGCCATGAGCCCGGTCGCGACCGTGGTCTTGCCCTGGCCCGTCATCGGGGCGGCGACCATGACCCTGGGCAGGGTCGTCACCATTCGATGCCCCGCTGGCCCTTGCGGCCCGCGTCCATGGGGTGCTTGACCTTGGTCATCTCGGTGACCAGGTCGGCGATCTCCAGCAGCCGGGGGTCGGCGCGCCGACCGGTGATGACCACGTGCTGGCGGCCCGGCCGGTCCCGCAGCGCGGCCACGACGTCCTCGACGTCGATCCAGCCCCAGTTCAGGGGGTAGGTGAACTCGTCGAGGATGAGCAGGTCGTGCGTCTGCCCGGCGAGCCTGCGCTTGATCTCCGCCCAGCCCTCGGCCGCGTCCGCGGCGTGGTCCTCCGTGCTGCCCTGGCGGCGGCTCCAGGACCAGCCCGAGCCCATCTTGTGCCACTCCACGGGTCCGCCCTCGCCGGTCTCCTCGTGGAGCCCGCCCAGGCGTTCGAGCACGGTCTGCTCGCCGATGCGCCACTTCGCCGACTTCACGAACTGGAACACCCCGATCCGCCAGCCCTGGTTCCAGCCGCGCAGGGCGAGCCCGAACGCGGCAGTGGACTTGCCCTTGCCGTCGCCGGTGTGAACAGCGAGCACGGGCTGGTTGCGGCGCTGGCGCGTGGTGAGCCCGTCGTCGGGGACCACGAGCGGTTTTCCCTGCGGCATCAGGCCGCCCTCTCTCTCACCGCACCGCCCAGCGCGGCGGCGCTGACCTCGGACACCGGGATGTGGTCGGCTCCCAACCTGCGGGCGAGGTCGGCGGCCAGCCCCAGCCGCAGCGGACCGGACTCGCCGTCCACCACGACGGTGGTCACACCCAGCCCGGCGACGTGGTCGGCGGCCGCCAGTGAACGGCCGACGGCCCCCCGGCCGCCGGTGGCCCGGCCGTCGGTCACCAGGACGAGCAGCGGACGCTGCCGCGGGTCGCGCAGGCGCTCGCGCCGCAGGACCCGGGCGGCCTCCAGCAGGCCCTCGGCGAGCGGGGTCCTGCCTCCGGCGGGCAGCCCGTCCAGGCGGGCGGCGGCGGTGTCCACCGACCTGGTCGGCGGCAGCACCAGTTCGGCACCCGTCCCCCGGAAGGTCACGAGGCCGACCTTGTCGCGGCGCCGGTAGGCGTCCAGGAGCAGCGACAGGATCGCGGTCTTGACCTCGCCCATCCGCTTGCGCGCCGCCATGGAGCCGGACGCGTCGACGCAGAACAGCACCAGGTTGCTCTCCTGGCCCTCGCGTACCGCGACGCGCAGGTCGCGGGGCAGCAGGCCGACCCGGCCGCCGCCGTGCGGGCGGGAGGCCGCGGCCTTGACGGTCTCCACCA
>NZ_JASFDV010000168.1 GCF_030766825.1 Nocardiopsis sp. CC223A
GCCGCGACCTGGCCGAGGCGATCCGCGGGCACCGCCTGGTGACCGTGGTCGGCGCCGGCGGGGTGGGCAAGACCCGCCTGGCCCTGGCGGTGGCCGCGCAGGCCGCCGACGACTTCCCCGACGGGGTGTGGTTCGCCGACCTGGTCCCGCTCACCGAACCCGGGCGGGTGGGGGCGGCCGTGGCCGCCGCGGTCGGCGTGGGCGAACGCCCCGGCGGCGACCTCGACGACGCGGTGTCGCAGGCCCTGGCCGACCGCCGGGCCCTGCTGGTCCTGGACAACTGCGAGCACGTGCGCGACGGCGTCGCCCCGTTCCTGGAGCGGCTGCTCACCGCCTGCCCGCGGCTGCACGTGATGGTCACCAGCCGCGCCCGGCTCCTCGTGCCCTTCGAGCGCGCCTTCCCGCTCCCGCCGCTGTCGCTGGAGGGCGGCGAGGACTCCGAGGCGGCGGCCCTGTTCCTGGAGCGCGCCGCCGCGGTCGGACCGCCGCCGGGGACGTCGGTGGGCGAGGAGGTCGCGGCCGTCTGCGAACGGCTCGGCGGCATGGCCCTGGCCATCGAACTCGCGGCGGCCCGGTGGTCCACACTCGGACCGGACGGCCTCATGGCCGGGCTCGCCGACCAGTTGCGCGTGCTCACCGGCGGCTCCCGCGCCGACGACCGGCACCGGTCGGTGCGCGCGGTGCTGGACTGGAGCCACGGCCTGCTGGAGCCGGGGGACCGGGCCCTGCTGCGCCGCATCTCGGTGTTCGTGGAGCCGTTCACCCCCGAGGCGGCCATCGGCATCGCCGGGTTCGCCCCCCTGGACGGGGCCGCGGTGGTCGACGGGCTGGGCAGGCTCGCCGAGCAGAGCCTGCTCTCGGTCCTGCCCTCCGGGGCCGGGACCCGCTACCACGCACTGGAGACCATCCGCCAGTACGGGGCCGAACACCTCGCCGGGGCCGGCGAACAGGACGAGGTCCGCACCCGCCACCTGCACTGGTGCCTGGCCCGCGCCGCCGAACTGGAGGACGGCGGGGGACCCGCTTGGCGCACCCGGTTCGACGCCGTCGCCGAGGATCTGCGCGCAGCCCTCACCGGCGCCGCCGACCGGCCCGAACACCGCGCCGAGGCCCACCGGCTCGCCCTGTCCATGGGCGGCCTGGCCTTCACCCGCACCCTGCTCGGCGAGGCCCAGCAGCGGTACGTGCAGGCGGCCGGGCTCGCCGACCGGGGCCGCCCCGCCGCGGCCGCCCTGCGCAGCGCCGCCGCGGTGGCCGGGTGCCGGGGCCTGGACGGCGACGCCTACCGTCTGCACCGTTGGGCCGCCCTGGCCGCGGAGCGCGCCGGGGACGGCGCGGCGGCCGCACGGGACCTGCTCGGCTCGGCCGTGGTCGCCTACCGCTTCTCCACGTCGTTCGCGGACCTGCCCCCCGCCGAGGAGGTCGCGGAGGCGCTCGCGCGCGCCCGTGAACTGGCCGACGACTCCCCGGCCTGCCTGGCGGCGCTCGCCCTGGCCGAGGCCGCGGTGACCGCGGACGCCTTCGGGGCGCTCCAGGGCGACCCGGACAACCCCGCGCCGGAGACGGTGGCCGGCGCCCGGCACGCCGTCGACCTCGCCCGCAGGGCGGGGGATCCGGTGGCCGAGTCCGCCGCCCTGGACGCGCTCTCCGGAGCCCAGTGCTGGGCCGGGGACTCCTTCGCCTCCGCGGAGGCGGCCCGGCGCCGGATCGAGATCCTGGACCGCGTGCCGCCCTCGCCCGCCGCCACACACGAGCTGATGGACGCCCTGGCCATGGCCGCGGCGACCGCGATCGGCGTCGGCGACCTGCCCCGGGCCCGCCGGTGGGGCCGACGGATGGCCGACCACCCGCTGCTGTCCGAGGCGGGGCACCACGCCACCTCCTGGCTCCTGGTCGCGAACGCGTTCGCGGGCGAGGTCGAGGGGGTGCTCGCGGGTGCCGAGCGGTTCCGGGAGGCCTGGTGGCAGAGCGGCCGCCTGCGGTCGCGCTCCCTGGGCCCGGCCGCGGCGGCGGTGGCGATGGTCCACGGCCTGCGCGGCGACCCCGACGCCCGGGCCGACTGGCTGGAGGTCATCGACCGGGCGAAGCCCGGGGACGACCACCGCCTGGGCTACGGAGCGGTCTTCGACGCCCTGCTCCTGCTCCACCACGGGGACGCCGACAGCGCCCTGGAACGGGTCGCCCCCGAGCCGGAGCGGGTGTGGAAGTGGGTGTGCTGGGTGTGGCTGCACTGGTACGCGGCGCTGCGGGCGGAGGCGGCGGTGCTCGCCGGGCGCGCCGACGCCCGGGAGCTGGTCGACGCGGCCCGGGACACCGTCGCCGGGAACCCGGTGGCCACCGCCCAGGTGGAGCGGGCACGGGCGCTGCTGGACGGCGACGTACCGGGGGTGCTGGCCACCGCGGCGGCGTTCGAGGCGGCGGGCTGCCGCTACCAGGCGGCCCGCACCCTGGTGCTCGCCGGGGGCGGACACCGGGCGGCGGGCGA
>NZ_JASFDV010000169.1 GCF_030766825.1 Nocardiopsis sp. CC223A
CCGGCGACCGCGACGGTGGTGCGCTGCTGCGGGAGCTGCGGCGGTTGGGCCTGGACGGGCGGGAGGACCCGGCCCGGCTCCTGGAGGAGGTGACGGTGATCCGCGCCGGGGGCCGGGCGGCGGGCTCCCCCGGGGTGCCGGCGCACGACGTGGACGCGTCGCTGCTGACACAGGTGTGGGGGTGCGGGCACGGCCCCCGGGCCGCGCTGCGCACGCTGCGGGTCATGGGGGCGGGGGTGCGGGCGGCCCCGGACGTGGCCGGATGGGTGTGCGCTCCGCTGCTGGCCGCTCCCCCGGTGGGCGCCGAACCCGCCTGGCACGCCCTGGCCGAGGAGGTGGCGGGGCACGCGCTGCGCGCCGCGCTCCCGGCGGAGGCGGAGCGGGTGCTCGACGACCGGGCGGCGCTGGAGGCGGCCCTGACCGACTGGTCGCGGGCGGTGGAGTCCGGCCCGGCCGCCGTCCCCGGACCACCGTGGGCCCTGCTGGCCCGGGCGCACCCCACCCCCGCCGACGTGTCGCTGCGGGCCGTGGCCGCCCTGCTGCTGGACCGGTGGGAGCCGCCGACCGCGGCGCGGGTGCTGCGGGACTGCCCGGCGGAGGTGTTCGTCGCCTACCGGGAGGCGGCCGCCCACCGCCTGTGCGACGACCCGCCGGACGCCGACGCCGCCGCCCGCGTGTACCTGGCGGCGGTGCGCTCCGGGCTCGGCCCGGAACGGGCGGCGGTGGTGGAACGGGAGGTGCTGGTCCCGGCCCTGGCGGGCTGGGGACGGCGGAACACGGCGCGGGTACGGCGGCACCTGCCGCACGGGGAGGCCGCCGGGTTCGACCTGTGGGTGCGCGGGCACCGGTCCCGGCGCGGCCTGTTCGGGGCCCGGGGAGGTGACCGGGGGTGAGCGGTGTCCGCGGACGCGACGCCGGGGCGGCCCGGCCCGAGGCCGCCCTCCTGGGTGTTCTGCTGCTGGTCGCGGCGGGCGCGGTCGTGGTGCTGCTGCGCTGGTGGATCCTGGCGGCGGTGGTGAGCCTGCTGGTCGGCGCGGGGGTGCTGGCCGTGGTGGCGGGACTGTGCGTGCTGACGTGGCTGTACCTGCGAGAGGTGCACCGGGTCATGTTCGGCGGCGGTCACCCCGCCGAGCCCGCGCCCGAAGGCCGTGAGGAACCCGCCCACCGCGGCTACCACGGCGGCCCGGCCTGGTGGGACCTGTGCGCGGCGGTGCGGCGCACCTGGCGGGCGTCCGCGCTGTGGGGGGTGCTGCTGCTCCCCCACGTCACCGCGCACGTCCTGGTGGTGGGCGCCTACCTGGCGGCCGCCTGGTCCCTGGCGGGGGCGCTGCGGCTGGTGGACACGGGACTGCGGACGGTGCGCCGGATCCGGATGGTGTGCCCGGAGTGCTACCGGCGGCTGCCCTACCCGGCCTACCTGTGCGGCCGCTGCGGGCGGCGGCACGACACGGTCCGCCCGGGCGCACGGGGCCTGCTGCGGCGGCGCTGCCGCTGCGACCGCACCCTGCCCACGCTCATCCTGCTGGGTGCGGCCGATCTGGAGACGCTGTGCCCGCACTGCGACCGGCCGCTGGAGCACCGGCCCGGGGAGGCGCGCGAGTTCCTGCTTCCGCTGTTCGGCGGCACGGGGGCGGGCAAGACCCGGCTGGCGGCGGGGCTGCACCTGGCCCTGGAGCAGGCGGCCCGGCACGGCCCGGACTCCTACCTCGAACCGCTCGGGGAGGAGGCGGCGCGGCTCTCCCGCGAGGGCGCGCGGGTGTCGGCCCCCGACCACCGCACCCGCCCCACCCCTCCGGGGCGCAAGGTGCGCGCGGCGACGGTCCGGTTGGGGACGGGGCGCCGGTCCCTGGTCCTCCAGGTGTTCGACGCCGCCGGAGAGCGGTTCAACCGCTCCGCCACCACCGAGGAACTCGCCTACCTGGGCGAGGCGTCCACGTTCGTGCTGGTGGTGGACCCGCTGGGGATCCCGGCGGTGTGGCGCTGCCTGACCGCCGCCGAACGCGACCGGCTGGCCGGGGAGCGTTCGCACACCCGCGACCCGGAGCTGGCCTACGGGGCGGTGCGCGACGAGGTGGAGCGGAGCCGGCGGGCGCCCGAGCGCGGCCCGGGCGGCCGCCTCGCGGTGGTGGTCACCCGCGGCGACCTGGTGCGCGGCACGTCCGTGGACCCGGGGGCCGGCCCGGTCCGCGAGTGGGCCGAACACCGGCTGGGGCTGGGCAACCTGCTGTCCCGGGCGGAGGCGGACTTCGGGTCGGTCCAGGTGTTCCTGACCTCGGCGGTGGTCGGCCCGGACGGGCGGGCCGACCCCAGCCTGCACGCGCTGGCGGCCTGGCTGCTGCGCGCCCA
>NZ_JASFDV010000170.1 GCF_030766825.1 Nocardiopsis sp. CC223A
TCGGCCGCAGGGAGTGGAGGCCACACTCGTCCTCCCCGCCCCGGCCCCGGGGGGGTTGTTCACCTGACCGGGAACCTTGGCCATGGCCGGGCGCCCCGGTCGGGTGGGCACCCCCCGGGGGCGGAGGAGACGCGACACATTCCGGCTAGGGGCGGGGACTCCGGTGGGGGTACCCCCTGCTCCTGGGCCGGGAGGATGGCCGCGGCCCCACCCCCGCGGCCCGGGCCCAGTGACGCTCTCCGGCTGTGACCGGGCGTTCCGGGGCAGGGCCCAACCCCCTGTTCCCGGGTGGGAGGAGCACCGCGGCCTCCACCCCCACGTGCCCGGGACCGAGGGGTGCCCACCCCCGCCCCCGGAGTCGAAGGAGACGATCCTCCCCCGGTTGTGGCCGGGCCCCGTACGGCCCCACCCGTCACCCCACACAGCGTTGAGGGCGCCGGGAGGGTCCGGGCGGGGGCGGCCTCAGCCGGGGCCGGGTTCGCGGTCAGGGGCGGATGTCGTGGGCGAGGGTGCGCAGCCAGGGTTCTCGGAAGGCGGGCTCGGCGGTGAGGACCTCGCGGAACCGGGCGCGGGTCTCGCGGGTGCGGCCGCGCTCGAACAGCGCCAGGGCCCCCGACAGCGCGGCGCGGGTCTTCTCGTCGTGGCGGGGGCGGGCGACCTCCGGGTCGGCCCAGCGGGTGCGGCGGAACGACGGCTCGGTCTTGGGCTGGACGTTGCCCAGGTAGCCCCACAGCCGGCCGGGCACCGACACGTTGCGCACGGCGCGCGGCGGCAACTCCTCCACCCACGGCGCGTGCTGCTGCCAGCGCCAGGTGTTGGGGCTGGTCTTATCGCGCGCGACGATGCCCAGGTAGCCGACGCGGCCGCGGACGCGGTTCCAGTCGGCGCGGTCGTCGGTGATCCAGGAGCGCAGTTCGCGGTGCAGGTTCCCGAACGTGCTCCCACCGGCGACCAGGTCGCAGAACACGGCCGCCCGGCCGCCGCCCGCCAGCCGGGTCGGGGTGATCCCCTGGGCGGTGAGGTTGGCGCGCAGCCGGGCCTGCTCGGCCGGGCTCAGGCCCTGCCCGTCGCACCCGTACAGGGACAGCGGCAGCCGGTGGACGCGGTCACGGTGCGGGGTGTCCGCGAGGACGCCGCGCAGCAGGTCGTACACGCTGTCCGGGGAGCGTCCGACGAAGTACAGGTCGCGGTCGCCGCCGCGGGCCAGGACCTTGGCGGCGCACTCGGTGAGGGCGTCCACGTAGGAGCGTTCCGGGTCCGCGGGTCCGGTGAGGGAGCCGAGGCGGTCGTGTTCCACGTCCCAGCGGAAGGGGAGGTTGGGTTCGGGCATGCCCCGAGGAAATCGGGACGGGCGTTCCCGCGCAAGGGTTTTTCCCGGTGGGAGGATGTACCGGTGAAACCTCTCGCCTCCACCGCCACCCTGGTCCTGGCCGCCGAGGACGTTCCTGTCCGGGCCCCGGCCGTTCGGGTGTCCCCGTCGGTGCCGCCGCCCGTGCCGGAGGGGTCGGTGCGGTTCGCGACGTTCAACGCGGCCCTGTCGCGGCAGCGGCCCGGGACGATGTCGGCGGCGCTGGCCTCCGGGGAGTGGGGGAGGGCGCGGGCGGTCGCCGAGACCGTGCAGTGGGTGCGCCCCGACGTGCTGTTGGTGAACGAGTTCGACCACGACCCGTCGGGCCGGGCCGTGGAGCTGTTCGCCCGCAAGTACCTGGAGCGCGGGTGGAACGGCGCCGGGGGCGTGGAGTACTCGTACGCGTACACCGCGCCGGTGAACACCGGGGTGGCCTCGGGTGCGGACCTCAACGGTGACGGCCGGGTGGTGACGGAGCCCGGGAGCGACGCCTACGCCGGGGACGCGTTCGGGTTCGGGCGGTTCCCCGGCCAGTACGGGATGGCGGTGTTCTCCCGGTACCCCCTGGACGCGGTGCGGGCGCGCACGTTCCGGCTGCTGCCGC
>NZ_JASFDV010000171.1 GCF_030766825.1 Nocardiopsis sp. CC223A
GAGGAGGTCGATCTCGCCGATGGGGACCGCCGGGCGGTGCGCGACCGCCTTCAGTACCCGGCCGAGCCGGTCCACGAGGGCGGCCGCGGTCTCGGCGTCGAACAGGTCGGTGGCGTACTCCAGCGCGCCGCCCAGACCGCCCGGGACACCACCGGGGCCGTGCTCCTCGGTGAGGATGAAGGTGAGGTCGAACTTGGCGGTGCCGGTGGAGAAGGGCAGCTCCTCAGCGGTGAGCCCGGGCAGGTCCAGGTCGGCGCGCGCGTTGTTCTGGAGGGCCACCATGACCTGGAACAGCGGCTGGTGCGCGGTCGACCGGACCGGATTGAGCACCTCGACCAGGCGGTCGAAGGGCACGTCCTGGTGCTCCAGGTCGGCGAGCGTGCGCTCCCGGACCCGCTCCAGCAGTTCCGTGAAGGCGGGGTCGCCGGAGGTGTCGGTGCGCAGCACGAGGGTGTTCACGAAGAACCCGACCAGATCCTCCAGCGCCTCGTCGGCGCGGCCGGCCACCGGGGTGCCCAACGGGATGTCGGTGCCCGCGCCCATCCGGGTCAGCGTCGCCGCCAGTGCCGACTGGAGCACCATGAACAGGGTGGCGTCGTGCTCCTGGGCGAGGGCGAGCAGGTCGCGGTGCAGGTCGGCCGGGAGGGAGATGGGGGCCATGCCGCCGCGGTGGGAGGCGCGGGCCGGGCGGGCCCGGTCCACCGGCAGTTCGAGCACGTCCGGGAGGTCGGCCAACACCCCGCTCCAGTGGGCGAGCTGCTCGGCGGCCAGGCTCTCGCCGTCCTCCTCGCCGTCGAGGAGGTCGCGCTGCCAGAGCGCGTAGTCGGCGTACTGGACCTCCAGCGGCTCCCAGCCGGGGGCCCCGCCGCCCAGTCGGGCCCGGTAGGCATCGGACAGGTCGCGCAGCAGCGGGGCCATGGACCAGCCGTCGCCCGCGATGTGGTGGACCACCAGCACCAGGACGTGCTCGGCCGGACCGACCTCCAGCAGGGTCGTGTGCAGCGGCGGCTCCGACTCCAGGTCGAAGGTCTCCTGCGCCAGCGCGTCCACCCGGGCCGCGACGTCGGCGCCATCGATCACCTCCACCCGCAGGTCCGGGCGGGCCGACTCCGCCGGCAGGATCCGCTGGTACGGGTCGCCGTTCTCGGACGGGAAGACGGTGCGCAGCGACTCGTGGCGCTCCACCACGTCACCCAGGGCCGACTCCAGCGCGGCGGGGTCCAGGCCGCCCTCCAGACGCAGGGCCACCGGGATGTTGTAGGTGGCACCGGGACCCTCCAGGCGGTCCAGGAACCACAACCTCCGCTGTGCGTAAGAAAGGGGGATCATTTTCCGTTTCACCTGATATCCCGCCGCGTCGGCGTCCGTCCTCTTTTTCTCCGTCATGAAGGACATTAGGGCCGGTCAAAGCGGACGAAAGGCAGGTGGAGCGGCACCCTCTCCGGCAGTTCCGCGGGCCCGGCGCGGCACCGGTCCGGACACGGGGTGCGGGCACGAGAAGGGCGCCCGCACCGGCAGGGTGCGGGCGCCCGGTTCCGGGGCGGGGCCGGGGGTCAGGCGAGCGACCCCTCCCGGGTCCGCCGGACGAGCTTGGGCCGGGACCGGCGGGCCGGCGCGGCCGCCGCGACCAGGAGGGCCAGCTCTGCG
>NZ_JASFDV010000172.1 GCF_030766825.1 Nocardiopsis sp. CC223A
CAGCAGCGGGATGTCCCGCACCCGTGCGCCGGGGTCGGCCGCGGCGGCGGCCAGGACCCGGCCCAAGCGCTCGACCAGGGCGGCCGCGGTCTCGGCGTCGAAGAGGTCGGCGGCGTACTCCAGACCGCCGCCCAGACCCAGCGGTTCCCCGTCCGGGCCGTACTCCTCCGCCAGGACGAAGGTGAGGTCGAACTTGGCCGTCCCGGTCGAGAACGGCACCTCGGACACCGACAGCCCCGGCAGGTCCAAGTCGGCGCGCGCGTTGTTCTGGAGGGCCACCATGACCTGGAAGAGCGGCTGGTGGGCGGTCGACCGGACCGGATTGAGCACCTCGACCAGGCGGTCGAAGGGCACGTCCTGGTGCTCCAGATCGGCCAGGGTCCGCTCGCGCACCCGTCCCAGCAGGTCGGCGAAGCTCGGGTCCCCGGAGGTATCAGTGCGCAGGACGAGGGTGTTCACGAAGAACCCGACCAGGTCCTCCAGCGCCTCGTCGGCGCGGCCGGCCACCGGGGTGCCCAACGGGATGTCGGTGCCCGCGCCCATCCGGGTCAAGGTGGCGGCCAGTGCGGCCTGGAGCACCATGAACAGGGTGGCGTCGTGGCGCCGGGCCAGGGCCAGCAGGTCGCGGTGCAGGTCGGCGGGCAGCGCCACCGGGGCGACCCCGCCGCGGTGCGAGGGCCGGGCCGGGCGGGCCCGGTCCACCGGCAGTTCGAGCACGTCCGGGAGGTCGGCCAGCACCCCGCTCCAGTGGGCGAGCTGTCCGGGGATCGCACCCTCCCCGTCGGCGAGGAGGCCGTCCTGCCAGAGCGCGTAGTCGGCGTACTGGACGGCCAGGGGTGCCCAGCCGGGGACCTCCCCGTTCAGCCGGGCGGTGTAGGCCGCCGAGAGGTCGCGCAGCAGCGGGGCCATGGACCAGCCGTCGCCCGCGATGTGGTGGACCACCAGCACCAGGACGTGCTCGGCCGGGCCGACCTCCAGCAGGGTCGTGTGCAGCGGCGGCTCCGACTCCAGGTCGAAGGTCTCCCGCGCCAGCGCGTCCACCCGGGCCGCCACATCGGCGCCATCGATCACCTCCACCCGCAGGTCCGGGAGGGCGGACTCCACGGGCAGGATCCGCTGGTACGGGTCGCCGTCGACCTGCTCGAAGACGGTGCGCAGCGACTCGTGGCGCTCCACCACGTCACCCAGGGCCGACTCCAGCGCGGCCGGGTCGAGTTCGCCCTCCAGACGCAGCGCGACCGGGATGTTGTAGGCGGCACCGGGACCCTCCAGGCGGTCCAGGAACCACAATCTCCGCTGGGCGTAGGACAACGGGACGCGCTCGGGACGCTCCGCGACCGCTGTGACGGGCGGCGCCGCGACCGCGCCGGAGGCTCCGGCGGCGGCCAGGCTCTCGGCCATCCGCGCC
>NZ_JASFDV010000173.1 GCF_030766825.1 Nocardiopsis sp. CC223A
AAGTCCGCGTCGGCTTTCTTCGCGTCAGTACCACAATGAGGACTACCCCGACGGGGCTGGCTCGTTTTTTCGCTGCCCCGCACTGCGATGGCTTCTCCGCGATGTGCCGCCCCGCCGGGCCCTGCTTCGGGGTTCGCGGGCGTGGCCTGATAGGAGCCTGCCTGCTCGACCTGCCCGACTGAGGCGTGCCCGCCCGCGAGCCCTGCAGCGACCCCCTGGGCAAACGTGAGGCTGGAGGCTGACGATGACGGTGGTCGGGATCGACGCGCATAAGGATTGGCACACGCTCGTCGCGGTCGACGAAGTCGGTAGGAGAATGGCTGAGCTGACCGTCCAAGCCCGAACCACAGGGCACCAGAAGATCCTCGCCTGGCTCGCCCAGTTCCCCAACGTCCAGGTCGCGGTCGAGGACTGTCGGCACCTGACGCGCCGACTCGAAGCGGACCTGTTGGACGCCGGGCACAAGGTGGTGCGGGTCCACACCCGCTTGATGGCCGGTATGCGGCGAGGCGGCCGTCAGCCGGGAAAGTCCGACCCGATCGATGCCGAGGCCGTGGCCCGGGTCGCCCTGCGCGAGGACGGCCTTCCCACCGCCGAGCTTCCCGGCCCGATGCGGGAGGTGAAGCTGCTGTCCGATCACCGCCGCTCCCTGGTCGCCCGCCGCACCGCGCTGCAGGCCAAGGTCCGCTGGTTCCTCCACGAGATCGACCCCGATCTGCATGTCCCCTCCCGAGGCCTGCGCCGCTACCACCTCCTCGAAGAGCTGCTCGAGTTCCTCGACCAGCACCAGGGCGTGATCGTCGAGATCGCCCGCGACCTGCTGCAGGACATCGCCTCGCTCACCCGGCGGATCAACGACATCGAACGGCGTCTGGACAAGCTCCTCAGGGCGTCTCACCCTGCCTTGCTGGAGGTGCCTGGGCTGGGTGTGCTCGGGGCCGCGGCGATCATCGGTGAGACCGCCGGCGTTCGCCGGTTCACGAACAAGGACGCCTTCGCACGGTTCAACGGCACCGCTCCGATCCCGGTCTGGTCGGGCAACAAAGTGCGCGTGCGGCTCTCGCGCGGAGGTAACCGTAGGATCAACACCGCCCTGCACATGGCCGCCCTCACCCAGGTCCGTCTGGGCAGGGAAGGCGCTGTCTACTACGACAAGCTCATAGCCCGAGGAAAGACGAAGACCGAGGCCATGCGACTGCTGCGACGGCGTCTGTCTGACCGGGTGTTCTCCGCGATGCGCGCTGACGAACACCGTGGCACCGATGCTGTGGCAACCAGGCCAGAACCCGGGACCGACGTCGCAGAACCGACGGTTATCGAGCTTCGACCGGCTGCCTGATGGGGCCGAGTTGACATAGGAGCATCGCGGAGCTCGACCGCCCACACACCAGGTAGT
>NZ_JASFDV010000174.1 GCF_030766825.1 Nocardiopsis sp. CC223A
CGGAACTCCTGCTCCATCCGGTGCTCGACCACATCGAACTGGAGCGGACCGACCGCCGCCAGCACCGGAGCCTGCTCCCCCCGCACATCCGAGGTCAGCACCTGCACCACACCCTCGGCGTCGAGCTGGGCGATGCCCTTCTGGAACTGCTTGTACTTGCCCGCGTCCTTGGCCCGGGCCACCACGAAGTGCTCGGGGGCGAAACTCGGGATCGGCGGGAACTCCACCTTGGGACCGTCGTAGAGGGTGTCCCCGACCTTGAGCGCCTGAGCGTTGACCAACGCGATCACATCACCCGGGAAGGCCGTGTCGATGGTGGACCGGTCGGACCCGAACACCGCCTGGGTGTACTTGGTCGCGAACGGACGCCCGGTGGCCGCGTGCGTGAGCACCATACCCCGATCGAACCGCCCCGAACTGACCCGCACGAACGCCATCCGGTCCCGATGGTTCCTGTCCATGTTGGCCTGCATCTTGAACACCTGACCCGAGAACGGGGCCGCCACCGGACGCGGCCGCCCGTTCACGTCGTCCTTGGCCGCCGGGGCGGGCGCCAGGCCCACCACCGCCTCCAGCAACCGGCCGACACCGAAATTGGGCAACGCGGCACCGAACAACACCGGCGAGGACTTCCCCGCCAGGAACGACTCGGAGTCGAAGTCGGCGCCCAGCGCCTCCAGCAGCTCCAGTTCCTCCTGGGCCTGCTCCCACGCCGCGCCCTCCAGCCCGGCGGCCCGGTCGGCGTCCACGACCTCCTCGATGGCCTTGGTCGCCCCACCGGGAGTACGGGTCAGCTTGGTGTACTCACCGGTGGCCCGGTCCACCAGACCACGGAAATCACCCGCGATCCCCACCGGCCAGTTCAACGGCGTGGGACGCAACCCGATCCGCTGCTCGATCTCGTCCAACAGCTCCAACGGCTCACGCCCGGGACGGTCCCACTTGTTCACGAACGTGATCACCGGCATCCGCCGCGCCCGACACACATCGAACAGCTTCAACGTCTGCGGCTCCAGGCCCTTGGCCGAGTCCAGCAGCATGATCGCGCAGTCCACCGCCGACAGCACCCGATAGGTGTCCTCGGAGAAATCCGCGTGACCGGGGGTGTCCAACAGGTTCAGGACCCGACCCCGGTAATCGATGCGCAGAGCCGCCGACGTGATCGAGATCCCCCGGTCCTGCTCCATCTCCATCCAGTCCGACGTCACCCCCCGCCGGTCGCCCTTGCCGTGCACCGCACCCGCCGAGGTGATCGCCGCCGAGTGCAACGCCAACGCCTCGGTCAGCGTCGACTTACCCGCGTCCGGATGCGAGATGACCGCGAACGTCCGCCGACGACCGGCCTCACCCACCACCTCGGCC
>NZ_JASFDV010000175.1 GCF_030766825.1 Nocardiopsis sp. CC223A
GTCCCGGGTGGTGGGGGTGTGACTGCCGGAGCCGGGTGCACGTGGAGCGTGCACACCCGCACCGCCTGGGGTGGGAGGCAATGGTCCGCCTGCAAACGGCGGGATGCTCCACGCTCGTTTGAAAGCCCGGCCACAGGTGGGGTGACCCCGGTGGTGCCCGCCCTCCGTCACCGAAGGGGGGTGAAGGGAAGCAAGAACCGCTCTCCTTCACTCCAGGGGGTGAGGGCCGCACGCACCCGCAGGCCCCGGCCCCGGACCGGAAGGTGGACCGCGACCTGCACCCCAAAAGGGGTCTGGGGAGGTATCCCCGCGACCTGCGCCGCAGGGGGTGAAGGCCGCGCGTACCCACCCCGCCCGCCCGCCGGGGGCGGGGGGCGGGGGGCGGGAGGAAGAACCGCCGGCCTCCACCATCCCGCAGGGACACGACCCGTACCCGGCTCCTGGCCCTGGCCGCCCGGGGGCGTCCGGAAAAAAAGGGAGGGACCGCGACCTTCACCGGGGCCGGGGTGAGCGGGACCACGCCGCTGTACCCCGCTGGGGCGGACACCGAGGGCACGCCCGGGCCCACACCCCCTGGGACCGGGGCCGCGAACAGGCGCGGGCCCGCCTCTCGGGGTGCGGGCCGCGGTTCTCCTTCCGGTCCGGGGCCGGGGTGAGCGGTCCTTCCTCCGGTCCGGGGTCGGGGGTCGCGGGAACACTCCGGTCCACCCCCCTCGGGAGCCCGGTCGCGGGAACACCTCCCTCGACCCCCCTGCGGTGACGGAGGGCGGACACCGCCAAGGTCACCCCACCTGTGGCCGGGCTTTCAAACGAGCGTGGAGCATCCCGCCGTTTGCAGGCGGACCATTGCCTCCCACCCCAGGCGGTGCGGGTGTGCACGCTCCACGTGCACCCGGCTCCGGCGATCACACCCCCACCACCCCGGACGGGCGCCCAACGCACCGGTCTGCAAAGCTGCCGGGCGCCGACTGCGGCCGGGGCCGGGCCCACGCGTAGCGCCCCGTCCGTTTCCAAGCGGCCGGGCTTTTGGAAACCTTCACCTCTGTCGCGAACCCCCCCCTGGGGCCGGGCACCCCACGGGCGTGACACGGCTCGGGCTGAGCACCCCGGTCGGGTGAACAACCCCCCAGGGCCGGGGACTGCGCGACACCCTCCGGCCATGGCCAGGGTTCCCGGTCGGGCGGACAACCCCCCGGAGTGAAGGACCCCGATTCACCTCCCGGGCCGGGGCCGGGCACCCCGAACAAACAAGAAACCCCACAACACAAAAAAAGGGGGCCGCCCCAAAGAACGACCCCCCAACACACAACACCCACA
>NZ_JASFDV010000176.1 GCF_030766825.1 Nocardiopsis sp. CC223A
TCGGAGGAGGAGCGGCACCGGGTCCTGGTGGAGTGGAACGACACCGCCGCTCCGCTGCCGGAGGGGTCGATCGTGGACCTGTTCCTGGCGCAGGCCGCCGCCACCCCCGACGCCGTCGCGGTGGAGGGTGCGGCGGGGGCGTTGACCTACGGGGAGCTGGAGCGCGCGTCGGCGGCGGTCGCCGCCGGGCTGGCCGAGGCCGGGGTGCGCCCCGGCGACCCCGTCGCGCTGGCGATGGAGCGCTCGATCGACCTGGTCGCGGTGACCCTGGGCGTGCTGCGCGCCGGCGCCGTGTACGTGCCGCTGCACACCTCGCACCCGGCCGACCGGCTGGCGCTCATCCTCGACGACTGCGGCGCCCGGGTGCTGGTCGCGGACGCCGCCACGGCCGACACCGTCGAGGCACTCGGGGCCGCGGGCGCCGACCTGCCGGTGCTGGCGGCGGCGGAACTCGTCGCGGGGGATCGGGCCGCCCCGGACACCGCCCCCGCACCCCGGGACTCCGCCTACGTGATGTTCACGTCGGGTTCCACCGGCCGCCCCAAGGGCGTGGTGGTCGGCCACCGCGACGTGGTGGCCCTGGCCATGGACCGGCGCTGGCGCGGGGGAGCCCACGAGCGGGTGCTGTTCCGCTCCCCGCACGCCTTCGACGCCGCGACCTACGAGCTGTGGGTGCCGCTGCTCAACGGCGGTCGGGTGGTCGTGGCCCCCGGGGAGACCGACGTGGAGACGATGCGGCGGGTGCTGGACCGCCACGAGGTCACCGCGGTGTTCCTGACCACGGCGCTGTTCAACCTGATCGCGGAGGAGGACCCGACCCTCCTGGCCCGGGTGCGGGCGGTGCTCACCGGCGGCGAGTTCGTGTCCCCGGCCGCCATGGCCCGTGTGGTGCGGGCCTGCCCGGACACTGTGGTCTCGCACGTGTACGGGCCGACCGAGACCACGACCTTCGCGACCGCCTTCGAGGTGCCGGCCGACCTGTCCGAAGAGGACCGGGTCCCGATCGGCCGCCCGCTCGACAACATGCGCGTGTACGTGCTGGACGAGCGGCTGCGGCCGGTGCCGGTGGGGGTGCCGGGCGAGTTGTACATCGCCGGTGAGGGTGTGGCCTGCGGCTACCTGGGCCGTGCGGACCTGACCGCCGAGCGGTTCGTCCCCGACGTGTTCGGGGAGCCGGGGGGACGGATGTACCGGACCGGTGACCTGGTCTCCTGGGACCGGCAGGGCCGCATCGTGTTCCAGGGCCGGGTGGACGACCAGGTCAAGATCCGCGGGTTCCGCATCGAACTCGGCGAGATCGAGGCCCACCTGGGTGCGCACCCCTCCGTCGGCCGCGTCATGGCGAGCGCGGACGAGGCC
>NZ_JASFDV010000177.1 GCF_030766825.1 Nocardiopsis sp. CC223A
TGAACTGGTCCCCGATAGTTGGACCGGCTAACTAAGAGGTTAGGCCGCCAGGGCCTGAGCCCGGTACTGCACCGGGCTCAGGCCCTCAAGGTAGGTATGCACCCGTTCGTTGTTGAACCAGGCGATGTACTCGTCCAACTGGTCCGTGAACGCCTCGACGCTGTCGAACTCGGCGTGGGTGAAGAACTCCTCCTTCAAGTGGCCGAAGAAGCTCTCGATCACCGCGTTGTCCAGGCAGTTGCCCTTGCGCGACATCGACTGGACGCACCCGGCCCCCGCCAGCAGGCGCTGCCAGGACACGTGCTGGTACTGAAACCCCTGGTCGGAGTGGACCAACGGCCTCTGACCGGGAGCCAGGGTCTCCAACGCCGCCCGCAGGGACGTGTTGGTCAGCTCCAGGTTCGGTGACAGCCCCGCCGCGTAGGCGATGACCTGTCGGTCGAACAGGTCCATGACCGGTGACAGGTAGACCTTGCGGTCCGCGACCTGGAACTCGGTCACGTCGGTCACCCATTTCCGGTTCGGTCCCTGGGCGGTGAAGTCGCGCTCCAGCAGGTTCGGGGCGACCTCGCCCGCCTGGCCCCGGTAGGAGCTGTAGGGGCGCTTGCGGCGCACTCGGCAGATGAGGCCGAGCCGGCCCATGAGCTTGAGCACGGTCTTCTTCGCGACCTTCCATCCCTGGGCCAGGAGCCGGCCGTGGATACGGCGGTGCCCGTAGCGGCCCTTGTTCTTCTCGAAGAGCCGCGTGATGTCGGCCTTGAGCGCGGCGTGGGGGTCGGGGGCCTGGAGCCGGGCCTGGTGGTAGAAGAATGTCGAGCGGGCCAGACCGGCGACCCGCAGCAGTACCTCCAGGCGGTGCTCGGCCTTGAGGGCGACCACGGCCAGGACCTTCACCCTGGTGGGTGTTCCCTCAAGGCCCGTACTTTTCCCAGGTAGGCGTTCTGGGCGCGCAGGAACTCGTTCTCACGGCGCAGCCGTTCCAGCTCCGACTCCTGTGCTGGTGTCTCGGTCTTGGGCGGGCGGCCCCGCTGTTTGGGGCGCAGCCCGTCCTCGCCTTCACGGCGAAAGGTGCGTACCCAGGTTTCCAGAAGCTTGGGTGAGGACAGCTCCAGTTCCTTGGCCAGCTCGGTCTTGGGTTCGCCCGCCAGGGCGCGGCGCACCGCCTCGGCCTTGAACTCGAAGGGGTAGGACTTCTTCGCCTGTTTGGCCACCAGCGCTCCCGGGCCGTGGATCCGCCACCGTTGGTACAGGCGCCGGACCGGCCATCGGGACACTCCCAGCGTGGTCGCT
>NZ_JASFDV010000178.1 GCF_030766825.1 Nocardiopsis sp. CC223A
TCAGACGAGCAGTGGTCAGTGCTGGAGCCGTTGTTGCCAGTCGCGGCGCTGGGCAGGCCACCGTTGGGCCGGAGGAGGCTGATCGACGGGATCCGGTGGCGGGTGCGGACCGGTGCTCCGTGGAGGGATCTTCCGTCGGAGTACGGGCCGTGGCAGACCGTCTACGGGCTCTTCCGCCGCTGGCAGCGCGACGGCACCTGGCCCGAGTTGCTGACCGGGCTACAGGCCCGGGCGGACGCGGCCGGGCTGATCACGTGGGAGGTCAACGTCGACTCCACGATCTGCCGGGCCCACCAACACGCCGCAGGTGCCCGCCGCGACGGACACGCCCAGAACGAGCCGCCGGGCGGCATCGATGTCGAGCCCGACGACCACGGCCTGGGCCGGTCCCGCGGAGGCTTCACCACGAAGATCCACTTGGCCTGCGAGCAGGGCCAGCGTCCGCTGGCCCTGTTGGTCACCGCAGGCCAGCGTGGTGACAGCCCCCGGTTCGCGGCCGTCCTGGAAGGCATCCGGGTGCCTCGCATCGGGCCAGGCCGTCCTCGTGTCCGCCCGCTGCGGGTGCGGGGCGACAAGGCGTATTCCTCCCGTGCCAACAGGGTCTACCTGCGAAAACGGGGAATCCGGTGCACTATCCCGGAGCCGGCCGACCAGGCCGCCAACCGCAAACGGCGAGGGAAGGCCGGCGGGCGGCCTCCCGCCTTCGACCGTGAGGACTACAAGGCCCGGCACGCGGTCGAGTGCGGGATCAACCGGCTCAAGCGCAACCGGGCGGTGGCCACGCGGTTCGACAAACTCGCAGTCCGCTTCGAAGCCACTGTCCTGATCGCCGCGATCGGCGAATGGCTATGACACGCCAGCCCCGTCGTTCCGGCATGCCATGCTGGCCGCGACCGGGACGAACTGGGTGAGGGAGAGGCAACGATGGGGGCTCAGTACTACGGCGCCGACAGCGAGAACGGCGATCGCATCGACGACCCCTCCGAGGACGCGCTGTTCATGATGATCAGCGACCTCAACGACTCCGACAACACCTTCGTGGTCGTCCAGCCCGACGAGGACGACCCCGTCTGGTTCACCTCAGTGGCCGTCCTGGACGCAGGCGGCTACGAGGTTGTCCGCCGTGACGCCTCCCGCAACGAGCACGACGTCACCACGGCGACCAGCATCAACGACATCGCCCGCGACCTCACCATCTGGATGGCCGCCCGCAACTTTCCCGGACGGCCAACCAGGCAGGTCACCGACTTCTAAAACACGGCCTAG
>NZ_JASFDV010000179.1 GCF_030766825.1 Nocardiopsis sp. CC223A
GGGGTAGAGCGGGTACTTCTCGGTCAGTGTCCGGACCCGGGCGCGCAGCGACGCGGCGTCGAACCCGGGCTTGAGGGCCTCGGCGATGATGTCGGCGACCTCGGTGAAGTCCTCGTCGCCGAACCCGCGGGTGGCCAGCGCCGGGGTGCCGATCCGCAGCCCCGAGGTGACCATCGGCGGCCGCGGGTCGTTGGGCACCGCGTTGCGGTTGACCGTGATCCCGATCGAGTGCAGCCGGTCCTCGGCCTCTTGGCCGTTGAGCTCGGAGTCCACCAGGTCGACCAGCACCAGGTGCACGTCGGTGCCCCCGGAGGCCACCTTGACGCCGGCCGCGGCGGCGTCGGGCCGGGTCAGCCGCTCGGCGAGCAGCCGGGCGCCGGAGACGGTGCGGCGCTGCCGGTCGGCGAACTCCTCGCCCGCCGCGACCTTGAGCGCCACGGCCTTGGCCGCGATCACGTGCTCCAACGGGCCGCCCTGCATGCCGGGGAACACCGCGGAGTTGATCTTCCTGGCCAGTTCGGCGGTGGTGAGGATCAGGCCGCCGCGCGGGCCGCCCAGGGTCTTGTGCGTGGTGGTGGTGACCACGTCGGCGAACGGCACCGGGTTGGGGTGCAGGCCCGCCGCGACCAGGCCGGCGAAGTGCGCCATGTCGACCATGAGCAGGGCGTCCACGGAGTCGGCGATCTGGCGGAACCGGGCGAAGTCCAGCTGGCGGGGGTAGGCGGACCAGCCCGCGACGATCATCTTGGGGCGGTGTTCCTCGGCCAGGGCGGCGACCTCGTCGTAGTCGACGGTGCCGTCCTGGTCGCGGACGTGGTAGGCCACGGCGTTGAGGACCTTGCCGGAGTAGTTGATCCGCATGCCGTGGGTCAGGTGGCCGCCGTGGGCCAGGTCCAGGCCGAGGATGGTGTCGCCCGGGGTGAGCAGGGCGAAGTACACGGCGGTGTTGGCCTGGGCGCCCGAGTGGGGTTGCACGTTGGCGTGCTCGGCGCCGAACAGGGTCTTGGCCCGGTCGATGGCGAGCTGTTCGATCACGTCGACGTGCTCGCATCCGCCGTAGTAGCGGCGGCCGGGGTAGCCCTCGGCGTACTTGTTGGTCAGGACGGTGCCCTGGGCCTCGATGACGGCCTGGGGGGCGAAGTTCTCCGAGGCGATCATTTCCAGGGTGTCGCGTTGGCGGCCCAGTTCCGCGTCGACCGCGGCCGCGACTTCCGGATCGAGCTCGCTCAGGCTCTGGTTGAG
>NZ_JASFDV010000180.1 GCF_030766825.1 Nocardiopsis sp. CC223A
CTGCCGTCGTTCGACGCTTCGACCCTGGACGGTGAGGGCCTGGCCTCCACCGCGTTGGCGGGCGAGCCCGTCGTGCTGTGGTTCTGGGCCCCCTGGTGCACCATCTGCCGGGGCGAGGCCGACGGCGTCGCCGAGGCCGCCGAACGCTACGAGGGCCGGGTGGACTTCATCGGTGTGGCCGGTCTGGGCGAGGTCGAGGACATGCGCTCCTTCACCACCGACACCGGCACCGACCACATGAGGCACATCGTCGACGAGGACGGCACCATCTGGTCGGACTTCGGCGTCGTGGGCCAGCCCGCGTTCGCGTTCGTGCGTTCCGACGGCACCTTCGAGACCGTCGCCGGCACCCTGTCCGACGACGACCTGGACGCCCGCGTGAGCGACGGGCTGTTGGCCGAATGACCCAGCTGCCGTTCGTGATCGCCCTGGTGGCGGGCATGCTGGCGGCCCTGAACCCGTGCGGGTTCGCCATGCTCCCCGGCTACCTGGCGCTGCTGGTCGCCGACGACGGCGGCACCGGCGGCACCGGGCGCCTGCGCCCGCTGGTGCGGGCCCTGGCCACCACGGCCGCGATGACGGGCGGCTTCATCGCGGTGTTCGCGGTCTTCGGGCTGGTGGCCGTTCCGCTGGCCCTGTCGCTGGAGCGGCACCTGCCCTGGGTGACGGTGGTCATCGGCCTGGTGCTGGTGGGGCTGGGCGGTTGGCTGCTGGCCGGGCGCGAGGTCGGCCTCCTGATGCCGCGGCCCTCGCCGGGGCGCCCGGCGCGGTCGCTGCGCTGGGCCGTGGTCTACGGGGCCACCTACGCGATCGCGTCCCTGTCGTGCACGATCGGCCCGTTCCTGGCGCTGACCACCAGCGCCCTGCGCTCCACCAGCGCCCTGGGGGTGGTGGGGGTGTTCGCGGCCTACGCGGCGGGGATGGGCCTGGTGGTGGGCACGTTGACCGTGGCCGTGGCGCTGGCCCGGGATTCGGTGGCCGTGCGGTTGCGTTCGGCCCTGCCGTACGTGACCCGGGCGGGCGGGGCCCTGCTGGTGCTGGCCGGGGCTTATGTGGCCTACTACGGGTGGTTCGAGTTGCGGGTGCTGGCCGGTGCGGCCGACAGCGACCCGGTGGTGGGCACCGCGGTGCGGTGGCAGGGCGAGCTCGCCCGCCTGCTCCAGCAGGTCGGGGCGGG
>NZ_JASFDV010000181.1 GCF_030766825.1 Nocardiopsis sp. CC223A
TACTCAGCTTGAACTCGTGATGTCCGCTGGTGTGGCCGTGTCGGGTTCCATGGTCAGGCCGGTGGGCGGCAGACAGCCGTCGATCAGGTGGGGCCGGTACTGGATCTTCTTCAGCTTCCGCTTGACCACACCGGTCAGATGCGCCAGATCAGCGGCGGCGAAATCGGCCAGATACCGTGTGAGCAGCGACCAGATCCCCTCGGCCGGGTTCAACTCCGGGGCGTAGCGCGGCAGCTGGACGATGCGCAGCCAGTCCTGATGCTCGGCGGCGAAGTCGGTCAGCTCGCGGGTCAGATGCACATTCAGGTTGTCCCAGCACCACACCACCGGGGCGCCCAACCGCAGATGGGTCATGACGATCAGATCGCGGTACCGGCGCCAGGAGAACGCCTTGGGCTCGCCCCGACGACCGCGGTACACGTGCAGCGTGTAGAAGAAACGGGAGCGGTCACCGGGCCGGTAGCACACCACACCGGCCACGTTGACCCGCCCCGCGCCCCGTCCGCGCACCCGCACCACCGGTCGCCGCCCGCGCGGGGCCCAGGTGCGCCCCTTCGGCGGCCTCAGCCCCTGCCCCGCCTCGTCCTCGAAGCAGATGTAGGCGCCCAGGTCCGCCGCGGTTGTTTTACCTGTGGCCACACCTGTGCCTTCCAGACCTCGATCTCCTCGTCGTCGCGTTCCAGCGCCCGCCGCACGGGGACCTGCGCGGACCAGCCGTGCCGGCGCAGGAGTTTCCACACGCCCTGGACGGTGTAGCCGGTGTGGAACATCCGGCCGATCAGCAGCTTGACGCGGGTGAGCGTCCACCCCTGGGACTCATCGCTCCAGCCGTGCGCGAGCGGGCCGCGCTCCAATTCCCTTTCCAGCCGCTCCCACTGCCCGGGGCCCAGCCGCTCGGTCGAGACCGGGCCCGCCGAGCGCAGCGCGTCCGCTCCGCCCCGTTCCCACGCGTGCCGCCAGCGCCGCACCGACCGCTCGGTCACCCGCAGCTCCCTGGCGATGGCACCGGTCTTCTCACCTCGCGCGAAGTGCTCGGCCGCGTCCATCCGCAGTCGTTCTCGTCGTTCTTGCTCTTGGGGCGTGAGCCCGCCCCCTTGCGCGTACCTCATGAGGACGTCGTACCTCGGTGGTCGGCCGCTGTCACCAGGTACC
>NZ_JASFDV010000182.1 GCF_030766825.1 Nocardiopsis sp. CC223A
GGCCACCGCTTGGAAACGGACGGGGCGCTCCGGGTGGGCCCGGCCCCGGCCGCAGTCGGCGCACCGGCAGCTTGTGGAGGGGTTCGTTGGGCGCTCGTGCGGGGTGGTGGGGGTGTGATCGCCGGAGCCGGGTGCACGTGGAGCGTGCACACCCGCACCGCTCGGGGCGGGAGGCAATGGTCCGCCTGCACACGGCGGGATGCTCCACGCTCGTTTGAAAGCCCGGCCACAGGTGGGGTGACCTTGGCGGTGCCCGCCCTCCGCCACCACAGGGGGGTTGAGGGAGGAAGAACCGCGGCCTCCGCCCCAAGGGGTGAGATCCGCACGCACCCGCGACCCCGGCCCCGGACCGGAAGGTGGACCGCGACCCCCACCACAAGAGGTGTGGACCCGGGCGTGCTCGCGACCGGGCTTCACCGGGGTGAACCGGCGCGGTCCCGCTCACTGAGGTGCCGGTAGCGAAGGCCGTGATCCCCCTTTTTTTGTTCCGGACGCCCCCGGGCGGCCAGGGTCCGGGAACCGGGTGCGGGTCGTGTCCCTGCGGGGTGGTGGAGGCCGACGGTTCTTCCTCTCTTCCCCCCGCCCCCCTTCTGCGGCGGGGGGCGTGGACAGGCTCGGGTTCGCCCCTTCTGGGGTCGGGGCCGCAGATGTGTCCTGCCTTCACCCCGGCCGGCCGGGGTGTGCGGTCCTTCCTCCGGTCTGGGGTCGGGGGCCGCGGGAGCGCTCCGGTCCACCCCCCTGGGGTACAGGTCGCGGGGACGCCTCCCTCAACCCCCCTGTGGTGGCGGAGGGCGGGCACCGCCGGGGTCACCCCACCTGTGGTCGGGCTTTCAAACGAGCGTGGAGCGCTCCTCTGTTCGCAGGCGGACCATTGCCTCCCACCCCAAGCGGTGCGGGTGTGCACGCTCCACGTGCACCCGGCTCCGGCAGTCACACCCCCACCACCCAGGGTGTGCGCCCAACGATGCTCTCCACACTCTGCCGGGCGCCGACTGCGGCCGGGGCCGGGCCCACGCGTAGCGCCCCGTCCGTTTCCAAGC
>NZ_JASFDV010000183.1 GCF_030766825.1 Nocardiopsis sp. CC223A
CCCGGCCGCTTGGAAACGGACGGGGCGCTACGCGTGGGCCCGGCCCCGGCCGCAGTCGGCGCCCGGCAGCTTGTGGAGAGCATCGTTGGGCGCCCGTGCGGGGTGGTGGGGGTGTGATCGCCGGAGCCGGGTGCACGTGGAGCGTGCACACCCGCACCGCTCGGGGCGGGAGGCAATGGTCCGCCTGCAAAGGACAGGATGCTCCACGCTCGCTTGAAAGCCCGACCACAGACGGGGTGACCCCGGTGGTGCCCGCCCTCCGCCACCGAAGGGGGGTGAAGGGAAGGAAGGACTGAGACCCCCACCACACGGGGGGTGAACCGGAGCGTTCCCGCGACCCCGGCCCCGGACCGGAAGAAGAACCGCGACCCCCACGCAGGGGGGGTGTGGACCCGGGCGTGCTCGCGACCGGGCTCCACAAGGGTGAACCCAGAGCGGTCCCGCTCACTGAGGTGCCGGTGGCGAAGACCATTTTTTTTCGGACGCCCCCGGGCGGCCAGGGTCCGGAGATCGGGTGCGGGTCGCATCCCTTTCGGGGTGGTGGAGGCCGACGGTTCTTCCTCTCTTCCCCCCAACCCCTTCTGTGGCGGGGGTCGCGAGCACGCCCGGATCCACCCCTTCTGGGGTCGGGGCCGCGGATGCGTTCTGCCTTCCCCCTCGGGCGGCCGGGGTGTGCGGTCCTTCCTCCGGTCTGGGGCGCAGGCCGCGGGAACACTCTGGTCCACCCCCCCTGCGGCAGAGGCAGCGGTTCTTCCTCCCTCAACCCCCCTTCGGTGGCGGAGGGCGGGCACCGCCAAGGTCACCCCACCTGTGGTCGGGCTTTCAAACGAGCGTGGAGCGCCCCTCTGTTTGCAGGCGGACCATTGCCTCCCACCCCGAGCGGTGCGGGTGTGCACGCTCCACGTGCACCCGGCTCCGGCAGTCACACCCCCACCACCCAGGGT
>NZ_JASFDV010000184.1 GCF_030766825.1 Nocardiopsis sp. CC223A
AGAGCGTGTTTGAGAAGGGTCAGGAAATAGGGCCCTGACTCGTCCAGGCCTGCTGGCGAGTCGCGTCACGGCCGCGGGCCAGACGGCGGACCATCTGCCCGATCGCGGCCCAGCGCACCATCTCCTCGGCCACCCCGGGCTGACGCTCGTAGTCCCGTACCAGCCGCCGGTGGGCGGTCAACCACGCCAGGGTCCGCTCCACCACCCACCGGCGCGGAATCACCGCGAACCCCACCTGGGCGGGGTCCTTGCGGACGATGTGCAGCGTCGTGGACAGCAACCTGTGGGTCCAGGCCACCAAGGCCCCGGCGAACCCCGCATCGGCGAACACGAACCGCACCGGCGTGGCCAGGTACAGGCTCAACAGCGTGGTCTTGGCCCCGTCGCGATCCTGGACGGAGGCGGCCATCACGCACACGACCAGCAGCAGCCCCAGGGTGTCGGTGACGATGAACCGCTTGCGGCCGTTGATCCTCTTGGCCGCGTCGTAGCCCCGTGTCGCCCGGGGGACGGTGTCGGCTCCTTTGACGCTCTGGGAGTCGATGATCCCCGCCGACGGTTCCTCCTCTCGGCCGGCGGCCGACCGTACCTGTCGGCGCAGGGCGGCGGTGATCCGGTCGGTGACCCCTGCCTCCTTCCAGCGGGTGAAGTGCCAGTACACGGTCTGCCAGGGAGGCAGGTCGGTGGGCAGGTGTCGCCAGGAGCAGCCGGTGCGCACCACGTACAAGATCGCGTCGACGACCTCGCGGCGGGGGTGTTTCTCCGGGCGTCCGCTGGTGTTGGCCGGTGGGAGCAGGGGCTCGATCAACGCCCACTGGTCATCGGTCAGGTCCGAGGGGTAGGTCGGCTCACGGGTCATGAAGGTCAGGTTCACAGGCCCTACAGCCGAGTGAGAGCGAAGTGCTCCGACCGTTACCCACCCTTCTCAAACACGCTC
>NZ_JASFDV010000185.1 GCF_030766825.1 Nocardiopsis sp. CC223A
AGCACGAGCCCGCGTCCGAGAGGGCAGTACATGTCGAGCAACAGCGACAGTGAACGCATCGTCGCGAACCGTTACATCCTGCGCCGAGAACTCGGCCGGGGTGGCATGGGCGTCGTCTGGGAGGCCTTCGACCCGTCCCTGGACCGCACCGTCGCGATCAAACAGGTGCTCCTGCCCGACCACTTCACCGACGCGGAACGCGCCGACGCCCACGCCCGGGTACGCCGGGAGGCCCGGTCCGCCGCCCGCATCTCCCACCCCTCCGTCATCACCATCCACGACGTGTTCGACTTCGAGGGCGACCCATGGGTCGTGATGGAGCTCATCGAGGGCGGCTCCCTCCAAGACCTGCTCGAACAGCGCGGCGCCCTGGACGTGGAGACCACCGCGACCATCGCCGGGGCCCTGCTCGAAGCGGTCCGATCGGCCGACGCCGCCGGGGTCCTGCACCGCGACATCAAACCCGGCAACATCATGATGTCCGCCGACGGCCGGGTCATCCTCACCGACTTCGGCATCGCCACGATGGAGGGCGGACCGAGCATCACCCGCACCGGCGCCCTGATCGGCTCCCCCGAGTACATGCCGCCCGAACGACTGGAGGGCGGTCCCGCCGAGCACCGGGGCGACCTGTGGAGCATCGGCGTGACACTGTTCGCCACGGTCGAGGGCCTCTCCCCGTTCCGCCGCGACTCCATCACCGCGGCCATCGCGGCGGTGCTGGGCGCCCCGCTGCCCCCGATGCGCCGAGCGGGCCGCCTCACCCCCGTCATCGCCGGGCTGCTGGAACGCGACCCCGACCGGCGGCTGACCGTGGACGGGGCGCTGGCCCTGCTCAACGAACGCGGCGGGGCGGGCGGTACCGGAGCGCACGGCGGCGGCCACGC
>NZ_JASFDV010000186.1 GCF_030766825.1 Nocardiopsis sp. CC223A
CTTAGAGCTCATCTCATTTGGTGAGTCTGCGGTAGCAAATGAGTGTGCAGGCGATGCCGGCGAAGGCCAGGAAGTGGTCGGCCTTGCGCTCGTAGCGGCGGTGCAGGCGGCGGTATCCGGACAGCCAGGCCATGGTGCGCTCCACCTGCCACCGGTGCCTGCCCAGCCGCTTCGAGGACTCCACCCCTTTACGGGCCAAGCGGTGCACGATGCCCCGCTGGCGCAGCCATCGGCGCAGGTGGGTGTAGTCGTAGCCCTTGTCGCCGTGCAGCTTGGCCGGTCTGCGCCGCCGTGGGCCACGTCGTGAACGGATCGGCGGGATCCCGCGCACCAGGGGTTGCAGGGCCTGGCTGTCGTGGGTGTTGGCCCCCGAGATCGCCATGGACAGGGGCAGGCCGGACCGGTCGGTGATCAAGTGGATCTTCGACCCCTTCTTGCCCCGATCGACAGGATTCGGACCCGTCAGGTCCCCCCTTTGAGGGCTCGTATGTTCACCGAGTCGATCGCGCACCGCGACCAGTCCAGCTCACCACGGGCGCCGAGTTCGTCCAGGACCAGGCGGTGGAGCTTGGCCCAGACTCGCGCTTGGGTCCACTCGGTGAAGCGTCGGTGCGCGGTGGGTCCGGAGGGGCCGAACACCGGAGGGAGCTGAGCCCAGGTACAGCCGGAGGTGGCCACGAAGATGATCGCGGCCAGCACCTGGCGGTCGCCGTGTCTGCGCCGCCCGCCGCCTTGCGGGCGGGTGGGCGCCTCGGGCACCACTCGTTGGAACAGTTCCCACAGCTCATCGGGCACAAGGCGTTCAACCATCGACACGCGGCCAGGTTACCGAGAATCCAAATGAGATGAGCTCT
>NZ_JASFDV010000187.1 GCF_030766825.1 Nocardiopsis sp. CC223A
TCGTAGTCACGGGCCAGACGGCGGTTGCGCACCAGCCAGGCGAAGGTGCGCTCGACCACCCACCGGCGCGGCAGCACCTGGAACCCACGGGTGTCGTCGCTGCGCCGCACGATCTCCACCACCAGCTTGAACATGTCATACGCCCAGGTGAGCAGCCCGCTGTCGACCTTGTTCGCGTACCCCGCGTCGGCCCACACCAGCCCCACCGACGGGAACCGGTCCGCCAACGCCTCCAGGACCCGGCGCCCGCCGGGGCGGTCCTGGACCGACGCGGAGGTGACCGCGACCACCAGCACCAATCCCAGGGTGTCCACGACCAGGTGGCGTTTGCGGCCCTTGGTGCGCTTGCCCGCGTCGTAGCCGCGGGCCTGGCCGCCCTCCCCGGTCAGGATGGACTGGGAGTCCAGCACCGCCGCCGAGGGGTTCGGGTCGCGGCCCGCCTGCTCGCGCACCCGGGCGCGCAGGGCGTCGTGGATCCGGTTCCAGGTGCCGTCGGCGGCCCAGGTGCGGTACCACCGGTAGGCGGCGTCCCAGGGCAGCAGGTCGGCGGGGATCATCCGCCACTGGCAGCCCGAGCGCAGCACGTAGAAGATCGCGTCCAGGACCAGCCGGTCGTCGTATCTGCGGGGTGCTCCGCCTTTGGTCTGGTCGCGGACGGGCATGAGGGGCTCGATCACCTCCCAGACCGGGTCGGAGAGGCTGGAGGGGTAGCATGGGCGGGCGTCCCCGCCGGGTTTGCATCTGCACACACAGCGCAATTCTGGCGGGG
>NZ_JASFDV010000188.1 GCF_030766825.1 Nocardiopsis sp. CC223A
AGAGCTCATCTCATTTGGTGAGTTGGCGGTAGCAGATCAGTGTGCAGGCGATGCCGGCAAAGGCCAGGAAGTGGTCGGCCTTGCGCTCGTAACGGCGGTGCAGGCGACGGCATCCGGCCAGCCAGGCCATGGTCCGCTCCACCTGCCACCGATGCCGTCCCAGCCGCTGCGAGGACTCCACCCCCTTGCGGGCCAGACGGTGCACGATCCCCCGGCGCCGGAGCCAGCGGCGCAGGTGGGTGTAGTCGTAGCCCTTGTCGCCGTGCAGCTTGCCCGGTTTGCGCCGCCGGGGTCCGCGGTGGGAGCGAATCGGTGGGATCCCCTCCACCAGGGGTTGCAGGGCCTGGCTGTCGTGGGTGTTGGCCCCCGAGATCGCCATGGACAGGGGCAAACCCTGCCGGTCGGTGATCAGGTGGATCTTCGACCCCTTCTTGCCCCGGTCGACAGGATTGGGACCCGTCAGGTCCCCCCTTTGAGGGCCCGCATGTTCACCGAGTCGATCGCGCACCGCGACCAGTCCAGATCACCGCGGGAACCGAGCTCGTCCAACACGAGCCGGTGGAGCTTGGCCCACACCCGGGCCCGGGTCCACTCGGTGAAGCGCCGGTGCGCGGTGGCACCGGAAGGGCCGAAGCCCGGCGGGAGCTGGGCCCAGGTGCACCCGCTGGTGGCCACGAAGATGATCGCGGCCAGCACCTGGCGGTCGCCGTGTCTGCGCCGCCCGCCGCCTTGCGGGCGGGTGGGCGCCT
>NZ_JASFDV010000189.1 GCF_030766825.1 Nocardiopsis sp. CC223A
CGGTCATCACGGTAACCGCCCTCACGACGGTCACCCCCACGGAAACCACCCCGGTCGTCACGGCGGTCCCGGTCACCACGGAAACCACCCCGGTCATCACGACGGTCCCGATCACCCCGCTGAACACCACGGTCATCACGCCCGCGGTAACCACCGCGGTCATCCCCCCGGTACCCGCCACGGTCATCACGGAAGCCGCCCTCACGACGGTCACCTCCGCGGTATCCGCCCCGATCGTCGCGACCACGGAAACCACCACGGTCGTCCCCACCGCGATAACCGCCTTCGCGGCGGTCACCTCCGCGGTATCCGCCGCGATCGTCGCGCCGGTCCCGGTCACCCCCGCGGTCATCACGGCCCCGGTAACCACCACGCTCCCGGTCTCCGCCGCGGAAACCACCGCTGCGATCATCACGGCCGCGATCTCCCCGGTAGCCGGAACGGGAGCGGGAGTCGTCACCACGTCCCCGACCGTCAGACGCGCCGGAGCGGTCACCGCTGTGCTCGTTCGCTCCGGAGTCCTGGCGGTCTCCCGATCGGCTGTCCTCAGTCATCCAACCCGTCCGTCAACAGTCAAAAGCGCTGCCACTGAGCAGTAGCAGCGCATCAAGTATTCGTGTCCTCCAGCTTACGTCATGGAGCAGATGCGGACCGCCAAAGTCCGAGTGCTCAAAGTCCCAGCCCTGCGGAAAATGCCAGCTCTCGCGGCCGCCAACACGGTCATCTTCCCCGCCCGCCCCCA
>NZ_JASFDV010000190.1 GCF_030766825.1 Nocardiopsis sp. CC223A
GGTGTTCCCGCGACCGGGCTCCCGAGGGGGTGGACCGGGGTGTTCCCGCGGCCCCGGCCCCGGGCCGGGGGAAGGACCGCTCACTCCGGCCCCTGACCGGACGGAGAACCGCGGCCCGCACTCCGAGAGGCGGGCCCGCGGCTGTTCGCGGCCCCGGTGCCAGGGGGTGTGGGCCCGGGTGTGCCCTCGGTGTCCGCCCCAGCGGGGTACAGCGGCGTGGTCCCGCTCACCCCGGCCCCGGTGAAGGCCGCGGTCCCTCCCTTTGTTCCGGACGCCCCCGGGCGGCCAGGTCCGGGGGCCGGGTGCGGGTCGTGTCCCTGCGGGGTGGTGGAGGCCGGCGGTTCTTCCCCCCGCCCCCCGGCGGCCGGGCGGGCGGGGTGGGTACGCGCGGCCTTCACCCCCTGCGGCGCAGATCGCGGGGACACCTCACCCGACCCCCTTTGGCGTGCAGGTCGCGGTCCACCTTCCGGTCTGGGGTCAGGGCCTGCGGGTGCGTGCGGCTCTCACCCCCTGGAGTGAAGGAGAGCGGTTCTTGCT
>NZ_JASFDV010000191.1 GCF_030766825.1 Nocardiopsis sp. CC223A
CACCTGGGTGCGCACCCCTCCGTCGGCCGCGGCATGGTGATGGTCCGGGAGGACCGCCCCGGCGACCGGAGGCTGGTCGCCTACACGGTCCCGGCCGCGGGCGCGGCGATCGACCCGGCCGCCCTGCGTTCCGCCCTGGGGTCGGTGCTGCCCGACTACATGGTGCCGTCGGCGGTGGTGGCCATGGACGCGCTGCCGCTGAACGCCAACGGCAAGGTGGACCGGCGGGCGCTGCCCGCCCCCGAGTCCGCCTCGGGTACGGGCCGCGCCCCGCGGGACGCCCGTGAGGAGATCCTGTGCGGGTTGTTCGCCGAGGTGCTGGGTCTGGAGTCGGTGACGATCGACGACTCGTTCTTCGACCTGGGCGGGCACTCC
>NZ_JASFDV010000192.1 GCF_030766825.1 Nocardiopsis sp. CC223A
CGCCTACATCGACGTCCACCGTCAGGAGTTCGGGGTCGAGCCGATCTGTCAGGTGTTGCAGGTCGCCCCGTCCACCTACTACGCAGCCAAATCGCGGGCGCCGTCGCTGCGCTCGCGGACCGACGAGGCCACCACCGCCAAGATCCGGCAGGTGCACGCCGACAACTACGGTGTCTACGGGGTCCGCAAGGTCCACGCCGAGCTGAACCGGCAGGGGCATCGGGTGGCCCGCTGCACTGTCCACCGCCTCATGCGCCGGGCCGGTTTGCGGGGCATCACCCGCGGCAAGAGCCCGCGCACCACCACCCCGGCCCCGGGCCCGGACACCCGCCCGGAT
>NZ_JASFDV010000193.1 GCF_030766825.1 Nocardiopsis sp. CC223A
GTCCGGGCGGGTGTCCGGGCCCGGGGCCGGGGTGGTGGTGCGCGGGCTCTTGCCGCGGGTGATGCCCCGCAAACCGGCCCGGCGCATGAGGCGGTGGACGGTGCAGCGGGCCACCCGGTGACCCTGCCGGTTCAGCTCGGCGTGGACCTTGCGGACCCCGTAGACACCGTAGTTGTCGGCGTGCACCTGCCGGATCTTGGCGGTGGTGGCCTCGTCGGTGCGCGAGCGCAGCGACGGCGCCCGGTTCTTGGCTGCGTAGTAGGTGGACGGGGCGACCTGCAACACCTGACAGATCGGCTCGACCCCGAACTCCTGACGGTGGACGTCGATGTAGGCC
>NZ_JASFDV010000194.1 GCF_030766825.1 Nocardiopsis sp. CC223A
GTGGCCTGGGTGGGTCTTCGGATCCGGATGATGGTCGTGCTTCCTGGGATGCCGACGGTGCCGGTGCGGTGGTCGGGGAGGCCGGTCTGCGTGATTCCGCCGCCGGTGGGCGTCCGGACACCGCTTGGGATGCGGATGCCGATCCGCTCGGCGACCGTACGTCCGCCTGGGGCGCGGACGGTCGGGATGCGGATGCGGATCCGCTCGGCGGTCGTGCGTCCGCTTGGGACGGTGACGGTCGGGATGCGGATGCGGATCCGCTCGGCGGTCGTGCGTCCGCTTGGGGTTCCGACGATTCCGGGC